>NZ_JBITMT010000011.1:0-264834 GCF_044466505.1 Streptosporangium sp. NPDC049376 | reverse complement strand
CACCTACCTGCCCCTGACCCACCTGCCCACCACCCACAACGGCAAGACCGACCGCAACGCCCTGCCCCCACCCCACACCCTCACCCCCCTACCGAACGACCGGGCAGCCGCGGAGAAGTCCGCAGCGGAGCCCGCCGGGGAGGCCGACCCGGTGCGCCGTACCCTCGCCGACATCTGGGGCCGGGTGCTCGGCCTGGCGTCCGTGGGCGCCGAGGACGACGTGTTCGAGCTGGGGGCGCACTCGTTCGCGATCGCCAAGGTGAAGGCGCGGGTCGCGGTGGCGCTGCGGATCGACCTGCCGCCACGGGTGTTCTTCACCGCGAGGACCGTCGCGGAACAGGCCGCGGTGCTGCTGGAGAAGGCGTCCTCGCCGGAGGCCGTACTGCGCCGGGCGGAGGCCGTCGCCGCGCTGCCGGAGATGAGTGACCACGAGTGGGCGGCGGCCGTGGCCGGCCTCACGGACGGGGAGGACTGACATGACGACCGTCGGACACGGCTGGCAGCCGCTCAGGCCGGGGAACCTGGAGACGGCCCCGCTCACGTACGGCCAGCGTGCCCTGTGGCTGCTCGACCGGCTGACCCCGGGCACCGCGTTGCACAACATCCCCTGGGTGCTGCGGCTCGAAGGGCCGGTCGACGCCGACCTGCTCGCGGAGTGCCTCGGGACGATCGTCGGGCGGCACGACATCCTGCGCAGCGCGTTCCTCGCCTCGGTGTCGGAGCCGTACCAGGTGGTCAGGCAGGAGACGGCGTTCGCGCTGACGGTGACCGAGTGCGCGCCGGAGGCCGTCGACGACCTGGTCCTCGGCGAGGCGCGCAGGCCGTTCGACCTGGAGCGTGACCTGCCGGTCCGGGCGCGGCTGCTGCGCTGGGCCGAGGACGGGTGCGTCCTGGTGGTCGTCTTCCACCACATCGCCTGTGACGGGCTCTCGCTGCCGGTCTTCGAACACGAACTGGCCGTGCTGTACACCGCGCGGGCCGAGGGTCGTACGCCCCGGCTGCCCGCGCCGCCGATCCAGTACGCCGACTACGCGGCGTGGCAGCGGGAGCAGGACCCGCGTGAGGACCTCGACTACTGGCAGCGGCGCCTGGCGGGCGCGCCGGAACGGGTGACGCTGCACACCGACCGGCCCCGTCCCCCGGTGCGGTTGACGGAGGGGGCGACCCACCTGTTCGACCTGCCGCCCGAGGTGACCGAACGGGTGCGCGTGCTGGCCATGGACGAGGAGGTCACCCCGTTCGTCGTGCTGTTCACCGCGTTCGCGGTGTTGCTGCACCGCTACACCGGTCAGGACGACCTGGTCATCGGCTCCCCGGTGGCGGGCAGGGACCGGATCGAGATCGAGGACCTGATCGGCTACTTCGTCACCGTGCTGCCGCTGCGCACCAGGATCGACGGCGGGGAGAGCTTCCACGAGCTGCTGGCCGCGGTCGGCCGTGACGTCATGGAGGATCTCGACCACCACCGGGCGCCGCTCGACATGGTCGTCGACCGGCCGCTGATGAACGTCGCCTTCGGCGCGCACGGCGCGCAGGACACCGGGCCGATGCGGCTCGGCGAGGTGAGCGGGACCCCGCGTGTCATGACCACCGGCACCGCCAAGTTCGACCTGCTGCTGTCCGTCTTCGACGACGGGCGCCGCATGCGGGGCGAGGTCGAGTACGCCACGGGCCTGTTCGACGCCGCCACGGTCGAACGGCTGGCCGGGCACTGGCTGACCCTGCTGAGCGCCGCCGTCGAGGCGCCGGGGACCCCGGTCTCCGAGCTGCCCCTGACCTCCGGTGCCGGGCACGGCGTCGCCGTACCGGTGAGCCGTGAGCCCGGGGCCTGCCTGCACGAGCGTTTCGAGGCGGTCACCGCCCTGCACCGGGAGCGGATCGCGACCGACGTCACCTACGAGGAGCTCAACGCCAGGGCCAACCGGCTGGCCCGTCACCTGCGGGCCCGTGGCGTACGGCCGGGCGACCGGGTCGCCCTGCTGCTCGAACGCACTCCCCGCCAGGTCGAGGCCGTGCTCGCGGTGCTGAAGGCGGGCGCCGCCTACCTGCCGATCGCCCCGGAGACCCCGGCGGAACGGGTGGCGTTCCTGCTTGAGGACGCGGGCGCCAAGGTGGTCGTCGCCGACCGGGTGGGGGAGGGCGTCACCGTCGGGCTCGACGAGGAGGCGGAGGCCATCGCCAACCACCCGTCGGACAACCTCGGCCTGGCCGTCCCCGTCGGGACGACCGCGTACATCATCTACACCTCGGGCTCGACCGGCCGTCCGAAGGGGGTGGCCGTCACCCACGCGAACGTGGCGGAGCTGTTCGACGCGACCGAGGAGCGTTTCACCCCCGGCCCGGGGGACGTGTGGACGCTGTTCCACTCCTACACCTTCGACTTCTCCGTGTGGGAGATGTGGGGTGCCCTGCTGTACGGCGGGCGCCTGGTGGTCGTGCCGAAGGAGGTCGCCAGGTCGCCGGAGGACTTCGCCGGCCTCCTGCAGCGGGAGCGGGTCACCTGCCTCAGCCAGACGCCCTCCGCGTTCGGCCAGCTCGTCGGCCTCTTCGAGGAGGCGCCGAGGGTCCTCGACGACCTCAGGCTGATCGTCTTCGGCGGTGAGGCGCTGCAGCCGCACCACGTGCGCCGGTGGTTCGCCACCGGGGCGGGGCCGAACGCCCGGTTGTGCAACATGTACGGCATCACCGAGACGACGGTCCACGTCACGGCCTACGACATCACCCCGGAGACGCCCTTCGACCGCAGCGTGATCGGGCGGCCCCTGCCCCACCTGTCGGCCGAGATCGTCGACCGGCACGGCCGGGCCGTACCGGACGGGGTGCCCGGGGAGCTGTACGTCGGCGGGTACGGGGTGACCGGCGTCTACGTGGGCCGTCCCGGGCTGACCGCCTCGCGTTTCGTGCCCGACCCGGCGAGGCCGGGAGCGCGGCGTTACCGCAGCGGTGACCTGGTCCGCAGGCTGCCCGGCGGGGACCTGGAGTATCTCGGCAGGATCGACGACCAGGTCAAGATCCGTGGTTTCCGCATCGAACCGGGTGAGATCCAGCGGGTCCTCGACGGGCACGACGCGGTGCGTTCCTGCGTGGTCGTGGTCAGGGAGGGGCGGCTGCTGGCCTACGTCGTGCCCCGCGACGGGTGGCCGGGGGCGTCCGAGCTGCGCGCCTACCTGGCGGCCAGGCTGCCGGACTACATGGTGCCTTCGGCGGTCGTGCCGCTTGAGGGCATCCCGCTGACCCCGAACGGCAAGGTGGACCAGCGGGCACTGCCCGATCCGGGACGCGGGGAGCGGCCCTACGACCCGCCGAGCGGCCCCGCGGAGCAGGCGTTGGCCGACGCCCTGGCCGAGGTGCTGAAGCTGGACCGGGTCGGCAGGGACGACAACTTCTTCGAGCTGGGCGGCGACTCGGTGCGCAGCGTGCAGGTCGCCGGACGGCTCAGGCGGTCGGGTTACGCGCTGCCGCTCGACGTGCTGTTCGCCCACCCCACGGTCCACGAGGCGGCGGCCCTGATGACGCCGGCCGAGGACGGGCCGCCTCCCGAGCCGTTCTCGCTGCTCGGCGAGGCCGACCGGCGGCGGGTCGAGGCGCTCGACGACGTCGTGGACGCCTACCCGATGACCTCCATGCAGCTGGCGATGGTCTACCACATGGAGCTCGAACCCGAGCGGCGGCCGTACCACAACGTCAACAGCTACCGGGTGGCGACGCCGCTGGACGAGGAGGCGCTCGCCAGGGTCCTGACCGAGGCCGTGGCGCGGCACCCGGTGCTGCGCACCTCCCTCGACCTGGCCTCCTTCAGCGAGCCCATGCAGCTCGTCCACCGTGCCGCGCCGTCGCCGCTGATCGTCGAGGACCTCCAGGGGGCCGACCAGCAGGCGGCGATCACCGCGCTCGTCGAACGGGAGTGGGCGACCCCGTTCGACCTGCGTACGGCCCCGCTGTTCCGGGTGACGGCCCAGCGGCTGTCCCCGACGGCCTTCCAGCTCACACTCACCGAGCACCACGCGATCCTGGACGGCTGGAGCTTCACCTCACTGGTCGCCGAGATCCTCAAGCGGCACACCCTGCTGCGCGACCACCCCGAGACGCCGCCCGCGGCACCGCCGAAGTCGCGTTTCAGCAGGTTCATCGCCCTGGAACGGGCAGCGGCGGGTTCGGCGGAGTCGGTCGCGTTCTGGAAGGAACGCCTGTCGGGGGTGGACGGCACCCTGTTCACCGGTCTCGGCCAGACGGCGACCGTGGCGCACAGCATCGACCGCGAGGTGAACGGCGAGCTGTTCCGGGCGATGTCCCAGCTGGCCGTGACGGCGGGCACCAGCAGGAAGAGCGTCGCCCTGACCGCCCACCTGGTCGCCCTCGGCCGGGTGTCGGGCCGCACGGAGGTCGTCACCGGCCTCGGCGTCAACGGCAGGGTCGAGGAGGAGGCGGGCACCGAGGCGCTCGGCCTGTTCCTCAACACGGTCCCCTTCTCCGTCAGTCTCGACGGCGGGACCTGGATCGACCTGGTACGGCGGGTGCACCGGGAGGAGACGGCGATCATGCCCCACCGGCGGGTGCCGTTCGCGACGCTCGCCCGTCACATGCGCGACTGGAATCTGGACGCCAACTTCGGATTCAACCGGTTCCACGCGCTCGCCGGGGTCCGGATCGACGACGAACGCATCGGGTGCGCGCCGACGATGCGGTACGAACCCAACCACTTCACGCTCAGCATCGGGTTCGTGCAGGACCCGTCCACGGACCGGGCCCTGCTCATCGCCGACTATCCGGCCTCGAAACTGCCGCACACGGTCGCCGCGGACTACGCGGACTCCTTCCTGCGGGCCGTGCACGCCATGACCTCCCAGCCGTACTCCAACTACCGCGAGGAGCTCCAATGACCCACGTCGTCGTGGTCAACGACGAAGACCAATACTCGATATGGCCCGCGGAACGGACGCTCCCCCCGGGGTGGGCCGACGCCGGCCATCGGGGGTCCGAGGACGAGTGCCTGGCCCACATCGAGAAGGTGTGGACCGACATGCGCCCGCGCAGCCTGCGTGAACGGATCTGAGCCCGTGCAGCTCATCGAGGACGCCCTCGCGCACCAGGCGCGCTTACGGCCGGACCGGCTGGCCGTCACCCATCTTGACTTCGAGGCCGGGCACACGCCCAGGCAGCTGGAGGTGACCTTCGGCGAGCTCCACGCCAGAGCCACCGAGTTCGCCACCAGGTTGAGCGCGGTCGTCGCCCCCGGGCAGCACGTCATGCTGCTGCACAACGCGGGCGTCGACTTCGTCGTGGAGTTCTTCGGCTGTCTGATGGCCGGGGCGGTTCCCGTCCCCGCGCCCGAACCGCAGATCCCCTACCACCGGGCCGCCGAACGCCTCACCAGAATCGTCGAGGACGCCGGGATCACCGCGGCGGCGGCCGCCCGTCAGGTGGCCGTGGCCGACGTGGTCGCGCTGAGCCCGCGCCTGTCGGAGGTGACGTGGCTCAGCCACGCCGCACCGGGCGAGCCGGGACCCGCGCGTGAGCGTACGGCCCGGCGGGACGACGTCGCCTACCTGCAGTACACCTCGGGCTCGACCGGTTCGCCGCGCGGCATCGAGATCACGCACGGCAACGTGCTCGACGAGGTCGACTACTTCGGTGCCGCGCTCGGCCTCGACTCCGAGTCGGTGCTGGTGACCTGGGTACCGGTCTTCCACGACCTCGGCCTCGTGCTGGGCACCCTGGTCCCCCTGCTACGGGGTGCCCGCATCGTGACGCTGTCGCCGCAGGCCTTCGTGCGTGACCCGGAGCGCTGGCTGCGGGCGATCTCCGACTTCGGAGGCACCCACGCCGCCGCCCCCGACTTCGCCTACGACCTGTGCCTGCGCAGGATTCCCGAGGCCAGGCGGGCCGGGTTGCGGCTGGACACCTGGCGGGTGGCGATCAACGGCGCCGAACCGGTGCGGGCCGAGACCGTCGACCGTTTCGCCGAGGCCTTCGCCCCGTACGGCTTCGACCCCGCCGCGATGCGCCCCTCGTACGGCCTGGCCGAGTGCACGCTCGCGGTGACGACTCCTCCGTTGCACGAGATGCCGGGCCGGGTCGTCGCCGACCGGGACGCGCTCGCCGAGAGCGTCGTCAAACTGTCGCCGACCGGGCGGACGCTCCTGTCCTGCGGACGCCCGATTCCCGGCATCAACGTCTCGATCGTCTCCCCGACGACCCGCGAGCAGCTGCCGGAGGACGCCGTCGGCGAGATCCGGGTGACCGGGTGGGGCGTGGCGCGGGGCTTCCACGGGGACCCGGCCAAGATGACCGAGCTGTACACCGGTGACCTGGGCTTCTTCCACGAGGGTGAGCTGTACGTCACCGGCAGGCTCAAGGACGTCATCATCGTCCGGGGCCAGAACTACCACCCGGTGGACCTGGAGCAGGTGGCCGAGCGGGCCGATCCGCAGATCCGTCCCGGCTGCCTGGCGGCCTTCCAGGACGGTGACTCGGTCGGCATGGTCTGCGAGGTTCGCGGCAACCAGTCCGAGGAGGCGCTCGCGGCGACGGCGACCACGATCCAGCGGGCGATCTCCGAGACGTTCCAGCTCAAGCTCGACGTGATCGCCCTGGTCCAGCCGGGCAGCGTGCCGAAGACGTCGAGTGGCAAGGTCCGCAGGAACGAGTGCGGTCGCAGGCTCGCCGCCGGTGAGCTGCGGGTTCGTCACCGCGCGGAGCGGACCGTGGTCTCGGCGCGGGTCAGCGCCGCCGCGGCCAAGCCGATGCTCAGGTTCCTGCTGGGCAGGGTGGTCGGCGTCCCGGTCACCCAGCTCGACGACCACGTTCCCTTCGCCGACTACGGTCTCGACTCCAAGGGTGCCCACGAGCTGGCCGGGGAGCTGGAGCGTCTGCTCGGCACGCCGGTCCCCTCGTCGATGGTCTTCGACTACCCGACCATCTCCGACCTGGCCAAAGCACTGGAATCAGAGTGAAAGAGATCGCCGTCGTCGCGATGGCCTGCCGCTTCCCCGGCGGTGTCACCTCGCCCGAGGAGCTGTGGCGGCTCCTGGTCGACGGGGTGGACGCCGTCGGGGAGGTGCCGCACAGCCGATGGTCCGTCGAGAGGCTGTACTCGGCGGACCCGGCGGAGGCCGGGAAGATCAGCAGCCGGTGGGCGGGCTGCGTCGACGGGATCGAGGAGTTCGACGCCGCCTTCTTCGGTCTCTCCCCCGCCGAGGCCGAGCAGATGGACCCCCAGCAACGGTTGTTGCTTGAGGTCGCCTACGAGGCGATGGAACGTGCCGGGCTGCCGCCGACCCACGACCTGGTCCGTGACTGCGGGGTCTTCGTCGGCATCAGCGGCAGCGAGTACGGCCGTGCCCTGGGCGGTGACCTGTCGGCCATCGGGCCGTACTTCAGCACCGGTCAGGCCCTGTCCATCGCGGCCAACCGCATCTCCTACGCCTGGGACATGCACGGGCCGAGTGTCGCGGTCGACACCGCCTGTTCCTCGGGGCTGGTGGCGGTGGACATGGCGGTGCAGAGCCTGCGGCGTGGTTCCTGCCCGGTGGCGCTGGCCGGGGCGGTCAATCTCGTGCTGGCGCCGGAGAACTGGGTGTCGCTGTCCAGGTTCGGGATGATGGCCTCGGACGGACGGTGCCGTTCCTTCGGCGCTGACGGCGACGGTTTCGTGCGTTCCGACGGCTGTGCCCTGCTGCTGCTCAAGCCGCTCGACGCGGCCGTGCGCGACGGCGACGAGATCCTGGCCGTCATCCGGGGCTCCGCGGTCAACCAGGACGGCCGGAGCAACGGCCTGACCGCGCCCAACGGTCCCGCCCAGGAGGCGGTGATCCGGGCCGCGCTCGCCGACGCGGACCTGCCCGCCGAGGCGGTCTCCTACGTCGAGGCGCACGGTTCGGGCACCGCGCTGGGTGACCCGATCGAGATGGGCGCGCTGACCCGCACGTACGGCAGGCGGAAGGCGGGCCTGTGTCATGTCGGCTCGGTGAAGTCCAACATCGGGCACGCCGAGGCGGCGGCCGGGATCGCGGGGCTGGTCAAGCTGGTCCTGTGCCTGCGCAACGGCCACCTGCCCGCCTCACTGCACTCGACCCCGCCCAATCCCAGGCTCAGGCTTGAGGGCACCAGGATGCGGGTGGTCACCGAACCGCTCGCCTGGACCGGCGAGGGACCGCTGGTCGGGGCGGTCAGCTCGTTCGGCTTCGGCGGCACCAACGCGCACGTCGTCGTCTCCGCCGCCCCCACCCGTACGGCCCGCGCCCCCGAACCACCGGACACCGCCCGCGGGACCGAACTCGAAGCCAGGGCCGAAACCGAGGCCGGAACCGAGGCCGGGGGCGGGCCGCTGGTGCTGCCGCTCTCCGCGCGCAGCGCGAAGGCCCTGCGGGTCCTGGCCGGGCGTTACGCCGACTTCGTCGCGGCGCACGAGGAGGTCTCCCTCACCGACCTGTGCCACAGCGCGGCCGTACGGCGGGCACACCACCGGCACCGGGCCGCCCTGGTCGTGGCGGACGGCGCCGAGGGCAGGGCGCGGCTCCTGGACGAGCTGCGGGACCTGCCGAGGACCTCGGACGACGGGCCGCCCTGGCGGGACCCGGTGCTGGTCTTCTCCGGTCAGGGCGCCCAGTACCCGGGCATGGCCCGTCACCTGATGGACCGGGCCCCCTTCGCCGAGGTCGTGGCGCGTTGCGAGCCGGTCTTCCGCGCCGAGCTGGACGTCTCCGTGCGGGAGCTGCTCACCGGGCAGGAGGCGCTGCCGCCGTACACCGACGTGGCGCAGGCGACGCTGTTCACCTTCCAGGCCGGGCTGTACGAGCTGTGGCGTTCCCTGGGGATCGTCCCGGCGGCCGTCGTCGGGCACAGCGCGGGAGAGACGGCCGCGGCCTACGCGGCGGGGCTGCTGGACCTGGAGTCGGCGGCCCGGCTGACGGCCGCGCGCGGGGCCGCGATGCGGCTGGCCCACGGGAGCGGTCACGTGGTCGCCGTGGGCGGTCCGATGGCCGACGCGGCGCCGTACCTCGGGGACGAGGTCGTGGTCGCCGCCCACAACGGCCCCGGCGCCTTCGTGGTCTCCGGCCCCGGGCCTGCCCTGACCACCGCGACCGAGGCGCTGAGGAAGGCCGGGTTCACCTGTACGCCGCTGCCCGGCGAGTACGCCTTCCACAGCCCGCTGATGCGGCCCGCCGCCGAGGCGATGCGGCGGGCGCGGGTCACGCCGACGGCCCCCGGCGGGACGGCGTTGTTCTGCTCGACCTCGCTGGGCGCGATCGTGAACGGCGTGCGGCTCGACGCCGACTACTGGGCGGAGGGCATCACCGGGCCCGTCCGCTTCCAGGAGGCGGTCGAGGCGCTGGTCGAGATGGGGTTCGGCGCCTTCCTTGAGATCGGCCCGAAGCCGACCCTCGCGTCGGGGATCGTCAGGACCGCGCGGCGCAACGGCGGCACCGCCCGTGTCGTGCAGGCGCACCGCGACGGCGGCACCGTCCCCACGCTCGTCGATCTCTATCTAGCGGGGGCCGAACTGGACTGGACGGCCGTCTCCCCCGGCGGCGCGTTCCTGCCCGGCCTCCCCACCTATCCCTGGCAGCGGACCCGTCACTGGGCGCTCACCGAGAACTCGAAGGAAAGCGGCATGAGGGACGACGTCGTCACCACGATCAGGACGCTGCTCGCCGGACACCTCAAGCTGAGTCCCGCCGAGCTCTCCGACCACGCCAGGTTCCTGGACCTGGGCGCAGACAGCCTGGTTCTGCTGAAGGTCGTCTCGCAGATCAACGAGCGGTACGGGACCGCCTTCCAGCCGACGATGCTGTTCGACGAGCACCCGACCGTGCGGGCGCTGGCCGCCGCCGTCGAGGCGCAGGCCGCGCCGGTGACCACGACGGTCGCGGTCACCACGGCGACGACCCAGACGGTGGTCCCGGTCTCGCCCCTGCCCCAGAACACGGTGCAGAACACGGCCCAGAACCTGGTGTACGGCCTGGCGCAGAACACGGCGCCGGGGCCGGTCGACGCGACCGTCGCCCATGTCGTCGCCGAGCAGCTCGCCCTCATGCGGGAGCAGTTGCGGGCGCTCGCCCCCGGTGGGGCCCCCGCGCCTTCCGTTCTCCCCGCCCCCGCCCCCGTGGCCGACGGCGTCGCCCCTCGACTTCCGCAGGTCCCCGAGCCTCCCGTGGCGAGGCCCGCCGCCGCTCCGCCGGTCACGGCCCCCGCGTCCCGTCCCGCCGGCAGGCTCACCGACGACCAGCAGCGTTACGTGGACGAGCTGGCCTCGCGGATGGACGCGCGGGACGCGGCGTCGAAGAAGCTGGCGGGCGCCTACCGGCCTCGTCTGGCCGAGAGCCGCCCGTGGGCGAACTTCAGGCCCGAGGTGAAGGAGCTGCTCGTCCCCATCGTGGCCGACCGGGTCCAGGGCGCCAGGATCTGGGACGAGTCGGGCAACCCCTACACGGACTACTGCATGGGGTTCGGCGTCCAGCTCTTCGGCCACACCCCCGAGTTCGTCTCCGAGGCCGTACGGCGTCAGCTCGACCGGGCCTTCTCCCTCGGCTACCAGCTACGGCAGAGCTACGAGCTGGCCGAGCAGTTCTGCCGGATCACCGGCCACGACCGGGTGACGTTCTGCAACACCGGCTCCGAGGCCGTGATGGGCGCGATCCGGCTGGCCAGGCTCGCCACCGGCCGTCACAAGATCGCCTACTTCGAGAAGTCCTACCACGGGCTGGTGGACGCGGTTCTGGCCCGGGGCGGTCTTGAGCCCGGCCAGTCCATGCCGATCGCCCCCGGCCTGTCCCCCGGCGCGATCGGCGAGGCGGTCGTGCTTCCGTACGGCGAGGCCGAATCGCTGGCCCACCTGCGGAGTGTGGCCGGTGAGCTGGCCGCGATCGTCGTCGAGCCCGTGCAGAACCGCAACCCGTCCGTGCAGCCCGCGGAGTTCCTGGCCGAGCTGCGGCGTTTCACCGCCGAGAACGGCATCGTGCTGATCTTCGACGAGATGATCACCGGGTTCCGGATCGGCATCCGGGGCGCGGCCGGATACTTCGGCATCACGCCCGACATGGCGACCTACGGCAAGATCCTCGGTGGCGGCCTGCCGATCGCGGCCATCGCGGGCCGCGCCGACCTGATGGACGGCATGGACGGCGGCAGCTGGGGCTACGGCGACGACAGCGCGCCGACGGCGGCGACGACCCTGTTCGGCGGGACCTTCCAGAAGCACCCGCTGGCGGTCAGCGCGGCCCGTGCCGTACTCGACCATCTGGAGAGCCGGGGACCGGCGCTCTACGAGGATCTGAACGGCCGGGCCAAACGGATCACCGACGCGCTCTCCGAGATCATCCGGGCCGAGGAGCTGCCGTACACCATCGCCTCGTTCGGCTCGCTGTGGCGGTTCGAGTACCGGGGCGCGTCCAACTTCTACCAGCCGTTGCAGCTGGAGATGCTGTACCAGAGCCTGCTGTCCGACGGGCTCTACGTCTGGGAGGGCCGGACGTTCTTCCTGTCGACCGCCCACGACGACCGGGACGCCGACGAGCTGGTCGAGGCGGTCCAGCGGGGGGTGCACCGGCTGCGTTCCGCCGGTTTCCTGCCCGCGAGGAAGCCCCTCGAATGGCCCGCGACCCCGCAGCAGCGGCGGCTGGCACGGCTCCAGGACGAGCACGGCCCCGAGTGGAGCGCCTACCACGAGACCGTGCTGCTGCACCTGCGCGGCGACCTCGACAGGGACGCCCTGGTCGCGGCGGTCAGGGCGGTCTGGCGCCGTCACCCGGCGCTGCGGGCCGTACTCTCCGGGGACGGGACGCTGCTGCGGTGTGACCCTGAGGCCACGCTCGACGTGCCCCTCCTTGAGGGCACGGCGGTGGAGGTGGTCCGGGAGCTGACCGACAGGCCGTTCCCGCTGGACCGGGGGCCGCTGTTCCGCGCCGCGCTGCTCGACCGCGGTCCCGGCCTGCACACGCTCGTGCTGTGCGCGCACCACGTCGTCATGGACGGGGTGTCCGCCGCGCTCCTGCTGTCCGACCTCACCGAGGCCTACGCCCAGGCGAAGAAGGGCCTTCCGCTGACCCCGGTCGTCACATCCGTCCCCGCCCGCACGGGGGACGCGGGGCCGGTCGGGGCCGTGGCGCCGGTCGCCGAGGAGGACTTCGCCCCGGCGGCCCGGCACACCTCCCGCCTGCCCGAGGGGCTGTGGGCGGCGGTCGCCGAACGCGCCAGGAGCCTGGGGTGCACGCCGTTCACGCTCGCCTTCTGCGCGTTCGGCCACGCGCTGCACGAGGTGACCGGCAGGGCCGAACTGTCCGTCGGCGTCCACGTGGACCGCAGGACGACCGAGCGGGAGCACGCCTTCGCCGGGCACTTCCTCGACGTGGTGGCCGTCCCCAGCACCGTGGCCGGTTCCTTCGAGGACTACCGCGCCGGGCTCCAGGGACGGCTCGGCGCCCTGCTGGGCGCGCCCGGCGACCAGGGGACACCGGTCGAGGTCGTCTTCGACCTCAACCCGGCGGTGCCCGAGCTGTCGTGGCCCGGCCTCGACGTCGAGATCGAGGCGCCGAAGGCGGGACACGCCAAGTACGGGCTGTTCTTCGACGTCATCCCGGTCGCCGACGAGGGCCTGGTCGAGGTGACCTACCGGGCCCCGTTCGACCGTGACCTGGTCGAACGGCTGCACGCCCGCTGGACGGCCCTGCTGTCCGAGGTGTGACCCGTCAGGACCGTCCCGAGCGGCGGGCGGTGTTCCTCCGCCGCTCGGACGGGTCCCGTCCCGGCTCACCGAGTTCCCGCACGACGTCGTCGAGGAGCTCACGGGTGATCCCCTGGCCGAGCAGCGTCAGGAACACCTCCCTCATGAGGAGGGGGCGGGCGTCCCATGCGCACGTGAGGGCCAGCGCGGCGAGCAACGGCGCCGGAGGAAGCCCGACGGAGAGTACCTCCCGCAGCGCCTCCTCTCCGGGCTCCTGGCCATAGGCGGCGGTCAGCAGGTCGCGGTGCCGCCGGATCTGGCCTTCCTGGTCGCCCGGGTGGAGCCGCTGGACCACCTCGACGAGCTGCCCGCGTCGCCGCAGCGCGGCGCGGACGGCCGCCCGCCCGGTCTCGTCGGCGCCCCGCCGTACCAGCTCGTCGCAGGCGGTCCTGGCGGACGGCGGATCGACGGGTTCCCTGGCCGCCGCGTCGGCCAGGTCGTCCGGCGACAGCGAGGCGAGGAGCGCGGCGCGTTCGGCCGCGCCGAGGTAGCGGGTGAGCCGTACCGTGACGGCCGGCTCGGCGGCCGTCATCCGGCGCAGGGCGGCCACCAGCGGCGGCGGGATCCGGCGTCCCGCGTCGCGGACGATCCGGTCGAGGCCGTCGACGGTGAGCCGGGGCCCGTAGGCCAGGCTCAGCAGCGCGTCGTAGAGGCGTTCCTGGATCGTCTGGTCCAGCGTGGGGTCCGGCACCAGCAGTCTGCGGCTGCCGATGATCTGCCGGTGGCGTTCCTGTTCGCCTCCCCCACGCGCCCGCGCCGCCAGGATGTTGAGCTGGACCAGGTGTTGCGGGAGCATGTCGAGCCGCCCCTGCCCGAGGGCGTCGGCGCACGAGGTCAGCACCTCGTCTCCCCCGGTCGCCAACCACTCCTCAAAGTTCGATATATCGGATATGTCAGGCAACTCGAAGAGGAGGCCGAGTTCACCGAGCACCGGCAGGACCGTGGCGAGGTTCTCCGCGCTCATGGACCTCGGCCGGGTGTCCCGGGCGAACCGCGCCGTCAGCTCCACGAGCCGGTCGCCGCCCAGGAGCGCGTTGTGGTAGACACGCGCGACGTCCTGGTCCTCGGGGATCTCCGCCCCGCGTCCCCAGGAGACCGGATACGCCCCCGCGGGCGCGTGCCTGGCGAACGACAACCTGATCCGGTGCCGCGAGGCGCTGTCCGTCCAGGTCGAGGCGGTCATCTTCGCCCTGAAGCCGTACGGCAGCAGCGCCGTCACCGCGTCGAAGAACAGCAGGCGGTCGAGCAGCGGCACGTCCTCCCCGTTCACGACGCAGACCGGCTGCCCGGTCAGCAGCAGCGCCGCCGCGCCCACCACGGTCTCGTCGGCGGCCCGCGCGGTCACCTGCGGGTCCAGCGTCGGCACGTCCACCAGGAGCGGCCCCGTGACGGGCAGCGCGCGTTCGGCGAACGCCCGGTAGAGCCCCTCGAAGGACACCGGCCCCTCGGCGGCCCGCTCGTAGGGCACGCAGAAGTACCGGGTGATCGCGATGTCCCTGCCGAGCCCGTCCCGCTCGTCGGACCACTCCTGTACGGCCAGGCCCAGGTGCGCGCTGTCCCTGCCGCCGAACCAGCTCATCGTCACCTGGGGCAGCTCGGTGGAGGTGCCCGGCGCGTAGCGGGTGATGATCTTGCTGAAGTCACCGCCGCCCACCTTCCCGTCGCTGCAGGCGAGCACCTTCTCCCCGTCCCGCGTCCCCGGCTCCTTGCCCCACAGCGCCCACTCGGCGGTCAGCCGGACGGTCAAGGGGTCACCCTGATCACCACATAGACGACAACGATGGCCGCGATCACGAAGAAGGCGATCAGGATCCGGCCCCCTATGGGAATCGCACGGCCATAAGGCCGGCTGTCATCCCTGCGTTTCCGGGCGAACGGCTGGAACCGGGCGAGAAGACCCCTACGTGGACGCGGGCGCTGGTGCGGTGACGAGGCGGGAACCAGGCCGCCCAAAGACCCGGTGACCGGCGGGGCGGTGACCGGGGGCCGGACGGGCTGGGGACTCACAGGCTGGGGGCTCGGGCCGGGAGACAGCAGCTGACCGACCACGTGGTCGAGCGTCTTGGGGGCGAGCCGGGCCTGGTCCAGGAACTCGCAGAAGGCGTCCACCAGGACGTTCCGGGCGCCTGAGCCGTACAGGCTCACCGCGGCGGCGACCAACCCCGCCGACTCGGGCGGGAGGGGAAACCTGAGCACCTCCTTGAACTCGGCGCGCCCGAACGACCGGCCGTAGGCCGCGACCAGCAGGCTTCTGAACCAGGCGAACCGGGTCTCCCCGTCGTCCGGATGAACGGATTCGATCGCGGCGGCGAGATAGCCGTGCTCCCGCAGCGCCGGGGCGATCGCCGGGTCCTCGGCGGCGTCGCCGCCCCTCATGACGAGCTCCCGGTAGACCAGCTGCACGATCGGCGGGTCGAACGGCTCCCCGGCAGCGGCCCTGACCAGGTCCCCGGTCTGCAGTTTCCGCAGTACGTCCGCCTTGCGCTCGTTGTCGGAACACAGCGGCAGCAGTCTCACCACGACGCCGGGCTCGGCGGGCATGCGCAGCATGGCGTTGACCAGCGTTTTGCTCAGCCCGCCCAGTTCCTCCTGAATCCTCCCCACGCCTTCGACGGTGAGCTCGGGGCCGTACCCGACGGCCAGGACGGTGTCGTAGAGGAAGGTCTCCAGGCGTTTGGGCAGCTTCGGGTACTCCCACAGCAGCCGCTTCACCCTGATGGTCTCCCGGTGGAGGCGCCGGTCCCCGTCGAGGAGACCGGCGGCGGCGTTGAGCCTTCCCAGGCGAGCCTCAAGCTCGTCGTACCGTTCCTGCTCAAGAAGGTCGGCGCAGGCCTTCAACGCCTCACCGACCTGCGCGGACGACCACCTGACGGGCATCAGCGCCGTCGCGCGGCTCGCCTCGTCGAGCAGGGTGAGGACCCGCTGCTGGGCGTCCTTGAACGACAGCGGCTCGGTCTGCCTCGCGAGCCTGGTCACGGCCTCCTCCGGGGAGAACGCGTCGAGCAGTTCCACGTACCGGCCCGCGATGTCACGGCGGGCGGCGACGGCGTCGTCGGCCTCCCAGGTGACGGAGTACGCCCCCTCCCTGGTGTGCTTGGCGAACGAGAGCTTGATCCGGTGCTCGGCGGAGCTGTCGGTCCACGTCGAGACCGTCAGCCGTGCCCGCAGGCCGTACGGCAGGAGCGCGGCGACCGTGTCGAGGAAGCGCAGCCGTTCGCGCATCGAGACGGCCTCGCCCCGCAGCACGCAGACCTGCTCGTCCGTCAGCAGCAGCGCCGCGGCGTTCATCGCCGTCCTGTCGACCCGGTCCGCGATCACCCTCGGGTCGAGGACGGGGACGTTCACGTTGAGGGGGCCGTCGACCGGCAGCGTTCGGCCGACGAGGGCGTCGTAGAGCCCCTCGTAGGAGACCGGGCCGTCGGCGACCTGACCGTAGGGCACGCAGAAGTAGCGGGTGTCGGCGATCGGCCTGCCCAGCCGGTCCCTGCGGTCCGACCACTCCTGGATGGCCAGGCCGATGTAGGGGGTGTCGATGCCCCCGACCCAGCTGACCGTCACCTGGGGCAGGTCCGTGGGGGTCCCCGGCGCGTAGCGGGTGACGATCTTGACGAAGTCGTCGTGACCCAGCCGCCCCCTGCTGCACGCCAGGACGTTGTAGTCGTCCCTGGTGTCGGAGAGCTTGCCCCACAGAGCCCATTCCGCCGCGAGCCGCACCTCCCCCCTGGTCATCGGACTCCCTTCGCGTCCCCGTTCGACGACAGCTGCTGCCCGAGCCAGAGCATCGGCTCGACCACGTTGATCGGGTGCGCCTGCCCGCGGATCTGGTAGCCGCTTCCCGGCGGGGTGTGCGGGTCCCGTACGCCGCCCGCGCCTCCGAGCGCCTCGGGGATCAGGTTCTGGAAGTCGTCGGGGTCGAAGGTCCCCCTCATCGGGTTCAGGTAGAAGCCGATCGACGAGGTCACGAAGAACTTGATCCGGTCGGGGTGGAAGAACTGTTTGAGGGTGGGCAGCACCATGTTCGCGTTTCCGCTGGCCGAGACGGTGGACAGGGCCTGGAACAGCTCCTCGGCGTCCTCCTCTCCGACCCGGGGGAAGCAGTGGGGGTCGGCGGGGTCGGGGCTCAGCAGGCTCAGGCTCTGCGCGGTCTTCAGAACCCGCAGTTCGTCGAACTTGGTGACGCAGACGGCGAGGTGGTGCGGCAGCATGCCGTCGGCGAACTCGTCCGTGGCGAGCATCCGCTGGGCGAGGTCGGCCAGCACTCCGTGCAGGTAGGCGAAGGCGTCCCCGTCCTCGAACTCCCGGATCGGGTCGAAGAGGAAGACGATGCCCCTGCTTGAGGCGAGGTTGTCGAGCAGGTCCTCCCGGTCGGTCCCGCGCCCGCGCTTGGAGTGGTACGAACGGCCCGGCGCGTCCAGCACGTCGATCCCGATCTTCCAGGCGCGCTCCTCCTTGCGCCTGCGCCCCCATCGTCTGGGCTGCGGCTCCGGCTTCTTGCTCAGGAACCAGCGGTAGTGGCCCAGTGCCCCGGTCGCCGGGGGGAAGCGCTGGTCGTGGGAGAGCGCCGTGGTCATCTCGATGAGGAAGTCGGTCGAGGGACCGTCGGCCCCGATGACCCGCCACGGCCCCTTCTTGAGGATGAGAGCGATGTCGAGGGCGGCGAGGAACGTGGTCTTCCCGCTGCCCGGCGCCCCCCATATGGCGATGTTGTGATCGGAACGTGCCGGTTGTCCCAGGTCAGGGTGCACGGTGAGCCTCATTCCATCTGTTCGCTGACATCTCACTCACGGCGTCTCGATCAGGGGGAAGGGGATCCGCTGGGTCCGCGACGCCATCAGGCCGAGCCCGGCGCCGAGTTCCCGGACGTCCACCGCGTCGTCGAGCCGGACCAGCCCGTCCCGGCCCAGGCGGGACCAGGCGGAGCCCTCCCGCCCCGGAGGCCGGTCGCAGATCGCCCCGAACACCAGGCCGGGGTACTGCTCAAGCCTGCGCACCTGCTGTTCCCAGTCGATCCTGCGCGGGCAGGGCAGGACCTCCGAGTGGTGCGCCCTGGGCGGGTGCGGCGGCCCGTCGCCGACCGTGAGCAGCGCCGTACGCCCCTGGAAGGCCGGGGGAAGGCGGCTCGCCACCTCGGCCAGCATGTCCTCGACCATCGCCGCGCCGGTGTAACCCCGGTAGACGGCCTCGCGTTCCCTGACGCGTTCCTCCAGGAGTTCCAGGGACCGCCGGGCGCGTTCTGCGGGCGCCTGCCAGTCTGCGACGTCGACCGGATCGTCGAGAACCTTCCGCTGGAAGGAGTGCGCGCCGTAGGCGACCAGCGACACCTGGAGCCGGTCGTCCAGTTCGCCGGATATCGTGGTGATCATCTGGCTGACGCGCCGCAGCCTCTCGTGCACCCGCTCGGCCGCCCCGCTGACCTCGACGGCGCAGATCAGATGCGCGGGCCCGACCGACGGTTCGAGCCGGTACGGCACCGCGGCCACCAGTTCGGTCCAGCTCCGGCCGCCTCTGGTGAGACCGGGCAGACCGGAGAAGCGGACCCGGCCGGGCCGTTCCAGCTCGGCGGTGATCTCGTAGCGTCCCGGTGGGACCTTCGCCGTGTGGACGGACAGCGGTGTGGGCCGCCGGTCCTGCCACGCCACGACCACGAACGCCGTGCCCTGCTCGTCGCTCGGCTCGCAGCGGACGGTGACGGCGGAGGAGCTGCCGCGCTGGGTGTCGATCGCGAACAGCGGCGCGCAGGTGAGTTCGAGCCGGTTGGTCGCCGGGTGACGTCTCAGGACGACGAGCTCGTAGGACCGACACAGGGGTTCGTCGGCGACGACCTCACGGAGAAGCGTCTCGACCCGCACCCCGGAGCGGGTGAAGGAGAAGGCCCGTGGATGGGCCGCCCTCAACCACTCCATCGCCTCCTCGGCCCGGGAGTCGCCCGGAGCCGAGCCGACCAGCACCACCGTGGTTTCGGCGGAGGCCCGCACGGCGTCGAGAACCGCCTGTCTGTCCCCGGGACCTCCTGGGGTGTCCTTCGAGTCGGTCCAGCGGACCACCTCTCTCCCCTGGCCACGGGGTGTTCCCGCCTCGTCACGGTGCAGGTCGAAGACGGTGACGCCCTGAGCCGCGACCTCCGCCACGCACAGGCGCCTGGTGCCGCCCAGCTCGGCGACCGCTTCGGTGAAGGTCTTGCGGAGCAAGCTCGATTCGGTCAACTAAGACTCCCGTTGCCACATCTCCCCAAAGCCGGTCTTGTTCCCCGAATAGTCACCTATGCCGTCAAACCGAAAAAACGACACAAGTCAGAAATTTTGCTATATTTCGCCGTCATTCACCGTGCTCATATTTGGCAATATGCATAGCCTATCCTGGCCCTGTACTGGTAGATCTGATACGAGGCAATCATGGTGCTCACGATCCGAGCAGGGGAGCCATTCCCGAGAGGAAACATGTGAGAAAGTTTCTGATCACCCTGTCCGGGGCCCAGCCCGACATCGTCAGGAGCTGCCCGACCGAGCACGGCAAGTTCGAGGGTATCGGCGGCGCGGTCCTCACCACCGGTGTGCTGGCCATTGTCTCGATGACGTTCGCCCTGTACAGCGCGCTCGGCGTCAGCATCTTCCTCGCCGTACCCGCCAGCGTCCTGTGGGGCCTGGCCATCATGAGCCTCGACCGGTGGCTGGTCGGTTCCATCCAGACGGACGGGCCACGCCGATGGCGACTGGTCATACCGAGAATCCTCATGGCCGTGCTGCTCGGCGCGGTCATCTCGACCCCCCTCGTTCTGCAGATCTTCAAATCCGAGATCGACGCCCAGATCGTCCAGATCAGACAAGATCGCGCCAATAGCTTCACCCGCGAGCAGAAGAAAGGCGACATCGGCCAGGACGTCACCGCCCTGCGCCAGTCCGTCGCCGATCTGCGGAAGGTGATCGCCTCCCAGGGGGACGTGCCGCAGGACCCGGCGAAAGACCCGAAAATCAAGGCGCTGACCGCCGAACGCGACGCGCAGAAGAAACAGGCGGACGAGTACTACGACAAGTGGCAGTGCCAGCTGTACGGCGGGCCGACCTGCCCCCGCAAGGGCGACGGCGTGGTGGCCAAGGCGAGCAAGGCGGCCTACGACAAGGCGAACTCCCGGCTCGACACCCTCAACAAGCAGGTCGAGAAGCGCAAGCGGGAGCTGACCGCCAACGACGAGACCACCAAGCAGATCCGGTTCGAGGCGGCCAAGGCCGAACTGCCGAAGGTCCAGGAGCAGCTCGACGCCGCCGTACGACGGCAGAGCGACCTCCAGGAGTCCTTCGACGCGGAGAACAGGTCGGCCAACGGACTGCTGATCAGGCTGCGGGCGCTCAACGAGGTCTCCGGCAGGGACCTCACCCTCAACGCGGCCCGTCTCCTGCTGTTCCTGCTGTTCCTGCTGATCGAGTGCCTGCCGGTGACCGTCAAGATGATGCAGAAACCCGGCAACTACGAGAAGATCCTCGACCTGGCGGCACGACACGAGTTCCGTTCCGTCAAGGACAGCTTCGTCCCGGGCGTCCGGGCCGAGGGAGCCGGGGCGTCCCCGGTCATGGGGGACATCTGGCGCCGGGACGCCGCCCCCTCCCCGAAGCCCGACACCCCGGGCACCGTCCCGATGCCGCCTCCCCGGTCCGACGCGCGGGACGGCTCCACCACCTTCGAGACCCGGCCGGACACCCTCGACCCTGACGACGGGCACGTCTCCCTGGAGGACGAGGCGCTGCGTCAGATGCCGGACACGTGGGTGACCCGCACCACCGTCTCCGGCCAGGGCGCGGAGCGATCCGGCGGATTCGAGCTGTTCCCCGACGACGAGTGAGCCGTCATTTGATCAGAAGCCGTTATCGCCTGCTGTCCACACTCGCCCAGGGAGGCATGGGCGCCATCTGGCTGGCCAGGGACGTGGTGCTCGACCGCCATGTGGCGCTCAAGGAGGTCGTGCTGACGCCGTACGGGGAGGACCTGTCCGTACGCACCGAGCGGGCGCTGCGTGAGGCGCGCGCCGCGGCGAGCGTCGGCCACCCCGGCATCGTCAAGATCTACGACGTGTTCCTCGAAGAGGACAGGCCCTGGATCGTCATGGACTACATCAAGGGCCGCTCGCTCCTGAACCTGATCGAGGACGGCGGGCTCGGCGAGCGCGAACTGGCCAGGATCGGCGTCCGTGTGCTCGACGCGCTGAGCGCCGCGCACCGCGCCGGTGTCGTGCACCGCGACGTCAAGCCCGCCAACATCGTGATCAGCGAGGAGGGCGAGGTGTTCCTGGTGGACTTCGGCATCGCCCAGATCAACGGTCTGAGCGGCCTCACCACCCACAACGCCCTGGCGGGCACCCCGGACTTCATGGCGCCGGAACGCGTCAACGGCGGACGGACCGGCCCGCCCGCCGACCTGTGGTCCCTGGGGGTCACCCTCTTCCACGCCCTGGAGGGATACTCCCCCTTCCGCCGCGACAACGCCGCCGCGACCATGGGCGCCGTCCTCACCCAGCCACCGCCGCCGCTCTCCCGCGGGGGACGGCTGTCCGAGGCGGTCGTACGACTGCTGGAGAAGGACCCGGCCAGGCGGATGGGCGCCGACGAACTCGCCCGCGTCCTGAGGTCGGTCGTCGCGGGCCCGATCCCCCCGCCGCCGCCTCGGGAACGACAGGAACGCCGGGAACCCCCGGAGCGCCAGGACCGTCAGGTCACGGAGCGACGCGCCGTCGACCCGCGGAAGGCCGCGCGCCGCCTGGGCGCCATGGCGGCCGGACCCGCCGCGAGACTCCTGGAGACGCTGCCCAAGGAGACCGCCCAGCAGGTGGTGTCCCTGCTTGAGCCACGGACCGCCGGAGGAATCCTGCTGGAGCTCCCCGAGAGCCAGGCCGCCGCCGTCCTCGTGGGGCTACAGGTGAGGGACGTCGGCGGTCTGCTGGAACGAATGGCCGTCGTCCCCGCGCGGGCCGCCTCGGTGCTGCAGATGATGTCCGCCGCCAGGGCGGGCCGCGTGGTGGACTACATCCGCCTTGAGGAGGCCTCCGCGATCGTCGGCGCGCTGCCCTCCGGTGAGGCGGCGCGGATCCTCGCCCACGCCCATGTCCGCACCGCCGCCGGGATCGTCAGGGAACTCTCCGGAACCCCGGCCGCCGTCCGGCTCGTCGAGGCCATGCCGCTACGCCGGGCCTGCGACGTCCTCTGCTACGTGCCGCCCGCGGTCATCGCCACGGCGCTGCGGAACCTCCCCGCCGGGCTCGCCGAACGACTGCTCGACGGCCTGGACGACAGGACCCGCGGCCTCGTCCTGCACCACCTGAAACGCCCCTGAGCCGTGGAACGGACCCGCGAGGGGCGACGGTCTCGATACGATCAATGGAAATGTCCCGGTCAGTGGTAGTCCGCCGCGAATGCCGACCCAAGGGGGAAACAAGAGGATGAGCGGCTCGCCGGCCCGCCGCACCCCGCGTGGCGCCGCGGGTGGGTTACCCCGCGTCGGCAACGGCTCCCTGGCCGAACGGACCACCCGTGCCCTCCTTGAGGCCATCATGGAGCGCCGCTTCCCCGGCGACCGCCTGCCCAACGAACCCGACCTCGCCGCCCAGCTCGGCGTCAGCCGCACCACCATCCGTACGGCGCTGCAGACGCTCGGACGGCTCGGCGTCGTCAGCAGGGCCCCGGCCAGGGGCACCCAGATCCGCCCCCACGTCGGGCGTGAGAGCATCCTGCTGCACCGCCTGGTCGGCTTCCGCGGACTGCTTGAGGCCAACCACGACGAGGTGCGCGTCGAACAGCGCTTCGAGGTGCGCGAACACCCGACCCCCGCGGGCATGACGGCCCTGGGCATCGGCGAGGACACCCCGATGGTGGCGCACGACAAGGTCATCTTCGCCGACGGGCGCCCGGCGGTGCACCTGTCGCAGGAGGTGCCGCTCGGCTTCGTCGCCGAGGAGGTACGGCGCAGGCTCGTCGCGGGGCACCGCTTCGACCCCCCGGACACCATCTTCGAGTTCAGCCGGTCATGGCCGGGCCGGGAGATCGACCACTCCCTCGTCGAACTGGTTCCCGCCGTGGTGCCGCAGGCCGCCGGGTTCCGCCTCGACATGGCGCCGGGCACGCCGTACATCGCGATGCGGGAGGTCCACTACGCGGCGAGCAACGAGGCCGTCGCCTACTCGGAGGAGACCGTCGACGACTCCCTCATCCGGTTCAGGATGGTCCGTACCCGCTGATCCGGTATGAAGGAGACCGTCCTTCGGGGAGGAAACCATGAGCGTTCGCCGTGTCGTGCCGGACATCCATACGGAGTCCATGGAACAGAGCCGTGACTTCTACGGCCTGCTCGGCCTCGTCGAGGTCATGGACCTGGGGTGGGTCGTGACGATGGCCTCACCGGCCAACCCGACGGCGCAGGTCATCCTGATGGGACCGGAGGCGAGCGCCACGGTCCACCCCGACGTCAGCGTCGAGGTGGACGACGTGGACGCGGTCCACGAGGCGCTGGTCGCGCGGGGCGCGAAGATCGTGCACTCCCTGCGGGACGAACCGTGGGGGGTGCGCCGGTTCTTCGTGCTCGACCCGAACGGCAAGGTCGTCAACGTCGTCAGCCACCGGTGACCGGCTGGGCCAGCAGCAGGCCCGCGCAGCGGGCGACGAGGTCCTCGGCGTGGGCGGGGATCGCGCCGCCCGCCTGGTGGTGACGGCGCACCGTGGCGTAGGGGAGATCGACGGTCGCCAGCACCAGCCGCTCGACCTCCGGCGGTGTGCCCGGCCCGAGGCGCCTGGCCAGGGCGACGAGGGCCTCCTCGATCCGGCGGTTGCCGGCCCTCAGCCGTTCACGGGCGTCCCGCGGCCAGTCGGACTCGCCGAAGTCCGCGGGGCCGTACAACAGGACACGGGCCTGGAGCGGGTTGGCCCGGCTCCACGCGACAACGTGACCGGCCGCCGCCATGACGGCCCGCTCCGGCGGCTCCTCGTGCGTCGCGGCCAGGAAACCCTCCTGGAAACGGCCGACGGTGCGCAGCCACAGCGCGGCGAGCAGAGCCGCCCTGCTGGGGAAGCGGTGGTAGACCGAACCGCTCGGCGCGCCCGCCTCACGGGCGACCGCCGCCATGGTGACGCTCCCCGGCCCCGACCGCGCCGCCAGCCGCACCGCGGCGTCGAGGAGCCGGTCGACATCGTGCTGTGACGGTCTTCCCACGGCCCAAGAATACGGGTGGGGAAACACGACACCCACGGTGCGTGGCAGTGCGTGGCGGAAGAGTCACTGGCCCCTTACCGGAAGCCCAAGAATCGGCTCGCTATCTGTACTTTCCGTATTACATTAGTCACTCTCTGTATAGACGTCGTGCACGGCACGCCCTAGGAAAGGAAAGCCGATGTCGACCGGACCACGCTCCGTCTCCTTCTGGAGCGGCCCCCGGGGACGGCACTGACGTGTTGCGCCGGCTCATTCACCGATTCGACCGCCGGGTCGGCTTCCGCGGATCGGTGTTGCTGTTCCTGGCACTGTGGAGCGCCAGCCAGGCGATCCGGCTCGCCTGGCCCGACCCCCTGGTCACCAGGACCCCCACCTACGTCTACCTCGCCAGCGTCGCCCCACTCGGGATGCTGGCCGTTCCCTGGGCCGCCTGCGCGATCATGTGCGGCATCCAGGCCTTCACCATGACCGACTGGGTGGCCTTCGCCCTCGCCGCAGGCGTCCTGGTCGCCTGGGCCGTGATCCACCTGGTGGGCGGCGTCAGGGGAGCGATCCCCCAGGCGTACTGGGCCTGCGTCGTGCAGGTGGCGGTCGCGAGCCTCATCCTGCGCCTGTCGCGCTGGCCCGAGCCAACAGAACGGGGGCACTGAATGGACCCTGGCGTCATCGTCGGCGCTGCGGGCGCGCTGGCCGGCCTGCTTTCCACCGTCTACACCGCCCGACAGGCCAGAAGAGCCGCGGAGGACCAGGAGGCCGCCGCCGAACGCGCGGCGCTCCGCCAGGTCGAACAAGGCGCCTACCAACGGGCGAGCGCCTTCGACGTGGACACCCAGATGCGCATGCAGGCCGAGATCGCACGCCAGGCGGAGCAGATCCGCACCCTGCAACGGCAGGTCGCCAGACTGACCCGGCAACTCACCCATGTGGGCCTGGTCCCCGACATCGACGACGAGGAAGAACACGCGTGACCCGGCCCACCACCACCGCGTACGGCCTGCACGGCTCGTACGGCGCCGCGGGCCTGTTCGGGGCGGCGCCTCGGAGCAGGGCCGTGACCTGGAGCGACACCGCGAACCTGTGCGGAATGACACCTCAGGACGACACTGCGAGCTCGTTCGGGGCCTCGCCCCGGGACCAGACCGCGATCCGGAGCAACACCGTGAGTCCGAACACCGACAGAGGAGATGCCCATGAGCATGCTCAGCCGCCGTGACTGGGGGGCCAGGCCCCCCAAGGACGCCTACACCACGCTCACCCACACCAAGGGTGTCAAGATCCACTACACCGGCGACCACGTCGATCCCGCCCTGGCCAGGGAGCACGCCAGGTGCGTGGCCACGGTCAAGGCGATCCAGGACCACCACATGGACGGCAACGGCTGGATCGACATCGGCTACTCGCTGGTGGTCTGCCCGCACCGCACGATCTTCCAGGGCCGGGGCGCCGGGCATCTGCCCGCCGCCAACGGCGCCGGACTCAACTCCGACCACTACGCCGTCCTGGGGCTCGTCGGCACCTCCGGCCTGACCCAGCCGCCCGACGACATGCTGCTGGGCATCCTCGATGCGGTCGACTATCTCCGTGAACACGGCGGCGCGGGCAACGAGGTCAAGGGCCACCGCGACGGCTACTCGACCGACTGCCCCGGCGAAGCCCTCTACAACTGGCTCAAAGCCGGCGCCCCCCGCCCCAAGACCGACGAGTCCCACTGACCGACGTGCTCCCCGCACGTGCGGGGAGCACGCCCCGGGGCCCCGGGTCCGCGCCGGTCGAGCCGCGACGGCTCACACCGGACGGCCCGCCACCGAGACAGGCCGGGCCCGGTGGGCGCCGATGGTCAGGTCGGTCAGCCGTCGTTCGTCGCCGGTCGTGGTCGTCCAGGTTCGGACGGCGGGCAGGAACACACGTCGTTCGATCCGTGAAGTCGGGACTCCTCACCTGGGCTGGAATTCCCGGGAACTTTCGTCCGGGCCGAAATTTCCGAGGTTCTTCATTCGGACCGTGAGTCCCGGGTTTCGGAGCGACTGTGAGCCTTCACATAAGCCTGCACAGGGCCGTGTAGGGAGCCGGAGTTCGGAGAGGCCGGGCATTTCGCGTAGGGACGGGTCCCCGGCGCACGGAAGCCGCCCGCGGTGGCGTGCCCGAGCCGCACGTCAGGAGGTACGGCGGGGCGACGTTCCACCGCCCGCCGTACCGACCTCAGGAGCTCAGGGGGCGAGGGTGAGGGTGGTGGGGATGCCTTGGCGGGTCATTTTGGTGTAGGGGCACAGGGCGGCTGCCTGGGTGAGGAGGGGGTTGGCCCTGTCGGGGGTGGCTCCGGGCCAGTTGACGACGAGGTCGGCGCGGAGTTGGTACCCGCCGTCCGCCGGGTCGCGGCCGAAGGCGACGGTCGCCTCGACCGTGATCGCGGCGGGGTCGAGGTGGTGCTGACGGGCCAGCAGGCTGAGGGCGCCGTGGAAGCAGGCGGCGTAGCCCGCGGCGAAGAGCTGCTCGGGGTTCGGCCCCGTGGCGTCGCCACCCAGTTCCTCGGGCATCCGCAGCTCCAGGTCAAGGGCGCCGTCCGCGGAGCGGGCCCGGCCGGTGGCCCGGCCGTGGGCGGAGCTGCCGCCGCTCACCTCGACACTCGTGACGTAGAGCGGTTTGAACGCCGAGCCGTCGTAGTCGTGGTCCGTGGACAGGATCGGGTCGTTCACCGGTACGCCTTCCGTGGCAGCGGGCGATGCCACGGCCGCAGTTTGTCGGGGTTCAGCACGATCCACACGGCGGTGACCCGGGCTCCGGCGACGCTCATGCCGACCACCGCCACGGCCTGGCCCGCCTGGCGCAGCACCAGGCCCGTCCGGCCGTTCACCGACTCGGCGGTCACCTCGGTGCCGGACTGGCCGGTCAGCAGGGCGACGACGAAACAGGCGACCGCGTCCGCCCCGTGAACGGGATGTACGGCGGCGCGTAGTTTGCCGCCTCCGTCGCTCACGGCTGTCGCGTTCCCGGCCAGGATCTCCCGCAGTGCCGTCACGTCCCCCAGGCCCCAGACCTGGGCGAACCGCCTTACGACACGGTCGTGCTCGGCGAGGGCCCGCGGGTGTGCCGAACCGACGGTGAGGGCCCGTGGGCGCGTGGGTTCGGCGGTGAGGGCGGGCGGACGCGCGGGGCCGACGGGTTCCGGCCGGTGCTCCGGGGCGGCGACGCCGGGGACGGGAGCCGGGGCCGGGGCGGCGAGGAGTTCGAGGCAGATCCCTCCGGCCACCTTCGTCAGCCAGGCGCGGGGCACCGTGATGGCGCCGCGTTCCGCCTCGTCGAGGGTGTACCAGCGGCGGTAGGTCTCCTGGACGATCCGGTCGGCCAGGGGTTCCGAACCCAGCATCCACAGGGCGATCTCGATCAGGTGCCGACGTTCGTTGAGCATCTCCGTCAGCGTCCCGGCGCTCACCTCAGCCATGTCCCACCGCCCCGACCGTGCGAGGCCGTGAGCGTTCGAACGCGTCGAGTTTGGCCGGGTTGACGACCCACATGACGTGGTGGATGCCCTGTGGGGAGGCGTCGATGGTGAGGAAGGTGGTGCCGTGGTTGCGGGGGACGATCACCCCGGCCCTGCCGTTCGCCTCGACCCAGGTGATGTCGGCGCCCGGCCAGAACCGCGGCGCGTAGGTGGCGACGAACTTCGCCACCCGGGAACCGCCCGTGATGGGGAAGCGCGCCGAGCCTCTCATGCCGTCCCCGTCGGAGGAGCTGACGACGTCCGCCGCGAAGAGATCTTCGAGGGCGGCGACGTTCCCCGTCTCGGCGGCGGCGAGGAAGACCTTCAGCAGGCGCCGGTGCTCCGTCTTGTCGATGGGCTCGCGGCGCTCGGCGGTCAGGCGTTTACGGGCGCGGCTCACGAGCTGGCGGACGTTGACCTGGCTGAGCTGGAGGATCTCCGCGATCTGCGGATAGGGGTAGACGAAGGCCTCACGGAGCACGTAGGCGGCCCGTTCCGTCGGGGTGAGCCGCTCCAGCAACAGCAGGAAGGCGAATTCGAGCGCCTCCCCGCGTTCGGCGCCCAGGGTGGGGTCGAGGCTGGTGTCGACGGGTTCGGGGAGCCACGGCCCTATGTAGGCCTCACGGCGTGAGCGGGCGGACTGGATGACGTTGATGGACAGGCGGGTGGTGATCAACGCCAGGAAGGCCGAGGGGTTCTCGACGGTCGCGCGGTCGGTGTTCTGCCAGCGCATCCAGACCTCCTGGAGGATGTCCTCGGCCTCCGTCACGCTGCCGAGCATCCGGTAGGCGATGCCGAACAGGCGCGGACGCAGCTCGACGAACGCGGAGGCGACCTGTTCCAGGGATTCCGTACGCATGTTCACCCGTGCCTTCGCTGCATCGGCGACAACCTGTCCACATTGATTCCCCGGCCGTCCGGTGATCCGTCACACGACCGGCCCAAAACGGCCTACGCTCCGCCGTCGCACAGCGACCCCGGTTCCTCCCGGAAGTCGATCCTCCGGTGGGTGCCGTCGCACAGCGGTTTGTTGCCGGAGTGGCCGCAGCGGCACAGCGTCATCCTGTTGCGGGTCTCCAGCGGCTGTCCGTCGGAGCGGGTGACCGGCACCCCTCCGGTGACCCACAGCGCGCTGGCCAGGCCGTTCTCCTCCTCCAGGACCGAGACGGCCTGCGGGAGGTCGGGTTCGACCGTCTCGCCGCCACGGCTCAGGGCGTAGCTGTAGGAGCCGGAGGGACAGTGGTCGATGCGGCCCATGATGTCGGAGCGCACGTCGCTGTCGTCGGTGTCGGCGAGCATCTCGGCGATCGGCCTGGTCCGCCCGACGCAGAAGGCCGCGTGGACGCACAGCTCCCCCACCCGCTGGGCCGAGATGCCCACCCCGTCGTGCACGTGCTGCGTCTCCCTGTACGGCGGGGCGACTGCGGCCTCCGTGCCGTCGAACCCGACCGCCGCGTGGGTCCCGTCGCAGAACGGCTTCGACGAGGAGTGCCCGCAGCGGCACAGCGCGTAGGTGTCCTCGGTCTCCAGGTGTTCGTGGGTCTGCCAGGTCAGCGCGTCGTTCCCGGCGGAGACGATCTTCCGCTTGCGTCTGAGGGGCACGCCGCCGTACACCACGTAGGGGCCGTCGCGCAGGACGACGATCCGCCGCCGGTCGCCGACGCTCCACCGGCGCAGTTCGGGCGCCACGTACTCGAAGGTGGGACCGGCGTCGGGCGTCTCCATCAGGGCCTGGGCCTGCGCCTTGAGCGCGTACATGGTGCCGGTGGCGACCGAGAGCATCCTCGGGCTGCCGTTGAACGCCTGTTCCAGCAGGTGCAGAAGGGCGCAGTAGGTGTGGTTGAACTCCTCCTGCGCGGCGCGGGCGGCGCTGCCGGGCGGCGCGGGCCTGGGGTCGCGCCGCATCGGACGCACCCCGGCCAGGTCGACGGAGACGGCCTCACCGGTCGGCCCTGACTGCGGGGTGTCGCCACGTCGGTAGCGGCGGCCCGCCTTCAGCTCCTGGAACCGGTAGTAGTGCGCGACCTCGTCCCGTTCCGGGTGGAAGACGTCCCGGTCTCCGTCCCAGACCTCGTCGTGGTCCAGGCCCTCGCCCTGTTCGACGATCTCCGCCAGCGCCGTCAGCGCGGACTTCAGGCCGTCGACGACGACCAGCCGCCCGGCGGTGTGCCGGAAGTGGGCCGCGTGCACCTGGCGTGCGGGGTCGCCGCTGAAGACCTCCTGTTCACCGAGCCGGTCGCACAGCAGCCGCAGTCCCTGTTCGACGGCGGCGTAGAACTGCCCGATCGTCTCGTAGCCGTCGCTCTCCGCAACGGCACCGGCGGGCGCGGGCCGTTCGATCCGCAGGAACATCTCCAGTGCCTCCGGCCCGAAGGGGACCAGGGACAGTTCGATGTCGCTGTGGGGCAGCCGCCGGGGATGCGGTGGCAGCATCTCCGGGGTGTCGAGGCGCGGTCTGCCGCCGACGGCGTTGAGCAGGTTCGCGGCCAGCGTCAGGTGCAGCATCTCCTCGGCGAAGACGCTGCCCACCACCTCGACGGCCTCCCGGTTGCGCTCCGGGTCCAGCGAGTACAGCGCGCACAGGTACGGCGGCAGCGTCGCGTGTTCCAGCTCGATCGCCCACTGCAGGTGTTCCCTGAGGCTGTCGAGCGTGTCGATCCCCCCGTTGACGCCCCGGCCGTCCCGGACCGGGTGTTCAGGCACCGTGACCGCCGGGCCGGGAGTCGTCCTCCAGCACCTCGACCGCTTCGAGCAGACCCCGCAGGCCGATCTCCTCGCGCTCGGCGTCGGTGGGGTCGAACAGCCAGTCGGTGACCGGCAGCCCGGCCACCTCCTCGGGATGGCTCGCCTCGACCTGGGTCAGTTCGATCTCGACCTCGGCCTGGAGTTCGTACAGGAACTCGTTCTCGGCGTTCGGGGTGCTCATCTTTCCTCCGCGTGTGGTTCGAACGCTCCGCCGTACGGCGTGCGGGCGGTGTGGGCCGGGGTCAGGCGGGGCGTGGGGCGCGACGGTCCCCGCGCTGGGCGAGTTCGTCCTCGTCCACGAGGGTGAGCATCGGTCTGCCCGGCTCGCACAGCATCGTGACGGTGAACCGCAGCGGGACGTCGTCGCGGTTGTTGCCGTCCTGGTAGTGGATGACGTCGCCGCCCGGCTCCCAGAAGGCCTCCCCGGCGCGGACGACACGCTCGGGCTCGCCCTCGATCTCGAACAGCATCTCGCCCTCCAGGACGTAGCCGAACGCCGGTCCCGAGTGGCGGTGTGGCGGAGTGCCCGGGTCACCGGGCGGGAACTCGATCACCACGGTCATCGCGTGCGCGCCCCGCGGGATGAACGGCGGTTCCGCCTCCTGCAGCATGGTCAGCGCCGTCTGCCATGCGTTCGATCCTGGTTTCCGCGTGCCCTCGGACATGGGTCACCTGCCCTGGGCCTGCGCCGTACGGCCTGGCCAGTCGCGGTAGCGGATCCGGCCGAGGGTGGCGCCCTCCTCCGGCACCAGGGTCCGCTCCTCCAGCTCGCTGCCGAAGTAGCGCGCGTGCGGGTCGGTGACCACCTCGCGGGGGTCGCCCCATTCGGCCAGTACGCCGCGGAAGAACTCGTCCATCTGGAACCGTTCCGGACCGGCGATCTCGATCCTGCCGTTGATCGGCGAGCCGACCGCGACCTTGCCGACCTCCTGCGCGACCTCGTCGCCCGCCATGGGCTGGAAGCGCACGGGCGCCACCCGCACCTTGTCGCCGTCCGTGGCCTCGTCGGCGATGTGCCGGACGAACTCGAAGAACTGGGTCGCGTGGACGAGGGAGAACGGGATCGACGACTTCTCGATCAGCTGTTCCTGGGCGATCTTCGCCCGGAAGTAGCCGTTCTCGGGCAGCCGTTCCGTGCCGACCACCGAGACCGCGACGTGGTGACCGACGCCCGCCGCCGCCTCCGCGGCCAGCAGGTTGCCCGTGGAGGTCGTGAAGAACTCCATCACCGCGGTGGCCTCGAAGGAGGGGGAGTTCGACACGTCGACCACGACCTGGGCGCCCTCCAACACCTCCGCAAGCCCTTCACCGGTGAGGGTGTTGACCCCGGTGCTCGGCGCCGCCGCCACCGCCTGGTGACCGTGTTCGTTCAGTTTCGCCACAAGCTTCGACCCGATCAGGCCGGTTCCACCGACCACGACGATCTTCATGGCAGACCCTTTCCGCTTGTCCTCTGTCCGCCGGGGCACCCGTGTGCCAACCGGTCGCCAGCTAAGACAGGGCAACCCCCGAGCCTGTGACAGCCGTCGCGAAAATCTTTTTTGACGGCTACGCCGCCTCCTGCCGGGACGCCCTCCTCGCGGTGGTGATCGTCACCGCGACCAGCAGGACGCAGACGGCCGTGATCGCCCCGACCACGGCGGCCACCCCGATCGCGGGCGTCGCGAGGGGCAGCGCCAGGACGGCGACGACACCGCCCAGTGCCGGGACGGGACGGATGACGGGCTCCGCCGTGATGAGTCTGTGCAGGGCCCAGAGCATGGCGAGATACACCCCGGTCGGGATGGCGACGGCGTAGCCGAGGGCCGACGGTGACGCCGCCACCGCGTGCCCGCTCTGTTCGACCGCCACTTCGAGCCCGGCGCCGAGGGCCGCCAGGGCCGCGAAGATGACGTAGTGGCCGTACCCCCACAGATAGGACCGATGGCGGCGGTCGTTGAGGCCCTCCCCCGCCTCGGTGAGGAAGTAGAGCCACCACAGGGCGAACAGCAGGACGAGGGCGCAGACGGCGATGACCACGAAGGACGGCCTGATCTCCGCCGCTTCGAGTGCCCCGGCGACTCCCCGGCTCGCGGCCAGCACGCTCTCCCCGAGCAGGATGATCGTGAACAGGCCGTAGCGTTCGGCGATGTGGTGCGGGTGCCAGTTGGTGGACCTGACCCGTTCCGCCCACCTCGGCACCGCGAGTTCCAGGACGACCAGGCAGACGAAGGCCGGCAGCCAGGCGGACTCCGGCAGGACACCCGTGTCCGCGAGGACGAGCCGCAGCACCCATCCCACCTGCAGGACGGTGATGCCGGCGGCGTAGCGCAGCGCGGTGCGACGACCGGCCGGATCTTCGAGACCGGCCCGCACCCACTGGGCGACGAGCCCGATCCTCATGATGATGTAGCCCAGCGTGACGATGCCGTAGTCGGAGTGGTCGGCCGCGGCGGGCACCCCGGCGGCCAGCGTCAGCACCCCGCCCATCTGGACCATGGTCAGCAGCCGGTAGAGAACGTCGTCGGTGTCGTAGGACGAGGCGAACCACGTGAAGTTCATCCACGCCCACCAGATCGCGAAGAACACCTGCAGGAACGGCACCAGCCCGGTGAGGCCGTGACCGGCGGCGACGGCGTGCGCGAGCTGGGCGGTGACGGCCGCGACCGCGACCACGAAGGTGAGGTCGAACAGCAACTCCAGCTGGCTGGAGACGCGGTGCGGCTCGTCGATGGCACGAGCGGTCATCCGGACCCGGATCCGGACGGACGTGCTGGCTGGTGGCACGGTCTTGCTCCTGTCGTTCGCACCTGACTGGTTCGCCATAGTCTGACCTGCCTGAAAGACAGGGCGGCGTCCCGGTCTGTGACACCTCACCGCCTCCGGTTACGGTGACGGCCCATGAGAATCTGCATCGTAGGCGCCAGCGGCTTTCTCGGCGGCGAACTCCTACGGCGGGCCGCCACCGGCCATGTCGTCGCCGCGACCTATCTGAACCGCCCGGGAACGACGGCGGGGGCCGACTGGCTGCCGCTCGACGTCCGTGACCGTACGGCCGTGGCCGACCTGGTCAGGTCCTTCGCCCCCGACGTCGTCGTCAACGCGGCCTACGACCAGGCCGACTGGACGACCACGGCGCTCGGCGCCGCCCACGTGGCCGTCGCGACCCGGGAGAACGGCGGGCGCCTGGTGCACGTGTCCAGCGACGCCGTGTTCTCCGGCAGGGCGATCACCTACACCGAGGACGACGTCCCCGACCCGATCACCCCGTACGGAGCGGCGAAGGCGGCAGCCGAGGTGGCCGTGCAGGTGATCGACCCCTCGGCCCTGATCGCCAGGACGTCCCTGATCGTCGGGGACGGCGGCTCCTCCCACGAGGCCATGGTCCACTCCCTGGCCGCGGGCCGTACGCCCGGAGCGCTGTTCACCGACGAGGTGCGCTGCCCCGTGCACGTCTCCGACCTGGCCTCGGCCCTGCTGGAGCTCGCCGCCTCCGGCCGTTCGGGGGTCCACCATGTGGCCGGGGCCGACGCGGTGAGCCGCTACGACCTCGGTCTCCTGATCGCGGAACGCGACGGCCTGGACCCGGCCCGCCTGCCCTCCGGCCGCAGCGCCGACCTCCCCTCGCCCCGCCCCCTCGACGTCCGCCTGGACTGCTCCCTGACCCGGCGACACCTGCGAACGAGACTCCGCGGCGCACGGGAGTTCCTGCGAAACGGGGCCTGACCTGGCACGCCGTACCCTCTGACGTCGGCCGAGCCGACGGCGGCAAACCGCCTTTGCTGGCGATCGGCGAGGTCAAATGGAACAAGACGATGGGAAACAGCCACCTCGTACGGCTGCGGCGCATCCGTGATCTCATCAGTCAGGGCGACCGGTACGACACCTCTCACACCCGCCTGGTGTGTTATTCGGGGTCGGGCTTCACCGGCGAACTCCTCCAGGTGGCCCAACAGGAGTCCGCCGAGCTCATCTCCCTCGACCATTTGTACGCCTGAGAACATTCAGAACCTCAAGGGGGCCCCGCGGGTCCTCGGCTGTCAGGCGAGCAGCTGGTTGTGGGCGAGTTCGCGGTAGAGGGGGGAGATCCTCAGGAGTTCCTCGTGCCTGCCCTGGGCCACGACCCGGCCGTTCTCCATGACGATGATCGAGTCGGCCGCGACCACGGTCGAGAGCCGGTGCGCGATCACGATGATCGACTGGGTGCCGTCCTTGGCGCGCAGGACGTCCTGGACGACCTTCTCGTTGTTGCTGTCCAGGTTCGAGGTGACCTCGTCCAGCAGCAGGATCGGCGCGTCGGCGAGGAACGCCCGCGCGATCGCCAGCCGCTGCCGTTCGCCACCGCTGAGCAGCACCCCGACCTCACCGACCTGGGCGTCGAGGAAGTCGTCCGTCGCGGGCAGGTTGACCCGGCGCAGGGCCTCAAGGCACCGTTCCCGGCTCGCGGTGTGCGCGCCGAGCAGCAGGTTGTCCCGTACGGTGCCGGACAGCGCGGGCGCGTCCTGCTCGACGTAGGAGATCTGCCCGCGCAGCTCGTCGCGTGACAGCCGCCGCACGTCCTCGCCGAGGAAGCCGATCTCCCCCTCGGTGACGTCGTGGAACCGTTCGAGCAGGGCGAAGAGCGTCGACTTGCCCGCGCCGGACGGGCCGACCACGGCCGTCGTCCTGCCGCCGGGGAAGTCCAGGGTCACGTTCCGCAGGGCCCAGGCCTCGTCGTCGGAGCCGTTCTCCGTACGCCTCGGGTAGCGGAAGGAGACGTCCCTGAGCGTGAAGACCGGCTCGCCGGGGGCCGTCCGTGCGGGCAGGGCCGTCAGCGGGGTGTCGGTCTCCGGCTCCATCGCCTGGATCTCCATGATCCGGGTGAGCGAGCCGAAGGCCTCGCCGAGCAGGGAGACCAGACCGCCGAACACCGTGATCGGGGTGGCCATGAGCAGCAGATACATGATGAAGGCGCTGAGCTGGCCGATGGTGAGCGAGCCCGCGGCGACCCGGATCGCCCCGGCGGCGACGACCGCGACGAGCAGCAGCTGTACGGCGACGCCGGAGAAGGTCTGCACGACGGCCCGCAGCCGGGCGACGGCGAAGCCCGCGTCGAGGGCCTCGCGGGCCCGTTCCACGGCGGAGTCGGCCTCTCGGGTGGTCGAGACGGTGGCACGGATGGTCCGTATCGCGCCGAGTGCCCGGGTGACGACGGTGGCCAGGTCGCCGACGGCGTTCTGCGCGCGCAACCCGGCCGGGCGGGTACGCCGTCCGATCAGGTAGATCGCCACGATGACCACGAAGATGGCCAGCGCCGCGAGCGCCAGCAGCACCCAGTCGATCAGCGCCATCATGACGATGGAGACCAGCACCGTGATCAGGCTGGTGGCCAGCTCGACCAGTCCCGAACTGAGGATGGACCGGGTCTGGGACACGTCGGTGGTGATCCTGGAGACGAGGTCGCCGCGCTCACGCCGTTCGAGCACGCCGATCGGCAGCCGGTAGACGTGCCTGATCAGCCGTTGCCTGGTGTCGAAGGCGAAGCGTTCGCCTGAGCGTTGCAGGACGTACTGTTCGAGCCCGTTGAGGGTGGCGCTGGCCACCAGCAGCGCGAACATGAGCCCCAGCGCCCCGTACGGCACGCCCCCGGCGAACCCGTCTACCGTCGAGGAGACCAGCAGCGGCTGCAGCGCCGCGAGCACGGTCGAGGCGGCGCCGAACGCGAACGCCACGACCATGCTCGGGCGGTACGGCCTCAGCAGGGCCAGCGCCTGCCGGAACCCGGCGACCTGGGGTGCCGCCTGTCCGGACCCGGGGGTGGCGTCCGGTGCCACGGTCTCCTGCGCGACTACGGTGGTCACGGTATACGACCTCGTTTCCGGAAATTTCAGGAAATTGTGGGGGTCAGCGGTGGGGGACCGACATGACGGCGTGGAAGTGCGCCACCACCTCGGGTTCTCCAATCGGCACTCCGTCCACCTCGACCCAGGCGTGCGCGACGAAGGGATCGGGCCGGAAGCCGGTCTTCCACGCGGGCGGCGCGCCGTACAGGCGGCCGAGCAGCATGACCGCGACCGAGCGTTGCAGGCAGCCCTCGCCCGCGCAGCGGCGGCTGACGCTGTTGACCGCGTCACGCCAGGCGAGCACGTCCGCCGCCACGGGTGGCCGGGTGCCCCTGACCAGCAGGTTCAGCACGCGGCGCAGCAGGTGCGGGGAGAGCCTGGACAGCGGCAGGGCGAGCGCCGCTGCGGTCCTGGCGGCGACGGCGGGCCTGCGGCGCAGCCGTACCCGGCGCTGCGGCATGATCGGCGCGCTCACGACGACCACCCCGCCGGCAGGCCGCTCATCCTGAGCGAACCCGTCAAGAAGCCGTTCGTCGCGAGCGATCCCGCCGACAGGCCTTCCATGGCGGGCGATCCCGTCGGCGGGCTCGGGAAGGGCTCCTTCGGCAGGCCGTTCACGACAGCTTCCCCTCGATGAGCTTGGCGCGGCGCAGTTCGTCGACCAGGGCCAGGTGGTCGGAGCGGACCCGCTCGGCGTCGGCCCCGGTCTCCCTGGCGATCTGGCCGACCAGGTCGTCGAGGGCGCGGCCCCGGCCGAGTTCCTCGACCATCGTGATCGCCGTCTGGTTGAGGTGCCAGTAGACGCCGCGTCTGGTGTCGAGGATGACCTTGCCGTCCTCGACCTCGACGATCGACAGGCCCTGCCTGAGGTGAACCACGGTCGTCACTCCCCCTGTCCCACGGAGCGCAGCCAGCGCTCAGCGATCACGATGTTGTCCAGGTCGGTGTAGGCGGTCCCGCTCGTGGTGTACCGCTCGGCCAGGCGCAGGACGCGTTCGGCGGAGACCAGGCCCAGGTCCTCAAGGGCGGAGCCGTCGGCGAAGAGCCTTCGCAGCACCGGTTTGACCGCCTGGTGCTGGGCGAACACCTCGGCGGTGTAGTCGCCCTTGTCCGGCCTGGTGAAGTAGTCGAGCGCCATCGCCGGGGGCCTGGCCGCCGCGAGCAGCGGTTTGGCCGGGTACTGGTGGCTGCGCGCGCCGACGCCGAGCGCCAGGGCGGCCTCGACGACGCGCCGGTCGAGATACGGGCTGTCGAAGGTGATCCCGCCCGGGGTCGCGGCCTGGTTCATCCGCCGTACGACGTTGCCGTGCACCACGAGGTAGTCGAGGATCTGGTTGACCGTACGGTCCTCGGAGAAGGCTCCCCGTTCCCCGAGCACCGCGTCGGCGGCCAGTCGTCGCAGGTGTTCACGGGCGGTCTCGGTCAGCGCCGGGTGCACCTTCGGCAGCGGCACCCAGCGGGAGTAGGCGGCCACCCCCTCGTCACGGACGTCGAAGTCGTGCCGGGCGATCCTGCGCAGGTCGTCCAGGTAGGAGCCCCGCTCGGCGAGCATCCGGACGGTCTGGCCGAGCGGGTGCCGGTTGAGCACCCGGAACCGCCACGTACGGCGGTAGCGCCCCTTCTCCCGCGAGTGGAACAGCGACCAGAGCATCGTGGAGACCGAGCCGAACAGGGCGTCGCCCGCGTGACCGTTGAGGTGCAGCGTGGTCCCGGTCTCCTTCATGACCTCCTCGATCATGGAGACCGAGGCCAGCGCGGCGTTGGCGATGCCCGGCCCCTCCGGCGCCGTGGCCACCGTGCCCGTCCGCTCGTCCAGCAGGTGCGGGATGACCGAGCCGTACGGCACGCTGTGGTGGTCGACGCCCAGCTCCGCGGCGGCGCGGCCCGCCCATCGGTGGTCGTTGTTGGCGACGTTGGCCGAGGCGAGGAAGAGCGTGTGCGGCTTGAGGCCGAGGTCGGCGAGGAAGAAGCAGAGCGTCGTGGAGTCGAGGCCGCCGGACAGGTCGGCGCTGATCTCCTGGTGTCCCGCCGTTCTGAGGCGTAGCGCCTCGGTGACGGCCCCGCGCAGCTCCTCCGCGAGGTCGTCGACGGAGCGGCCGGGGTGGGGCGGTCGCCACCACACCGTGCGGGCGGGGGCGCGGTCGTTCCAGGAGTCGAGCCACTCGCCGGGGCCGGTGACGTGCACGCCCTCCCAGACGCTCCTGAGTCCGTAGGCGTGTGTGATCTCCGCGTCGGTGAGCCTGCTCGCCAGGACGGCCGGGTCGGGGCGCAGCCGGGCCAGGGTCCTGAGCGTGTGCTGGTCGTCGGAGATCAGGGGCACCCCGTCGACCATGGCCCAGCACAGGGCGCGGGTGAGCAGGAGCGGGCCCTGCGAGCGCATGCGCGTGTTCTCTCTGGCGAAGAGCAGGAGGTCGCCCTCGACGAGCCGCTCGGCGACCGAATCGAGTTCCCTGACCGTTTTCCTGTCGCCGACGAGCCGGGCAAGATCGCTTTCTGTGAATGCCGCTCCGCTGTTTCCCAGGAGAATGACGTCGATATCCCTGTTTCCCGCCCGCACGATCCCACGGCCGTCGCCGCCGATGATCCACGGGAATCCCGATGGATGTCGGAACAGGATCTCTCCCGCGTGCTCGACGATCTCGTTCACGAGTGCGGGACGCAAAGGGATGTCTGGCAGGACTACCACGGGCATGGCGAAATTCCCGGCCTTTTCATCGTGTTCCGCGTCGATGGGAATTGGGTAGGGTTGGACGGGCACGGAGCAGGTGTCTGCTGCTCCGTGCCCGCGCTCAGCCGTCCCTCGCGGGTTACGCCGGCGGGTGGATCACGATCAGCGCGCGGAAGCCGAGGATGTCGTGCTCACGGGCGCTGCCGAGGCTCTTGGTGACGTCCTCGAACGATCCGATCCGGGTCAGCGTGGGCGCGGTGTAGTCACTCACGGTGTACTCCTCTCTCATGTGGGTCGTTGGTGCGTCGGCACCGGCCGGTGCCCACACAGAAAGCTAAGCCGCCCGTCCGCCCGGGGTAATCTCGGCGATCCGAGAAGTCGTCCGGTTGCCGTTGGGGAAAATCATTGATACACGCGCGCGTGCCGACCGATTAGTGATCTGGTTCACTGTCACACGTGACCGCAATGACTCTCCGTAGTCAATGCGAACGGATATGGAGTTCTCCCAGCTTCCGGCGCGTCCGAGAACACCCATTAACAGTGCGTCCCGATCAGCCGCTTCACCCCTGCGGCCACCCTTGTAGCCATGAGCGCACATGTCTTACATTAAGGGTGATTTTCGGCTGCCTGATGGTGAATTCTCCGGCCGTTCGCCCGTTTTCAGGCTGGCATAAAACTACAAAAAGGACGCTGCGATCTGTCCAGGCCGGACGACATCATCGGGAGGTGACGATTCTCGCTTCGCACAGCAGCCGGCCGGTCGGCGTCGCCACCGCGTCGGCTCCTCCGTAGGCCTGCCCGAGGACACCGACGAGACGATCCGAGGAGCGGCGTACGGCCACACCCCAGAGTTTCTTGATCAGCACGGGGAGCCATGAAGAACAACGGGGAAGCGATGAACAAGAAGATCACGATCCAGGGCCCCGCCGAGATCGGTGAGACGGCCACCCAGATCAGCCTGACCGCCGGGCAGTCCGCCACGATCGGAGCCTGTCGCTGCGGGCACTGCAGGGTCGACCTGCGCATCGACACCGACGAACTGCCACCGGCGATCGGCCGCGTCACCGCCCACACCGGATTCTGGTCGCTGAGCAACCTGTCCGGCGAGGCACCGATGACCGTGACGAACATGGACGACTGGTACCAGTACCTTGTGGTCGAACCCGGACGCCGCGACGTGCCCGTCCCGTTCGAACTGGCGCAGATCGAGCTGGCCCCCTCACCCAACGCCCCCAAGGTGGCCGTCTTCGGCTACGAGCCGCAGTACACCTCCCAGGACCGTCTGGTGATGTGCCAGTCGCCGCCACCGCGTCCGCTGCTCGACCGCCGTTCAACCTATTTCTCCGTCCTGTCCGAACTCTGTCGCGACAGGCTGAACGGCACCATGGACGCGAGCCTGCCCACCTCCGTGGAGATCGCCGACAAGCTGCGCACCCGCTACCGGTCCATCAGCCCGCGTGCCGTCGACGCCCACATCAAGTACGTCAGCGAGAAGCTGCGGCTCCCCAAGGGAGCGGGCCGGGACGCGCTCGTCGCCGTGGTCATCCGGGCGAACCTGCTGCACCAGTCGTGACACCCCTCAGCTGTCCCGCCGTACGGTGACCACCCAGGCGGCGCCGACGAACACCACGGCCCAGGCCAGGAGCACCCCGAAACCGGCGGGGCGGCTGAGCGCCAGCACCGGGCTCGTGGGGGTGCCGAGGAAGCTCAGCGTCGCCTCGTGCGGCAACAGCCGTACGAGGCCGGGCAGCAGGCCCGCGAGCATCGGGGAGACCAGGATCGGCAGGATGAACAGTACGGCCAGCGGGGTGACGACCGTCCTGGCCAGAACCGCGAAACCACACCCGAGAAGGCCGAGCAGCAGATAGGCCGCCACCTCGGCGGGCAGGCCGTCCACCGCCTGCCGTACGAGAAGACCGGGGAGCAGCACGGCCGTCGCCGCCACGACGGCCGTCCCCGCGCCGGCCAGGAGCTTGGCCAGGAAGAACCGGTTGCGGTCGGGCGTCGCGATGAGGCTGACCCGCAACTGCCCGCCGTACTCCCTGCCCGCGGCGAAGACCGGGACGGCGACGAAGGCGTAGACCGGCGCCAGCATCACGGTGCCGAGCTGGGCGATGGCGACCGGTCCGCCCTGGGAGGCGACGCGCACGGTGTCGGAGGCCGCGAGCAGGCCCAGCAGCGTGTTGGCCACCAGGGTGACGGCCAGCGCGATCCAGGTCGCGGGCAGGGTGCGGATCTTGGTGAACTCGGCGCGCACCAGGTCGGCCAGCCCGATCGCCTCCCGCCGTTCGGAGAGGCCGGTCATCGCGCGTTCTCCTCGTCACGGGGGAGCCGCGTTTCCTCTCCGGTGCGCGGGAGTCGCGCGGGGACGTCGCCTCGTGGGGGCCGCCCGTTCCCCTCGCCTCGTGGGAGTCGCGTGTGCTCCCCGTCGCGTGGCAGGTTCGTCATCGCGCGTCCCTCCTGGCGAGCAGGAAGGCGGCCACGACCGTGGTCACCAAAGGCCAGGCGACCAGCACCACCATGGCGTGTCCCGGCCCCGCGGAGAGCGTGTTCTCCACCGGGTTGAGCAGCAGGTTGCGGCCCGCGCTGAGCGGGAACAGCGCGTCGAGGGCCGGGGAGAACACGGCCAGGAGCTGCGTCATGGTGACCGCGATCAGCCCGACGGTGACCGCGACACCCGTGAGGGTGCTGCGGGCGATCACCGTGATCGCGAAGCTGATCAGGCCGGTCAGCACCGCGAAGGCGACGAACTTCCCCTGCCCGATCCAGGCTCCCGGGCTCACCAGCAGGCCCGGATTCCAGTCCCTGACCGCGGCGTACATGAACGCCGTGCTGACCCCGGCGACGACCACGGCCACGAACAGCAGGTAGACGGTGGCCGCGACGGTCTTGGCGACAATCAGCCGCCCCCGGCGCGGCACCGCGAGCAGCGTCTGCCCGAGCTGCGGGGTACGGAACTCCTGTCCGGCGATGACCGCCCCGAGGCCGGGCAGGAACAGCCCCATCTGGAACGACGACGCCACCAGGAAGTCGACGATCGCCCGGTTGGCGGGCTGCGGGTCGTCGGCGAACAGCTCGATCATGCCGTCCGGGGTGATGGCGCGCACCGCCTCGATGTTGATCCCCACGTTCGCGTAGGAGACCAGCAGGTGCAGGGCGAGGATCACACCGGTGACGATCCACACCGTGCGCAGGGTGACGATCTTCGTCAGTTCGGCCCTGGTCGCTGCGAACACGGCGCTCACCACCCCACCTGGCCGCCGGTGAGCGCGAAGAAGGCCGTCTCCAGCGACGCGTGCCCCTTGGTGATCTCCTCGATCGAGCCGCACGCGACGATCCTTCCCTGGGCGATGACGACCGCCTCGTCCGCCGTCTCGGCCATCTCCGCCATCAGGTGGCTGGACAACAGCACGGTACGGCCGGAGGCCGCGAACTCCCGCAGGAAGGTGCGCACCCAGCGGATGCCGTCCGGATCGAGCCCGTTGACCGGTTCGTCGAGCACCAGGATCTCCGGGTCACCGAGCAACGCCGCGGCGATGCCGAGGCGCTGCCCCATGCCGAGGGAGTACTTCTTGACCCGCTGCTTGGCCGCGTCGCCGAGGCCGACCAGGTCGAGCACCTCCCGTACCCGGCTCCGGGGGATGCGGTTGCTCTGCGCGATCCACGTGAGATGGTCGATCGCGCGACGCTCGGGCACCGGCCCCGCCCCGTCGAGCAGCGCCCCGACCTTGCGCAACGGATGGCTCAGGTCGCGGTACGGCCTGCCGTCGATCAGCGCGGTGCCGCTCGTCGGGTGGTCGAGACCGAGCAGCACCCGCAACGTGGTGGACTTGCCCGCGCCGTTCGGGCCGAGGAAGCCGGTCACCGTGCCCGGCCGTACGGTGAAGCTGACGTCGTCGACCGCCGTCTTCGCGCCGTAGCGCTTGCTGAGCCGTGAAACCTCGATCATCGCCCGCCTCGCGTCGCCTGGGATCCGGACGTCCAGCGTGCTCCCCGTCACCCCGACCCCGCGTCACCCGAAAGTGGACATCCACCGACCACCCCGACCCGTGGTGTTCGAGAGCGGACGGTTACCGGGGTTCGCGCAGCAGTCCCGCCTCGTGGGCGAGCACCGCCAGGTGCGTACGGTCGTTGACCCCCAGCTTGGCGAACATCCGGCGAAGGTAGGTGCGGACCGTCTCCAGGCTCAGGAACAGCTCGTCGGCGATCTGCTGGTTGGAACGGCCCCTGGCGACCAGCCGGATGACCTGCAGTTCCCGTTCGGACAGGACGTGCTCGGCGAAGGGGTGCCGTTCGACGGGCCGCTCGGGCGCGAACCGGTCGAGCAACCGCGCTGTCACCTCGGGGGCGAGCATGGCGTTGCCCTCGTGGACCGTACGGACGGCCCGCAGGATCTCCGCCGGGGAGGCGTTCTTCAGCAGGAAGCCCGAGGCCCCGACCGTGAGGGCCCGGTGCACGTACTCGTCCAGGTCGAAGGTGGTCAGCATGACGACCCTGGTGGTCGTGTCGGCCACGATGCGCCGCGCGGCCTCGATCCCGTCGGTTCCCGGCATCTGCACGTCGAGCAACGCCACATCCGGTCGCAGCGCGGTGACCAGTCTGGCCGCCTCAAGCCCGTCGGCCGCCTCCCCGGCGAACCGGAAGCCCGCCGTACGCTCGAACAGCTTCCGGTAGGCCCCACGCATGCCCGCGTCGTCGTCGGCCAGGAAGACCGACACCACCTCAGCGGACATCATCACCTCCCTCGAAACCCCGCCCCTGAACACCGGCCTGGCCCTGCCTCTGAACACCGGCCTGACTTCTCCCCTGGGCCGAGACCCGGTCTTGTTCCTGAGCCGTGACCTGGCTTTGCCCCGGAGCACCAGTCCGGCCTTGGCCCTGAACGTCGTCCTCGCCTCGCTCCTGAACACCGTTCTGGCTTTGTCCCTGAACGCCGGCCTGGTTTCTTCTCTGAGTCGTGGCCTGGCCCTGGTCGTTGAGGGGCAGTCTGGCCTCGACCGCGAATCCGCCCTCCGGCCGGGTGCCCCAGGTCACCGTCCCACCGGCCAGGCGGACCCGTTCACGCATACCCCGCAGCCCGACCCCCGCACCGGCGGACCGGGCCGCGTCCCGGCCTGCGAGCGCCCCGCCGTCGGCGACCCTGACCACCAGGGCGTCGCGCTCCCGGTGCAGGTCAACGACGCATTTCGCTCCTGGAGCATGCCGTACCACGTTGCCCAGCGCCTCCTGAACAACCCTGAACGCCACCGCCCCCACCACGTCCCCGACCTTCCCGGCCGTCTCCGGACCGATTCCCGGACCGAGCCCCGCGTCGCCCTCCGTACCGCCCTTCCGGTTGGGCCCCGCGTCAAGTTTCCCGCCCGTCTCCGTACCGCCCTCCCGGGTGGGCCTCCGGTTGGGCCCCGTGCCGGTCACCAGGCCGAGTTCCCGGCTGATCCGTGTCTCGACGTCGATTCCGGCGGCGCGGGTCGCGGTGATGACCGCCGCGATGCCGTCGAGGCCCGGCCCCGGGCCGCCGTCCGGGTCGCGGAGCGTCCGCACCAGGGCCTGCACGTCCTCAAGCGCCCGGCGTGTGTGGGTCTCCACCTCCGCCAGGGTCTCGCGCAGCTCGGCCTCCCCGACGTCGGGGAGGCTCAGGACGACCCCGGACTGCGCCAGCGTCACCCCCAGCGCGTGCCCGACCACGTCGTGGACGTCACGCGCCACCTCAAGCTGCACGCGCATCCGTTCCGTCTCCCGCGCGGACTCGATCTGCCTGCCGGTGGTCGTGCCGAACAGCCACGACGCGCTGAGCGCGGCCACCGCGATGACCACCCGTTCCCCGAGGCCGCGAGCGGCCCCCTCGGGAACGGCGACGACCAGCGCCAGCGCCGCGAACATGGCCGCCAGCATCACGACCGCCACCCGCGTACGGCGCGCCCGCTCGACCGCGAGCGGATACAGGCACCAGGCCGCGGCCAGCATCGGGTCCTGGCAGACCCCCAGGGCACCGCCAACGACGGTCGCGGCCCCCGCGGTGACCGTAGCGGCGAACGGCAGCCGCCCACGCAGGACCATCGCCCCCGCGGTCACCACCGCCAGCACCGCTCCCACGGCGACGTACGGCCAGGCGACTGCCTGAGCCGTCGGCAACGCCCAGAACATCCCGACAACGGCGACCGCCGCGACGACGTCCGCCCCAACCCCCCGCCCCCAACTCCGCACCCCAGCACCGTAGGCGACGGACTCCCGGGACGGCCACTACGCTGAAGATCACTAATCCCGTCGACGCCGAGAGGACGTACCGATGCCGGAACTCGCGGTGGCATCGCGCCTCTACGCCGTCCTGGCCGCCTCGGGGCCGGTGGTCCTGACGGCCTTCGGCATCGGCGGAGGCGACCTCCCCTGGTTCTGTTCCTCGGAGAGCCCCTACCTGCCGGAGGGTCCGTACGCGCTGGGGAGCGTCCCCGCGGAGGCACTGTTCCTCGGGGTCCTGCTACTGCCGGTCGTCGTCGCCGGCCTCGTCTCGTACGGCTCGCGCAGGGCCGTGCTCTCCGCCGCCCTCGTGACCGGCGCCGTCCTCGTTCTCGGCCTTCTCGTCTCCGGCCCCGACCCGTGCACCGGCCAGATCCGTACGGCCTCCCCTTGGCCTCTGCTCGTCTGTTACCCGCTGGCCGTCGGGGCCCTGCTCCTGGCGGCCCGGCATCCCCTGCCCACCAGGCGGTACGGCTTCGCCCCGTGGGCGGCCGTCCTCCCCGCCGCGTGGGGCGCGTTGCGCGACCGGCCCGTCTCCGCGTTCGACGAACGCTCGTTCACCGTCTTCTTCGACCTGGCGCCGGGGTCTTCGAGAGACGTTCCCCAGTGGCTCTGCGCCGCTCTCCAGTGGTTCACCCAGGCCGACAGGATCGGCCTGCCGGTCACCCTCGTCGCCCTGGCCGCGGTCGCGCACGCCACCGGCCTGTCACGATGGATCGGCGCCACGGTCGCGGCGGTCCTTCTCCTCTTCCCGGTCCTCGGCGTCTTCCTGCTCGACGAGCTCCTCCTCGTACGGTCGCACCTGCTGTTCGCCGCCCTCCTCGTCGTCTGGACCGCCCGGCCCGCCCGGTTGGAGGTCGGGCCCGGGTCCCTCGCCAGGATGCGGACCGTCGCCGCGACGGCCGTGGTCGTCCTCTGCGCCCTCTGGCTGGTCGTCTCCTCCTACGTTCCGACCCGATGACCTCGAAGGATCAGCCGGGGAGGGTCTCGCCGCCGATCGGGGCCAGGATTTCGCCCGTGTAGTAGGACGACAGGCGGTCGGAGGCGAAGAAGACGTAGGACGGGGCGATCTCGTCGGGGTCGGCGGCCCGTTCCATGGGCGCCTGCTCGCCGAACTTGCCCACCTTCTCCGGTGGCATGGTGGCCGGGATGAGCGGTGTCCACACCGGCCCCGGGGCCACCGCGTTGACCCGGATGCGGCGTTCGAGCAGGTTCTGCGCCATCGAGTAGGTGAAGGCGTTGATCGCGCCCTTGGTCGCGGCGTAGTCGATCAGGGTCTTGTTGCCGCGCAGGCCGTTGATCGAGGAGGTGTTGACGATGGCCGACCCCTCGCCCATGTGCCGCAGCGCCGCCCTGGTGACCCGGAAGTAGCTGTGGATGTTGACGGCGAAGGTGTACTCCCACTGTTCGTCGTCCAGCTCGTCGAGCGAGTCGACCGGTTGCTGGTAGGCGACGTTGTTGACGAGCACGTCGAGCCCGCCGAGTTCGCCCACCGTACGGTCCACCACGTCGGCGCAGTGGGCGGCCTGGGAGAGGTCTCCCGGCAGCAGTACGCACCGCCGTCCGGCCTCCTCGACCAGCTTGCGGGTGTGCTCGGCGTCCTCGTGCTCGGACAGGTAGGCGATCGCGACGTCCGCTCCCTCCTTCGCGAACGCCACGGCGACGGCCCTGCCGATTCCCGAGTCACCCCCGGTGATCAGTGTCCGCCGGTCCCTGAGCAGGCCACGGCCCTCGTAGTCGCGCATCTCGTCCCGGGGAGCGGGGGTCATGTCGCCGCTGCTGCCCGGGTACGGCTGCTGCTGTTCTGGTGGTGTCTGGCGTGGTTCATCAGGCATTTCCCCCACGTGCCCCACCCCCTGATCGGCTAACAGGACATAACTGTTGATTTCACAATTGAATGATGTTTCGGGATGGATTGAGGGGTATGGCCCGGATGAGGCCAACATCCGACCCGGAGAAGAGGTGACGATCATGCCCGTCCGTCAGGAACTACCCGAGACACTCAAACGCTCTCCCAAGAAGGCCCAGGAGACGTGGATCAAGGCCCACGACTCCGCGGTCAAGGAGTACGGCGAGGGGGAACGCGCCCACCGGACGGCCAACGCCGCCCTCAAGCACTCCTTCGAGAAGATCGGCGACCACTGGGAGCCCAAGAGCAGGAAAGGCCCCTCCGACAGGCAGGCGGCCCGGCACACTCCCAAGCGCGGGAAGACCGCCGAAGGCGTCGACGCCAACTCCTCCAAGCAGCATCTGTACGACGTGGCCAGGCGGCTGGACGTGCCGGGAAGGTCGTCCATGACCAAGACCGAACTCGTCGACGCGATCAAGAAGGCCAACCGCAGGGCGTCCGCCAAGGCGCGCTCCTGACACACGGGGCGGCGGGAGGGGCGACCAGCCTTCCCACAAGGGACGACCCGACCGCGAGGGGCGCCTCCGGGAGAATCCGGCCGCCGCGACGACCGGCTCCAGGAGAGCCCGGATCGCCCGCGAAGGCCGGCTCCCATGAGAACCGAGTCCCGTGAGGGTCGGTTCCCGTGAGGGTCAGCACCCGTGAGGATCAGCTCACCCCTCCCACGACCGCCCCGCCCTCCCGTGCCGCCGCCGTGTAGAACGGGCCGAGGCCCGCGAACCCGTTCTGCCCGGCGGCGGCGAAACCCCATCCCTCACCGGCCAGGCCTCGCGCGACCTCCGCCACCCGCTCCGGATCGAGGGCGAACGGCGGGCCGTACCCGAACGTGTGGCCTTGCAGGTCGTGTTCACCGTCCGCGCCGGTCGCCGCCGCGAGCCAGGGGTAGTGCCGTCCCCATCGCGCGTCCCTGTGCTCGGCCTCGGCCCTGCCCTCCGCGATGTCGCCGAGGGCCAGGTAGTCGTCCGTGAACACGTCCTCCTCCCGGGAGTGCCCCGAGAAGATCTCCCCCGCCAGATCGGGCCTCGCCCGTACGGCCCGCAGCACCTCGGGGTCGATCCTCACCAGCGTCAACCGCATGGACACCGCGTCCGCCTTCCGCCGTACCGAGCCGGACGACCATGATCGCAGGCCCGATTTCTCACGTGTCCGTCCTTTAAGGTGCCGGGTATGACCGGCTGCTCCCATCTGGAGGGCCTGTTGGTCACGGGTCCGGCGCGGGGCCGGATGTGGGCCAACAGCATCATGAGCGACGAGGGGTTCCAGCCGTTGTTCGACGACGGCGCGCCCCTCGGGTTCGCCCGCTGGTATCTCCGCTGGCTTGAGGAGGCCGAGGCCCAGGTGCTGCCCAGTGCCCGCTGATACACCGATATTTCTGGATATATGGATTACCTGATCGATCCGAAAGGAGGCGGTGTGCGCTAATCGCCGATGTGATCGGCCGTCACCGGTGTACCGTCCTGCTGACCGCTCTCGTTGAAGGGCGCAAGCCCTGTCCTTCAGGGCGGGGTAAGCCCGGAACCGCCCCGCTCGTCCTGCCGTTCGGCCCATCACGTGTAGGGGACGAGGACGGCTTGGATTTCGCCGTACTTCTCCACGATGGTGTGCTCCCCGGCCAGGTGCGCCGCTCCGACGCGATGGCCGAGGTCGTCTCGGAGTTCCCGAACGTTCATACGCTCAATCATGATCTCGCAGAGTGTCATTGGATGGCTTGGATGTTCCGCGGAGGAAGGTGTTTCATGCTGTCCGGCCGCAGGTATCGGATCGAGTTCACCCCGGCACAGACCGCGTTCGCCGAACAGATCGGCGGTATCTGCCGGTCGGTGTGGAACACCGGTCTACAGCAGCGCCGGGAGTATCGGCGGCGCGGCGCGTTCATCGGGTACGCCGAGCAGTGCAGGCAACTCGCCGACGCCAAACGGGATTTCGGCTGGATGTCGGATGCGCCGTCCCACGTGCTCCAGCAGACGCTCAAGGATCTGGACCAGGCGGTCAAAACCCACGGGGCCTGGAAGGTCCGGTGGCGGTCGCACCGCAGGTGGTCACCGTCCTTCCGGTTCCCCGACGCCAAGCAGATCGTCGTGGAACGGATCGGCCGCCGGTGGGGCCGGGTGAAACTGCCGAAGTTCGGCTGGGTCCGATTCCGCTGGTCGCGTCCACTCGGCGGTGTCCTGCGCTCCGCCACGATCACCCGCGACGGCGGGAACTGGTTCGTGTCGTTCCTCGTCGAGGACGGCAAGACCACCCCTGAGACGCATCCCGGCCCGGCTGTGGGGATCGATCGGGGAGTGGTGGTCGCCGCGACCACGAGCGACGGGACGTTCCACGACCGGCCGTTCATCACCAGCGGCGAGACGCAACGGTACCGCCGCCTCCAGCAGCAGCTCGCCCGCACCCGTAAGGGCGGTAATCGGCGTAAGCGCGTGGTGGCCGAACTGGGCGCGGTCATGCGGCGGGTCCGGTCCCGCCACGCGGACTTCAACGCCCAGCTCGCCGCGACGCTCACCGTCCGGTACGGCACCCTCGTGCTGGAAGACCTCAACACGAGGAACATGACGGCCAGCGCGAAGGGCACCGTCGAACGACCCGGTTCGCGGGTCGCTCAGAAGTCCGGCCTCAACAAGGCGATCTTGGATAAGGGCTGGTACGGGCTGGAATTCGCGGTTAACAACGCGGTCCGGCACACCGGCAGCAAGGTGATCAAGGTCCCGGCGGCGTACACGTCTCAAACGTGCTCGGCTTGCGGGGTGGTGGATGCGGCATCGCGTGAGAGCCAAGCGCGGTTCGCCTGCACCTCCTGCGGTCATGTCGAGCATGCCGACATGAACGCCGCCAAGAACATCAAGGCCGCCGGGCAGGCGGTCTCAGGACGTGGAGACCTCGCCATCAGGCGGTCTGTGAAGCGTCAACCGCCCCGGCCACGAGCGCGGCGGCATGCCACGTCAGCGGCACGGGGAATCCCGGTCCTTTAGGGCCGGGAGGAAGCCAATCCACATGCGCGTACCACTACCGTTACGGCGAGGAGATCAGGTGAACGGCACGCGAATGCGACTGGCCGACGTCGCGCAGCTCGACCCCGACATCACTCCCGAGGGGTTACGGGAGCGGTACGGCGACGACCCCGACACCATCAGCCTCCTGGCGGTGGCCGAGGCCACCCTCAACCGGGTTCCCGCCGGGTTGAGCCGTTGGCTGTCCTCCGCCGAGACCTGCGACGTCTGGGAGGACGTGCTGATCCGGCAGGAGGGGCTCCACCAACTGTCGTGGTGGAACAGCGTGATCGGGTCCGGTTTCGACGACCCGGCCACGCGGCGCGCGGAACGGCGGCTGGCCCGCATCCGCCAGCGCGGCGTCGAGGCGCGTCTCACCGTCGAGGCGCACGCCGGGCTGACGACCGACCGGGCGGCGGCGTCGGCGGTCGCGGCGCTCGTCGCGGCCCATCGGGAGGAGGCCGACTCGCTGCTCCGTCCGGGCGGGGCCGGCGACGGCCTGCCTCCGGAGGTGGCCAGGATGCTGGCGATGGGCACGACCGCCTTCCGTGAGCTGGTCGGCAACGACATCAAGGACAGCGGGGTGTGCCACCCGCTCCGCCATCCGGCGCTGCTGTCCCGCTGGTACGAGGCCCTGGTGGCGATCGGCACGATGGCGTTCACCGAGATCGGCCTTGAGGTGACGCCCGTGCGGGTGCGCAACCTCTTCGCCGTCCCGGACCCGCACCTCATCCAGGCCCGTCACGACGCGTCCCGCGAGAAGTGGGCGTCCAAGCTCACCTTCCTCACCCATGTCCGGGCCGCGCTGGTCGAGCAGGACCGGCGAAGCCGCCGGGCCGAGGCACCGGTCCACCGCCACCTCGTCGAGCGGTATCCCGTCCAGTACGCCGAACTCGTCCAGCAGGCGCGGCAGGACCCGCGCAACCACCGCCCCGCGCACCGGCCTCCCCACCCGACCGTGTTCGACGACCACGCCGGCATCCTGCGGGAACACGGCTGGGACGTGCGCTGGATCTTCGACGGGCACCGTGTTTGGCTCGACGCCTGGCCGATCGGCGAACGGACCGGGAGGCCGTCGCTGCCCGCCTGGCGGACCGGGGGACGGCTGATCGCCACCGCCGTCCGCAACCGCAACACCGGCAGGTCGGCCTGGCGCTGGAGCACCCCGACCTACGTCTTCTACGGCCGGGGCCAGGGTCGTTACACGCTGCTGACCGGGGCCGACGCCCTGTGCCATCTCGCCGAGACCAACCCGCGCGCCACGCCACGGCGCTTCTTCAAGGCCATGGTGCCGCCGGTGCGCGAGCATCTTGAGGCGCACGTGCCGCCGGACGGGCACCGCTGGCGGCGGCCGTTCCCCGAGTGCTTCCCGGCGCTCCACTACCGCTGAACACCGCGCACCACCACTGGGTTCCGCACACCACCGCCGGGTACCGCGTACCACCGCTGGGTGCCGCGCGACGCGCCTTCTCCTCGCGCCGCGCGGCCGTACCCGAACCGCCCTGTCCTACCAGTTGCGGCTGCAGCCGTTGCGGGTGCACCAGACCTCGTGGACGACGTCGCCGTCCACGATCAGGTCGGCGTAGACGCGCCGCACACCGCCGGCGACGGTTGAACGAGGCCTCGGGGCCATCCCGTCATGCGCGACGGCAGCGGGCCAGTTCCGCGCGCAGGTCACGGCGCAGCGCCCGGTCGAGGCCCGGCTGGGTGAGGGCGTCGGCGAAGTCCCGCGCGGCCTCCTCAAGTCTGCCGAGCCGTACCAGCGCCTTCCCTCGGTTGTAGCGGGGCACCGGTGCCGCCGACAGCGCGACCGCCCGGTCCAGGTCGGTCACCGCGGCGGCCACGTCACCGCGTTCGAACCGTACGGCGGCCCGGTTCGTCCACGCCTCGACGAGTTCGGAGTCCCCGGCCAGGGCCCGGGTGAGGAGGTCGTCCGCCTCGGTGAGGTCGCCGCGCTCCGCGCGGATCAGCCCGAGGGTGCACAGCAGCGCGGGGTCCTCCGGGGCCGGTTCGAGCCCGGCCTGCGCCTCGGCCTCGGCCTCGTCGAGCGCGCCGCGCTCCACCAGCAGGTTGACCAGGGCGATCCTGGCGTCCAGGTGTCCCGGCTCGATGGCGAGCACGCGTTCCAGGTCGGCGCGGGCCCGTGCCGTACGGCCCCGCTCCTGCTGGAGCACGGCCCGGTTGTAGTACGCCTCGGGCAGGTGCGGCCCCAGGCGGATCGCGGTGCCGTAGTCCTCGATCGCGGCCCTGGACCGTCCCGCCGCGCGGTACAGGGCGGCCCGGTCCACGTAGTACTCGCAGTTGTCCGGGTCGTGGGCGATCACGGTGTCGAGGTCGACCAGGGCCCGGTCCCGGTCTCCCATGGCCAGGTGCACCTGGGCCCGGTTGTGGCGCAGCCTGGCCAGGTCCTGTGGACGCTCTCCCGGCCCGAGCACCGCCGCCAGCCGGGCCAGACCGTTGTCGATCAGCCGCAGCGCGCGGGCGTGCTCGCCGTCCCTGGCGTCCAGCAGGGCGAGTCCCTGCTCGTAGAAGACGGTGGACAGTGTCCGCTGACGTGGGTCGTCCAGCTTGGTGGCGAGGTCGAGTGCCCGTTCCAGCCAGTGTCTGGCCCGCCCCGGGTCCTGCTCGGCCGTGGGCAGGTGCCTGGCGTACAGCATGGCGGTGGAGTAGGCGGCCGACGTGGTGATCTTCGGGTCGTCGGTGACGGCACGCGCCTCGTGGTAGAGGTCGAGTGCCTCCTCGGCCTGCTCAAGTGCGGCCAGGGCGGTGGCCAGGCCGGTGGTGAACGCCCACCAGTGCCGCAGGTCGCCGTCCGGGGTAACCGTCGCGCGCCCGCGCCGGGCGGTCCTGGCCGCGTGGTGGTAGAAACCGCGGGCCAGGCTGTCGCCGAGGGCCCTGCGCGTCTCCTCGGGGGTCGGCTCAGCCGCCGCCCGCCGGGGGGCGCCGCCGTCCCGCAGGTCCAGGCGCAGCGTGGACGGCTCCGCGCGGACCAGCGCGTCCAGCAGTTCGCGGGTGGTCTCGTCGGCGTCGCCGACGTGGTCGAACCGTACGGTGACCGGGTTCTTGAGCGTGTCCGCCCAGGCCGTGACGAACTCCGCCGCGCCGTAGGCCAGGCAGGCGGTGCGCCGGGCGGGGTGGAAGCGGATCGGCTCCTCCTCGGCGGCGGGACGCGCCGTACGGTCGAGCCAGGGGGCGATCGCGTGCAGCTCGACCCGGTGGCGGGCCGCCAGGCGGGGCCGTTCCGCGGCGACCTGGGTGAGGAAGGAGGCGACCCCGGCGTACGGCCCGCCGTCGCGGTGGCAGTCGTAGCCGTCCTCGTGGGTCTCAGAGGGGCCGGTCACAGTCGGGCCGGTCACAACCGGGCCGGTCGCCGCAGGGGCGGGCACCCGGGGGCGCCCGCCGTACCGGCAACTACCAGCACCACTCGAACCAGAGACGGCGAGCGCCGGACAGCAGGCGCAGCGCGCCCTTGCGACGGACGGTCATCTTCCTCATGGACACCTCCGGAGATCCACTTCGAACTGCCCAGAGCATAATCCGACCCAACCGAAATATGTGGACCCCTCATGATTGGTCGCTTATCGTCAGATCTGGGCGTTATATGACAATTGGCGCTACCGCAGACTGAGGGCGAGGCCGTCGAGGTCGGCGATGACGACCGAGGCCCTGGTGATGATCTCGTAGTCGAGAAGGTGCTCACGGGCACGCTGCGGCTCCGAGACGCGTGCCCAGATCGCCGATGGCGAAGGCAAATCCATGTGACCGTCCGGCCTGTCGATCCGTCCGGAGACCGCGGACGCGTTCATCCCGATGATCTTCGCTGTCCAACGGTTTCGTGCCCACCGACGGCATGCCCGGGTGGCTGCGGCTCGTCGCGGAGTGGAACCCGGTCAGCGCGCTCGTCGCCGCCTGTCGCAACCTGTTCGGCGATCCGGGAGCCTCCGTACCGCAGGACGCCTGGCCCCTACAGCATCCGGTCGCGGCCGTCCTGTTGTGGTCGGTCGCGATCCTTGTCGTCTTCGTCCCCCGGCGACCCGCCGGTATCAGCGGATCGGGAGGCAGACGCCAACGGCTCCGGGGTTCGCCGCTCGATGACGGCGAACCCCCGAAGAGCCACGGCGACGGTCTTCTTAGACGGTCTTCCCAGGCGGTTTTCTTAGACGTGGGCCGCCTGGTGCTCCGTCGTGGTGGCGGCCCTGGCCGGCAGCATCAGGGCGGTGATGACCACGATCACGGAAAGCGCCGCGCTGACGATGAAGGCCGTGCGCATGCCACCGAGGTTGGCGAGCGCGTCGCTGGCGCCCGTCGCCTTCAGGGCCTCGGCCCGCACGCTCATCAGGGTGACCACGAGCGCGGTGCCGATGGCGGCCGAGACCTGCTGCAGCGTGCTCAGGATCGAGCTGCCGTGGGAGTAGAGCGAGGCCGGAACCGACCCGAGCCCGAGGGTGAACACCGGGGTGAAGGTCGCGGCCAGGCTCACCATCAGCAGCGCGTGCAGGCCGAGCAGCAGCCAGAACGGCATGGTCATCGTGACCTGGGTGAACCCGACGAGCGCGACCGCGATGCCGATCGCACCGGGGACGATCAGCACCCGGGCGCCGAAGCGGTCGAACAGCCGACCCACGGTCGGGCCGAGCAGCCCCATCGCCAGACCACCCGGCATCACGAGAAGCCCGGTCTGCAGGGCGGTGAGCCCACGGACGTTCTGCAGGTACAGCGGGAGCAGGATCATCGAGCCGATCATCGCCAGGAAGGCCACCGCCATCATGATCAACGCGATCGTGTAGGTGCGGTGGCGCAGGGTGCGCAGGTCCATCAGCGGCGTGCCGCGCTTCTGCAGGCGCAGCTGGCGCCAGACGAAGACGGAGATGGCCACCAGGCCGGCCACCACGAACCCGACGGCGGTACGGGTGTCGCCGCTCTCGAACCCGCTGAGCCCGTAGACCAGGCTGCCGAAGCCCGCCGCGGCGGTCAGCACGCTCAGCCAGTCGACGGTGCTGAACTTGGGCTCGCCGACGTTCTGGAGCTGCCTCAGCCCACCCCACATGATCAGTGCGGCGATGGGGAACACCACGGCGAACAGCAGCCGCCAGGAGCCGAACTGGAGGATCACCCCCGAGACCGTGGGACCCATCGCGGGCGCGACCGAGATGGCCAGGGTGACGTTGCCCATCACCCGGCCCCGGTTGCCTTCGGGCACGACCTGCATCAGCGTGGTCATCAGCAGCGGCATCATCACCGCCGTCCCGGAGGCCTGGATGATGCGGGCACCCAGCAGCACCTCGAAGGTCGGTGCGACGGTGGCCAGGGCCGTACCGATCAGGAACAGGCCCATCGCGGCGGTGTAGGCCGTGCGGGTGGACACCCGCTGCAGGAACCAGCCGGTGATCGGGATGACGGCGGCCATGGTCAACATGAAGGCCGTCGAGAGCCACTGCGCGGTCTGCGCGGTGATGTTCATCGCGCTCATCAGCCGCGGGATCGCGTTGATCATGATCGTCTCGTTGAGGATGACCACGAACGTGGCGAGCACCAACAGCCGGATCACGGCAGGGGTGCGCACCTTGGTGACGGTCACGGGCTTGACTGGTGAGTCGAGCTGTGTGCTGGGCACGGAACCTCAATCGGGTTGTCGGACAGGACGTCGTTGCTGGCGTTCCAGCCGTGAGACACACGAAAGTGTGTTCGTACAAAGACTGACGGGTGCCACCGACAAAACTCATCGCTCACGCTCAACATTCCGCCATCTGACGCGAAATGTCACCCGATTTTCACCACCGATGGGGGCTCCCAGAGCCCTGCACAGCCCCCCGAAACCACCTACGAGCTGGGCGAATGCCACTCAGTGACCAAGTTCGGACATCACAGGCCGGAACATCCTTCTATCCCCCGAATGACACTTCCCCAAACGGCGCCTCCCCCGAGTGGCCGTCAGGTGTCAGGACACGCCACCCCGGTACGGCGAAGCCGGAGGCCCTTCGACAGAGGCCCCCACGTGCCCCGGCATGGCCGAACTCGTGGAGGCGGTGGGACCGAGGCCCCCACGTGTCTCCGCGTGCCCCGACGTGGCCGAACTCGTGAAAGGCGGTGACGACGGCCCCGCGTGCCCCCGTGTACCCGACGTGTTCCCGCGTGTCCGTGACCGGCTCCACGGCGGGAACCGGAGGCCACGGCGCCCGGTCCGGCCGGGTCACGCCGCCGCGGCCCTTTCAGGGTCACCTTCCGATACCGGTTCGTCCCTCGGCGTCAACGACGACGGACGGGGAGATCGTCCGGTGACCGTCTCAGGGGGTGACGAACCTGGTGGCGATCCGGGTGGTGAGGCGTTCGAGGAGGGGGCCCGCCTCGGTCATGCATCGTCGTACGTCGGGTTCGATGTCGGTCAGCGCGTAGGCGGCCTCGATACCGGCCGCCCGCAGCTCCGCTTCGCTCACCGAACGCCGGCCGCAGACCGCCACGACCGGCACGCCGTGCCTGGCGGCCGCCGCCGCGACGCCCACGGGGGCCTTGCCGCGCAGGGTCTGCTCGTCGATCGAGCCCTCACCGGTGATCACCAGCCGGGCGCCCCTCACGTGCCGGTCGAAGTCCACCAGGTCAAGCAGGTAGCCGATGCCGGGCCGGATCTCCGCGTCGAGGAAGGCCAGCGCGCCGAACCCCACCCCACCCGCCGCCCCCGCCCCAGGCCTGCTCGCCACACCCGTCACGCGTACGGCCCCGCCGGGAACAGCCACACCCGTCGCATGTACGGCGCCGCCGGGGATGGCCATGTCCGGCGCGTGTACGGCGCTGCCGGGGCTAGCCGTGTCCGGCACGGACGCGACGCCGCCGGACTCGGTGACGGCTACCAGCCTGGTCAGGCCGGCCTCAAGGACGGCCACGTCCTCGGGGGTGGCGCCCTTCTGCGGGCCGTACACGGTCGCGGCGCCGTACGGTCCGAGCAGTGGGTTGTCCACGTCGCTCGCCACGACGACCTCGAAGCCGCGCAGTCTGCCCGAGGTGTCGATCGTGCGCAGGTCGCGCAGCGCGGCGCCGCCCGGCGGCAGGTCGTTCCCTGCCGCGTCCAGCAGCCGCACGCCGAGCGCCTGGAGCATGCCCGCGCCGCCGTCGGTGCAGGCGCTGCCGCCAAGGCCGAGCACGATCCGCCGCGCGCCGTGCCGTACGGCGTGGGCGATGAGTTCGCCGGCGCCCCGGCTCGTGGCGGTCAGCGGCGCCGGGTCACCGGGCAGTTTCCGCAGGCCGGAGGCCTCGGCCAGCTCGACGACCGCGACCCGGCCGTCCCGTTCGTCGCGTACGGCGTAGGCCGCCGGGATCCGCGCGCCGACCGGTCCGGTCACCTCCGTCTCGACCCGGGTGAACCCGCTCGCGACCACCGCCTCCACGGTGCCGTCACCACCGTCGGCGACCGGGAGCCGGACCACGGCCACCCGCCCCTGAGCGGCGGCGCGCAGTCCGGCGGCCACGTGGGCGGCCACCTCGGGAGAGGTCAGCGACCCACGGAACTTGTCCGGCGCGACGATGATCCGTCCCGCCGTGAGTCCCGCTGTGAGCCCTGTCATGCCGTGTCCCTCCCCGATGTACCTCCCGATACTCCGTCCAGGCCGGCCAGACTCCAGCGAGCCGACGACGGACCGATGGCGAACCGACCGGCCCGGTTCCGGCGCACCGGCGATGGACCGGCCGTCCCGACTTCGGCTAACCGACGGGTCGACCAGCCGACTCCGGTGAACCGGTCAAGGTCGGCCGCTCCGACTCCGGCAAACCGATGACGGACCGACCAGCCCGACTTCGGCGAACCGGTGACAGGCCGGCCGCCCTTCCTGGAGGACTTCCCTGGAGGGCGGCCGGTCGGTCATCTCATATGACGCGTACTTGGTTGGCGACCTCGCCGACGCCCTCCACGGTCACCGTCACCACGTCGCCGTCCCCGACCACCAGCGGGGGCGTGCGCGCGAAACCCACACCCGGCGGGGTACCCGTCAGGATCAGGTCCCCCGGTTCGAGCGTCAGGTAGCGGGAGACGTAGGAGACGATCTCCGCGACGGAGAAGATCATCTTCTCCGTCGAGCCGTCCTGGACGACCTGGTCGTTGAGCCGGGTGACGATGCGCAGCGCCTGGGGGTCCTCGACGTCCTCGGCGAGCGTCACGACCGGTCCGACCGGGCAGAACCCGTCGGCGGACTTGCCGCGCAGCCACTGGCCGTCGGAGAACTGGGCGTCCCTGGCCGACAGGTCGTTGGCCGCGACGTAGCCGAGGACGTGGTCGAGCGCCTCGTCCAGGGCGACGTCCCTGGCCCGGCGCCCGATCACGACGCCCAGTTCGCCCTCGTAGTCGAGTTGGCCGGACAGGTCCTCCGGCACCTCGACGACGGCGCCGGAGGCCCGCAGCGCGTTGGGGAACTTCGCGAACAGCAGCGGCCTGGCTGGAGGCTCGACGCCCGACTCCTCCGCGTGGTCACGGTAGTTGAGCCCGACGCACACGATCTTCGAGGGGTTCACGACCGGGGCGAGGAGTTCGAGGTCACCGACCGCGACCGGCTCACCGTCGGCGCGCCACGCGCCGGTGTGCAGCGCCTCCCTCAGCACGTCGGCCGCCGGGTGGTCGGACTCGGTCGCGAGGACCGTCGCCTTCTCCGACTCGATCCTGACGAGCACGACCCGGCCGTCGCCGAGCCGGGCACGCGCCAGACCCCGTACGGCACGCACCGGCTCCGGTGCGGTACCACCGCGCACCGGGTCCTGTGCCGTGCCGCTTTGCACCGGGTCCTGTGCCGTACCGCTTTGCACCGGGTCCTGTGCGGTACCGCCACTCATCAGGCCGGTCACCTGCTCACCCCGGCGATGCGCCTGGCCTCTTCGACGTTCGCGATCGGGCGGCCGATCTGCTGGGCCATGGTGACCGCGACCTCGACCAGTTCGGCGTTGCTGCGCGAGGCCTCACCGTTGGGCAGGTAGGGGTTGTCCTCCCAGCCGACGCGGACGTGACCGCCGAGCGCGATGGCCAGCGGCAGCAGCTGCCACTGCGCGACCGGGTCCATGACGCTGATGTTCCAGTTCGTGTTCGAGGGGAGGTGGTTGACCATGTACATGAGCGCGTCCGGGGTCGGCGGCGTCCACGCGCCACCCTGCCAGCCGAAGAACAGGGTCGCCCAGGCCTTCTCCTTCAGCAGGCCCTGCCGCCGGACGTACTCCAGGTTCCAGAACGCGCCGGTGTAGAAGCACTCGATCTCCGGCTTCACACCGTTGGCCTCGGCCGCGGTGACGAACTCGACGAGTTCGTCCCTCGGGTGCAGGGAGTACATCTCGTTGGCGGGGTAGGCCGGGTCGGGCTGGAAGTACTCGTCGTGCACGTTGAACGCGTAGGACATCATGTCGGGCTTGAGCGACATGAGTTCCACCTTCTCGGGCAGCCGGGCGCTGGCGATGCCGAACTGCATGATCGGATCGGTGCCCACGGTCCGGATCTTCTCGGTGAGATCCCGCCAACCGTCGAAGTCGATCTTGGAAAGCTTCTTGCCGTCTTCCTGGATGGCGTCCTCCAGGTAGTGGACACCGTGGTGGTGGCACAGTGTCGCGCCCGCGTTCACCGAGTCGATGTACTCCTGGCCGACCTTGTCGGTGTCCTCGATGGCCGGCATGCCCTTGTAGCCGGGATAGGACATCGTGCTGTCGACCGTGACGGTGATGACGAGCGGGTCCATGGGGGTTTCTCCTCTTTCTGTGGAACGGGGTGACAAATCTCAGAGCGAGACGGGACGGCCGGTGGCCACCGACTCGTAGGCGAGTTCGATGATCCGCACCGCGTAGGCGCCGTCCTCGGGGGCGACGGCGGTCGGCTCGTCCTTCGCGATCGAACGGGCGAAGCTCTCGATCCCGGCCGCGATCGAGTTGTACTTCCAGGTGGTGGGCTCGTAGGCCGTACCGGGCAGGGGCGACCCCTCGTGGTCGCGCTTGCCGTGGAAGATCATGGCCGGGGGGTTCTGGTGCTGGTCGACGACGATGAGGCCCTTGGTGCCGTGCACTTCGAGGCGCTCGTTCCACGGTCCTCCCGAGGTGAAGGTGGACTCGACGGAGAACAGCGCGCCGGAGCGCGTCCGGCCGCACACCAGCGACCAGTCCTCGACCTGGCTGACGTCCACGAGCCGGTCGGACATGGCCCGCAGGGAGGCGACCTCGCCGAACATCCACTTCAGCAGGTAGAAGGAGTGGGCACCGGCGTCGATGATGGTGCCGCCGCCCGAGCCGTCCTGGCGGCCCTTCCACAGCTTCGGGTTGCCGAGCCGTTCGAACTCGTTGCCGCTGATCAGGGTGCGGACGAGGGTCACGTCCCCGATCTCGTCGCCGTTGATGGCGTCGAGGGCGGCCTGGTAGGCGGGGATGAACCGGGTGTTCTCGTTGACGGTGAACTTGAGGCCCTTGCTCGCGGCGAGGGCGACGAGTTCACGCGCGTGCCCGGCGTCCACGGTCATGGGCTTCTCGATCAGGACGTGTTTGCCCGCTTCGAGGAACTCCCGTGCGATCTCGTAGTGCACGTTGTGCGGAAGCACGAGGTCGACGGCGTCGATCCGGTCGTCGTCGAGCAGTTCGCGGTAGTCGGTGGACGCCCGCGCCCCGAGCGACCGCGCCGTCCGCTCGGCGACGGCCGGGTCCAGGTCGCAGACGACCGCGGCCTCCAGGCCGTCGGCCCGCTGGTAGGCGAGGTGGTGGGCGAGCTGGTAGATCTCTCCGAGGCCGACGACGCCGAAGCGTATCGATCCGGTCACTGGGCAACGCTCCCTTCGAGACGTTCGCGAATGATGCGAAGGTTGTGGGTGAGGGAATCCATCACCCGTGACTCGTGCCGGAAGACGGCCACCGACAGGACGCCGTCGAAGGCGACCTCACGCAGGGCGTCGAACACCTCGTCCCAGTCGATGTCGCCGTGCCCGATGTCGAGGTGCTGGTGGTTGCGCACCCCAGGGCTTCCCGGGTTGAGGAAGGTACGGCCGGGCAGCAGGGTGTCGGCCAGGTGGACGTGGTCCATGGTCTCGCCGGCGTAGGTGATGATGTCGCGGTTGACGTTCTTGAGGTGGCCGCGTTCGTCCTCGACACCGGTGAGGTAGAAGGTGTGCGGCACGCAGTGCAGGTAGGTGACGTGATCGCTCTGCAGGCCCCTGATGAAGTCGACGGCCCCGATGCCGGACTCAAGCCAGTCGCCGGGATGCGGTTCGAGCGCGATCGTGATGCCCTCGGACTCCGCCAGCGGCAGCACCTCCTCCAGGGAGCGGCGCATCGCGGCCTCACCGGCCTGCGGGGCGCTCGGCCGTCCGGTGAACTCGGAGTTGATGCGGTCGCAGCCCAGGTCGACGGCCAGCTGGACGGTCTGCTTCCAGTAACCGACCGCCGCCTGGCGGATGTCCTCCTCCGAGCTTCCCCAGGCCTGCTCGATGAAGATGGACGCGATCCCGACGCCGTGGGTCTTCGACGCCGTCGCGATCTCGGCGATCTTCGCCTTGGACGCGCGCCTGCCGCCGTAGCTCGGCATCACGTCGGGCCGGGGCGAGAGCTCCAGGTGTTCGAAGCCCGCCTGCCGTACGGTCGAGAACACCGTGTCGATGGGGTGTGGACGCAGCATCCACGTGTCGGTCGCGATCTTCATCTCGTTCCTCGCTGGTCGTTGTGCGTGATGAGGACCCGGCCCCGTGCCTGGCCGCTTCGCAGCCGGGCGAGTGCCTCGTTGGCGTGGTCGAGGGGGTACTCCTCGTCCAGTGCCGGGGTGATGGCGCCCTCGGCGAGCAGCCGCAGCGCGTCGTGCTGGTCCTTCCTGTCGCCGTTGCGCGAGCCGACGATCTCCAGCTCGCGCTGGGCGAGGACCGTCGAGCTGACGCCGGGGAGGTCGGGCTCCTCGCCGACCACGACGATCCGGCCCCTGCGGCGTACGTACCGCGCGGCGTCGGCCATGGACTCCGACGTTCCGACCAGGTCGATCACCAGGTCGGCGCCGTCGGCGGGGCCCTTGTCACCGGCCCGGGACCCGGCCCAGGCGCACAGGGCGGACACCCGGTCCGCCGACGACGCGGGCACGACGTACTCGGCCCCGTTGTGTACGGCGAGCGCCAGGTTCTCCTGCCGCACGTCGACGGCCGCGGCGGAGATCCCGGCACCGGCCAGGAGCTGGAGGACGATCTGCCCGATGCCGCCCACGCCGATCACGACCGCGGTCCGCACCGGCGTCACGGTGCCGCGCCGGTAGGCGTGCACCGCCGTGACGACCGCGCAGCTCGACAGCCCGGCGATCCTGGGGTCGAGGCCTTCGGGAACCCTCAGCAGGTTCCTCGCGGGGGCCGCGAAGTACTCCGCGAAGCCTCCCGGCAGCGTCACGCCGATGATCCCCCGCAGGTGCAGCGCCTGCGCGTCGGCCCCTGCCCGGGTGAAGCGGCACTCCCGCTCGGCGACGAACAGGTGGGGCACGACCACCTCGCCGATCTCGACCCCGGAGACGTCCCGGCCGCGTTCGACCACGACGCCCGCGGGTTCGTGGCCCATGATGTGCGGCAGTCCGGGCACGTAGGCCAGGCCGTCCTGGATGTGCAGGTCGGTACGGCACACGCCGCTGGACAGAGTCCGTACCAGGACCTCGTCCGGCCCGATCTCGGGGACGGGAACCTCGCGGATCTCCAGCGGCCCGCCGACGCGGGTCAGGAGCGCGGCGCGCATGGTGGCGCTCACCGCCATCCCTCGGCCCACCCCGCGAAGAAGGCGTCGGCGGCCTCGGCGGTCGAGTCGTAGTAGCCGTAGCACCCCTCGGTGGTCACCAGCGTCGGCAGGCGCAGCCCGGCGATGCGGCGGCCGAGGACGCCGAAGTCCGCGACGTCCAGGCGCAGCAGCCCGAACCCCTGCTCCCGGTGGGCGTCGTAGCCCAGGGCCAGGACGAGGTGGTCGGGTTCGAAACGGGTGATCGCCTCAAGCGCCGTCTCGAACGCGGGCAGGTAGGCGTCGAAGCCCGAACCGGTCGGCAACGGCAGGTTGAGGTTGCCGCCGGGGGCGCCGGGGCCACCGGTCTCCTCGGCGAACCCGGCGACGTGCGGCCAGCCCTCGGCGTGGATCGAGACGGTCAGGACCGACGGGTCGTCGTAGAACACGGCCTGGGTGCCGTTGCCGTGGTCCTGGTCGATGTCGAGCACGGCGACCCGGCCGCTTCGGGAGAGTTCGCGGGCCGCGATGGCGGCGTTGGCGAACACGCACAGTCCGCCGCCCACGGTGGGCAGGGCGTGGTGGCCCGGGGGGCGGGACGGCACGAGCACCAGCCCCGGGGAGGACCGGTCGGCCCGCGCGAGCCTGCGGGCGCCCTGCTGGGCGGCCGCCGCGCTGTGCAGCGCCCCCTGGCAGACCGAGGGGGTGGCCTGGGTGATCTCGTCGAAGAAGTACTGGATGTGCCGTCCCACGAAGGTGCGCGGCTCGGAGACCTTCAGGGCGGGGACCGCGATGACGTTCAGCGGGAACTTCGTGGACCCCTCCTGCCGTCCGCTGCCCTCCTTGACGAAGTCGACGTATTCGGGGCTGTGCACGGTCAGCGCCGCGGCGCCGCCGTCCTCCTCGGGCGCGAGCCGTTCGGCGTCGGGGAACGACCGGCGGAAGGCCGCCAGCGTCGCCGTGACCGAGGTCGGGTAGACGATGCCGGGAAACTCCTGGTTCTCGACATAGGGGGAGGTCATCTCCGCGACGACCGAGGGGGTGTTCATGAGGCTCCCATCCGGCTCAGCGCCACCCGTACGGCGCGCACGAGCCAGGCCATGACGAACCGGAGGAGGACCGCGGCCGCCCCTGCTCCGAGCAGGACGACGGCGACGACGGCTGTCCTCGGGCTCACTTCGAGTTTGATGTCCTGGAACATCCGCAGCGGCAGCGTCACCGCGGTCGGCCCGGACATGAAGGTCGCGACGACGACGTCGTCGAACGCGGCGAGGAAGGCGAACACGAAGCCGCTGACCAGCGCCGGGCGCAGCGCGGGCAGCAGGACGTGTCTGAGCACCGACAGGGGTCCGGCGCCGAGGCTGCGCGCGGCGTTCTCCAGCCGCACGTCGAGGTTGCGCAGCGCCGCCGCCGTGATCGACACCGCGAAGGGCAGCCCCAGCACCACGTACGGCAGGACCAGGCCCAGCGGGGTGCCGACGAGGCCGTGCGGCGCCACGAGCACGAAGAACCCGAGGCTGTAGATCATCGGAGGGACGATCATCGGCATCGCGACCAGGACCGCCACCGGCACCCGTGAGCGCCGTGGACCCCGTACGAGACCGAAGGCGCCGAGACCGCCGATGACCACGCCGATCGCCGCGGAGAGCGAGGCGATGCCCAGGCTGAGGAAGGTCGAGCCGATCCACGACTCGTCGGCGAGGTAGTCGGCGAACCACCGGGTGGAGTACTCCTCCGGCGGGAAGATCAGGTAGGTCGCGTCGCTGAAGGACCAGATGGCCACCACGACCAGCGGCGTGACCAGCAGGGCGGCGCCCACGAGCCAGCCGCCGACCAGGATGGGCAGGCGCAGCCGTCCGACGACGCCGAGGACGGTGTCGAGCACCCGGGCACGCAGGTCACGCAGCCGCTCATACCGTTCGTCCTGTTTCGCGGACTCCCGGCGGGGGCTCGCGGCGGTGCTCCCGATGGAGAGCGAGGGCGCGAGATAGCGGAAGAGGACGACGAACAGCACCAGGACGACCAGCAGGAGCAGTACGGCCTGCGCCGCGGCCCCGGCGGGATCGACGAGGTTGGAGAACTGGACGAGGATGGACTGGGCGATGAGCGTGTCGCCGGGACCGCCGAGCAGCGCGGGCGTCACGTAGAAGCCGAGGGTGCTGATGAAGACCAGGGCGGCGGCGGCCAGGACCGCCGAGGAGGTCGCGGGCCGGTACACATGCCAGTGCGCGACCGCCGGTGAGGCCCCCAGGCTCTGCGCGGCCCGTACGGCGGCGCGGTCGATGCCGCTCATCACGCTGTAGATCGGCAGCAGCGCCAGCGGCAGCAGGATCTGCACGGTGCCGATCAGCATGCCGGTCTGGTTGAACACCAGGTCAGGAGGGTTGTCGATGCCGACAAGCGCGAGCGTTTTGGCGACGAGCCCGCTGGGGGCGAGGATCGCGATCCACGCGTAGGAACGGATCAGGATGCTCGTGAAGTACGGCACGAGCACCACGACCATCAGCGCGCCGCGCAGCCGTTTGGGCATCCGGGTGAGCGCGTAGGCCATGCAGTACCCGAGGGCGACGCAGATGCCGGTCGAGAGCGCGGCGATGACCAGGGTGCGGCGCATCGCCCGCCAGAAGACCGGCGAGGTCACCTGCTCGTGGTAGTTCTCCAGGGTGAGTCCCTGCCCGCCGCGGAAACTGTCGACCAGCAGTGAGCACAGCGGGACGACGAACAGCAGGATCAGGACCGCCAGGAGCGGAACCAGGGTGAGCCACCGGCGATCCGGCCTGTGCCGTGGGGGGGCGGCCGGATCACCGGTGAACCGCTCCGGGGAGCTGTCGACCGACATGGATCTCCTAGGTCGAGGTCGTCTCGATCGCGGACGGGCCGTGGGCTACTTGGAGACCCACGCCTGCCAGCGCTCGATGGCGACTTCCTCATTGGACTTGGTCGACCCGGGGGCGGTGGAGGTCCACCAGTCGTAGTCCTGGGTCACGGCGGAGGCGACGTTCTTCGGCGACGTCGGCAGCAGGGCGGCGCGGTCCTCGGGGAGCAGGTCGAAGGCCGCCGAGTTCGCCGGCGAGTAGGTGATCGCGTTCGCGAAGTCCGCCTGGGCCTGCGGCTCCATCATGAAGGCCAGGAGCTTCTGCGCGTTCTTGGCGTTCTTGGCGCCCTTGAGGATCGCCCAGTTGTCGTACTGCAGGATCGACTGGTTCCACGTGCTCGCGACCGGTACGCCCTTCTCCTTGGCGCCCGCGACCCGGCCGTTCCACGCGCTGGCGACCGTGACCTGGCCGCCGGTGAGCAGCTGGATGGGCTCGGCGCCGGTCTCCCAGTACTTGACGAGGTTCGGCTTGAGCTTGTCCAGGCTCGCGAACACCCGGTCGTAGTCGATGGGGTAGAGGTCCTTCGGCGCGACGCCGTCGGCCAGTGCCGCGATCTCGAACGTCGCACCGCCCGCGCCCCAGGCGCCCGGCGCGAGGGTCCGCTTCCCGGGGAACTTCGCGACGTCCCAGAAGTCCGCCCACGAGGTCAGCGCCTGGTCGCCGAGCTTGGCGGTGCTCCAGGCCGGGACGACGGAGATGTAGTAGGCGGGCACCGCGTCGTCGGCGGCCTTCACCGGGGAGATCTTTTCGCGGTCCCCGGCCTTCCACAGCGTGTAGTCGACCGGTTCGAGGGCGGCGCCGTCGCGGAACCGCTGGAGTACGGCGCCGTTGATGTTCACCAGGTCGAAGGCGGGGGCACCGGCCTTGACGCCCGTGAGCACCACGGCGGCGTCGAACTCGCCGGGGCTGAGCACGACGTCGATCCCCGTCTTCTTCTCGAACGGGTCGAAGAAGGCCTTCTTCATCGCCTTGCCCAGGTCACCACCGGGGTCGGGGACGACGACCGTACCGGCGGAGGGGGCACCGCCGGTGTCGTCGCCGCTTCCACAGGCGGTGGTCGTGAGCAGGGCTCCGGCCGTCACCGCCGCCCCCAGCACGGTCTTCCGGGAGAACTTCATCAGCCGAACCTTTCTGTCTTGCACATCTCTGACGCGTCCTGGCCCGCGGCTTACCGCCGGCCGTCCGCGTGGTAGCCGCGTGCGGCGTAGGGGTCCCAGTGGACGGCGACCCGGTCGCCGACGGCCCATCTGGTCTCGGTGAGGTTCCTGAACGACAGGCGCGCGTTGAGGTTCCCGATCGCGGTCTCGACGACGTGCAGCGCCGTCGCGCCCTCGTACAGCACCTCGCTCACCACACCCGGTACGGCCTGCGCGCCTGTGCCGTCGGCGCCGTCGGGGGGCAGCAGCGAGACCTGTTCCGGGCGGACCCCGACCTCGACGCCCCGGTCGGGCCTGAGCGAGGCCGCGTTGGCCACCTCACGGCGGTGTTGCGACGAGTCGCCGTCGAGGACGACCCGGACCTGGCCGTCGGCGTCGAGGACGGAACGGCCTGTGAAGAAGTTGGTCTCCCCGACGAAGTCGGCCACGAAGGCGCTCGCGGGTCTCTCGTACAGGTCGGTCGGCGTGCCGAGTTGTTCGACGGCGCCGTCGTTCATCACCGCGACGCGGTCGGCCATGGTGAGGGCCTCGCCCTGGTCGTGGGTCACGTAGATGACGGTCGCGCCGAGGTTGCGCTGGAGGCGTTTGATCTCGACGCGCATGTGCTCGCGCAGCCGCTTGTCGAGCGCGCCGAGCGGCTCGTCCATGAGGAGCAGCGCGGGCCGGAACACGATCGCGCGGGCGAGCGCGACCCGTTGCTGCTGACCGCCGGAGAGCTGGTCGGGGAAGCGGGTCGCGTAGTCCTCAAGTTTGACCAGCTCAAGGGCGTGCTGGATGTGGCCGCGCTGTTCCCGGAGCGGCATCCGCCGCATCCGCAGCGGGAAGCCCACGTTCTGGGCGACGGTCATGTGCTTGAACAGGGCGTAGTGCTGGAACACGACGCCGATCTCGCGTCTGTGCGGCGTCAGCCGCGCGACGTCCCGGCCGTTGATGCGGATCGCACCGCTCGTCGGCTCCTCGAAGCCGGTGAGCATGTTGAGCAGCGTCGTCTTTCCCGCACCGGAGGGACCCAGGATCGCCAGGAACTCACCGCGTCGGATGTTCAGCGAGACACCGCGCACCGCCTCGACGGTCCCGTACTTCTTCGACAGGCCGTCCAGCTCAACCTCACCGCCCGTCGCGACCTGGTCGACGACCTGGACGCCCTCCGACACCTCGGACATCCTCAACTCCTCGGTAAAGTTGCAATCAATGCAACGCGTATGGCTGACGAACTTAGGCAGCCCCGCAAGGCGTGTCAAGGGGTCAACCAGGGGTGAAACAGCACAGATCCGGCACCTTGGACCGGTCCAGCTGCGAAATCGGGCGCTTCCTTGGCCCAACTTGAGCGTGCTATGTTGTCGGCAGCGCAACACACCTCAGTGCGCGGCGCACCCCTGCCCACACTGAGAAGATTCCGAGAAGACGGTCAGTCCAGGATCTTGGTAAGGAGAGAATTTCTCTATGCCAGACAATCCATCACGGGACAACAGCGACCTCGGGAGCATGTCGCACATCAGGCGCGGTCTCATGGTTCTTGAGCAACTGGCCACCAAGTCTGCGACGGCGGCCGAGGTAGGGCGGTTGGTCAACGTGAACCGCAGCAGTGCGCTGCGCATACTTGGCGATCTCGTGGACGCCGGCTACGTCGCCCGCGACGACGCCACCAAGGAGTTCACCATCCGCCCGGAGCGGTTCTACGGGCTGATCGTCAACCATCCCGCGCACGAACAGCTGATAGAGAAGGTCGGCCCGCTGCTCAAGCGGCTGACCGGCGGGACCGGCGAGGCCTCCCTCTTCGCCGCCCCGGCCAGCGGAAACATGGTCTACGTGCAGTACCAGCCCTCGTCCGAGGTGCTCACCCTGCGCGAACGGCTCGGCACCGTACGGCCCATCCACTGTTCGGCGGTCGGCAGGGCCTACCTGTCGACGTTCGACGACGTCGCCCTCGACGAGGTCCTCGGCACCCTGAGCTACTCGGGCGGCACGGACCGCGCCGCCAAGGGCCCGCTCGACCTGCGCCAACGGGTCGAGGAGTCCCGGCTTCTCGGCTACGCCCTCGACATCGACGAGACCCTCGTCGGCGCGTCCTGCGTCGCGGCCCCCCTGAACAACAACGGCAGGTGCATCGGTTCGATCGCCCTGTCCGGACCGACCTCCCGCATGCCCAAGGACCGCCTCGTCGAGCTCGGCTCCTTCCTGGTCGGCGAGATCGCGAACACGTTCTGACCTTCGGCGAGCGCCCACATCGGGGACGGCCCTCGCCGAACGTCACCCAGCGGGCACCGCGCTCTTCCCGGAGAAACCAACGTCACGGACGACACCGCCGGCCCGAGATCCGGAGTCCTATGATTCCGGGATGCCCCTCAGATCCGTTCCGTTCCTTCTGCTGGTCCTTGGGCTCGTCGCCGGTTGCGGGCTTCGCGGAGCCGGGGCGGAGACGTCGATCCAGGGACGCTGGTGGACCTGGGCGTCCTCGGAGCCCGAGAACACGAATCCGGTCACGGACCCGAGCGGACGGTTCTGCCACCGGAACCAGCCGCAGGACGTGTGGTTCCTCGCCGGCACCTTCGGCGGTACGGCCCGGCGGACATGCGAGGTTCCCGAGGGACGGCCGATCGTGTTCCCCCTGGTGAACCGGACCGCCACCAGGGCCGAGTGCCGGAGGTTCATGGCCGCCGCCAAGGGTGAGGCCGTCCTCGACGGCGCGCCGGTCGCGTCCGAACGGCTGACCGAGGGTCGCGTCGCCATAACCGGCGTCGCGGGCAACCCGCTGACCGGCCGGAAGGGGAGGATGCTCTCCCCCGCGTGCGGCATCTGGGTACGGCTGCGACCGTTGAAGCCCGGCCGCCACACCCTGACCATCCGCGGCTCCTCCGACGACTTCCGCACGGGCGTCGACTACACGCTCATCGTCGATCCCCCCGGTCCCCAGGCCTGAGGACCTGTTCCGGGGGCCCTCGCCACGGTGAAGATCGTCCTGGAGGGGAACGGTGGCCTTTCCCGCCGGTCGGGGGATGTACTGAGCGGTCCTCTGTCACAGATGGCCGGGCTGCCCTGTCAACTGTGCGCGGAGAATCGATCTTCAGTGTGCTTCGCCGTCGCGACCGTTAGGAGAAGGCACGTGTCCCACCCCCTCCCGTTCGTCATCGACCCCGCCGGTGCCGACCGGTACACCGAGTACCGGGCCCTGCGGGACCGAGGCCCGGCCACCCCGGTCGACGTCCTCGGCCTGCGCGTCTGGGCGGTCACCGACCCCGCCCTGCTCAGGACCCTGCTCACCAGCCCCGACGTCTCCAAGGACGGCCGCCTTCACTACCCGGCCTTCCAGCGGACGATGGAGACCTGGCCGCTCGCCCTGTGGATCGGGGTTCAGAACATGTTCACCGCCTACGGCGCCGACCACCGCAGGTTACGCCGCATGATCGCCCCCGCCTTCAGCGCGCGTCGCATCGCCGAGCTGAGGCCGACCGTCCAGGCCATGGTCACCGGGCTGGTCGACGACCTCGCCACGGTTCCCCCGGGACAGGTGGTCGACCTGCGCGAGCGGCTGGCCTACCCGTTGCCCATCGCCGTGATCGGCCACCTGATGGGCGTCCCCGAGGAACGGCGCAACGACTTCCGGCAGCTCGTCGACAACATCTTCGACAGCACCCTCACCCCCGAGCAGGCCCAGGCCAACACCGCGCTGCTCTTCGAGACCATCGAACGGCTGATCGCCGACAAACGCGACAACCCCGGCGACGACATGACCTCCCTCCTCATCGCGGCACGCGACGAGGAGTCGGACGGCACCGGCCTCACCGGCGCCGAACTGCGCGACACCATGATCCTGATGATCAGCGCCGGGTACGAGACGACCGTCAACGTCATCGACCAGGCCGTCTTCGCGATGCTGACCTCCCCCGACCAGCTCCACCTCGTCCACGAGGGCCGGGCCACCTGGGAGGACGTCGTCGAGGAGACCCTCCGCGCCGAACCCGCCGTCAAATACCTGCCGCTGCGCTTCGCCGTGACCGACATCGAACTGCCCGGCGGGCAGGTCATCGCCGCGGGAGACCCCATCCTCGCCGCGTACGGCGCCGCCAACCGCCACCCCGGCTGGCACGGGCAGGACGCCGACGCCTTCGACGTCACCCGGGCGACGAAGGACCACCTGACGTTCGGCTACGGCGTGCACTTCTGCCTCGGCGCCCCCCTTGCCCGCCTTGAGGTCGCCGAAGCCCTGCGGCAGCTCTTCTCGCGTTTCCCCGCCATGTCGCTCGCGGCGCCCGCCGACACGTTGCGGCCGGTCCCCAGCCTCATCAGCAACGGCCACCAGGAACTCCCCGTGCGTTTGAGCGCCGCCGAGTAGCCCGCCGTACGATCCCGGAGGACCTCTGGACCGGCTACCCGTGCGGGTGGCCGGTCGCCCCGCGCAGGCCCGGCCGGCGACGACCGGGTCAGCCGATGGTCACCACCCGTGCCCACTCGGGTGGCCGATCCGGCACGTAGAAGGAGTCGTCCTCCTCCCACGAGCGAAGCCGCCCCCTCCTGGAGAACAGCCCGATCACCGTCCGGCACAGTGGCCGTACCTCCGGCCAGCGGGTCTGCCCGTCGGTCAGGACCACGACGACGTCCGGCGCGGGCCTCGTCCGCAGCGCTCCGGCGAAGCCCGTACGCAGATCCGTCCCGCCACCGCCGACCAGCGGAATCCCCTCCGCGCGGCACAGCCCGTGCACCGCCTGGACCGCCGCGTCGCACGACAGCACGCCGACCAGGTCACGCCTGCCGCCCACGGCCCGGACGATCGCGGCGATCTCGACGAGCGCGCCGCCCAGTTCGGCGTCGCTGACCGACCCCGAGGTGTCGACGACCACGGACACCCTGGGCGGTCTGCGCCGCAGGCTCGGCAGCACGACGCCGGGCAGGCTCGTCGAGCGCCGCGACGGCCTGCCGTACACGTAGTCCTCACCCGCGCCAGGGCCGGAGAGCGCGGAGCGGACCGCGGCGCCGAGCAGTTCGCGCCACGGCTGCGGCGGGTGGAACGCCTTCTCGGCCCACCTGCGCCATCCCTGCGGGGCGTCACCGGGACGGCCGACGATGCCCTCCGCCACCCGGAAACGCACCGCGTCCCGCTCCTGCGGGCTGAGCCCGTACGCGCCGTCCGGCCCGAGCTCCCACTCCCGTTCCAGCCCGTCGGCCCCGCTGCCGCAGTCCAGCCAGACCAGCCCCTGCGTGTACGGCCCCAGCGTGAACCGGCGCAGGTAGTCCTCCATCAGCTTGCCCTCGGGCAGCCCGAGGGCCTTCGGATAGACGGCGTCCTCGGGCCTGACCAGCCCGTCCCCGTACACGTCGTCGTTGATCTCGCAGTCCGCGGCGATGTTCATCCGCAGCCGCTCCCCCGGCCCGGTCAGGCCCCGTTCCACGGCGACCCGGTCGCTGCGTCCGTGGTGGTCGCGCAGCAGGTGGGAGACCTCGTGCACCCACACGCCCGCCAGCTCCTCCACGGAGGTCGCGGCGACGAACGGCGGCGAGACGTAGCAGCGCCAGTACCTGTCGACGGCCATCGTCGGCACCCGCCGTGACTCGACCGGGTGCAGCGCGAACAGCGCCGTCGCCAGGTAGGGCCGGGCCCGGACGGCGAGCAGCCGGGCCGCGAAGAGCTTCTCCAGGTCCAGCGTCCCCGTCGCGCCGGACGTCATCGGCCCCGCCCCGCGACGGCGGTGATCCGTGCCGCCGCCCTGTCGGCCTGCCCGCTCAGCGACACCACCCCGGCGAGCCTCTCGATCGACGCCGGGACCTCCCAGTCGGCGTGACGCAACGCGGCGAGCGTGGACGCGGGCACGACCACCAGGTCAGGGGCCCCGGTCTCCAGCGCCCTGGCCAGCAGTGCCCACGCCGCCTCCCACCTGGCCCGTTCAGGCCGCCTCCTGACCGCCTCGACCACCCCGTCGAGTACGGCCTGGCGCAGGTCACCCCGTTCCGGCAGGACGGCCGCCGCCGGGTCGGCCAGCAGCGTCTCCGGGTCGGGCAGGTCCATCCTGTCCGTCCAGGCCAGCAGCTCCAGCCCGGGACCGTCCCCGACCGTGCCCCTGACCAGCGTGGACAGCACCTCCCTTGAGGTGTTCGCCGCGGTGGCGAAGGCCGTGAGCCGCAGCGCCATCTCCCAGCTGCGGGGCGAGGGCCACGGCCCGCCCCTGCGGGTCTCCTCGCTCGGCAGCCGGTGCACGAGGGTGGGACGGGCGGCGAGGAGCCCGCACACCGCGCGCCTGGCGAACGTCACGGCCTGCGGCAACAGCTCCGGGTCGAGCCGGGGCAGCGTCGCCCTCGGCCAGGTCCCGCCGAGACCGCGCACCACCACGTCGTGGTCATGAGCCCACCGCAGGTGGACGAACCGGTTGGCCAGGGGCGCACTCAGCTCCCAGCCGTCGGCCGCCGAGGAACGCGGGTTGGCCGCCGCCACGATCCGCACCCCGGGCGGAAGCCGCAGGGCGCCGACCCGGCGTTCGAGCACGAGACGGAGCAGAGCGGCCTGCACCGCGGGCGGTGCCGTGGACAGCTCGTCCAGGAAGAGCAGCCCCCTGCCCGCAGCGGCCAGCCGTACGGCCCAGTCCGGTGGGGCCATCGGGACGCCCTGGGTCGCGGGGTCGTCGCCGACCACCGGCAGGCCGGAGAAGTCGGACGGTTCGTGCACGCTGGCGATGACCGTGGTCAGCGGTAGGTCGAGGGCGTCGGCGAGCTGCTGGAGGGCCGCGGTCTTGCCGATCCCCGGCTCCCCCCACAGCAGCACCGGCAGGTCGGCCGCCACGGCCAGGGTCAGCGCCTCAAGTTGCGGGTCGGCACGCGGCTCCGTGGTCGTGTCGCCGAGCATGGCGATCAGGTCGGCGGCGACCTCCAGATCGCCGGCGTGAGCGGTACGGGATGAGAATTCGAGCATCGAATCACCTCTGGGTCTGAGAAGGGTTCAGCGGGATGTCCGCTGACGTTCGGTGGGGACGTTCAGCGAGACGTCGTGCGGCGCGAACGCGCGTGGTCGGCCTTGGCGCCTGTCTGAGGCACCTGACCAGGCCAGATGACCGATTCCTTGCCTGGCCCGGTCAGTCCGGTCCGGAACAGCCCGTGCGCGACCCGTCGCCGTGCCGCCGCCTCAAGCTCGTCCCGCAGGGCGCCCTCGGGCAGTGCGGCGCCGGGGCCGAGGAGGTCCTCGACGGCGGCCAGGGCACCGGCGACGTCGCCGTGTTCCAGCCGCGCGCGGATGCCGGGGAGGCCCTCCGGGGCGCGGTGCGCCTCCTCGATCACCCGCAGGCAGGGCAGCGGGGTACCGGTCAGCGCGGACAGCAACCTCTCGCGGTGTATCTCGGCGGGGTCGTGGTCGAGCGGCACGAGCACGCCGTCGACGAGCCCGATCCGGTGCCGGGCCCCACGGCACTCGACCAGCCGCCACGCCTCCCGGCCACCGGTTCGCGGTGGGCGGGACGGGGAGTGGTCCGGTGCGAGCGCCGACGCGACGAGCGGGTGCAGCCGGTCGGCCTCGATCAGTCCGGCGCGGAGCAGCATCAGGTCGGGCGGCACCCACGTCGCCGCGTCCGGCAGCACGGGCAGCGCCGACCGGCCGCCCCGTGTGGGAGCCGTCGTGATCCGTACCTCAGGGAACGCCGTCAGGTCCAGCACCAGCAGGCGCCGCCTCCCGAGCCGTACGGCGACCGCGTCCCCTTTCTCCTCCTGGAGAAGGGTCCACGCCTCGGCCGCCCACCGGTCCACGGCGCAGCCGGGCTCCAGCGGCACCCCCGGATCCTGAGAGGGAGGGTCGCCGGCCCCGGCGCGGACCCGCAGCTCACCGGCCCTGCGGGCGTCCCACAGGTGGCGGTGCAGGTCGAGGCGGAAACGTCGGTTCGGCCGGGGGTGCGGATGCCGTCCGGCCCCGGACCCGTCCCACAGCGCCAGGCTGATCCGCTGCCCGGCACCCGCCCAGGCGGGTGGGGTCCGGGCCACGAGGTGCACCGTGGCGCCGCCGCCGTACGACGCAGGATGGTATCGGGCCAGGGAGACGGTCAGGCCCGGCCGCAGCAGACCGTCGGGGACGATCCGCGGCATGTGCCAGCGCAGCAGGTCAGGAGCCAGGTGACGAAGGTCGTCCCGGACTCGGGCCATGAGCTCCCGGCCGTGGGTGCGAGCCGTGGAGCGCAGGTTCAGATCGATGTCGACGTGCGCCGCCGCGCACGCCCCCGCCCAGTCTCCGACGGTACGGCGGGCGGTCGCTGTCTCGATCATGGAGGGCGGCACGGCGAACTCGCGCACGTGCAGCCAGAGGGAGAGCCGGGAATCCTCGGTCACGGTCAAGGGGCGCATCAGCACTCACCTTGCCGGAACGAGACCCCCAATCCACAGGAGTAGGTATTCATCCCGGCCAGCATAGAGCCTTCCCCACCGGATCCGCCATGCACGAAATACCGGCCCCACCGGAAGGGGGACGATTTTCCGGAGGGATTTCCGTTTTCCGCGCGACCATAAACCGGCCCTGTGGACAGATTGGTCGTTCCTGTACGCCCCGGTGGCGCGCCTGTAGTGTTCTCCACCGTGATACTCGCGAGCATTCCCAGCCCGGCGACAGCGGTCTGGTACGTGAACCTCGGGTTCTTCGAGATTCCGATCCGGGCCTACACGTTGTGCATGGTCGCCGGTGTCGTCGCCGCGAGCCTCATCACGAACAGACGCATGCGCAGCCGTGGCGCGCCCGCGACCGCCGCCCTCGACATCGCCGTGTGGGCGGTGCCCTTCGGCATCGTCGGCGCCCGCCTCTACCACGTCGTCACCACCCCGGAGAAATACTGGGGCGCCGGTGGCGAGGGCGTCATGGGCACCCTCAGGGTGTGGGAGGGCGGCATCGGCATCTGGGGCGCCGTCGCCGGAGGCGCGCTCGGCGCCTGGATCGCCTGCAGGAAAACGCGGTTGAGCTTCACGCTCCTCGCCGACTGCATCGCCGTCGGCCTCCCGATCGGCCAGGTGATCGCCCGGCTGGGCAACTGGTTCAACAACGAGCTCTACGGCGGCAGGACCGACCTGCCGTGGGGCCTTGAGGTGCACAGGATGTCCGGCGGCGGCCCGGGAGAACCGCCGATCGGCAGCGCGGCGGTCGACGCCGAGGGCAGGCCGGTCCTGCTGGAGGGCCTCTACCACCCCGCGTTCCTCTACGAGATGGTGTGGGACCTCGGCGTGGCCGGGTTCGTCTACTGGCTCGACCGTAGACACAGGTTCGGCAAGGGCCGCGCGTTCGCGCTCTACGTGATGGCCTACACCGCGGGCCGGGCCTGGATCGAGACCCTGAGGACGGACGAGGCCCTGATCCTCTTCGGCCAGCGTCTCAACTTCTGGGTCGCGATCGTGGTGTTCCTGTCCGCCCTGGCCTACTTCGTACTGCGCAGGGGGCCGAGGGACCATCTCGTTCCCGCTCCCGGCGGCGAGGGCTTCCTGACCGTCACCGAGGCGGAGTTCCTCGCCCACAGGGCGGCCGGACCCCGGACCGGCACCGGCGATTCCGTCCCCGCGGACGAGCCGGACGGGGCACAGGCCAAGAACTGACGACTCCTTTACTCTTTCAAAGTCAATTCATGACCGGAACGATTGTGTCGATTTCCTGAACAGACCGAAGAGAACGGTCGCCGTCCAGGAATCTTTCCTCTCATTCCTGCGAATGTGGACAAGCCATCGAACATGCCTCTCACATTCCATTCACCACATCAAGTGACATACATTATTCCACTTGTCGGACGTCAGGGCCGTCCTTATACTCGCCCGTAAGCCAAGCAGCCTGACGCGATCAGTCACGCGTCATCCCCCATCGGCGGACGCTCCACTCACCAACCCGTCGACGGACCGATGAAAAAGGCCTTCACCTCCGGTGCTTGTGCTCTTGTTGTCGCCATGGCCCCCGGGCCGCCGACAACGCCACGCCGTACATCGGCGGGGTCTGGATTCACAGAAAAGTCACGAGTCAAAGAAAACAGGAATCAATGGCCACCGATAACCGCACGAAATCACCGGCGACGAGGAATGCCGCCTCCCTCGGCAGGGGCTCCGCGCAGGTTCCGAGACGTGATCGGCGAAGGTGGCCCGCGGCGTCCAAGGTGTGGTCGACGATCAGGGGCGGCGCGAACGGCACCGGCCCGCGGCCCGACGAGACCGGCCGGACGCTGATCCGCGCGAACGGCATCGTCAAGACGTATCGGTCCGGCGAGATGTCGGTGCCCGCGCTCAGGGGCGTGAGCCTCGAAATCCAGGCCGGTGAGTTCGTGGCCATCGTCGGCCCTTCGGGCACCGGGAAGTCGACGCTGATGAACTGCCTGTCCGGAATCGACACCGTCGACTCCGGCACGGTGATCGTCGACGGCCTCGACCTCCACGCGCTCTCCGACCGGAGACGTACGGAGCACCGGGCCAGGCGCATGGGGTTCGTGTTCCAGGGCTTCAACCTGATCCCGGTCCTCAACGCGGTGGAGAACGTCGAACTCCCCCTCCTGGCGGCGTCGGTCAGACCGGCCGAGGCACGCGAACGCGCCCACGCCATGCTGGCGAGGGTCGGCCTGACCGACCGGGCGAGACACCGGCCCGGCCAGCTCTCCGGAGGCCAGCGGCAGCGCGTGGCCATCGCCCGCGCCCTGGTCGGCGGCCCCGCCGTGATCTGGGCCGACGAGCCGACCGGGAACCTCGACTCCTCGACCGCCGCGGCCGTCGTCGAACTGTTCGCCGAACTGAACGAGGGCGGGCAGACGATCGTCATCGTCACCCACGACGACACGGTCGCCACGTGCGCCAACCGGACGATCGAGCTGATCGACGGCCGTGTCGCCACGGTCCCGGTCACCTGGGGTGACTGGAGGCAGTCGTGACGTACGCCGCCGTCGCCGTCCTGGCGCTGCTCGTCCCGCCGATCGTCTTCGACCTCGTGTTCCGCCCGGCCATCCGAAGGATCGGGCTGCGTGAGGTCCTGCGGCGTCCGAGAGCGGCGGCCCTGGTCGTCTTCGGCTCGATGCTCGCGACGGCCCTCATCACCGGGTCGTTCGTCGTCGGTGACTCCTTCGGGACCTCCTACCGCGTCCGGGCGGAGACCCACCTGGGGCCGCTGGACCTGCTCGTCACGTCCGAGAACGTCAAGGACGACCTCCGTACCCTGGACGCGTCGCGCCTGGTGGACCGCAGCCCGATCGAGTCGGTCATGGCGGTGCGCGAAGGAGAGATCACCGCCACAGACGGCCACGGAAGGACGCGTCCCCGCACAAGGTTCTGGGAGCTGGAGCCCGCCGAGGCACGCGCGTTCGGCGACGACCTCGACGCCTCAGGCCTGACGCGGCTGCCCGCCAGGCTCGGACGCGACGAGGTGGCGATCAACACACGTCTGGCCCGGAGCCTGGACCTCACCCCCGGAGACGACCTCGAACTGACCGCCGGTCCGACCACCGTCAAACTGCGCGTCGCCAGAGTGCTCCGCGAGCGGGGAATCGCCGGATACGCACCGATCATCGTCACGAAGGGCACACTGAGCGACGCGCTGCCCCACCGGCCCGGCGTCGTCCGGGACATGATCGCCGTCTCGAACGTCGGCGGCACGTACGGCGGGGCGGACAGGACCGTCGAGGCGGAACTCTGGATCGTCGCGGCGCTCGGCGACCGGACCCCCGTCGTCTCCGTGAAGTCGCCTGCCCTGGACCGGGCGAACCGGATCGGCGACGAGGCGAAGAACCGGTTCGGCATGGCCGGTGGCTTTCCCTTCGCCGCGGCCGTGCTCCTCGTCATCAGCCTCTTCGTCATGTTCGTGACGGAGCGGAGGGCCGAGCTGGGGACCCTGCGCGCCATCGGCCTGCGGAGGGGACACATCCGCAGGATCTTCGCCGTGAAGGGGCTGGTCCTCGGCCTGCCCGCCACCCTCCTGGGACTCGGGGCCGGGGTGTGCGTCGCGGCCCTGGTCGTCCGCGTGAGCCACGGCTCGTTCGGGGTGGACGAGAACCTCCGGCTCCACCTGGACGTCCAGCCCGCCGCCCTGCTGTCGGGGGCGCTCATCGGGCTGGCCGTCTCGCAGCTCACCGTGCTGGCCGCGACCCTGAGGACCACCGGAGCCGACATCATGGCCGCGATGCAGGACGCCGCGCCACACGGTTCCGGCGGGTCAAGGCGCTGGATCGTCCTCGGCCTGTCGCTGTCCTGCGTGGCGGCGGCAGGCTGGCTGCTGACGTCGGACCGTCAGTTCACGGCGTTCGCCGCGCCGATCGTGTTCGTGCTCGGCTTCCTCCCGCTGCTGATCGACAGGATGGGCCGCAAGGTCGCCGTGACCCTCTGCTGCGGGCTGGCCCTCGTCTGGGCGAGCACCGTCTTCGGCATCCTGACCGGCACCTTCGAGGAGGTCGACCTCAAGCTGCTCATCGTGCGGGGCGTCGTCCTGGTGGGGTTGTCGTCGGTCGTCGTCGCGGTGTTCGACGGATGGCTGGTCGCCCCGATCCTGGCGGTCACCCGGAGGTTCGTCGCGCCCCGTCTCGGTCTGACGACCGTACTGGCGCGACCGGTCAGGACCGCGTTGCTCACCTCCTTGTACGCGCTCGTCGCCTTCGCGCTGACCTTCACCGCGATCCTCAACACGGTCCTCAGGCAGGAGGAGCCGAACGACGTCGCCCGCGCGGGCGGGGGCTACGACGTCGTCCTGTTCAGCAGCCGTCTGTCCCCGGTGACGACGAAGCAGTTGAGAGCGCGGAGCGACGTCGCGTCGGCGATCAGGCTGACCGACGGCTACGCCATGATCACCTCAGCCGCCCTGGACAGGTACGAGGCCGCGCAGGGCCACCGGCACGCCTGGGACTCCGGCACGCCCCGGCCGCTGCGCAGGACCGTCACCCTCGTCACGCCCGAACTCGCGGGCAACCGCCCCCCGAGGCTGGCGGAGCGTTCGCAGGAGTTCGGCTCCGACGCCGAGGTCTGGGCCCACGTCGCCGCCGACGCCTCCGCGGTCATCGTTCCGAAGTACGTCGGCCTCGAAGTCGGCGACAGCGTGCGGCTCGTCGACCGGTCGAACCGTCCGACCGAGCTGAAGGTCGTCGGCCTCAGCGACTGGAACCGGCTCGTCGGGGCCGGGCTGTACGTCTCGGAGAAACAGGCCGGATCGCTCCTGACCGAGGTGCCGCCCCTGCGCCGTCAGTACGTCGCGGCCGCGCCCGGAACGACGGCGGACGCCCTCGTCGAGGCGCTGAACACCGACTACGTGACCGCCGGGGCCGACGCCCACTCCTTCGCCGCGGACGTCGCCGCCGAGTCGGCGAAGACGGGGGCGTTCGTTCAGACCCTGCGGGGTTCCATCGGTCTGGGGCTGCTGGTCGGCATGGCCGGGCTGGCCGTCGTGCTGGTCCGCGGCGTCCGCGAACGACGTGGGCAGTTCGCGATGCTGCGGACCATCGGGTTCAGGCCCGGCGCGCTCAGGAACGCCCTCCTCGTCGAGGTGTCGTTCGTCGGCGTCCAGGGCACCGTGCTGGGCGCCGGGCTGGGCGTGCTGAGCGTGTGGCAGGTCCTGGCGCCGCGGACCGCCACGGCTCGCGGCCTCGGCTTCACGGACCTCACGGACCTCACGGTGCCGGTCGCCTTCCTCGTGGTGCTGGCGCTGTCAGCCCTGGCCGCGGCCCTGCTCGCCGTCCGGGCGGGACGCGCCGTCTCCGCCGAAGCGCTCCGGCCGTCCCACTCCGGCCTTCTCATCTGAACCACTGTGATACCTTCGGCGGCGCCGTGCATTATTGCGAATTCGAGGAGGTGAGTCCGATCAACGCTGTGACAGGCCGGGGCTCCCTCCTTCGCATGGCCTAGGGAGCGCCCGCACAAGGCATCCCGAAAGGTCCGAAACGCTGATGCGCTTCACCTCCCAGACGTCGTCGGACGGCGTCACCGAGCAGTTCTTCACCCTCGACGAGATCCCCGGCGTGCTGTGGACGCCGGATGACACCCCCGGCACGCGGCCGCTGATCCTGCTGGGCCACGGCGGCGGGCAGCACAAAACGGCTCCCGCCATCGTGTCCCAGGCTCGCCGCTACGCCGCCGAGGGCTTCGCGGTCGTCGCGATCGACGCGCCCAACCACGGCGACCGCCCCAAGGACGAGGAGTTCGGCCGCGTCGTGGCCGAGATGCGGGCCGGTATGGCCTCCGGCGAGAACCCGGGCGTCGCGGTCGCCGGCATGCACGGCCACCTGGCCGGTCGGTCCGTCGCGGACTGGCGGGCGGTCCTCACCGAGGTCCAGCGTCTCGACCGGGTCGGCGCCGGCCCGGTGGGCTACTGCGGCGTGTCGATGGGCTGCGGGCTCGGCATCCCCCTCGTCGCCGCGGAGCCCAGGATCCGCGCCGCGGTGCTGGGCCTGCTCGGCGTGTACGGCCTGGCCGAAGAGGCCGCGCGGGTCACCGTACCGGTGCGGTTCCTGATGCAGTGGGACGACCGGCTGGTGCCGCGTGACCAGGGCCTGGCCCTGTTCGACGCACTGGCCTCCCCCCAGAAGACACTGCACGTCAACCCCGGCGCGCACGGGGACGTGCCGTCGTTCGAGGTGGACAGCGCCCTGAGGTTCCTCGCCCGGCATCTGACCTGACCTGCCAGGACGCGCCGGCCGGACCCTCGCTTCCGGCCGGCGCGCACCGGTACGCCGAACCACGTGCGCGTCCGGTACGGCCAGGCCGGGACACCCGGCACGTCCCTGCTCCGACAGAGCGAGGACACCCGTTCGGGCGGGGAGGGGTGTCCGTTCGGGTTAGTCAGGGCGCCCGTTCCGGTGAGCCGGGGCGCCCGTTTCGGCGCGTCCATCGGCGACATGATCCCCACCCTGTGGATAGTTGTGCGTCCTTCCTCGCCCCGTATCGTCCTCACCAGTGATCACAGCCGTGTGGGAAAGGGAGGGTATGACCGACGACGTGGTGCGACGCGTTTTCCAGGCGGTGGACTCCTTCGACCCCGAGGAGTTCGTGCGGCTGCTGACCGAGGACGCCAGGTTCGTGTTCGGCAACGCCGAACCGCTGGTGGGCCGTACGGCCATCGTCGCCGGGCTGCGGGCGTTCTTCTCCACCATCGGCGGCCTGCGACACCGGATCGTCAGAAGCTGGCAGGTCGACGCCGACGTCATCGCCGAGACCGAGGTGACCTACCAACGCCTCGACGGCAGGGAGGCGAGCGTCGTGGCCGTGTCGATCTGGCGCACCCACGACAACGGCCTCATCTCCGACTACCGAATATTCGTCGACCTCACCCCTCTTTACGCGCCTTGGAACCCGCCTCCAGAGCGTCACGACCACGCCAACAGCTCGGTGGTCTTGCCTGCCCGGGATCTGCCGAGGGCGTGATCCGCCTCCCCTTTCGGCATCCGGCGGCATGCCGGTGGGCGCGCCGGGTGGCTCCGCCGGACCCTGCTGGTGCGCCCTCGCCTTCTCCGTCCCCCCTTTCAGGGGTCGACGATCGAGCGCGGACAGGCGCACCAGCCGGTCATCGGATCAGGAGACGCAGCGGCGCAGGGCCACCCGGCCACCGTCCTTGGTCACATCGCTGGAATGCGGGGCCAGGCAGAGCTTCGTCCACTGGTTGGAGAAGGTGTAGCGCCCGCCCGGCATCGGGTTGACCGACCAGTACTGGTTGGCCGAGTCCCAGCGGGTCTCGCAGCCCCACCACATGAGCTGCGTGTTCTCCCCGGGCGGGGTGCCGTTGTTGTACGGCGCGGTCAGGCAGTAGCCGTTGGCGTTCTTGATGTTGAACCATCCGCCGTTGCGCGGGGCGGCGGTCCACTTCTGCGACGACTTGCCGTTGCACGAGCGCTGCACGACCATGCCGCCGCCGGAAATCGTCGAACCGCGGTCGAGGCACTTGCCGCTCAGCACGTTCTTGTAGGCGGTCGTGTTCACCGACCACAGGTCGTACGCCCCGGTGGGCTTCGGCTTGGGCAGGCTGCCGCAGTCGTACTGCTGCAGCGGCGCGTCGTTGCTCAGCAGGTTGTTGTGGTCGAGCGCCATGCACTTACCGCTCTTGCGGTTGTAGAGATAGAACGCAGGCTGCGCGTCGTAGTGCGGCGGAATCTTCACCGTCACCCGCATCACCGCCCAGTTCTGCTGCGGCGCCGACGGCGTGCAGTTCTGCTGGTCGAGGCTGAGCCAGTCGGCCATCTCATCGCCGGTGACGTCCGCGCACTTGCCGGAGGCGTCGTTCTTCTGCAGGAACGACCCGTCGGCCTGCTTGACCCGGGTCCAGCGCAACGCCGAGGACGTCCCGGTCGGGCAGTCGCGCTGCACGATCCTCGCCCCCGCCGTCTTGCTGTCGTCCTTGACCACCATGCACTTGCCGCTGTGCGCGTTGAACAGCCGGTACTGGCTCGGCAGCCACAGACGGAAGTCCCCATAGGACGACTCAAACGAGGTCGACTCGGTGTAGCCGCTGTCCCCGCCCCCGCCGCTGCCGCAGTACTTGGAGATCTCCCAGTCGCTCATCGGCCGCGAGTTCAGCGCCCAGTCGTAGGAGCGGCTCTTGTCGGGCACGTACACGGTGAGGTTCTTGCCGTACTGCATGCCGTTGCCGTCGTCGTAGTCGGCGGCGATGTCCACGACGGCCTTGATGAGCGGCCGGCGTACGGTGATCCACGCGACGCCCCAGCCGGGCACGTTCGCGGTGTTGGTGTAGGTGTCGCTGGTGCTCCAGCTCCATGACCAGCCGAGCTTCGGCCCGACGGACGCCTCCCAGTCGCCGAACTTCTTCTTCCCGCCGATGTCGAGCCCGAAGGAGAAGGAGGTCGACGAGCTCTTCATTCCCGCGACCCCGACGCTGCCGCCCGCGGCCCCGCAGGAACGGGCGACCGGACGAGGCTTGTTGGAGTCGCCGATCGCGTCGGGGATCTCCGCCTCACCGAGCACCTGCTGGGAACTCTTGTAGGTGAGCCTGCACTCGGGCACCTCGTACACGAGGTCACCCGCCTGCCGGTAGGTGACGTTGAGGCAGTCGCGAGCGATCTGCTCGGGGGATCTGGCCGCGGCGGCGGGTGAAGGTGAGATGACCATCGTGCCGAAGACGGCGGTGGCCGCCGCGAGCATGACGGCACCGGCGCGAAGCCGGGGGAGGACGTGCATGACGCTCCTGATCAGAGTATTCAACGTGCTCGCGCAGGCTAGAAGTCCAGGGAGGCGCCGGACTGAACGGCTCAGGAACACGACTTGAAATGATCATTCAGGGCTGGGTGTCGGCTGTCGGCGCGTGCCGCGGTGGTGAAGGCCGGCGGAGCTCGGATCTTTGCTTCGGATATCCGGAGTTTTGGCGTCCCCGCCGTGCGCCCGATCGTCGTGCGGTGACGCCCACCGCCCCCAACAGCCGCACCCGGTGACCCGGTACCGCCGACCGGCCGCGGCTGCCTCCACCGAGCCGGATCGTTCCCCTCGGCGGTCTCACCGCTCGCGGATCACGTAGCGGGTGTGGGCCCCGTCCATCCACTCCCGGTCGATCTCCCGGCCCGTCACCCTGCCGACGAGCGCCAGAGCTGATGTGAGGCAGGTGGCCATGGGCGGGCTGTACCCGTTGAGAGCGAGCGAGATGAAGTCCTGCCACCCGTCGGGAATGTCGTCCTCGTAGTCCTCCTGCCCGCTCTCCAGGCGGGCCTCCTCCCACGCGCAGTACTCCAGCCACCCCGCCGGCAGCTCCGGATCGCTCGTCCAGCCGGTGTCGTTCAGGTCGAACTGCAGTCCCCGCGCGTAGGAGTCGAGCGCCTGCGGATCGCGTCCCCACCGCTCTCCGGGAACGGTGACGCCGAAGCCCGTCACGTGGTCACCGTTGACCGCGTAATCGAGATCACGTGGCCCGTTGATGTTCCAGCTCATCCGCAGCGCCCGCCCGCCGTACGAAAGCTCCCGTAGCGCCCGATCGCAGTCGAACCCCCGCACCTGGATGATCTGCGTCCAGTCCGCCGTCAGCCGACCGGCCCAGACAACCCCCGCGTCACCGTCGGCGGGCCTCCCGCGTACGGCGTCCGCCCAGACGCACTCAACCGCGTCATCCACGTCGGCGACCGAAACCCCCAGGCGTCGTGCCGCCTCCCACACCTCCAGCCCCTCGACCCAGGCCGCCATGAACCATTCGCCCATGCGGTAGGACCGGACAAGATGCCAAAGACGCTCTGATCGCCGCATTCCCGTTCCCGCCCGTTCGGCACTCGTTCCTGAGGCGACCCAATCAGACATCCCCGACAGTCACCGTGGGAGCGGGCACCACAACGGGATTCGTCACCCGGTCGTCCACACCGCCGTCCGGGTCGCGCTCGGGCTCGCTTTCCAGTGGATCACAAGTCCCGCTCCATAGCGTGCCGCCATGAGTCTACGCACACGGGTCGCCGGTGCTTTCTTCGTTCTGGCGGTCCTCGCGGTGGTGGGCGCCCTGGTCGGTGCCCTCGGGCACTACACGGTTCTCGACCGGCCGGTCCTGCTGGGGACCCTGGCCGTGAGCCTGGTCGTCCTCGCCGGAGCGCTCGTTTTCGGCGGAGGGCCCCGCGGCCCCGCCGTCGCGCTCGGGATGATCTGGGCGACGGTGGGGCTGGTCACCTACGTGAACAGCTGGCAGGTGTACGCCCGGATCCCCGGCCCGACCGGCAGCGGGCTGGAGGTGCGTGTCCTGTACGACGACTGGATCATCCCCGACTGGGCGCTCGTGGTTCGCAGGAACGACGGCCTGCTGACGCGTGAGTGGCCCCTGGTCGAGCGCTTCAGCTCCGAACACTCCGACGGCCTGCCCACTGTGACCTGGGTCGATCCCTCACACGTGCGCCTGGACGACAGGCCGGGTGACGACCGGGCGCCCTGGGGCGGGCAGGTGATCGTCCTGGACCCCGGGACCGGGCGGCCGCTCAAGCCGGACCACCCGGTGAGCGCCTTCTGAGATCCGGCCGTCCGGGAGCCGTCGACGTCGGCCGGTGAAAGTCCGCACCTCCTTCGTTCCCCGAAGAAGAACACGAAGTTCGCCGCCGGTTCCCCTGGATGTCATGAACATGCACTCGTACGTTGGTTGGTTACCGGCACCCTCACCGTCGATAGACGCAATGCCGACGAGGAGCACGTGTTATGCGCTTCAGTTCTCCGTACCGCCTGGCCTCGGCACTTGGGGCAGCCGTCGCCGTCACCGTCGGCTCCGGCGCCGCCCTGGCGCCATCCGCTCTGGCCGCACCCGGTGCGCCGGGCACCCGGCCGTCCTTCTGCGAGCACGACAACCGCGACACGCCGTTCGCGAAGTACCTGTGCGCCAAGCCCGGTGACCTGCTCGACGTCCGCATCGGCGATGTGCACCCGACCCAGCCGTCGCTCGGTTACGACGAGGTGTACTACAAGCTCGGCCGCTACACCCTCGGCAAGGACGCGATCAACAAGAAGTTCGACGACTGGTGCGAGGCCGACGGCCGGGAGGAGGCGGCGTCCGTTTCGCCCGGCGCGCGCCTGGACGACCCGTCCTCGTTCACGTGTCAGATCCCGGTCGGCGCGGAGACGCCGGACAGCGTCGCCGCCATGAAGACCGTCGTCATCGGCCCCCATGGCGAGCCGTTCCTCACCGACGGGCACCACACGCTCACCTCCTTCTTCGAGACCCCTGACGGCGGCGCCGACCTGCACGTACGGCTGCGGGTGCAGGCCAACCTGAGCACCTTCACCCGGCAGAGGTTCTGGAACGAGATGCAGGCGCGGAAGTGGGTGTGGCTGCGCGGCCCCAACGGCAAGCCGGTCACCGTGAACAAGCTGCCGACCGGCGTGGGCCTGGCCAACTTCACCGACGACAAGTACCGCAGCCTGCTCTACTTCGGCCGTGACATCGGCTACGAGCAGAACGGGCTGCCGTTCCAGGAGTTCTACTGGGGCAGCTGGGTCCGCGACGCCAAGCCGATCGACCTGGCCGGCTGGAACCAGAACGACCACGGCAGCTACCTGGCCACCGTCAAGGCGCTGACCGAGGCGATCACCGCGCTGCCCAAGGGCACCGTCGTCGACAACGGCCTCACCGCCGCCCAGCTGGGCGCGCTGGCCCAGTGGAACAACGGCAAGGCCGCCAACAAGGGCGAGTTCGACAAGCTGAGCAAGCCGTACTCCGACGCCAAGCCAGGAAAGCTGGCCTACACCCTGGAGTACAAGCGCGCGCACGGCCTGGGCTGAGACCTCCGGGACCGTACGGCCGGGCCGCCGGGCGACCGTGCTCGACGGCCCGGCCGGTGTCTCGGCCAGGGGTCGGTTCTCACCCGCTCGCAGGACGCGAACGGCCAGGTGGGGCGCGGCGATCCGTTCGCTCGTCACCGCGGCGTCCCGGAGATCCCCGCGCCGTGGCCGGATCGGGCGGGCGCCGTGTTGTCGTACCCGGCGGCTACTCTTCGGCGCATGACGGTCCCCGAGGTCATCCCCATCGCCCACGAACCCGGCTATCACACCGACACGATCGGCCACTGGGACGGTGGGCAGTTCCTCGGCTCCGTCGTCGCCGCCTTCCCGAACGGCTACACCGTCACCGACGACTGGCCCGCCCACAAGCGTTGGCACGCCGTCCTGCACACCTTCGACGCCTCAGGCCACCACCTCGGCTCCCGCGTCGAACGCACCGGCACCGACGAGAACCACCGGACAGCCGTCGAAACCGCCAAGAACCTGCTGACGCGGTGGCTCGACGCCCTCCCCGGCCACCGTTACGGCGACATCGCCATCCGGCCCTTCCGGCACGAGGTCGACGACGTGCTGTTCGGCCTTGTCATCGAGACCTTCGAAGGCACGGAACACGCCGAGCTCTACCCGGACACCCTCGGCTTCTACGAACCCTGGGACGGTTCATACGACACCTGACCGTCCCCGGATCTCAGCTGTCTAGCCCTGTTGCTTGAGGCGGAGCGCCTCTTTGCGAACCTTGACCTGGAGGGCCTGCTCGCGCTCCAGCCACTCCGGGTTCTCCGCCTTCAGCGCGTCGATCTCGGCGGTGGTGAGCGGTTCGGTGATCCCGTTCCTGAGCAGACCGGCGACGGAGACCTTGAGCTTCGCGGCGATGACCTGCTTGGTGTGCGGGCCGTTGCGGCGCAGGTCGACGAGCCAGGCGGGAGGCGTCGACTGCAGCTCGTTCAGCTCGTCCCTGGAGACGACACTCGCCTGGAACTCGGCGGGAGTGGCCGAGAGGGGGACACCCAGCTTCTTGGCCGCCGTCGAAGGCTTCATCGTCTGGGTGGTCTTCGGTTTGGGCGAGGTCATGGCGTCAAGAGTAGCCAGCCGGAACGGGTTCTCCTGACATCGATACCCTGGGGAAGTGACCGATGGAGAGACCGGCAGGGTGTTCCGACTGGCGTACGTGCCCGGGGTGACACCCGCGAAATGGGTCAACATCTGGAACGAGAGAATGCCCGGGGTGCCGCTCACTCTGGTCGCGGTTCCCGCCGCCGAGGTGGTGGAACTCCTGCGGAGCGGCGGCGCCGACGCCGGGTTCGTCCGGCTGCCGATCGACCGGGACGGGCTCAGCGTGATTCCTATCTATGTGGAGGACACGGTGGTCATGGTGCCCAAGGGGCACGTGGTGACCGCCGCCGACGAGGTGACCGTCGCCGATCTCGCCGACGACGAGGTGTTCCACCCTCTTGACGACACCATCGAGTGGGCGGTCCGACCCGGGCAGCCCGCTTTCACCCGCCCTGCCACGACGGCGGAGGCGGTCGAGCTGGTGGCGAGCGGCACCGGGATTCTCCCCGTACCGCTGTCGCTGGCGCGCCTCCACCACCGCAAGGACCTCACCTACCGGCCGGTGTCGGACGCGCCGCAGTCCCAGGTCGCGCTGAGCTGGCCCACGGACGCGACCACCGACCTGGTGGAGGACTTCATCGGCATCGTCCGCGGCCGTACGGTGAACAGTTCGCGAGGCCGTACCCCCGAAGCCCCTGCCTCCTCGGCGAAGAAACCGGCACAGCGGCAGGCGCAGAAACCCGCGCAGAACGGCTCCGGCCGCCGGGCCGTACCGGCCGGTCGTAAGAAGAAGGGCCACCGCCGGTAACGGAGCCCGGTGCGTCGATCGGTCCCGGCGGCGCCTCCCGACCGTGCCCGTCGTGGTCGCCCACGCCGACGCGAGAGGAGCGCCCCGGCAGGGTCAGCGATCAAGGACCGGGCCCTTGTGGGCGGCGAAAAGCCCAGGCCGGGACGTTTCACGTCCTGAGGCGCCCGCTAGCATCGGGGTTCCCCGGTCCCGCCTCGCGGACGCTCCTACCGCGACGGACGCCCGGCCGACTCGCGACGGAGCCCGCGTGCCCACGATCGATCCCCGCCGTCTCCTCATCCTCCGCGCCTTCGTGCTGTCCGACTCGGTCACCGCGACCGCGGCGGCGCTGCACCTGACGCCGTCCGCGGTGTCGCAGCAGCTCGCGGCGCTCGAACGCGAGGTCGGTCACGTGCTCGTCGTACGCGCGGGGCGCAAGCTGGCGCTCACCCCGGCCGGGCGCATCCTCGCCGAGCACGCCGAGGAGATCAGCTCCCGGCTGAAGATCGCCGAGGCCGACCTGGCCGCGCACGCGGGCGGTGTCCTGGGGCAGCTCAGGATCGGCGCCTTCCCCACGGCGATCAGCTGGTTGGTTGCGCCCGCCATCGTCGAACTGCGCCGTCAGGCACCGGGCGTCGACGTCACGGTCGTCGACGCGGAGGCCCACATGAGCCACCGGATGCTGATGCGCGGCGACATCGACGTGACCGTGACCATGGAGTACGAGTCCAGCCCCGAGCGCGACTCCCCCGACATCGTGAAGTTCCCGCTCTACATCGAGCGGTTCAAGGTCGTTCTCCCCCACACGCACCCGCTGGCCGGGGAGGAGGGCGTCGGGCTCACCCAGCTCGCCGAGGAGAACTGGATCATGCCGTCACCCGGTAACCCGTGCCGCACGATGGTGTTGCAGGCGTGCGCCGAACTCGGCTTCCACCCGTCGATCACCCATGTCTCGGACGACTACCGCGCCGCGCTGGCGCTGGTCGCCGCCGAGGCGGGAATCTGCCTGGCGCCGGAGTCCGCGCTCTCCGCCCGCGACGCCGACTGGGTGGCGATCCTGCCGACGCGCGGCGTCGCGCCGCTGCGCAAGGTGATCATGACGACGCGACGCGACAACCAGGGTCATCCCGTCGTACGCGCGGGGCTTGAGGCGATGCGAGCCGCCGTCGCCTCGCCGGACGCGGAGATCTACGGCCCGCTCGCGCGGTCCGACACCTTCAGTGTCGAGTGACGGCTCCGGCCGGTGGCGCGTTCTCGCGGAGGAAGGCGTCGACGTGCCGGTGGTACTCGTCCGGCTTGTCGCGGCGCACACAGTGGTGGGCTCCCTCGATCACGACGACGTCGAAGCCGGGCGCGACGGCCGTGAGACGCTCACGGGAGTGCTTGTCGACGATGACGTCGCCGGTACCGGTGACGAGCAGCGCGGGCACGCCCGCCGGACCGACCGTGATCTGCCGCGCGGTCGGCGTCCAGATCCGGCGCTTCTCGTGGAGCCGCTGCTCCATGTAGTCGGTGTCGACGGCCTTCATCGCCTCGGCGAGCGGACGCAGCTCCTGCTCCGCCCAGTGGGGATAGAGCTCGCGCTGTATCTCCACGAGTTCCTCGACCGACGCCGTGTCGGCGTAGTCGAAGGGGTCCTTGATGGTCTGCTCGACGCTGAGCCACGGGTTGGGACCTGCCTCGGGCACCCACCACGGCGGGTCCTCAAGCACGACGCCGGCCACGAGGTGCGGGGCGTCGGCGGCGACGAAGGCGGCGATCCGCGCACCCATGGAGTGCCCGACGACGAGCGTCCTGCGCCCGGTCTCGTCGAGCATGTCCTTGAGGATGTCGATCGCGTCCTGCACCATCACGTCGGTCGACGGAACACCCTCGTGTTCGGGCAGGCGGCCGGGTGACTTCCCGTGGCCCCGGGCGTCAGGCGCCACGATGTGGTAGTCGCCTCCCCAGCGGTCGACGGCGTCACCGTAACAGGCGCCGGACTCCACGGCGCCGTGCAGGATGAGAATGGCGGGCGCATCTGCTGCGTCCCGCCCGTACTCTCGGACGAACAGGTCGGTTCCCACGTGTCCTCATTCAGTGCTCTGTGGCGCCGGCCTCCGGCCGGCTCACAACAGGGTGATCGTTTGGTGAGACATGGTCGTGATCGTGGCACGCCTCGTCGGCGTCGCGCAACGCTCCCGCAGGCCAGGGGGGCGGCTCCGCCTCCGGTGTCGCCTCGACCAGCGCGCGCGTGCAGGGGTGCCGCGGGGAGCGGAAGATCTCGTCGGAAGGACCGGTCTCGACGATACGGCCACGCTGCATGACGGCGACGCGGTCGCTGTAGAGCCGGATCACCGCCAGGTCGTGGCTGACGTGGAGGAACGAGATCCCCTGGTCGCGCTGCAGGTCGGCCAGCAGGTTGAGGATCTGGGCGCGCACCGACACGTCGAGCGCCGAGGTCGGCTCGTCCGCGATGATCAGATCCGGTTTGAGGGCCAGCGCGCGGGCCACGGCGACGCGCTGGAGCTGCCCGCCGGACGCCTCGTGCGGGAAACGCCCCAGGTAGTCGGCGCCGAGGCCGACCGACTCCAGCAGTGTGACCAGCTCGGCGGTCGACGTCGTCTCGCCGTGCGCGTGGAAGACGTTCTCCAGCGTCTGCCGTACGGTCTGCCGCGGGTTCAGCGACGCCAACGGGTCCTGGAAGACCATGGCGACGTTGCGCCGCAGCCGCCGTAGTCCTCGCCTGCCGAGGCGGGCGAGGTCCTGCCCGCCCGTACGGACGGTGCCGGACGTCGGCACCACCAGGCCGTTGGCCATCCGCGCCAGTGTGGACTTGCCCGAGCCGGACTCGCCGACCAGGCCGAGCGCCTCGCCTCGCTCGACGTGGAGCGAGACGCCGTCGACGGCGAGGAAACCCCCGCGCCCGCGGCCGAAGCCACCGAATGTGCGGTAGCGCTTGCTGACGTCGGTCATCTCCAGGATCGGCTCGCTCACCGGGCGACCTCCTGCGGTGCGGGGAGACGATCGAGGTGGCAGGCCGCGAGGTGCAGCCCGCCGACCTCGCTGGTCGGGCGGGCGGTGGGCAGCGGCGCCTCGACGAGGCAGCGTTCGCCGACCTGGTCGGCGAGGCCGCAGCGCGGCGCGAAGGCGCAACCCGGTCCGGCGTCGCGCAGCGACGTGGGCGCGCCGGGGATGGCGCGCAGCCGGGTCCGCCGCCCTCCGGTTTCGAGCCGGGCGTCCAGTCGCGGCGTGGCCGCGCGGAGACCGGCGGTGTACGGGTGGGCGGGCCGGTGGAAGATGTCGCGGAGGCTGCCGTACTCGGCCTGGCGGCCTGCGTAGAGCACCAGGACCTCGTCCGCCGCGCTCCCCACCACCCCGAAGTCGTGGCTGATCAGGAGCATCGCCATGCCGTACTCCTGCTGGAGTTCGCGGAGCAGGGCCAGGATCTGCGCCTGCACCGTCACGTCGAGCGCGGTGGTCGGTTCGTCGGCGATGAGGAGCGCGGGCCGGTTCACCAGGGCCATCGCGATCACCGCGCGCTGCCGCATGCCGCCGGAGAACTCGTGCGGGAAGCGGCGTACGGCGTCCGCGGGCTCGGGGATGCCGACCCGGTCGAGCATCTCGACCGCACGGGCCCGCGCGGCGCGGCGGGTGACCGACGCGTCGTGCAGGCGGAGCGCCTGGGCGATGTGCGCGCCGATGTCGAGGTACGGGCTGAGCGCGGACATAGAGTCCTGGAACACCATGGCGACCTCGCGGCCCCGGGCCCGGCGCAGTTCGCGCTCGTCGGCGGAGAGCATCTCCCGGCCCGCGACGACGATCCGGCCCCTGGCGCTCGCCCCGCGCGGCAGCAGCCGCATGATCGCCCGGCCGGTGATCGTCTTGCCCGAACCCGACTCGCCGACCACGGCGAGGGTGCGTCCGCCGTCCAGGCTCACGGAGAGATCCCGGACCACGTCGGCGGTGACGCCGCCGCTGGTGAACGAGACACACAGGTCCTCGATCTGGAGTACGGGGTCAGACACGGCGGATCCTCGGATCGAGAAGCGGCATCAGCAGATCGGCGATCAGGTTGCCGACGATGATGAGGAAGGCGGAGAAGAGCGTCACCCCGACGACGATGCTCAGGTCGGACTCGTTCACGCCGGACAACAGCAGGTCGCCGAGCCCGTGCAGGCTGAACACCTTCTCCGCGATCACCGAGCCGCCCAGCAGCGCGGTGACGTCGAGCGCGAACATCGCCGCGACCGGCACCATCACACCGCGGACGGCGTGCCGGTTCACCTGCCGGTTCGACGCGCCGCGCGCGGTCATCGCGACGAGGTGGTCGGCCGAGAGCTCGTTGAGGAGCTGGGTACGGGTGACCCGGATGTATCCGGCGGCGAGGATGAACGACAGCACCATCCACGGGCCGATCAGGTGCCAGGCCCAGTCCGCCGGCGACTCCGAGAACGACACGAAGCCGGAGTACGGCAGCGCGTTGAGCATGAAACCGAAGACCTGGAGGACGAGCAGACCGACGAGGAAGGTCGGCACCGACAGCCCGAACATCGCGAAACCGGTCGAGAACCGGTCGACGACCCCGCCCTTGCGTATCGCCGACAACGCGCCGAGGCCGATGCCCACGACGAGGCACAGGACGGCCGCGCCGAGCGCGAGCGACAACGTGACGGGCAGCCGCTCGGCGATGAGCGTCGTGACGTCGCTGCGGTTCGGGAACGAGTAGCCGAAGCAGGGCGCTGGACAGTGCACCTGCTGGGCGCCCTGGCCGTACGTACGGCCGGCGAAGAGGCCCTTCACGAACTCGGTGTACTGCCACAGCACGCTCTGGTCGGTCTGCATGTAGGCGCTGACCTTGGCCCGGGTCTCGGGCGGGCACGGCTTGCCGCACATGGAGCGGGCCGGGTCCTTCGAGGCCCCGAAGAAGAGACAGATCGTCACGAAGGCGATCGAGAGGAGCATGAACACCGCGGTGACCATGCGGCGGGCTATGTAGACGATCATGCGGCATCCTCCGTGCGCACATCGAGGACGTCGCGGAGCGCGTCACCGGCGAGCGTGGCGCCGAACACGATCAGGAACACCACGGCTCCCGGGAAGAGCATGTACCAGACGTCCGCGCCGCTGTAGATCCACGGCAGCGAGTCCGAGAGCAGTTTGCCCAGGTCGGGGACGTCACCACGCAGACCGACGCCGAGGAACGACAGCCCCGCGACGACGCTGACGTTGCCGGGCAGCGACATCGCGAACAGGACGACGACCAGGCCGAAGAGGTGCGGCAGCATCTCGCGGCGGATGATCTGCCAGGGCGGGGCCCCGGTCGCGCGCGCCGCCTCGACGAAGGCGCGGGCGTTGACGGCTCCGGCCTGGGCGCCGATGATCCGGGCCGGGACGGTCCAGCCGAAGAAGGCCAGCACCAGCACGAGGACCAGGCCCCGAGGCATCTCCTCGGGCACGATCGCCATGATCGCGATGACGAACATCAGGCCGGGGAAGCCGAACATGAAGTCGATCAGCCGCCCGGCGACGGCGCCGAACCAGCCGCCGAAGTAGCCGATCGCCGTACCGAGGACGGCGGCGAAGGCGATCGACAGGATGCTCGCCCCGAACGCGATGAACAGCGACGAGCGGATGCCGTAGACGATCTGGGCGAACAGGTCGACACCCGTCACCGGGACGACGCCGAACCAGTGGTCGGCGCTGACGCCGCCGAAGGCGCCCAGCGGACGGCCGCCGTCCGGGTCGAGCAGGTCGGTGTGCAGGGTGCTCGGGTCCTGTCCCTCGATCCACACGAGCAGCGGGGCGCAGAGTCCCGCGACGAGCGGCACGACCAGCATGACCAGGCCGGCGACGCCGGACCGCTTCCTGAGGAAGCGGCGGAGGGCCGGCGTGCCCCGGCCCTCCGCCTGCCGGATCTCAGCCACCGACACCGACGACCAACTCGTTCGCGAACGGTGGGTAGGCGGGGATGAAGTAGTTCATGATCTTCGAACCGGCCAGGGCCTGCGTGCGCTGCACGAGGATCGGCACGATCGGGGCGTCCTCCATGATCTGCTTGTCGATCGCGGCCCACATCGTGGCGGCCTTGCCGAGGTCCGGCTCCGCGACGGCGGCGTCGATCGCGGCGTCCACCTTGGGGTTGGAGTACTTGGAGGCGTTGCCGCCGCCGTCGCCGATCTCACTCGACGCGAACAGCGGCTGGATGGTGCTCATGCCGCTCGGGAAGTCCGCTCCCCAGCCGTTCGTCGTCATGTCGTAGTCGCCGTCGTCGGAAGAGATGAGCTCGAACCAGGTGTCTCCGTCGAGGCCCTTGAGCTCGACCTTGACGCCGATCCGCGCCAGCGAGTTCTTGATGCTCTGGGCCTCCTTCTCCTCGATCGCGCTCACGTCGGTCGGGTAGGTGAGCGTGAGCTTCAGGTCGGAGACCCCGGCCTCGGTGAGCAGCTCCTTCGCCTTGTCGACGTTGCCGGTTTCGCCGCCGTCGTACAGGTTGTACTCGGTGCGGCCGGGGATACCGGGCGTCATGATGGTCGAGGTGATCTGGCCGCCGAACTTCGGACCGCCGTACACGCTCTGCAGCTCGGCCTTGTTGATCGCGTAGTTGATCGCCTTCCGGACGCGGACGTCGGAGAGGCTCGGGCGCTTGACGTTCATGGCGAGGTAGCGGAAGTAGCCCGACGGGCTGTTGGCCATACGGTTGGAGATCGACGGGTCGGACTCGATCCGCTGGAACTGCGACGGCGAGATGAGCGCGTTGCTGATCGCGTTCTTGTCCGCGCCCTTGTCGTCGATGAGGCGCTGCACGATCGTGTCGTTGTTCAGGCCCATGTCGAGGACGATCTTGTCCGGACCGGCGAGCCGTACCTGGTCGGTGTCGGCCTTCCAGTTCGGGTTGCGTTCCAGTACGGCCTGCGAGCCCTTGCGGAAGCTCGTCACCTGGTACGGGCCGCTGGCGACCGGGCGCTCGCCGTACGTCTCCGGCTTGGTGTCGGCCGCGGCGGGCACCGGCGCGAAGGCCGGCATGCTGACGATCCACGGCCAGTTGCCGAACGGGCGCGCCAGACGGAAGACGATCTTGCGGTCGTCGACGACCTCGATGGAGTCGAGCTTCTTGCCGTCGTACGGGCCGTCGTAGTCGGCGCCGCCGACCAGCAGCGTCTTGTGGTAACCGAGGCCGCCCTGGAACATCGGCGCGAACGACCGCTCGATGCCGTACTTCACGTCCTGCGCGGTGATCGGGCTGCCGTCGGAGAACTTCAGGCCCTCCTTCAGCGTGAAGGTCCACGTCTTGCCGCCGTCGTCCGTCGTACCGGTGTCGGTGGCGAGGTCCGGCACGAGGACCGTGTCCTTGTCCGGGAACGTCTGCCACGACGTCAGCCCGCGGTGCACCCACCGCAACCGGCTGGTCGGCACCATCTGCGCGTTGGCTGTCTCGAAGGACTCGTTCGCGCGCCGCGAGAGGTAGTGCAGAGTCTGGCCCTTCGGCACGGACTCAAGCGCCGTCGCGTTCTTGTCCTTCGTCGGCCCGGTGGACTGCGAGCTGGACTGCGAGTTCGCGTTGCAGCCCGCCGTCACGAGGGCCAGGACGAGCGCGAGCCCTACGGGCGCCACTCTCCGGGATCGATTCGCCATAGATCGCGCTTCCTGTGAGGCGGTCCCAATCGTTCGGGTCCGCTGCTGGATCTCAGGAAGGGAGTCTGTTGGCGGGCGAGAGCGCCCGTCCATCGAGGAGTTCTACACGGGATCTTTAAGAAAATCTGATAGATCGCGGAGACCTGCGCGTGTGACACCCACGATACCCCCCTCTCCGGGTGGCTGGAAGATCACGACGCACACCCGCGGGCGGGATCCCCTCCTCCGCGCATCGGCCCCCTGCACCGGTCCATGGAACCGCGCCTGATCGTAGCGATATTTGGGCTGTTTTCATACCGTTGTCAGGCTTCTGTCATGCCGTTCTCATCCCCATGACACGTTCATTAGCCGGATAAGGCGGTTAAATACCGCAGATAGTGAACTATGCCCCAATATGGCGAAAACCGCATTTAAATCCAGGCCTGCCGTGAAGTGACCACAGGCACGTACAGGCCGTGCACAGGACCACCAGGAGCGGCGACACCGTCTTCACCAAGCGGAACAGCAGCCAATGAAACCGCAGAACTTTAACCAGAACTTCAAAATCAACTACCCCGGACAAGCAGCCCAACGACCCAAGCCCCACCACCCGGCACACCCTGGCGCCGTTCCCAACCGCCTTCACACCACCCGGCCCGCGCCTCATCCCCGGGCTACTCCCGCGCCACCCGACACACCGTCACGTCACCCCTGGCCACTTCCACGTCGCCCCTGATCGTCCTCGCGCCGCTCCTGGCCGTCCCCACACCACCCGGCCCGCGCCTCGTCTCTGACCATCCCTTCATCGCTCCTAGCCACCCTCACACCACCTTGCGCGTCTGCGCCTCGCCCTCAGCCACTCCCGCATCGCCCCTGATCGCCTCCGCGTCCCTCCTGTTCACCCCTCACATCGCCCTTGGCAACTTCCACGGCGCCCCTGGTCATCCTCATGTCATTCCTGACCGCCTTCTCGTCGCTCCTGGCCATCCCCACACCACCCGGCCCACGCCTCGTCTCTGACCAATCGCCCCTGGCCGTCCCCTCGTCGCCCCTGGCTACCCTCACACCGCCCGGCGCGCCGCGCCTCACTCCCAACCGCCCCCACATCACCCCTGGTCACCCCTGCGTCGCTTCTGTCCACCCCTGCACCACCCGGCGCATCTGCACCTCACTCTGGCTACCCATACCATCCGATGCACCCCCGCCATCCTCGTGTCATTCCTAATTGCCCTCTCGTCGTTCCTGGCCATCCCCACACCACCCGGCCCGCGCCTCATCTCCGACCACTCCCACGCATCGCCCTTGGCCGTCCCTTCGTCGCTCTTGGCCACCCCGCGTCGCCTTCGGCCACCCTCACGTCGCTCCTGGCCGCCCCGCTGTCGTGATGCGCATCCTGCTGTGCTCGCGGATTCCCACCCCGAAAACCGGGGCTCAATCACCGCGGCCATCGCGCAGGGGTCACTTCGGCGGGTGAAACGCGGACCAGAAAGATCAGCCACGTCACGGTGAGAGATTTCCCCGAGGCCATGTCGATTCGCGGGCCGCTCATTCGACGTGTAGATGAGGGAGCCGAGAGGCGGCCCCGACGGACGAGGAGAACGCGATGTCGAAGTACCTGCTGATCATGCGGGGCACCGACGAGTCGAACGCGGCCATGATGGCCGATATCGACGAGATGATGGCCACGACCCGCCTATTCATCGAGGACGCGGTCAAGGCCGGTGTTCTCCTGGCGGCGGAAGGGCTGGACGATCCGGGCCAGGGCGTCGTGGTCGACTTCAGCGGCGAGACCCCGGTGGTCACGGACGGACCGTACGGCGAGACCAAGGAACTGTTCGGAGGCTTCTTCATGCTCGACGTCGCCTCGAAACAGGAGGCGATCGAATGGGCCAAGCGGGTCCCGGTGGCTCGCGGGTCCAAGATCGAGGTTCGGCGGGTACCCGGGGACGACGAGGTCCCGCAGACCAACGATTGACCACCCAGATCTGGACCGGCGGCCGGATCCAATGGGCATGACCGACGCCGAGGCCGTCCTACGGGTTGGTCGGCACGGGCTGTCGTCGAGTCGGCCCGATTCACCGGCGACTTCGAGCCGACCGAAGCCTCGACCGGGAGACGGTGACGTCATGGCCGCTCGCCCCTCCGGCGAACCCGGCCGACCAGCTGGACCGTGAAGGATCGACCCGCTCCACCACCGGATCACCTTCCAGAATCGATGCGCCCCGCCGTCGGCCGGCTCGACGGTCAACTCAGCCGTCAACGAAGAACCGATCCCGGCAAGACCGATGACGGCGTGTCGGCACCGACGTTCATCGGCTACCGCCCCGTGCTCTTCCCCGGGGCCGGGCCGGGGCCGGGCGGGCCGACCCCACGCATGATCGGTGGCCTGCCCAGCGAGGAGATCGCCCGCGCGTTCCCCGCACCGGCCCGCGTCACCCGGGACGAGAACGGCCGTTGCGCCGTCCAAGCTGCCGCCGGCCACCGAGAGCGGGTGGACGGCGTGCCCAGAGCCACCTACACGATCTTCTCCAAGGGGCCAACGACCGCGTCGAGGACCGGCCGCCGCGCCCCGGCATCGCATACGAGGCGATCCGGCCGGTCTTCGCACCGGCCACGCCGCGGCCGGACGAGCTTGGAGGTGCCCGGCCTGATCGAGAGGTCCTCCAAGACCGCAGACCGAATGCCCGAGTACGCGACAGTGGTCACCCTCGAATCCCGGAAAGGCGAGAGGCGCTTCTCGAAGCGTTCGCGGCTCTCACCGTACGAACAGTACGGAAGCCCATCAAGGGCGTGATCCACACCAGCGAGCGGGGCCGAGAAGCCACACCGGACGTGCCAACGCCTCGCCGTACTGACCTGCCCAGCTCCTGGAAACCACCTGACGGTACAGAACGGTGTGCGCCTCCCGTCAGCGAAGAAGGGGACACCGGGGATCAGCAAGGAGCGGCTCGATCAGGCCTTCCCCATCGAGTGGATCCGCCGTCTCCGAGATGATCTCGGAAGTCTGACCTCACATCCTCAGCCCTGAAAAAGCCCCAGCCTCAACACGTGATACCCACGGACGGTTCTCTGTATGAGACCGCGTTGCCGTGTCCCGCTGCCGCACGGACAGGAAAGAGGCTTTCGGGAGGATGCAGAGGGCTCCGACCTGCTGCGCGGCCGAGAAAACGCCTTCTGATCCGTAGCCGGTCCGAGAACGTCCGCCCGCGTCTACCAGTGTCAGAAACGCCTGCTCATTGATGCCTTCGCCGCAATCACGTTCTACGAACGTCCATCAGTTTCCAGGCCCGTCGTTGGCAACCGCGCCGGCGGGAGCGGCCGTCATCGTGGCGCGCATGCTCCAACTGAGGGCGCGGGCGGCGGAACTCGGCAGGAAAACGCGAGGCATCGGACTGCGCGCGCACGATAAGCACCGCCAACGATGTGAAATACCCCTTCACCTACTGAGGAGGGCAAGGTCAGCCCGTGGGAGAGATTGGGTTAACCGAAAACACGAGAGCGGACGCAAGAACCACCCCGACCGCCTTCATCGAGGGCCATCACCGCTTGGTGGTCACCGTCCTGCAAAGATTGTTACATCATATCCCTTGTCTCATCTGCATCACCCTCTACTCTTTTCCCTGCTGTATCCCCCTAAGCAAGGACGTTGATGAAACTCTTCTTCGCAGGCCTCGTGGCGACAGCCGCGGCCGTGGGCACGGTGGCCGTACCCGCTCAGGCGGCATCCGCCACAACCGTGCAGGCCGCTCCGGTGGACCCGGTGAAAGCCCTGAAGGCCCAATTGGTCCCGGGCAAGGGCGTAAAGATCACCGAATCAGGTGGCATCACCCTCGATTTCACCGTCGACGACCAGGCCATGCAGGTACAGGTGAACACCAGCTCGACCGGCACCGTGGCTTTCGGCAAAGGCAACATAGCCGCTGCCGACCTCCGTGTCCGCACGTCCTCACGTCTGAAAGGGTCCAAACCTCCCTACCGCGTCATCACCGAAGGCAGAAACGCCTACGTGACCAACGCCGGCATCGCCAAGGCACTGCCTTCCGGTCGTTCCTGGATCCAGTCGAAGACCAGTGAGCGTGAGAACACCATCCTTAATTTGGGCGTCACCCCAGCGGAATTGAAGTTCATGCTGGACAACGCATCAGAAGTGGCGACCGGCGAATATCAGGGCACCGCCAAACTCACCGAATTCCGGCACGACAAGTCCGCCGGGGAAGGCGACGTCGAGTTCCACCTGTACTTCGACGAACGCAACCTGCTCACCCGCACGGTCGTCGACACGACGGCCTACCCGGACAGCGGCAGCTCGGCCTATGACCAGATGGCCTTCCACACCGACACCAAGTATTCGGGCTGGGGCACCAAGGTGAAGATCTCCGCACCGGCAGCCGGCAAGGTCATCAGCGAAAAGAAACTCAACGCGAAGACCCGCAAGGCCGTCACAAAGGCCGGCTACCCGGAGGACGGCCCCTTCTGACCTACGCCAAGAAGGAGCCGACGTCGCCAGGCGAACCCGTGTACGTCCTTCCCATCTGAGCGGCGCCCCCTTCGGAGAGGCACTGAGCCTCCTCATCCATGGCTGAGCCAGTCCCTGCGGATCCGGCGAAGGTCAGCGAGACGACTCGGGGTACCAAGGACCACGCCTCACTGCCTGCCTCTCCGCATGGCTCAACGCGGGCATTCCGTCGAAGCAGGTCGGAGTGGACAGGCAACAGCTGGAGGCTCTTCATGGGGTTCCAGACAGGTCGGCCCGATCCCGTTGAAGCGGTGAATCACATTGCGGACAGTGCCGTCATCGGCGGCCACCAGGCGGGCGATGACCGAGACGGTGTTGCCGCCGGCCGAGGCCGGCAGCATCATCGCCCACCGGTAGCGCACCGAGCTGGTACTGCCCCGGCGCACGACCTGCTGGAGCTTCCACCCTTCCTGGTCGGTCAGCTTGTGGTTCCGCCGCTGCACTCCCTGCGCCGAGCCGGAGCTGACGACTAACATCCAATCCGCTCAGGCTCAGCGACCGCGAGCAGCGACCCGATGACCCTTCCGGCCACCGCACCAGAGGTGCTCGGAGAACGTCGTCCGCCTCACGACGTTGTGCTGGGTGACCTCGCGCGTCTTCCGCTCAATGAACCAGTGCAGCGCCTTACGGCAAGACCACGCGGATCCCATCGCCCAAGGCGCGAAGGCGCTCGACCGACTGAACAGCAACTGGACGGTGACGGCTGGACCCGTAGCTGTACGGACATGAAAGAGGCCCTCCGGGATGATCCCAGAGGGCCTCTGACCTGCTGCGCGGCCGAGAGGACTCGAACCCCTAACCTTCTGATCCGTAGTCAGATGCTCTATCCATTGAGCTACGGCCGCTTGCCTGTCGTTTTGGCCTGGTGGCCTTGGCGACGGGGATAACTCTACCAGGCGTGGGTGGGTGCTCAGCCAAATTATCGGCTGTGGCACCGGAGGTCCCCAAAGTCCTCAGGGGGCGGTCTTGAGGATCGAGGACAGGACGCCGGGGAAGCGGGCCTCCATCTCGGGGAGGCGGAGTTCGTGACGACGGAAGCTCCCCTCGGGCGTGACGCGTAGGAGCCCGGCCTCGCGGAGGACCTTCAGGTGATGGGAGAGCGTGGACATGCTCACGGGGACGTCGAACTGGCCGCAGACCACGCCCCCGGCCTCGGCGAGCCGACGGACGACCGTCAGGCGGACCTCGTCGGCCAGGGCGCTCAGCATCATGGGCAGTGTGATCGTCGAGACATCCGGGTGCTGGAGGGGACGCATATCCCGCATGGTACGCAGCGGGGCCTTGGCGAGCATGGTGCCGTTTTGACGCGTATGAATGCACCAGTGGCTCAGTGGGGCGCCTGGGTTTCTCCGGACATGTGGGCCTGTGCGGCTTGTGGACACGAGTAGTGCTCAGCGAGTACCGGGGTGCTCAACGATTTCCGGACAGTCCTGACCGAAAGCCTGGAAGAGGTAAACACGTGACTCGACGTCGCAGGCAGTTCTCGCCCGAGTTCGGAGAGGAAGCCGTCCGCATGGTGCTGGACGGCCCTCGCTCCGTCGCCGCGGTGGCCCGGGAGTTCGGCATGAACCGCCACTGGATCAACACCCGCAAAAGCCACCTGTCCGGAAACCCCCAGGTACCCCACCAGCGAACGGAGCCCTTCGAGAGAACAACCCGGCCCCAGGCAGCGGCACCCGCCGAGAGAACGACTCCCCCGTCACCCGTTGAGAACGCCCCCGAAAGAACAGCCCCCATGGGAGCGACCCCGGTCCTTACCGAACGGAGTGGTCCGAGGGAACGGAGTTCTCCACAGGAGCTTCCTTCTTGGGGAAAAGGGTGTAGCTGAGGGGCCACAGGAGGGAGATGAGGACGATCCTTGGGAGGACGCTTCCGAACTCCAGCAGGCCGCTCGCCTTCGACCAGTCGCCGACCAGCCAGCCCAGGCCGTACAGCACGGCGGCGGCGATGGCGCAGGCCAGGACGGTGCGCAGCCACATCATCCATTCGTAGCGGGCCCTGGCCTTGCCGCCGGGTGGGGGCTTCCAGGGCGGCGGCCCTCCGGCGAAACGGTGGGCGAAGCGCTGGTCGGCCCACTTGAGGGTCCGATGGCCGAAGACGATCGAGTAGGCGAGGTAGCCCGCGGCCAGACCGTGGCGCCAGTCCGCCTCGGCGCCGCCGCGGATGTCGACCACCGAGGCGGCCAACAGGATCACGTCGAGCAACGGCACCGCGAGCAGCAGGGCCGTACTGAGACGTCTCATGCGCAGCAGGTAACGCGTGACGAGACCGAGTCCGAGAAGAACCCAGAAGCCGATCTCGCAACCGATGATCACCGCCAGAACCATGGTTCAAGGATCGGCGCGTGCCCCCGGTTCGGGCATCGTCTGCGCTGACGAAGTCCGTGGCCCCGCCTACATCCTTGTGTGTACGACGAACCCGCCCGCCGCCGGATGAGTCGCCGGCCTCGGGATGATGGGATGGAACCCATGAGACGGGACGCCCTGTGGGCCGTGATCGCCCTGGTGATGGGGCTGATCCTGCTCGCCGCCGGAGCCTACAACCGCCAGCCGTTGTCGGCCGCCCTGGCGGACCTCGTGCCCTTCCTGCCCTCGACCGTGCCCGTCCAGTTGCTTGCCGTCCCGCTGCTGCTCACCTGTCTCGGCGTCGTGGTACGGCGCAGCCACCCGGTGAGCGCCCTCGCGCTGGGCACGACGGGGATGACGCTGGATCTGATCTTCGGCTACTCCCTGGGCACGATCGTCGTCTTCACCGACAACCTCTACTCCGCCGCCCTGTACGGCCCGGCCAGGTTGGGCAGGTGGATGTTCGGCACCATCTCGGCCCTGGCGATCCTCATCGGCTGCGTGATCGCGATCCTCTCCCATGACGTGAGGGTCTTCGCGATCGCCGCGGCGCAGTTCGGCCTGCTCGGCACCGCGCCGGTCGTCAGCGCGCTCATCGTCAGGCAGTTCAGGACCCAGGCCGAGCTTGAGCGGGCCAGAGCCGAGCAGGTCGCGCGGCTGGCCGAGCTCGACCGGCGGGAGGCGGTGGAGGCCGAACGAGCCAGGATGGCCCGTGAGCTGCACGACATGATCGCCAACCACTTCAGCGCGATCGCCATCCAGTCCACGGCGGTGCTCTCCCGCAAGGATCTCGACATGGCGACCGTCCGGGGCATCCTTGAGTCGGTCCGGGAGAACAGTGTCCAGGGCATGGCCGAGATGCGTTCCATGATCGGGCTGCTCAGGCAGAGCGGGGACGGGGAGAAGGCCGAGGCGATCCGGCGCCGGGTGGCGGAAGTGGACGAGTTGGCGACGCGGGCCCGGGAGGCGGGCCTGGACGTACGGCTGCGCGTCGAGGGCGAGCCCAGGGAACTGCCCGCCGCCGTCGATCTCGCCGGATACCGGATCATTCAGGAGTCCCTGACGAACGCCCTCAAACACGGCGAGGAGAAGGTCGATCTGGTGGTCGAGTACGGCGCCGGGACGATCACCCTGGTCGCCGACAACCCGGTGGGAGCGGCCAGGAGGGCCTCCAGGCGGTACGGTTCCCCCGACCTGCCCAGCGCCGGAGCCGGGATCGTCGGGATGCGGGAGCGCGCGAGCCTGGTCGGCGGCTCCTTCGAGGCCGGGCCGTACGAGGAGGGCTGGCGGGTCCACGCCGAACTGCCGACCGAGGAGTCCTCGGTACTGCCTGGAGGGATGGTGTTGTGACGACCTCCAGGACCGAGTCGGACAGGGGAACGAGCCCACACCGAACCGGCGACCGTACCGCCCGGCGGCAAAGCACCGTGACGGCCTCCGAGGCCAGTCCGAACAAAGCACACCGAACCGGCGACCATGCCACCCGAAGAAACCTTCAGGACCAGGCCGGACAGGGACCCGGTGCCACATCGGCCCGCCCGGCGAGAAAGCACCGGACGATTCCCACGGCCAGGCCATACGAAGCACACCGAACCATCGATGCCGTTCGAAGAAAAAGCACCATGACGACCATCAAGGCCAAGCCTGACAAGGGCACCGGACCACGCCGACCCGTCCGGTGGGAAAGCGCCGTGACAACCTCCAAAGCCGAACCGGACAAAAGCGCGGGCCCACGCCGAACCACCCGGCGGGAAAACATCGTGGCGACCCCCACGACCAGCCCGGACAAGGACACAGGGTCACGCCAGACCATCGGCGATGTCGCCCGGAGAAAGAGTGCCGTGGCGGTCTTTGGGGCCGGGGTGTGCGAGCGTCGGAGGGTGTGTACTGGGCCCGGGGGGAGGGTGTTGTGACGGTCAGGGTTCTGGTGGCCGACGACCATGCGGCGGTGCGTAGTGGGATCGTGCTGATCCTCGACGGGCACGACGACATCGAGGTGGTCGGTCAGGCCGAGGACGGCGAGCGGGCCGTGGCGATGGCCCGTGACCTGCGGCCCGACGTGGTGCTGATGGACATCAGGATGCCCAGACTCGACGGGATCTCCGCGACCCGCGCGCTGAGCGGGATCACGGACGTGCTGATCCTGACCACGTTCGACCTCGACGAGTACGTCTTCGGCGCGCTGCGGGCCGGGGCGGCCGGTTTCCTGCTCAAGAACACCGACGCCGACGGACTGGTCGAGGCGGTGCGGGTGGTCGCTCGGGGGGACGGGCTGATCTCTCCGACGGTGACCCGGCGGCTGATCGCGGCCTTCAGGGGGGCGGTTCCGACGCGCGGGCCGGTCCCGGAGGTCGGCGGCCTGACGCCGCGCGAACGCGAGGTGCTGGCGTGCATCGGCCGGGGCCTGTCCAACGCGGAGATCGCCGTCGAACTGGACATGGCGGAGGCGACCACGAAGACCCACGTCAGCAGGCTGCTGAACAAACTGGGCCTGCGCAGCCGCGTCCAGGCCGCGATCCTCGCCCAGGAGTTGTCCCCCGACATCTCCTGATATTTACGGCCTCGCCCCTCCCAGTACAGCTCCCGTACGGGGCCGCCCACTTTCAATACGGCGCGCCCCTTTCAGTACGGCTTCGCCCCTCCCCATCCGCGTCCTCATACTCCCGTCAGGCCGGTTGACCTCTCTCCCGCGCCCGCCCCACCCGTGACAACCGCCCGGCCCGCGATGGTGACCGCCCATTCCCCTCATCACGACCGTCCAGCCCGCCAGAGTGACCACCCGGCCCCACCACGACCACCCGGCCCGCCAGAGTGACCGCCCGGCCCCGATGGGGAGGGCCGGGTGACACGGAGAACCCGGCCCTGACGACCACCCGGCCCTGATGACCACCCGGCCCCCATCCACGACCACCCGGCCCCGGCGGGGAGGGCCGGGTGACGCGAAGCGCCCGGTCCTGACGGCCCCCGGCCTCAGTGTGGGCGGAACGCCGGGGCGCCGGACGATGCCGGAACCTGTGTCCTGGCCTCCGTGTGGACGAACCCCGAAAGGGTCGGGGACGGCCTCGGGAGGCATCGGGGGTGTCTGGCCTGGTTCCTTCGGTCGTCGGCGTCCTGTCGGTGGCCGGAAAGAGCGTGGTGACGAGTCAGGGGGTGAGGATGGCCAGGAGGTTGACGACGAGGTATTTCTCCGTCGTGCACTTCTCCTCGCACGTCGGCTCCGAGGCGTCCGGCCCCTTCGGGATGATCCCCTTGGGGGTCGTGTAGAGGACCGAAGGGAGCGTGGAGGACCTGCCGACGCCGTACCAGCCCTGGTCCTTCGTGGTTCGCTCACCGAATCCCGCGGCCTTGTCGGTCTCCGGGTCGTAGAGGACCGACAGGCGGGGGCTCGGACCCTGGGCGGGGCCCAGGAAACCCGTCGTGAGCATGCGCAGAGGAGCCGCCGACGGACCGGAGAAGGCGGATGGGATTCTGCGGTCGCTTCCGTCGACACGTTGCACGATGTTTCCCTCCTTCGTCAGGCCGGAGCACCAGACGGGACCACACCGGAACTGCTTGGCTCCCTCCGGCGGGTTGACGGGGAGCGTCTGCCCTGTGGAGAGGTTGACCAGTTTCGTCTGGTTCCTGTCGTCGTGCAGGGAGACGTCGGACGCCCAGGGCCATGAGATCAGCGTGAGTCCCTCCGCCCCCGGAACCGGCTGGGGGGCGCCGCCCTCCAGTGGCATGCGATACACCCCGCCGCCGCGTACCGACCACACCAGGGAGTCCCGCGTGACGCCGAACCCCTCCACCTTGGCGAGCGCCCCCGTGACCTCGCCGACCTGCCTGGCCGTACCGCCTGTTCTTGGGGCCACCCAGAAGTCGGCCCACGTGTCGTCATCCTGGACGTCGCCCCACCAGGCGATGGTGTCGGTCCCCACCTCGATCCTCTGGACGTAGTAGTTCCGCCTGCCCTCGGGCGAGGGTAGCCGGACGAGTGGCTCGCTGTGGCCCGTCGTCGTGTCGTAGGTGTCCAGCCTGGCCGCCCTCTCGAAGGAGGACTCGGCGATCAGCAGCAGCGTCGTCGGGCTCAGTGCCGCCGCGGGCTGGTACGTCAGACCGTCCGCCGCTTTCGTCGGGATCCTGGACACCGCCTTGGGCCAGACCTCGGAGACGGGACGCGGGACGGGCCTCCCGGAGACCTCGACCGTGCCGGGGGCCTCGGAGGCGCCCGCGAACACACCGCCTTCCGGCCCGCTCCCGCCGGGAAGGACGCCTCTGATCACCCAAGGGCTTGTCGCGATCGCCACCACGGCCGCGCAGGCGAGCGCCACCCGCGCCCTGTGGGTGCGCCGTCTGGCCTGGACCCTTACCCGGACCGCCCCGGTCAGGTCCCGGGTGAGGGCGGGCGCGTGGTCGGCTGCGTCGGCCAGCACGCGAATCAGGTCCGCCTCGTTCCTGTCGTTCGTCACAACGCCTCCGCCTTCACGGGGGTCATCCGGACCCTGAGCTTTTCGAGGGCGCGGAACGCCTGGCTGCGCACCGTGCCGCGGGAGATGCCGAGCAGGTCGGCGATCTCCTGGTCGGAGAGGTCCTCGTAGTACCGCAGGACCAGCACGGCCCGTTGTTTCGGCGGCAGGCCCCGCAGTTCGTTCCACAGGCCGGTCTCGTCCGGGTGGACATCGGCGTGGGCTCCCTCGGGGACGGCCGCGACCAGCCGTTCCCTGCGCAGCCTGCGCCAGATGCTGATGTGCAGCCGTGCCATGGTCGTACGGACATATCCCTCCGGATCATCTTTTTTCTTGATCCGGGGCCACGCGTTCCCCAAACGCATCAACGCCTCCTGGGTCAGGTCGGCCGCGTCCTCGGCGTTGCCGGTCAGGACGTATCCGTACCGGTACAACGCGTCCCCGCGCGCGGCGACGAAATCGGCGAATTCCACGCTCCAGGGACGTATGACCCCGCCCATCTGTTGCACCCCGGATTTCTTCTCCGTACGGCCCGCGGCGCACCACCGCCCGTTCACACGCGATGCCTAGCGTGCCGCCATGAGACGACGCATGGCGATCACGGTCGGCGCCGCCGTACTGGCGCTGACGATGTCCACCCCCGCGGTGGCCGACCACCGGCCCGATCGCGGCAGGGCCGTGCTGACGGGGTTCGCCTCGCTGCCTGCCCGGACGTTCGTGCCCGGCAGCGAGCCCTCGGGCGCCCAGCTCGGCACGGCGCCGGTCAACGGGGTGACTCCGCCCTTCCCCGGGCAGCCGGTGCAGGGCTTCAGCGGGGTCGTACGGCGTGGCGACGGCACCTTCGACGTGCTGTCGGACAACGGCTACGGCGCCAAGGCCAACAGCGCCGACTTCCTGCTCCGGGTCCACCGGATCAGGCCGGACCTCCGGCGGGGGACGGTCAGGGTGCTCGGCGGGTTCGACCTGAGCGACCCGGACGGCCGCGTGACCTGGCCGCTGACCCGCCCCGACCGGAAGCTGACCGGCGCCGACTTCGACGTCGAGTCGATCGTGCGGACCTCCGACGGGACCTACTGGATCGGCGACGAGTTCGGCCCGTTCCTGCTGCACTTCTCGGCCACCGGCAGGCTGCTTGAGACGCCGGTCCCGCTGCCCGGTGTCAGGGCGCCGGAGAACCCGTCCCTGAACGGCGAGCAGCCGAACCTCGCCTCAAGCAAGGGCTTCGAGGGCATGGCCCGTTCGGTCGACGGACGCACCCTCTACCCGTTGCTTGAGGGGACCGTGGCGGGCGACCCCGCGGGGACGCTGCGGATCAACGAGTTCGACCTGCGCTCGCGCTCCTACACCGGCAGGCGGTGGACCTACCGGCTGGAGAGTCCGGGCAACGCGATCGGCGACATGATCGCGGTGGACGGGAGCCGTTTCCTGGTCATCGAGCGGGACAACCTCCAGGGGGACGCGGCGGCGTTCAAGCGGATCTACCAGGTGGACCTGCGCGACGGGCGCAAGACCCTGGTCGCCGACCTGCTCGACCTGGCCAACCCGGCCGGGCTCGGCGGGTTCGGGGAGACCTTCCGCTTCCCGTTCCAGACCATCGAGGACGTGGTGATCCTCGACGACCGGACCCTGGGTGTGCTGAACGACAACAACTTCCCGTTCTCCGCGGGCCGTACTCCGGGTGAACCCGACAACGACGAGTTCATCACCGTACGGCTGCCGCGCCCGCTGAGGGCCGACCCGCGCGTCCACCGTTCCTGATCCCGCCCCCGCCCCCTCGCCCAAGGGGGCGGGGCCGTGTGACGTACGGCTCTCCGGCCTCCGCGAGGCCCCGCACGGCGGATCGCGCGTTAGGTTGGCCATCGACGGTTCACTGCGTGGACATCGTGAGGACCACGAAGACGGGCGGGAGACGGTGGAGGAATGATGTGGGAAGAGCGGTTCGCCGAGCTGTCGGCCGTCGCCGCGCGCCAGAACGGGATGGTCACCGCGGCGCAGGCGGCCAGGGTCGGCGTCGACGACCGGGGACTCGCCCACTTCGCCGCCTCGGGGCTGCTCGTCGAGCTTGACTGGTCGGTGTACCAGCTCGCGTGGTCGTCGACGGGGCCGCGCTACGCCTACCCCTACGCCGCCTGGCTGGCGCTGCTGCCCGAGCTCTACCGCTGGGAGCGGCCGCGTTCGGCCGACGAGGACGCCGTGCTCTCCCACGAGTCGGCCTGCCGCCTGCTGGGACTCGGCTCGGTCGCCAGTCCTCTGATGATCTTCACCTCCCCCGAGACGCTTGAGGCGCCGCGGGCGGTGAAGATCCACCTCGCGCGCCTCACGCCGGAGGAGGTGACCGTGGTCGAGGGAATCCCGGTGACGACCGCGCACCGCACCGTCGTCGACCTGGTGGCCGACTGGACCGACCACGGCGACCTGCGCAGGGTCCTCATGGACGCCGTGCTGAAGGACCTCGTCGACCTGCGCGCGCTCCACGCCGACCTGGCCCCCCTGGCGGAGCGGCACGAGTTCCCCGGCGACGGCGCGCGGTTCGTCGAGTACTTCATCCCGGACCTCGACCCGGCGGCCCTCTCCCCACGGAACCGGCGGGGTCACGCCGCCCTGGTCCACCCGGAGCGGATCGCCGCCGTCGAACCGAGGGTGGCCCACATGCTCACGGAGGCCGGGGCCGTACCCGACGAGACCCTGAGCCGGGACATCGCCGCGGAGATCATCTCCCGGGTGGGTTAGGCACCAGCTCGTCCGGATACAGGTCCCCCCACAGTCGCCGCAGGAAGCGTTCGGCGCTGCCGTCGTCGTACCGGACAGCCGTGTACAGCGACGGCGGCACCTGGTCCGGGTCGGTGAGGGCACGGCGCAGTTCCGCCTTGAACAGCGCCATCTCCCGGTCGCCGGGCCGTACGGCCAGCCGTCTCAGGCTGTCGTAGGCGTCCTGGTCGGCCTCGGGGTGACAGTAGGTGGCGCACACCCGCAGCAGCACGGAGTCCGTCATGCCGGGTCCGCGAACATGGTGGTGATCTCGTAGCCGTCACCTTGACGGTTCGGCTGGAAGAAGTACTGCATGCTTCCCCCCTCCATGCTCGCGATGGGCACGGCCTGCGGCTCGGGGCCGGTCGGCCTGCGGTCCTCCGGCAGGTTCGCGGGGTCGCGGCGCTCCATGACCCAGGACGCCCGGTTCGAGATCGCGGCCTCAAGGCTACCGTTGAGGGGCACGATCCTGTATCCGGAGAAGTACAGGTGGCCGTCGGGGCCGAGCAGTTCCTCGATCGGCACGGTGACCCGGTCCGGACGCCTGTCGGGGTCGAACGGCGTCGTCAGGGCGTTCCGCACGGCCGGGTGCTCGATGCTCCGCGCGACGGCGACGGCGAACGCGACGGGGTCGCTGATCGCCGTGGCCGCGTCGGCGCAGCCGTGCTCCCTGTCCCCCGGCTTGAACGCGTCGGTCGAGCGTGCCCGCTCCCCCTCGTCGAGCTGCGCGGGGTCCTCCAGCCAGGTGACGCGGCGTTCCAGCCTGCCGTCCGCGGCGAAGCCCTCGTGCCGGGCGAGGTGGTGTCCCTGCCCCTGGTCGACGGCGACCAGGACACGCTGGACGGCCGGGTCCAGGTCCGCGACGCCGGCGAGCCACGGCCGGGTGGCGACGTTGTCGGCGATGTACCGCGCGGCCTCCTCCGGCGTGACCTCGGGAAGTCCCGCGACGGTCGGGTCGAAGCGTTCGAGCACCTCCCGTGGCGTCGGCTGCCCCTCGGCGATGGGGATCTCCAGCCGTTCCGCGTACGGCCGGACGGCGTTGCCGGTCGCCCTGTCGATCTCCTCCCCCAGGGTGAGGAGTTCCGCCGGGGTGAGCTGGAACAGCCGCAGCTCCTCCAGCGCCCGCCGGGCCAGGTCGGGCGAGGCGAGCAGCGGCCTGAGCGCCTCGGTGACGGCGACGCCGCGCTCCTCCTGAGCGGTGTCGTAGGCCTGGGCGATCCGGGCGGCGGCGGGGTCGGTCTCAGTGTTCGCCGACGTGTTCGCCGGGGAGGTCTCCAGGCTCAGGACCGCGTAGGGGTGCGCGAGGGACAGGCCCTCGTACTCCTGGTCGGCGATGAACTGCGGTTCCAGCACGCCGAGCAGGGCGAGCCGTACGCCGTGCCACTTCCTGCCGACCTCGTCGGGCGTCGTGGCGTCGGTGCCCAGCCACAGCCGGAGCTGGTCGGCGTAGTAGGCGCTGCGCCTCCAGTCCTCGGCGGTCCAGTCGATCCACTCCTTGCCGTCGAGTGAGGAGCTCCGGCCGAGCCGCAGCGGCCACTGGTCGAGCTGGCCGCTGCTCACCAGCCGGGCGATCCGGTCCACGGTGACCGCGAGCCGCGCCGAGTGGTAGACGGCGACCGGCTGCCCTCTCCGGTTGGTGGGGTCGGACAGGTCGGGACCGAACGACACCCTCCGCATCCCGGTCAGCGGGGCGGGACTCGTCTCCTCGACGACGAACCTCGTGACGGGGCGTCCCATCCGGTCGAAGAGCGGGTTGCCCTGGTCGTCGAGGACCTGCTCCGGCCTGCCGAACGTCCAGTCCTGCCAGTAGAGCAGCCAGCGGTTGCCCTTGTTCCCGTCGTGTTCCAGGGCCTCGAAGTAGACCGTGGGCACGCCGAGCATCGCGGGGATCTCCAGCGCCCCGCTCTCCATGCCGATCTGAACCACGTCGTGCTGGGCTGCCAGCCGGGCGAAGAACAGGCCCTGTTCCGCGTAGTTCAGGGCCACCCCCTCGTTGTGCTCCGGCTTCCAGAACTCCACCAGCGTCCGGATGTCGACGCCGTCCAGCACGCCCTCACGCCGCCAGGCCTCCTCAAGCCCGGGACGACCGGCGAAGACGTCGTCGCCGAGCAGGACGACACGCCGCCCCGGGTGCCGTTCGCGCAGCGTCTCGATCGTCTGACGCAGGATCTCGGGCCGGGTGTCCAGGTGCGGGCCGTGCCTGCCGCCGACCGGCTGTCCCCTGGTGTCGCGCACCCAGAGCAGGGCGTACTCCTCGGGATTCCCGTTGGCCGCGCCGAGCCGGTCGACCACCGCCTGCGCGCGGGCCGTACGGCGGGCGGCGCTCTCCTCGTCCGGTCCGAGCATCCTGTCCACCATGCGCCGCCTGGCCTGCTCGGCGTCGGTCTGGATCGCCTGCAGCGTGAGGAGCTGGGCCCGCATCCACTGGGTCTCGGCGTAGTGGCTCTTCTGACTGGTGTTGGCGAAGGCCAGCCGGACCCGGTGCGGCTCGATGCCGTAGTCCTCGATCAGACGCCGCCGCAGCTCCAGGGCGTCCTTGAGCGGCTGGGCGTGCAGGTCGACGAAGTGGTCGGCCAGCGTGGCGGGGTCGAGGTCCGTGACGTCCGGGGTCTTGAGCAGGGCGCGCAGGAAGGCGGCGTTGGCCTGGTCGGCGGTGAGGCCCGCCGGGAGGTCGCCGAGGAAGGCCAGGTGGGTCTGGTGGGAGTCCCACTGGTAGGTCTTGAAGCCCCGGTCGGGTTCGAAGGCGATCTCGACCGTCGTCTCCGGGTCCGCCATCAGCGCCGCCGCGTGGCTGTACAGCTCGCCACGCTGGTGCGCGTAGAAGCGCAGGTGCTTGTAGTTCTCGTTCTCCGGGCCGGGGACACGGGTCAGTTCCGTGTAGCCGTTGTCGTACATCAGCCGGCCCTTGACGAACTCCGCCTTCTCCTCGGGGGAGAGGTCGGTCCGTTCCTTGAGCAGCCGCAGTTCCTCGTCGAGGCCTCCCCGGGTCAGGTGGTCCCACCGCTCGACCATGTCGGGGTCGGCGTGGACCGTGGACGCCGGTGCGACGCTGGGGCCCTCCAGCTGCCGGACCCTCGGCGTTCCCGTGGGGGCGGTCGACTCCCCGGCGTCGGTCATGGGAGCGGGGGTCGTCCCGTCGGTCTCGACCCACTGGCGGGTCTGCGGGTCCCAGCGGCTGGCCGGCGGCGCCTCCGGCCGCAGGAGGGGGTCGAGGAACGCCTGCGCGACCGGGATGGCCTCGGCCAGCCCACCGTACGGCAGGCCGGGTGTCGTCCTGGCGTACTGGTCGAACTTCCTGAACCAATCGGGGTTGGGGATCTCGAAGGACTCGGGCACCTTCATGTTCTCGCCCTGTTCGAGCCGCCAGGCGAACTCCGCGTGCAGCATGGCGTGCGTCGCGGGCCCGTCCCACGACGAGCTCAGGATGATCATCAGGACGTCGACCAGGTCCTGGCACCGGTACGGCAGGTCACCCGACTTGCAGCTGAACAGGCCGCCCCCACGGGCGGTGCAGTCGAGGCAGCGCGTCTCCAGCGTCCTGATGCCGTGCGTGTAGATGCCGGAGACCTTGTGCGCCAGGGTGTCCTCGTAGGAGATGACCCTGATGGCGGGGGCCTCGTCCGGGTGGCCGGTCGACATGATCTGCGGGGGGAAGGCGATGAGGTCCGGCTCCTTCCACACGGGCCTGGTGCGCGGCGGGGCGATGTCGACGCTGAGCTGCATGATCTCCATGTCGCCGCAGTAGACCCTGTGCACCATCCTGACGGCCTTGCCGTGCAGGATGGGGACCTTCGACACCCGCTCGAACCGCAGCATGTCGCCGTGGTCACGGGCCAGCGCGGCCTCGTACTCGGCGGCCATCACCTCGGGGTCGGTGTCCCCCGAGATCCTGACGAGGTCGATGTCGCTGCTCGCGCGCCCCCCGGGGTTCCTGGAGAGCATCGCCTGGCCGCCCTTGAGCATCCAGTCGTCGGGGTTGGCGGTGAAGATCCTGCCGAGCGCGCGCTGGAGGGTGAACTGCTGGAGCTCGTCGAGCACCCCCGTCCCACGGCGGTGCGCCTCGGCCCGCACCTGGTTCATCAGGGTGTTCCAGAACCTCTGGAAAACCCTGGGATCACTGTCGGAGCCACTGTCCGCGCCACGGGAGTCGTCCGGGCTGAGGGCGGACCGCATGGCGAGGGCCGGGTCCGTCGCGACCTGGGGGATCCTGATCCCGGCGCGGCGGAGTTCGAGGACACCGCTCAGCGAACCTCGGCGTTCGAGAACGGCCCTGCGCGCGGTCTGCCTGCCCGTCTCCCCCGGCCTGGGCGTCACGTCGGCCACGATGCCGGCCAGGGTGTGGATCTTCCGGTTCTCCACCGTGGTGTCCCGGTCCCGGCCGAGCAGTTCGTTGACCTGTTCGGCCAGCGCGTCCAGCCGTGGCGGGGCGTCGCCGAGCAGCAGCTCGGACAGGCCCCGCAGCCGGGCCAGTTCGGTGGTGGAGAAGGAGTACTCCGGTCCGGTGTCGTAGACCTCCTGCGCCATCCGGACCAGCGCGTCGGTGTAGGCCAGGTGGTACGGCGTCAGCGGCCCCTCGTCGGCGAAGAGGGCGTCGGCGCGCTCCAGGAGCCTGAGGTGCTCAAGCAGCGGACGGTCTCCGGCGGGGAACTCCTCAAGGAGCGTCCGCAGGTTCCCCGGCAACCGGCCGGGCTCGTAGTCGGGCCGCGACCACTCCTCGGGCCGGGTCTCGTCCTGAGTCTCGGGCCGCGTCTCGTCCTGAGTCTCGTCCTGGGTCTCAGGCCGGGTCTCGTTTCGCGTTTCAGCCTCGGGGCCGGGCCGGGTCTCGGGGTTGTCGGTTGTGGAGTTCTCAGGAGCGAGGTTCTCTGACGTGGAGGCCTCGGGCTCGGAGTTCTCGGCCGTGGAGGAGGTGGAGTTCGCGGGTCCCGAGGTCGCGGGCGCGGTCTCGGGGCGGGCGGTGAAGGCTCCGCTCTCCGGCAGCAGGCCGTAGACGTGCTCCAGGTGACGGTCGCGGAGCCCGACGGCCTCCGGCACCGGGTGACCGTCCCGGTCGAGCACCGGGTTGCCCCCCGACCAGAGGAGGACCGTGTGCCCCAGCAGGTTGGCGTCGCCCCGGACGCCCGCCGCGCCGAGGTCGGCCCGGTTCCCGTCACGCGCGTCGACGTACTCGTCGAGCATGCCGAGCAGGTGCATCGTCTCGTGCGCGAAGACCACGGGCGGCATCTCCGCGTACCAGCTCGTGTGGTCGATGGGGGCGCGGGAACGGTAGTCCGCCAGCTGGTCCAGCGGTGCGGTGATCACTTCGCCCTCGCCCGACCAGCTCTGGAGGTCCGCGAAGTCGAAGGCGCGGACCCCGGTCCCGGGGTGCAGGTGGACGACCTCGCCGGTCGGGGCCGAGTCAGGCGCGACCACGAACTCCATCCGCACGTGCAGTTGTGAACCGTCAGGCAGCCGGTGCTGGTGGTTGCAGTAGAGGTCAACCCCTTCGAGCACCCTGGCGTAGGCGGCGGCGATCTCCTCGGGACTCATCCGGGGATCGGCGCGGACGCTCACCCGGACGGTGATCTCGGTGACGGGACGCCGCTGTCCCCGCCACGGGACGGACAGTCTGCGCGCCTCCAGGCGGACCGCCCCCGAGGCGTGCGGGACGGTGACCGGTTCCGGGGCGACCGATCCGCGCAGCCCCTCCCAGTCCCTGGCCGAAGGCACCTCGCGGGGGTCGTGGGCGTTGGCCAGCGTCTGCTCCGGTCCCGAGGCGGGCTCCACGTTGAGCTTCGGTACCCGGACCCCGTGGTCGATCTCCTCGGGCGGTGCGGGCCGTCCCCTGTTGATGAGGGCGTCGATGCTCCCCGCGGGCCGGATTCCACCCCTGGAACCCACGAGCGGTACGGCGGCCCCCGGCGTGCCGTCCGGGGCCGTCCGCGCGGGTGTCCCGCCCGGCACCGGGTCACCCTGCTGGTCGGCCACGGGTGCGGAGGCGGACGGGGTCGGTCCGGCGAGCGCCGTGTTCCCCTGCCCACCGGAGGACGGACCCGCCGGGCCCTCCGGTGCCGTCGAGGTCGCCGGGGCCGTCATGTCGGCCGGGTTCACGGCGGCGGTCCCCTGGTGACCGGTGCTCGCCGGGCTCTGCTGGCTCTGCGGGTTCGCCGGGTTCTGCGAGGTGGGGGACTGGGTGGTCGAGGTGGGGTCGGTGACGTCCGGTGCGGCCGCCTGGTCGGGGCGTCCCTGCTGTTCCGCCGTGGTGGCGCCGTTCCCCTGTGTCCCCCCGGCCTGCGGAACACCGCCCGTCGGCTGCGCGCCCGTCTGCTGCGCGCCCGTCTGCTGCGTGTCCGGGGCGACCTGCGTGTCCGGGGAAACCTGCGTATCCGGAGCGGTGTCCGAGGCAGCGTCAGGGGCAGTGTGCGTGGTCGGGGAGACGTGTGTGGTCGAGGAGGTCTTCGTCCCCGGGGAGACGTGCGGGGCCGTACCGGGGGAGGCGTGTGTACCCGGCGGGGTCGTGGGAGTGGAGGAGGACTTCGGCGTGGTGGGGGAGATCGGCCCCTGCACCGGCCCCTGCGAGGAGTGCGACCCGCTCCCGGGTCCGTTCCCAGGCCCGCTCCCGGGCCCGGTTCCGGGGCCGGTCCCCGGGCCGCCCCCTGAGTCGTTCCCGGGAGCGCCCCCGGATGACGGGTCCGTCCCGACGCTCGCCAGGTCGGTGGCCGCGGCGGCGTCGATGGCGGAGTTCAACGCGCCCGCCGGGTTCACGAACGCCCCGACCACGTCGGCGTTGAACGGGCTGACCGTGTTCGTCCGGCCGGCTCCGCCCATGAAGCCGCCGACAAGCGAGTCTGCCGTCGGGGGCGCCCACTGCCCGTACACCAGGCCGTTGGCGACGAAGCTGCCCGCGGGCGAGGCCACCACGTTGTTCAGGCCGGTGTTCAACGCCCGGCCGGGGAAGCGCTTGAAGGCGTTGCCCCATCCCGGCAGGTCGCCCGCGCTCCGGTTCAACTGGCGGATGCCCGGCAGTCTGTTGGTGAGCCCGGAGACCGAGCCGCCTATCTTGGTTCCGACGACCGCGCCCGCGCCGGCGCCGATGACGGCGGCCATGGTCTTGTTCCAGTCCCAGCTCTTCCTGGTGCCCAGCTGGATCTGCTTGTACTGGGTGTAGGCGTCGATGAAGGTCTCTTCACCGATCTCCTCGAACAGCTCGCGGGCCAGCGCGCCGGACAGCAGTTTGCCCCCCGCGCCGCCCGCCAGGGTGGTCAGCTTGCTCGCCGCGGCGACCCCGGCCGGGCGTGCCGCCATGATGCCGAGGCGGGTGAGGATCTTCCTGATCACCTCCCGCAGGGCCGTCGCGGTCGAGCCGACCATCGGGGTGGTCGTCCCCGCGGAGAAGAAGGCCGCGAGCAGTGCGATGGCGATCGCGATGACGGCCACCCAGAAGGCCACGTTGATGGAGATCTTGGAGTACTGCGTCTCCAGTGCGAAGGCGTCCGTCTGCTGGGCGTACCGGTGGTGACCGGCCATCTTGGACAGCACGCCGGTCTTCTCGTCGTACATCTGCCCGATTCGGGAGAACGTGACGGGCTTGACGGGGGCCTCCCAGTCCGCCGCGATCGTCCGCACCGCCGTACTCGTGGGCTCGAAGGCGGCCGCGTAGACCTCGACGGCCCGCCGGTGCACCTCCCGCAGCTTCCACAGCCCGCTCTCGCTGGCCTCGGGCCAGGCCTGTCCCGACATGAGCATCGGGATCAGCCAGTGGACCACCCAGTCCGGCAGCTGTTCCGTCTCCCACACCGGCCGCACGTCCGTCGCGGACACGCCGCCGAAGTCGTCCTCCGACGGCAGGCCGCCCGGCGTCTGTGAGTTGACGTCCCCCCTACCGGCCATCTCAGGCCGTCACACGTCCCTGGGCCACTGCCTTCGCGTGGCGGGTCATGTCCTCGACGTTCCTGGCGTCGGCCGCCCGGGAGTTGGCGATGGTCTTGCGCAGCAGCGTCCCGGCGTCCGTGATGTGGCCGACCAGTTCGGCTCCCGTCTCGACCAGCCGGTTGGGGCCGTCCCCCTTGAGGTACTGGGCGGCGAACGCCCGCCCTTCGGGGCCGTTCCCCCACGGCGCCGTCGCGTTGAGCGCCTTCAGCTCGGCGGACACCGGCGACAACGCCTCGCTGAGGTCGGAGGCCATGGTGTCCCACTGGGAGATCCCGTTCTCGATGACCGCGCCCAGGTAGAGGACGGGCTCAGAGGTCGCCACTGGTCCTCCCCGCCATCATGCCGGCCAGCTGGTCCATCATCTTCTCCACGTCGCCTTCGATGTAGGCCCGCATCTGGTCGGCGGGGACCAGCGGCTCGAACACCTCGACGACCTTCTGCTGCGCCTTCTCGCCCGCGCGGTGGACGGTGCCGGTGATGGTGTCGGCCAGGGCCCTGGCGTCGGGGTGGCGGTAGATCCTCGGGTCGATGTCGAGCCGGACGAGTTCGCCGCGCGAGTTCACCGTGACCGTGATCAGGCCGTCCTTGGACCTCTCGGTCACCTGTACGGCCTTCGCGTTCCGCAGCAGGTCGAGTCCCTCGTCCTGCAGGCTCATGAAGGTCCGACGCAGTTCGTCGGCGTAGGCCTGCATACCTGTCGCGTCCGCTCTCTCGACCGGCTGCACGTTCTCCCCCGTGGTAAACGCTGTCACTGTGTTCACTCGAACAACACGATCAAGCTACCTAACGTCCACCACAAAGTTCGCTTCTGTTATTTAAATCACAGAACAACAACAGAAGCCGTACATAAGTCACGAAATCGTGACAGAACGCGCCTCTTCCCTCGCATTCCCCGTTTCCGCGCGGGGGGTCCAGCGACGATAAACTCCCCGCTCGACCCTTTCGAACCCCAGCGAGAGAGCCACCGGCGCCAGACCGCCGGGATACTCCAGCAGCACCTCGTCCTCCCTCTCGCCGACCACCAGGAAGGGTTCGCCGCGCCATTCGCAGACCGTCGTCACGAGGTCGATCCGCTCGCACTCCCCGGCGGGCACCACCACGATCCACCGCCCGGCGACCACCTCCTCGGCCCCCTCGACGGCGTACGGACTCCACAGACGCAGCCACAGTCCGTCCCCGCGGAGTTCGGGAGAGGCCCGGTAGGGGCTCCCGCGCCAGTGGGCCCGGTAGAAGGAGCCGGTCACCGCGCCGCCTCAAGGAGAATCCATCCTCCGAGGTCCCCGTCGTAGACCGCGCGCCGCCGGGTCACCCCGTCGTCGCCCAGCTCCACGATCTCCGCCCCGTACGGCAACGCGACCCCGGCCACCTTGTACTCCCTGATCGTCTGGTCGACGTTCGGCACCAGCCCCAGCCCGACGAAGGGCGGCTCCTCGACCACCCACCCGCCCACGGCGCGCATCGTCTCCTCGTCCACCCCGCCGTAGGGCGTCCGGTAGAGGTCGAATCCGATCGCGGGCCAGCGCAGGACGTTCACCGATCCGCTATCGGTGATCATCTCCTCCTGCAGCAGGGCCTCGGCGAGCACGGCCGGCGTCGCGATGTGCGCCACGTCGAGGGCGTGGTGACAGTATCCGGACACACTCGGCGCGCCGTCGTCGAGCAGCGCCCGGATCTCCTCCGGCCCGACCAGTTTCTGCACGATCGGGATCCCCGGATCGACCGCGTTGTCCTGCGCGAGGGTGGGCGCCGCGAGCCGGGCCACCGTACCCGACTCAAGGAGGAAGGAGGGCCCAAGCCCCGGGTTGACCGCCAGTCCCCAGTGGGGGTCGGGCCATCCCGCGGCGAGTTCGGCCATCAGGACGATCCGGTGGTCGCCGACGGCTCCGCCGGTGCCCGTCAGCAGCGCCTCCTGTGAGGTGTAGGCGATCAGCCAGGTCCGTTCGCCGTCCGTCCAGGTCGGCCAGGCCACGGGCTCGTCCCCCGCCGCCGCGGCTCTGGAGATCGGCATCGCGAAGTCGGCCGCGGCCAGCAGGCCCAGGCACCGGGCGAGGTCCCCTCCTGTCTGCGCCGCGTGGAGCCGCTCTTCGAAAGGAGTGAACCGCCACATACGGCACACCGTAGTCGAGGGAAGTCCGCGGGCCCTCCCCGGCAGGAGGGGAGAGCCCGCGGGGTCCAGATGCCCGCCGCCCCTTTGTGCGAAACGCAAATTACATATATGGGGCGTCCGTTACAAGCCTAATTCGAACAGCCGTTGACAGTGCCCGAGGGGAGCGGAGTATGGAGGGGCGGGGTCAGGCGCCGCCCGCACCAATGCCGGACACCCGGGGTACCCACCCTGGCGACGTTCCTCCCCTGCCCCGATGCTTCGATGTTGCGAAGCAAACCAATCGGTTAAGGGGTTTTCATGGACCTGGGACTTGACGGCCGTACCGTGATCGTGACCGGAGCGTCGGGCGGCATCGGCCGGGAGGTCGCGCGGGGTTTCGCCGCCGAGGGTGCCGACGTGGTGCTCACCTATCGCAGCTCACCCGAGGAAGCCGGGCGGGTGGCCAAGGAGATCGGGGAACACGCCCTGGTCGTCCCCTACGAGCTCGGCGACCTCGATTCGGCCCGCGCCGTGGTCTCCGCCGCCCTCGACTGGACCGGCCGGATCGACGTGCTGGTCAACAACGCCCTCTTCACCTGGGGATGGGAACCCGGCGAGTCGTTCGACAAGGTCGAGGAGGACGCCTGGCGTGAGATGGTGCGGCGCAACGTCGAGGGCTACCTGGAGCTGAGCAGGCTGGTCACCCCCGGGATGCGCGAACGCCGTTTCGGACGCCTCGTGCACATCTCCAGCGGTCTCGTCGACGAGGGCATGGCCGGTGCGGAGTACTACACGACGGCCAAGGCCGCGGTCCACGGGTTCAGCCGGTCCGCGGCCTTCAGCCTCGGCCGGGACGGCGACATCCTGTCCAACGTCGTACTGCCCGGCCTCACCGCGACCGCGCGCAACGAGGAGCGGATCGAGCCGTTCAGTCAGCGCTACATCAACCTGTCGGCCGTCGGCCGGCTGCTCGACGCCCGTGAGGTGGCCAACGCGGTCGTCTACCTCGGTTCGGCCGCCAACACCGGCATCACCGGCCAGACCATCTCCGTCACCGGCGGCGTCTGACCCGCGCGTCCCCGGCGGCGACGCCCGAACCCGCCGGGGACGCCGGTTCCTCGGACAGGCGGCGAACCGGACAGGCGGCTCTCCTGGCAGGCGGTGAACCAGGGCAGGCGGCTCCCGGGGCGGGCGGTGAACCGGTGCGGACGGCTCCCGGGCGAGCGGTGAACCGGTGACGCGGCCGAAACCGGCCCGCCGGTCAGGTGTCCCGGTGCCGTTCGACGCGCTTGCGCCTGGCGACCTCGCGCCTGTACTCGGCCAGTTCCCGCCTCCTCTCCCGCTGGTCGGTGGCCGCCTCACGCTTGCGGCCCTCCAGCTCGATCCGCATCGCCTCCTGCGAGGCCGTACTCCTGGTGGAGACCCGGGCGGCCTGGCGGGCGGCGAGCTTGGCGGCGCGTTTGGGGTTGACCCGCCGCTCGGCGCGCTCCCCCGCCGGTACGGCGCGCGACTCCGCGGTCCGCGCGAGCAGCGCGCTACCGTGCCGCATCAGGAACTCGTACAGCTCCGGATCGGTCGGCTCAGAGCCGAGGACGAACCGCGTCACCCGCAGTTCGTCGCCCTCGACCATCTCCAGGACACCGACCCAGAAGGGGCCCTCGTAGTAAACGGCCAGTGAGATCACAACGCCCTCCCAGGTGTATGCCGACGAACGGTCTGACGAGACCGTTTCCGGCACACCGGACATCCCTGGAGAGGGCGGTTACGAGAGCGACATGCCCGGGCTACCAACCGGACCGCGTTTTCGTGTGCGGCCCCATGGTACGCCCCGGATCAGGTGTCGTTGAAGCGGGTGAGCGTCCACCGGGGCGGCGGCCACCGGCCCGGGTCCTCGTCGGTGACCCACTCCGTCACGGAGGCCGGGGAGACCTCCAGGTCGAAGGGCCGGTAGGCGGGCAGCAGCCCGAACACGTTGAAGGAGACCTCGACCGTCTCCGCGTGGCCGACGACGATGACGGTCTCACCGCGATGGCGGTAGGCGAGGTCGGCGACGGTACGGCTGACGCGCGTCACCAGCTCGGCCCAGCTCTCGTTGCCCACCTGGAAGGGCCGGTGGACACCGCCGCCGTCGGCGTGGAAACGCCGCAGGAACTCCTCGCTCGGCAGCCCGTCCGCCTCCGGCGGGATGTGCCAGGTGCACAGCCCGCAGTCCTGGAAGTCCTGGGAGAAGGGCAGGCCGCAGGCCGCAGAGATCGCGGTGGCCGTCTCGACCGCCCTGGGCAGGATCGAGGAGTAGACCGAGGTCCTGGCCTCCCCGATCTCGGCGGCGAGCCGCCTCCCGAGCCGTTCCGCCTGCTGCCTGCCGGTCTCGGTGAGCCCCCGGCAGCCCTTCGGGCCGCCTGTCACCCGCTCGTACTTGTGCAGGGAGTCTCCGTGTCGCACGAAAAGGACGCGGGTCCGCATGATCTCGATCATGCCAGCCTTCGTGGGGCAGACGAGAGAGGAATGTCCATATGGTCGAGTTCCATCGACCATATGACCGATCATGATCAACCGCGCGGAACCTAGCTTCGGGGTGACGACATTCGACAGGGGGCTTTCCGTGCGTGCACGAAAGATCGTCACAGCCGTCGCCGCGGGGGCGACGCTGATGACGGGGATGGCGGTCACCGGCCAGGCGTCAGCGGACGCCGCGGACCTCGCAGGGGCCGCAGGAACGTTCCACCGCCAGACACTCACCTGGCACGGCTGCAGGACCGGGCCGGACGACGAGACCGGCGAGAAGCTGGACGCGGCGGGCGCCCAGTGCGCCGAGGTCACCGTCCCGCTGGACTACCGCGATCCCCGGGGGCGGACCATCTCGGTGGCGATCTCCCGGATCAGGGCGACCGACCCGGCCAGGCGCAGGGGCGCCCTGCTGATCAACCCCGGTGGTCCCGGCGGAAGCGGGGTGCCCCAGGTGCTCCTGGCCGGGTACATGCCCGCCGTCGCGGCCCGTTACGACCTGATCGGGATGGACCCGCGCTTCGTCGGCCGCAACAGGCAGATCCGCTGCCGGTGGACGACCGACACCCCGACCCGGTCCGCCGGTCCGACCCGCCGCACCTTCGACGAGAGCGTGACCCTCATGAAGGAGCTGGCGGACGGGTGTGCCCAGGGCGACCGTGACCTGCTGCCCCACGCCACGACCCGCAACACCGCCCGCGACATGGACGTCGTCCGCGAGGTCCTCGGCGAACCCAAACTGTCCTATCTCGGCTACTCCTACGGCACCTACCTGGGCGCCGTCTACACGCAGATGTTCGGTGCCCGCGCCGACCGGATCGTGCTGGACAGCGCGGTCGGACCGGACGTCTACGGCCCCGACCTGCTGTCGGAGAACGGCCCGGCGATCGCCGCCGCGCTGCGGAACTGGGCGTCGTGGGCCGCCGCGCGCGACGCCGAGTACGGCCTGGGCACGACCGAGGCCGAGGTCCTGGCCACCGTGGAGCGTGTCAACCAGGCCGCCACCCGGCGTCCGCTGCGGGTCGGCCCGTATCGGCTCGGCTTCCAGCACGTCCCCTATCTGCTGTTCGTCCGCCTCTACGACGACCGCCCCGAGGCGTACGCCGGCCTCGCCGCCGAGGTGCGGGTGCTGGCCGACGCCGCACGGGGGAGAACGGTCACCGTCCCGGCGTCGTTGAAGGAGACGCTCGACGGCCTGTTCACCGGTTCGGGGTCGGCGGAGGACCGGGCGGGGACCCCGATCATCTGCGCCGACAAGCCCGCCACCCGCGACCCGCAGTCCTACTTCCGCGACATCCAGGCCCACCGCGCCGACGAGCCGCTGTTCGGGCCGATGACCCGCAACGTCAGTCCCTGCTCCTTCTGGCCGACCGCACCGGTCGAGGCGCCGACCACGATCGGCAACGACGTCCCGCTGCTGGTCGTCGGCGCGACCGGCGACCCGGTGACCCCCTACCCCGGCCAGCGGGCCATGCACCGGGCGTTGACCGGTTCCCGTATGGTCACCTTGCGCGGCGCCTACCGTCACGGCGCCTACCTCGCGGCGGGCGACACCTGCGTCGACGCCACCGTCAACCGGTATCTGGTCGACGGTGTCCTGCCCGGCGGTGACACCGTCTGCGACAGGGACGGTGCCCCGGGCGGGCGACGGTGAGCCGTGCCCGCGTCCCACGGTGGTCCGGCACTCGTGGGACGCGGGCACCTTGACCTGTTCCGCGGGTCCTCACCATGGTGAGGACCCGCGGAACACGTCTCAGACCTTGGCCGCGCGGAGTCTCGCGACCGCTCTGGCGGCGACCGCCTGGGCGGCCGCGGCCTTCGGCGGCCGGAAGGCGAGCTGGCTGAGGACCATGAGGGTGGCGCGCACCCTGGCCAGAACCAGCACCTCCCCGTAGGCCCACTCGCCGTTGACGTTCACGGTGATCCACATGGCCCGGCTCCGGTCGCCGAGGGCGGCCATCCTGATCGGGGTGACCCGCACGACGGAGACGGCCGGGCGCTCACCCCGGTAGGTGAGGCTGAACGACGAGCAGCGGGGCAGCACCCTCAGGACGCGGTCGAGGTCGTGGTCGGCGACGACGGCCGTCGGGTAGCGCCGCAGGTTCTCCACGACCCAGGGGCCGAAGGCCCCCTTGGCGGCGAACCCGGCGAAGGCGTAGTCGACGCCACGGTATCGGGGCCTGCTGAACTCCAGTTCGTCGAGTACGGCGGCGCACTCCGGACTGGTGCTGGTGCTGTAGGGCCTGTACTCGGGCTTCCAGGGGGCGTAACCGGCGGGCAGGTCTGCGAGGGTGAGCAGCCCGCGGCCGAGCGCGGGCACGGCCCTGCCCGTGGTGCCGTCGGCCCGTCCGGCCGACGGCACGAGCAGGACGAGCAGCAGAGGGACGGCCAGGAGAGTACGGCCAAGCGTCCCGGCACGGGACATGGCGTCACCACCCTTCGGTGGGAAACGGGGAGACGGGTTCCGGCACTGGTGCGTCGCGGTAGCGCCTGAGGTGGTCGCAGCGTCTGACGAACGCGGTCCACGCCAGTCCCTCCAGGTCCTGGGACCGGGTGCGGGCGCCGCGCAGGAACAGTTCGCCGACCTGGCGCAGAAGGCCGTCGTCCGAGTCACGCAGCGTCTCCCCCAGCCGCGCCCTGGCGGCGTGGTCGGCGGGAGCGCCGAATCCGGACACACCGACGGTGAACAGCCCCAGGCAGATCACGCCCGCCTGGGGTGAGTCGGGAAGCGCCGCCGCGCGCGTCGTCACGGGCGGAGGGGGCGCGGGAGAGAGGATCAGCAGGCTTGGCGGGAGCACGAGGACGAGGACGAGGAGGGGCGCAGCCGTACGGAGGGGCAGGCGCGGGGCGAGCAGCGCGACCAGCGCAAGGACCAGCAGGAACAGCGCCGCCTGGGGGGTGATCATCAGGCGGGCGAGGTCGGCGGCACCCCACTGCTCGGAGGCGGCCAGGCGGGCGGCGAGGGACCAGGTGCCCAGCACGACGGCGAGCATCAGGGCCGCCAGGGGCGCCGTGTACCGCCAGGCACGCGTCCCCGCCCTGGGCGCCCACGCGCGGGCGGCCAGGGCGAGCCAGCCGGTCACCGCCGTGGTCAGCGCCAGGAGCGTCACCGTCATCCAGATCGCGGTGCCCGGCTGGATCTCGGTCGGCTCGGCGACGGCCGTGAAGTCGGGCGCCGTGGGGATCCAGCGGCTCCACCGCACACCCGACCTGGGCGCCAGGACCAGCCCGGCCACCAGTCCCGCCCCCAGCCCGAGGCCGCAGGCCAGGACCTGGAGCCGGGTGAGGACCCGCGCCGCCCCCGCCCGCCAGACGGCCAGGCCGACGATCCCGGAGACGGGCACCGCGGCGACGAGACCGGCCACCCAGTAGGCGACGAGCGGCGGCACGGGCAGCAGCGTCCGCAGGCTCACACCGAGTTCGGTGACGACGACGCCCGCCGCGATCCCGGTGGCGACGGCCTCGACGGCGGAGGGCCGCAGCAGCAGGTCCGGGTCGAGCAGCACCCTCAGCCGCCGTTCGTGGGGTGGGTGCAGGCGCAGCAGGCCGCGGCGTTCCTGCTTTCCGCCGGTCAGCAGGGCGAGCATGCCGCCGGGCCGCAGGTCGCCGCCCCACAGGTCGGCGTCGTGCTCGCGTGCCCTGACCACGGCCGCCCAGGTGCCCGTGACCAGCAGTGCGAGCACGAGGTCGCGCCAGGTGACGGCGAGCGCCGGGGTGGGGCCGGTGACCAGCAGCGCAGAGAGCCCGACCGGCGCGATCGTCACCAGCGCCAGGCTCACGACGGCGAAGACGGCCAGGTAGGTACGGTCGACGTCCCGGTTGCGCAGGTGACCGAGCTCGTGGGCGAGCGTCGCGGTGACCCGCTCGGTGTCCGTCACGGCGCACAGGGGGGTGTCGGAGGAGAGCATGACGCGGTGCCGGTTCCTGCGGCCGTAGACGAACATCCACAGCGGCCCGCTCTGTTCGCTGAGCATCAGCGTCGGTGTCCGGTCGAGTCCCGCCCGCTCGACGGTCTCCCGTATGGCCGGCCAGGGGTCGAGCGGACGGGCGCCGTGCCGGTGGGTGATCACGGTGGGCGCCGCCAGGTAGGCCGACACGGTCAGGACCGCGACCAGCGCGGGACCGGCCAGCGGGACCAGCGCCTGGAGCACCAGGATCCGGGTCGAGCAGTCGAGGAACTCCTCGATCCCGGGCAGCGCGCCGCAGGCCCGGTTACGTTCGCTCCAGCCGTCCTGGACGAGCACCAGGAACCAGTAACCGCCGAAGAGCGCCCCCGCCGCGACGGTGAGGAACAGCAGCCGCAGGCGTTCGACGCTCGTCGAGGGCAGGGTGGGGCCGTTCCCCCGCACGGGTCACCCCCCGGACGCGTCGGGTGGGGCGTCGAGCCCGAGTTCGCGGTGGAGCGCGCCGACGACCGCGTCGGCCAGGAGCCGGGCCCGGGGCTCGGCCAGGCCCGCCGCGAGGGCGTTGGACAGGACGGCCTCCCCGATCCTGCGGCGTTGCCGGTCGTCGAAGGGCGGTAGCGGCTCCTCGATGAGCCGTTTCCTGCCGCGCCGGGTCACCCGGCCGAAGAGGCCGCGTATCCCGGTGCGGGTCTGGTCGGAGATCTCGTCCTTGGCGGCGTCCAGGAGGGCACCGCCGACGAAGGAGATGACCACGGGTGTCCAGGCGGTGATCTCCACCAGGATTCCGGAGCCCATGAGCCGCTCCCGGGACCGGCCGTCCGTGGGGTTCCTGACGTGGACCGCCCAGAGCCGGGGCAGGAAGGGGAGTTCCTCGGGGCCGAGGTCGGCGATGACCGCCTCGACGATTTCGTAGGGTGTGCGCCGTTGCGACACTGACGCTCCCGATGCCAAGGGAGAATGAGGCGTATCAGAAGGTACTCCTCCCGCCGGAGAATCGCCCCACCCGCCATGGCCTTTCTGCCGGAAAAGCCATACCAAAACTGAATATTAACCTTTAAGGAAGATATATCCCTTAAGGGCGATATTTCGTTGTATAGCGGGATGAACGCCTGGTCAGGGGACGGTGACCACCACCTTGCCCCGCGCGTTCCCCTCCTGGACATAACGGATGGCCTCGGCCACCCGCTCCAGCGGATACGTACGGTCGACGACGGGAGTGACCTTTCCCGCCTCGATGAGTTCTTTCATGAGAAGAAGGTCGGCGCGGTCGTCGGTGTGCACCCGCACCCGCAGGCTCTGCCCGACGAACGGCGACAGCGCGAAGGCCCTGAACCAGCGGTCGGTCCCCCAGAACCAGGGGCCGCCGGTCCCTCCGACGATCACGAGGGTCCCGCGCGGCTTCAGCGCGCGACGGCACTCGGCCAGGGACGGGCTCCCCTGCACGTCGAGGATGAGGTCGTAGCGCTCCCCCCGGTCGGCGAACCTCTCCCTGGTGTGGTCGACGACGTCCTCGGCCCCCAGGGAACGCACGAGGTCGGCCTTGGCCGGGCCGCAGACACCGGTGACGGTGGCGCCGTACGAGCGGGCGATCTGCACGGCGAACGTGCCGACGCCACCGGAGGCGCCGTTGACCAGGACCCGCTGCCCCGGGCCGATCCGCCCGTCGCGCAGCCCCTGCAGGGCGGTGAACGACGAGATGGGTACGGCGGCGGCCTGCTCCAGGGAGAGATTGACCGGTTTCGGCAGGAGTTGCCCCTCGGGGACGGCGACGTACTCGGCGAAGGAGCCGGCACACCAGCCGAAGACCTCGTCACCCGGCTCGAACTCCGTGACGTTCGCGCCGACCTCCTCGACCCGTCCGGCGACCTCAAGCCCGGCGACGGGGTTCCTCGGCCTGCGCAGCCCGGTCACGAACCGGGCGACGTACGGCATGCCCCGCATGAGGTGCCAGTCGTCTCCCCCGATGGGGGCCGCGTGGACCCTGACCAGCACCTCCCCGTCCCGGGGGACCGGCCTGGGGATCTCCTTGAGCCGTAACACCTCGTCGGGCGGGCCGTACCGCTCGTGGGTGATCGCGCGCATGACCGTCTCTCCTCACTGACTGGGGGTCGCGAGGAGCGGGGTCACTCCTCGGTTTCGGGGTACTGGAAGACGTCGTCGAGCGGGACGCCGAAGACCCGGGCGATGCGGAAGGCCATCTCCAGGGACGGCGAGTAGCGGCCCTGCTCGATGGCGATGACGGTCTGACGGGTCACACCGACGCGTTCGGCGAGTTCCGCCTGTGTCATCTCACCCTGGGCGAATCTGAGGGACCGGATCGTGTTCGTGATCCTGGTCGGCTTCACCACGTCTGGAAACCCCTGCGGTAGGCGATGATCTTGGCCGCCGATCCGAGGACCGACGACAGGACGAACGCCAGATAGATCACGTTGGCGATCCAGAAGTGGTCCAGCCTGGCCATGGCCATGCCGAGCGCCGCCACGCCACCCGCGACGACGAACGACCGGCCGACGTACTCGCCGAACCGGTAGATCTCCCGGTCGCGCTGGTCCTTCCTGTCGGCGTCCCCGGGTGAGGCTATCGCGAGCGCCACATCGAGCACGATCGTCGCCACGATCGCCGAGCCGACGGTCCACAGCAGCACCGGAACGTACGGCACGGCGGCCAGGGCGCCCTCTCCCACCCGTCCGAGGACGACCAACACGTAGGTCACGTAGGACACGACCGTGACCACCAGCATGACCCAGGCGCGCTTCTCTTCCGCCGACATGCCTTCAATGTAAATCAAACAAAACATCATGTCTACTTTTCTTTACATCGCCGATCGTGGCCAGGATGTACGGAGGCGGGGCACTCTGTCAGTGACAGCACGATCGAACATCCGGGGGCCGACCTTGCGCGTGGAACACGACGGGGAGAACGACGTCGCCTACGTCCACCTGGCCGAGGAGATCGCCCCGGGTGCGGCGAGAACCCGGATCGTGGTCGAGGACCCGGCGCTGCGGGGTGAGGTGATCCTCGACCTCGACGAACACGGCCGCCTGCTGGGCGTCGAGGTCGCCGGTGCCTCCGCCGCGCTGTTCCCCGAGACCCTGGCCGAGTCCGAGCAGGAGGGCACGCCGTACGAGGGGTGACGCGGCGGTCGCCGTGAAGAAGATGTGCCCGTTTCAGTAAGTAGGGGTGTGAACCCACGAAGAACACCCCTGACGGCCATCGACGCCACCGGTAGAAGATGATCACAACCCCATCGCGAGAGGCCGAGGACGCCCATGCGATCGAGGAGTCCCTCCACGTCCCCGAACGGTTCGCCGTCCTCTACGACCGTTATTTTCCGGACATCCACCGCTACGTCGCGGGCAGGCTGGGCACCCAGACCGCCGACGACCTGACGGCGGAGGTCTTCCTCGCGGCCTTCCGCGGCCGTGAGGGCTTCGACCCCGCCCGGGGAACGGTCCGCGGCTGGCTGTACGGCATCGCCACCAACCTCCTCGCCCGCCACCGTGGCCAGGAGGCACACCACCTGAGCGTCCTGCGCCGGATGTCGGCCGACGACGGGATCGACGCCGGACACGAGGAGCTGGTGGCCGGACGGCTCACCGCCGCGGGCGTGCGGGGGCCGCTCGCGGAGGCCCTGGAGGCGATGCCGGAGGCCGACCGTGACGCGCTGTTGCTCCTCGCGCTGGCCGAGCTCAGCTACGAGGAGATCGCGCACGCCCTCGGCGTCCCCACGGGAACCGTCGGATCGCGGCTCAACCGCGTCCGCAGAAAACTGCGAGCCGCCCTCGGCGGCGTCAACCCCTTGATCGGAGCATCGGATGGATGACCTCGCCCAGATCCGCGCGCTGATGTCGGTGCGGCCGCCCACGCCGGAGGTGGTCGCCGAAGGCAGGGCACGACTCACCGCCGCCTTCCAGGAGCCCCTCCGGGAAACCGTTTCCCGGGAACCCGTTCTCCCCGAGCCCACCGTCGGCCGGATCCGCAGGGCCATCCGGGCGGCCAGGTGGACCGCCCTCGGCGCGGGCCTGCTCGGCGTCGCGGCCACCACGGCCGTCGTGCTCTCGCAGGGGGCCCCGGATCCCGCGCCCACGCGCTCCGTGGCGACGCTGTCCGCCAAGGACGTCTTCCTGGCCGCCGCGAACTCGACCGTCAGGATGCCCACGACCGGGAAGTACTGGGTGCGCAAGGCCGTCAACGGCCGCCGGCTCGACTCTCCCGACAAGCGCTACCGCCTTGTGAAGACCACCGCGGTCGAGTCCTGGGTCCCGCGGGCACCGGGTGGACGCGCGTGGACGATCACGCAGGAGCAGGGAACCGTCCCGGCGACGCCCGAGGACGAGAAGGCCTGGCGGGCCGCGGGCTCCCCGCGGAGCTGGACCTACCCCGATCGGAAGGTCACGCTCCACGCCGAACCGGGTGAACGCCAGGCCGTGTGGAACGACACCGGTAAGCCGATGACCCTGCTCGACACCCCCATGACCCCGCAGGCGCTGAAGGCGCTGCCGACGACCCCCGAGGGGATGCGGGCCTACCTGGAGAAGGTCGTCGCCGACGGGTACGGCGCCGAGCCGGTCAACATGAACGCCAACGTCTTCCAGTACGGCACCCAGCTCGTCATGGACTTCCCCGTCTCCGCCGAGGTGCGGGCCGCGGTCTACCGCATGTGCGCCGTGTTGCCCGGTGTGAAGTCCCTCGGCACGGTCACCGATCCGCTCGGCCGTACCGGTCAGGCGGTCGGTTTCCAGGAGGGGGCCGCCGCGCGGACCCGGTTCGTGCTGGACACCACCACGGGACGACCACTCGCGTCCGAGTCGGCCAACTCCTACCGTGGCGAGCTGATCGAGTCCTACGCGGCGGTCAGCTCCCTCACCTGGACCGACGAGGAGCCCGACCTCCCCGCCAAGCAGAGCCCTCAGGACCGCCCGGCCGACTGACCCGCGTACGGCCCGCTCCGCCCGGCCGCGCCTCATCCGGCGTGGCCGGGCGGACCCTTCCCACCTATCTCACAAAGCGGACAGGGGGCCTAATATCGGTCTGGACGCACGAACGAGTGGGGCTGGACCCACTGTGATCGCTCGCCCCGCACGGTGCACAGTTGAGGCACCGAACAAAAGCGAGGAAAGACATGAAACGCCTGGCATCGTGGCTGACATGTGCGGGGACGGGCTTCATACGGTCATGTGTCGTGGTGGCCGTCAGCCTGCTGGTCCCGGCCGTGTGGGCGGTCGCCGTGGCACTGTGGATCCGGGTGTGGCACGGAGACCCGTGGTCGGGGATCGTCCCGCTCCTGTGGGCCTGCGTCGGCACCCTCGCCCTGGTCCGCCCGGTCTGCCGGATGGTCCGCTCCCTCGTCGCGAGGTGGACGGGAACCGTCATCCCCGCCGGGTACCGGCAGCCGGGACCGGTGACACAGCTGTCCACCGGATACTGGTGGAACGGCCACTCCTACGAGCGCAGCGATCGCGACGCCCTCATGGACCAGAAGTGGCGGCTCCGCTGGAAGGACCCGGCGAACTGGCGTGACCTGCGGTTCGTGGCCATCATGCCGTTCACCGCGGGAGTGTCCGCGGTCATCCCACCGGCCGGGATCGCGGGAGCGATCGTCGGACTCTCCCAGCCGTCACCCGTCATGCGCCTCCTCGGCGTGTTCGGCGGCGCCGTGGCCGTCTTCCGCTCCCCGGACGCCTGGCGGGTCGTCGAGCCGGTGGCCGTCCGCTTCCTGCGCCCGTCGTCCGCGATGACGCTGGCGGAACGGGTCGACGAACTGACCGCCCAGCGCGCGGACACCACGGTCGCGCAGGCCGCCGAGATCCGCCGGATCGAGCGGGACCTGCACGACGGGGCGCAGGCACGCCTGGTCGCGCTCGGGATGTCGCTGGCGACCGTGGAGAAACTGATGAGGACCGACCCCGACCAGGCCGCCGAACTGCTGCGGGGAGCACGGGCGGGCGCCGCCACCTCCCTGGCCGAGCTGCGCGACCTGGTCAGGGGCATCAACCCGCCGGTGCTGAGCGAGCGGGGCCTCCTCGACGCCGTCCGCGCCCTCGCCCTGGACAGCCCCCTCGAAACGACCGTCAGCGCCGACGCCCGGCTGAGCCTGGACCTGCCGATCGAGTCCGCCCTCTACTTCGGGATCGCCGAACTGCTGACCAACGCGGCCAAGCACGCCCACGCGAGCCTGGCGCGCGTCTCCATCGTCCGGGACGAGACCGGCGTCGTCGTCGACGTCGAGGACGACGGCCGGGGCGGGGCCGACATGCGGACCGGCGGCGGACTCGACGGGCTGCGCCGCCGTCTCGCCGTCTTCGACGGCACCCTGGCGGTCACCAGCCCGGCAGGCGGTCCGACCCACGTGAGGATGATGGTGCCATGCGCGTCGTTGTAGCCGAAGACCTCTATCTCCTGCGTGACGGGATGATCCGCCTCCTCCAGGCGTACGGGCACGAGGTCGTGGCGACGGCCACCACCGGCCCCGAGACGCTCGACGCGCTGCTGAAGTGGCGGCCGGACGTCTCCGTGGTCGACGTCCGGATGCCGCCGACCCAGTCGGACGAGGGCCTGAAGGCCGCGCTCGCCGCCCGCCGCGAGGTGCCCGGCCTGCCGGTCCTGATCCTCTCCCAGCACGTCGAACAGCTCTACGCCCGGGAACTCCTGGCCGACGGCGCCGGAGGGGTCGGCTACCTCCTCAAGGAGAGCGTGTTCGACGCCGACCAGTTCGTCGACGCCATGGAACGCGTCGCCGGAGGCGGGACCGCCATGGACCCGGCCGTCATCGCCAGGCTGCTCTCCAGCGGCTCCACGAACAGGCGGCTCGAAGGCCTCACCGAACGCGAACACTCCGTACTCGCCCTGATGGCCGAAGGACTGTCCAACCAGGCCATCCGCCGGCGGCTCTTCCTCAGCGAGAGCGCCATCAGCAAGTACACGACCTCGATGTTCGACAAACTCGGCATCACCGACGACCACCACAACCGTCGCGTCCTGGCCGTCCTCACCTATCTCAACAAAGCCTGATATTTCCGTCGCCGGGCGCCGTGGGCGCAGGTACGATCTTCACCCACGAAGATCACGGACTGGACGGGGATGACGAGGAGAAGACCCAACGGTCTCACCGCTCTGCCGGTGGCTGTCCTGCTGCTCACCGGATGCGCGGACCAGGGCGCCGAGAGGGCGGCCGAAGCCCCCAGGAGGCCCCTGGACGTCTCCGTCCTGCGTATCTCCAAGGCGGACTACGACCCCGCCCTCTCACCGGAGGCCCTGGCCGGACAGGAACCCGTCGTCGTGGCCGGGGTGGTGGACGGCTGGCAGCGGGGACCCGCCCTGGAGAGCTACGAGGACGGCCCCCTCGACCACCGCGTGGTGCTGAGGATCAGGGCCACCGACGTCCTCAAGGGCACGGTCCCCGGCGGAGTGGTCTTCGTGGAGCTTGACCAGGGGGCGGTCGTCCGGGACGACTCCCTGCCCGCCGAGAAGTGGAAGCCCGCGAAGTCGGTGGCCGACTTCGCCACGGCGATCCCCGCCGGGACGAAGGCCATGGCGTTCCTCGCCGAGAGGCCGCCCCACGAGCAGCGGGTCCTCGACGCGGGCGAGCCGCTTCCCGCGCGGGCGCACCTGATGGGCGCGCCACCGCAGGGCCTGGTCTTCGAGGACCCGTTCCTGGCCGCCCGGCAGCCCGACCGTCCCGCGCTCGTCGGCGGCAAGGAACCCCTCGACGCCGCGGGCCGTACGCCATGGCTGGAACCGAGAAACATGACCGAACTGATCGACCGCCTGAAGGACAAGGGCTTCTCCGGACAGCCCTTCGGAGGGCGCGCCGCCGTACCTTGAAAGCATGATCGAACGGGCTGGGGTCGCGGTTGTCGGTGTCGGTAACAACGTGTCCGCGTTTCTGCAGGGGATGGCGCTGTACCGGGCCACGGGGGAGTTGGTCGGGGTCCGGCGGCCGGTGCTCGGGGGGATGGGCGTCGGTGACATCGACTTCGTGGCGGCGTTCGCCATGTCCCCGGGGAAGGTCGGGAAGGACCTCGCCGAGGCGATCTTCGCACCGCCCAACAACTTCCCCCGGATCGTCGACGACCTGCCGCCGTCGGGTGTCACGGTACGGCGTGGCCTCACGGCCGACGACGCAGGCGCCGACGCCGCCGAGGTGGAGCGGGTGGCCGGGGAGCTCGCCGGAGCCGAGGTGGTGCTCTACGCGGCCCCCAGCGGAAGGCAGCGAACGGCGGAGGCCTACGCCGAAGCGGCGCTGCGGGCGGGTGCGGCGTTCGTCAACATCACCTCGGACACGGTGGCCCGTGATCCACGGTGGCTTGACCGGTTCACCGAGGCCGGGCTTCCCCTGCTGGGGGACGACCTGACCAGCCAGTTCGGCACGTCCATCGTGCACCACGCCCTGTTGCGGCTGCTGGAGGAGCGAGGGCTCACCCTGGTCAGCTCCTACCAGGTCAACCTGGGCGGCACCGAGGACTTCCGCAACCTGGCGGAGAACGACAACACCAAGATGGAGTCCAAGCTCAACGCCCTGGGCACGGCCGGGCGGGTTGAGCTGGCCCCGCTCGGATACCTGCCGCACCTGGAGTCGCACAAGGTGGCGCACATCAACATCGAGGCGCAGGCGTGGGGCGGGGCCCCGGTCAGCCTGGACCTGAAGCTGAAGGTGCACGACCCCAGCGGCGGCGCCGGGGTGATCGTCGATCTGGTCCGCATCGCGGCACACGCGCTCCGGCGGCGGCGCGGCGGCTGTCCGCCCGAGACGGCGTCACTGCTCAAGTCCCCGCCCACCGTCTAGGCCTTCCCACCGCCTTGCCAGGGCGGTCAGCGGGCATGAAAAAAGGGGCGTTCGCCCCTTTCCACTCTCAACGTATAGCGCATGGGGGGACTTGCCACAAGGCCCCTGGTATGCCGCAGAATCGTCGGCCGAGGCCAGGATCTGCGAAAACGGGGGACGCGGAATGCGTGTGGTGTTGTCGACGTACGGCTCGCGAGGGGACGTCGAACCACTGGTGGCGCTGGCGGTGCGGCTGCGGGAACACGGCGTGGAGGTGCGGGTGTGCGCGCCGCCGGACGAGGACTTCGCCCGGCGACTGGCCGGGGTCGGTGTCCCGCTGGTTCCGGTCGGGCCGTCGGCCCGTGCGCTGACGACGGCGGCTCCGCCGTCCGCGGGAGACCTGCCCCGGCGTGCGGCCGAGGTGATCGCCGGCCAGTTCGAGGCGCTCGTCCCGGCGGCCGAGGGGTGCGACGCGCTGGTGGCGACCGGCATGATGCCCGCCGCCGCGGGCGCGCTCTCGGTGGCCGAACGGCTGGGCGTCCCCTCGGTCTCCGTGACCTTCCAGCAGCTCACCCTGCCGTCGCCGTACCACGCGCCGCTGGCCTATCCGGGCAGGCCGTTCCCGCCCGAGGTGACCGACAGACGGACGCGGTGGGACCTGGACGCCCGCAATATCAACGAACTGTTCGGTGAGGCGCTCAACGTCAACCGGACGGCGGCCGGGCTGCCGCCGGTCGACGACGTCCGTGGCTACGTCGTCGGCGAGCGGCCATGGCTGGCCACGGACCCGGTCCTGGACCCGTGGCGGGAGACGCCGGAACTCGACGTCGTGCAGACCGGCGCGTGGACGCTGCCCGACGAACGGCCGCTCCCGGCCGAGCTGACGGCCTTCCTCGACGCCGGGGAGCCCCCGGTCTACGTGGGCTTCGGCAGCATGCCCATGCGGTCCGTGAAAGCCGAGGCGGTCGTCGAGGCGGTCCGGGCACGGGGCCGTCGTGTGGTCCTCGCCCGTGGCTGGGCCGACCTGGCCCCGATCGGCGGCCGGGACGACTGTTTCGTCGTCGGCGAGGTCAACCACCAGGCGCTGTTCGCCCGGGTGGCCGCCGTCGTACACCACGGCGGCGCGGGCACCACGACGACGGCCACCCGGGCGGGCGCGCCCCAGGTGGTCGTGCCCCAGGCCGCCGACCAGCCGTACTGGGCGGGCAGGGTGGCCGAACTGGGCGTCGGCGTGGCGCACGACGGCCCGGCCCCGACGGCCGAGTCCCTGTCGGCCGCGCTCGGGGCCATACTGAGCCCCGAGACCCGGGCGCGGGCGACCGCCGTGGCCGACACGGTCCGCGCCGACGGTACGGCGGTGGCCGCGCGGCTGCTGCTCGACATGATCGGCGAGAAGAGGCCGTGAACCGCTCAGAACCGCCGAACAAGATCGGAACCGATGTGAAGACCGTCAGCGCGTTCGACCTTCCCGAGGGCCTCGCCGCCAAGGCCGTACCGGCGCTGATCGCCCGTGACGAGCGGCACTTCGCGGCCATCGCGGAGAGTCTCGAACAGTCGATCGCCGAACTGTCCGACCGGCTCGACGCCGAACTCAAGGCTCCCGGCGGCGCGGGACGGCAGGCGATGGACCGGGACATGCAGGTCCACCGGCTGACCGCCCGCCTGCGCACCCTGCGCCGCTTCGGCCTGGACCTGTGCCTCGGGCACATGGTCGGTACGGACGACCCCGAACCCGTCTACATCGGGCGGCTCGGTCTCACCGACAGTGAGGGCCGCAGACTGCTGCTCGACTGGCGTTCCCCGGCGGCGGAGCCGTTCTTCGGCGCCACCCACGCCAACCCGATGGGACTGGCCAGCCGCAGGAGATACCGCTGGACCCGGGGCCGGATCAACGACTACTGGGACGAGGTGTTCACCCAGGACGGGTTCGAGGGGCACGCCGCGCTCGACGACCAGTCCGCCTTCATCGCCAGCCTGGGGACCAACCGGTCGGCCAGGATGCGGGACGTGCTGGGCACCATCCAGGCCGACCAGGACGCCATCATCCGCGCCGGGTCCCGTGGTGCCCTCGTCGTGGACGGCGGCCCCGGCACCGGCAAGACCGTCGTCGCCCTGCACCGTTCGGCCTACCTCCTCTACTCCGACCCGCGTCTCGGGCACAACCGGGGCGGCGTGCTGTTCGTCGGCCCCCACCAGCCGTACCTCGCCTACGTCGCCGACGTCCTGCCCAGCCTCGGCGAGGAGGGCGTACGGCTGTGCACCCTGCGTGACCTCGTCCCCGAGGGGGGCTCCGCGGCGGTCGAGGCCGATCCCGAGGTGGCCCGGCTGAAGGCGTCCGCCGACCTGGTGGGGGCGATCGACAAGGCCGTCAGGTTCTACGAGAACCCGCCGACCGAGGGGATGACGGTCACGACGCACTGGTCGGACATCTGGCTGGGCGCCGACGACTGGGCCGAGGCGTTCGCCGTACCGGACCCCGGCACCCCGCACAACGAGGCGCGCGGCCAGATCTGGGAGGAGCTGCTCACGATCCTGGTGGACAAACACGGCGACGAGGAGGCCCCCGCCCATCTGCTGCGCAGGTCGTTGACGGGCAACCGGGAGCTGGTCACGGCCTTCAACCGCGCGTGGCCGCTGCTTGAGGCGACCGACCTCGTCGGGGACCTCTGGACGGTGCCGGCCTACCTGCGGCTGTGCGCCCCCTGGCTCGACCGCGACGAGATCCGCAGGCTCCAGCGGGAGAACGCCCAGGCCTGGACGGTCTCCGACCTGCCGCTGCTCGACGCGGCACGTCAGCGGCTCGGCGACCCCGAGGCGGCCCGGCGCAGGCGTCGGCAGAACGCCGCCCTCGCCGCCCAGCGTGAGCGCATGTCGCGGGTCGTGGACAACCTGATCGAGGCCGACCCCGACGGTGAGGGGCTGGTGACGATGCTGCGCGGGGAGGACATGCGCAACTCCCTGGACGACGAGACCGTACTGCCCGGCGCCGAGAAGGACCCGCTGGCCGGGCCGTTCGCGCACATCGTCGTGGACGAGGCCCAGGAGCTGACCGACGCCGAATGGCAGATGCTGCTCTCCCGCTGCCCGTCCCGCAGTTTCACCGTCGTCGGAGACCGCGCCCAGGCCAGGCACGGGTTCACCGAGTCGTGGCAGGAACGCCTCGAACGCGTCGGTCTCGACCAGATCGCCCTGGCCTCCCTCAGCGTCAACTACCGGACGCCTGAGGAGGTCATGGCCGAGGCCGAACCGGTCATCCGGGCCGCGCTTCCCGACGCCAACGTGCCGGTCTCCATCCGCAGTGTCGGCGTCCCCGTCCTGCACGGCCCCGTATCCGACCTGGACACGATCCTCGGCACCTGGCTCGCCGAGCACGCCGAGGGGGTCGCCTGCGTCATCGGCCACCCCGCCTTCCGGGAAACCCCCCGCGTCCGCTCCCTCACCCCGGAACTGGCCAAGGGCCTGGAGTTCGACCTGGTCGTCCTCGTCGATCCCGACAGGTACGGCGAAGGCATAGCGGGAGCCGTGGACCGCTACGTCGCCATGACCCGGGCCACCCAACGCCTGGTCATCCTCACGACCCCCTGAGCATCAGCTCCGGACCCGGGAGAGCACCACGTAGCCGTCCGACGAGAAGGCGACGCGGTAGTCGTTCCTGAGCAGGAAGTCGACCCGTGCGGTCTGCTCGTCGAGTGACGGGAACGGGAAGGCGTGCTTTCCGACGTCCGCGACCACCCAGGGGGCCCAGCGTACGGTTCTGTCCCACAACAACGTCCTGGTCCGGCTTGAGAGGGCGGGGGCGACATTGTTCGCGGCTTCGACCAGGGCGTTATCGGGAACGACGGCAACGGCTGCGGCAGCCGCCTCCGTCCGGGTCGTCGAGGCGTGGAAACCCACGCCGAAGAACCTTCCGAACGCGAAGAAGGGAGTCATCGCGACACTGACCAGAAGGACCAGTGAAGGCCATCCTCGAACGACGCGGAGAAGCCGTCCGGGGTTCTTCGCGTCTGGCTCCGGTGACGTCCGGGATCGTATGCGGGCCGCCATTCTTCGATATCCGTCGACTCCCCCGACGAACACCACCATCACGATGAAGGCGTTGTAGTGGTATTTCGGCTCCCACCAGTTCGGGAAAGAGCTTGAGAGCATTCGCTCCATCAGCAACGGAACGGCGGCGACGGTGACGGGCGACATGACCGAGGCGAAAAGGAGCGGGGCGAGGAGCAGAACCACGGTCTGGATCTTGACGGGAGGCGTGGCGAGCAGGGAGACGGCGTCGAACGGATGCGTCAAAGCACGCAGCGCGGCCTCTCTGAAATCACGGCCCAGCCCCGAGTAGGCCCAGTAGTAGTCCGCCCGGCCGCCGAAGTGCGGGATGAGGACCTGGGTGCACAGATAGGCCGCCACCGCGCCGACCAGCACGAAGAGCGCCCCGAGGGCGCGGTCCCCCTTCCTGGTGATGAAGAACAGTCCCACACCGGCCACGAGAAGCCCCATGTCCTCCTTGACCTGCAGGATCAGGAAGGCGGCCAGCAGGACGTGCCACCTCCTGCCCGCCTGGTGGCGCTCAAGGAGAACGGCCGTCAGCAGCGGGACGAAGGCGACCTCGTGGAAGTCGAAGGCGACGGCCTCCGCGACGGGCCAGGAGATCGCATAGGCGACGGCGACGCAGTACGCCATGCGCTCGGCGCCGTACTTGGAGACCACAGGCCCGGCACTGAACGCCCTGAAGGCGTATCTCCAGAGAAACGGTATCGCCGACGCCAGAAGTATCGCCTGCAGGACGAGCAGGGTCTCCGGACCGTCGTGCACCCAGTAGAACGGGGAAAGCAGGGCCAGGATGGGCGACCAGTGGTCCCCCAATATCGAGAACTGGTCGCCGAAGCCGTTGTGGACACCTTTCACCATGGCCACCGGCGGCCCCAGGTGCGAATACGAACGCACCGCCTGATCGAAGATCACCAAATCGTAGGCGCTCGCCCGGAACCTGGCGAACGATATGAGGGAGTACGCGGAGTAGAACACGGCGGAAAGAACGGTGAGGACAAGGAGGGGTGCCCTGCTCAGCCCCTTTTCCGGGGCCCGGAACGCCGCCGGCGATTTCCTTCTGCTCAGAGTTCCGGCCATGCGTCCTCTCCGTACGGAGGCCTCGGGAAAACAAGAAAGCTGCCGATCTCCCCCTGTGACGGGATTCGACCGGCAGCTTCTTCGGTACATGATCAGCTTACCTACCTTTTGGCAGGATTGCCGACTTTTTGGTGATTTATCAGCCGAAGTCCGGCAGGATCAACGCCCTCGGCGACCTCGGACCCGGTGCGTGTTTTCTCCCTGAAATCGAGATGTCTTGAATCTTTCCGGCATTCGATACAACCGATCCGACCGATCGGCACTCATCGAGAAGGACCGGTGACCCAAGGCGTCGGCTGTGGAAACCTTCGACACGGACACCGACGCGGGCGGCCGAACGACGGCCCGCTCGGGAGTGGGTCTAGCCCCACCCTTCCGTACGGCCACCCTCATACTGGGCCGGTTGGGATCTCCGTAGCGTCGTCACCACAGCGACACGGAGGAGAAGGACCCATGAACGAGATGACGAGCACCGGCGACGCCCGCGCTCAGGAGGCCTTCGCGGCGGCGAGGAAGTACGTCCTGCTCTTCGGTGCCATCAGCGCCGTCGTCCTGGGAACGGTCGCCGTGATGGCCTTCATCGGCGGCGAGACGACCTCGTTCATGTGGGTCCGGGCGGTCGTCATGCTCGCGATCGCCCCGCTGCTCCACCGGATGGTCGTCCGGGCCGCGGAGGGGTCCGCCAAAGCCTTCGACCGGGTACGGACCCTGTCCGTCGTCATGCCGATCGCAATCATCGGCGTCGACCTGATCCCCGGCCTCTGCCCCGCGTGGTACGCCGTGCTCCAGGGCCTGTCGGGGCTCGCCCTCGTCGCCGTCGCCGTCATCACCCGCGGCCCCGCCTTCCCCAGGAAGAAGTGACCGCTCCGCCTGGGGAGCCTCCCGGCCACCCAACCGTCGGCAATAGACGGATATGGACAGCGGGTCTCGATGCCGATTCGGCGCCGGTGACGGAGGCCGCGGAACGCTCACCACCGGCCCGGGGCCCGGCCTGAGCGCGAACCTCTCCAAGGACATCCGGAGGATCGAGCTCTGCGAGCTGAAGCCCGGATGGGGATACTCCTGCGCGGACTGGAAGCCCTGATCCGGCCAGGCGGTTCCGGGCCGGGGCGCCCGTCCTACACGTGCGTACGAGGGGCGGCCGGTACAGACCGGTCTCCCCTCGCACGTGCCGGCAGGGACACCCAAGGCCCTGTATGGAGGCGTTAGTCTGCGGCCATGATCGTCTTCCGTGAGGCCGTACCCGATGACTTCGCCGGTGTCATGCGTCTCTATCGGCAGTTGCAGCCGAAGGACCCGGTCCTGAGTGACGGGTCCGACGTGGCGACCTTCACGCGGATCCTGGACTCGCCCGGCCTGCATCTGTTCGTACTCGAAGCCGAGGGGGCCGTGGTCGCCACGGCGTATCTGAACGTGATCCCGAATCTCACCCGCTCCGCGTCGCCGTACGCCGTCATCGAGAACGTCGTGGTCGAGGAGAGCCTGCGGGGCACGGGGCTGGGCAAACAGGTCATGGCCGGTACGCTTCGGGCCGCCTGGGACGCGGGTTGTTACAAGGTGATGCTGCTGACGGGGTCGAGCAGGCCCGCCACCCACGCGTTCTACCGGGCGTGCGGTTTCTCCTCCGACGCCAAGACGGCCTACCTCGCCCGCCCCTCGTGAGGCCGTGGACTCACGAGGGGCGTTCACCCCGCCCGGCCGGTAGCGAGGATCACGAGACCAGCGGGGTCGTGAAGGACGTGGCGGGCCTGGGGCGGGGGCCGCTCAGCAGGAGACCTCCGGTGAGGGCGACCATGGCCGCGGTCGCGCCGTGCACGCCGAAGGCGATCGCGGGCGTTCCGCCGGAGAACAGCACGAGGAGCATGTCACCGACCGGGGTGAGCGCGATGGCCAGCATGGCCCACCCCAGGACTCGGCGGTTGCCGGTCAGGGTGATCGCGAGGATCACCAGGCCGGAGACCACGTCCCGGATCCCCTTGACCGCGAGGAAGCCGGCTCCTTCGCCCTGCGGCCAGCTCGGCAGGCCGAAGTTGGGCGCCATGGACTGGGGTGCGACGAGGTAGCTCACCCCGATGTAGCCGATGAACAGGGCGCCGACGACGGCGAGGACGGTACCGATCTTCGTGAGCATCAGAGCTCTCCTCCACCGTTGGTGGACGCCTGGCGGTCACGGGTCCAGACCGGGCTGTCGAGGAAGTGGTTGTCGTACAGCTCCTGGGAGGCCAGCAGTTCCTCAAGCGTGGCCTCTCCCCTGCGCAGCCGGTCGAGCAGCCGGAAGTACTCGAAGCGCTGGATGCCCGGGGCGACGACGATGAGGAGGTCGGCGGTGTGGCCGGGAGCGGCGGCGAAGGCGTGCGGCGTCATCGGGGGCACGGCCGCCACGTCGCCCGCCCCCAGCGTCACGATCTCCTCGCCCGCCAGGATGCGGGCCTTGCCGTCCAGGATGTAGAACAGCTCGGTCGAGGTGGCGTGGTGGTGGGGCACGGCGCCGTCCGCGCCCTCGGTGAGGGTCATCCTGAGGGTGCTCAGCGCGCCGCCGGTGTCGCTGGAGTCGAGCAGCAGTCGTCCGGTGGCGGTGGCCGAGACGATGGTCTCGGCGTCGACCTCTCGGACGACGGCGGTTTCCGCGATCAGCGACATGTCATGTTCCCTTCGAGCGCGCAGGAGACGAGCCGTTCCGCGTAGGCCCGGTCGATCGGTGCGCCGGTGATCATTACTCGGTAGTAGAGGGCTCCCGCGAGCTGGTCGAACAGCGCCTCGGCGTCGAGGTCGGCGCGCAGTTCGCCGCGTAGCCGGGCGCGCTCGATCAGGGCGAGCACGATGGCGTTGCGTCTGGCGTACTGCTCGCGGCCCAACCGGCCGATGTCCTCGTGCCTGGCCGCGGCGCCCACGAGTTCGCCGACGGCTCCCGCGGACGGGCCCCTGTTGCCACCCGCGGCACGCATCCGGTTGAGCCCGGCGGCGATCTTCTCCAGGTAGTCGACGAGGTCGGTCCGGATGTCCCCGGTGTCGGTGATCTCGTCGTCGGCCTGCAGCCGGGCCACCACCGCGACGGCCAGGTGGTCCTTGGTCGGCCAGCGGCGGTACAGCGTGGTCTTGGCCACGCCCGCCTGCTCGGCCACCTCGTCGACGGACAGCCCGGCGTAACCGCGCTCGAAGATCAGCGCGGCGGCGATCCGGAGCACCCGTTCGTCCACCTGCGTGTCACGCGGTCGTCCGCGCGGCGCCATCGCGACCCCCTCATTTACGAAACCCTTGTTGCGAAATAAAAGCTACTCCTCCGCCCTCCAATTACGCAACTCCGGTTTCGTAAACGACGCGGGGGCCGGTCAGCGGAACGCGGCGGCGTTGCGCGTCGCCCAGGCGGCGAACGGCGTGGCCGGACGGCCGAGGACGCGCTCCACGTCGGGGCTGACCGCCTGCTCGGCCTCGGTTGGCTCGCCGAGGATGGACAGCGTGCCCTCCACCACCGGAGCGGGCATGAACGCCGACATCTGCGCGTGCGCCTGCTCGCGGGTCTGCTCGACGAACGTCACCGGCTCGCCGATCGCCCGCCCGATCGCCTCGGCCCGCTGCCTCGGCGTGGTCGGCGCCGGACCGGTGAGCACGTAGGTCGCGCCGTCGTGCCCGTCACCGGTCAGTACGGCGGCGGCCACCGCCGCGACGTCGTCGGGGTCGACGAACGGCAGGCCGACCTCGGCGAACGGGGCGGCGGCGGTCCGGTGCGCGCGGATCGGCTCGGCCCAGGCGAACGCGTTGGAGGCCATTCCGCCCGAACGCAGCACCGTGAACTCCAGCCCGGAGGCGGCCACGGCCTGCTCGAAACCGGCGGCGTGCGCGTAGGCGCCGCCGGGCCGGGTGCCCACCCCCTGGGAGGACAGCAGCACCACCCTGGCCACCCCTGCGGCCTTCGCCCTTGCCAGCACCCCGGCCGGGTCCTCCCCGGCGACCAGCAGGAACAGCGCCTTGGCACCGGCAAGCGCGCCGGAAAGACTGTCGGCGTCTCCCAGGTCCGCGGCCACGGCGCGAACCCCGGCCGGGACGTCGGCCGCCTCGATCCGGCGGGCCACCGCCGTCACCTGCTGCCCGGCCTCGACGAGCTCCCGCACCAGCGCACGGCCGACGTTCCCGGTGGCACCCGTAACAACGATCATGACTCTCCCCGTTCCAGGATGGCGAATCGCTTCGCCGCTTTGTTAGTTAGTTGACTAACTGAAATCAACGCTAGCGGACCGCCTCTTGCTTGTCCAACCTGAATTGGGCAACTGACTCACAACGGATCGCGCGGGACCGCCAGGCTCGGAGGCGTGACCTTTCCGGGGCCGCCGACCGGCGACTCCGTCAGGGGGCGAGACCGGATCGGCGAACAATCGAGGGAAACGCCAGGCACCGCAGGAAGGACGCTGATGGTCGAGATCCCCGTGGACAAGCTCAAAGGTGTCTTCGACCTGCTCGTGGAACGGATCAGCGCCGGTGGGCAGGTGGTGGAGATCGACGCCGAGGAGTTCTGGTCCGTGCCCCGGGACCAGGCCTACGACGTCTACAACGAGCCGCGAGACCTCACGATCGGCGCGCTGTCCGATTCGTGGGGCTACCTGGACGACATGCTCTCCGATCCCGACCGCGTCGTGGGATACGGGTTCGTCTGGCTCTCCGAGGTCCTCCGCGCCATCGGCGACGAAGCATCCTCCTGAAGGCCGTCCAGCGGCCGACGCCGTCCAGTTCGGCCAGGTGACGCCCTCGTCGTGCGCCCAAGGCGGCGCCCGCACCGGCATCGGCATCGGCATCGGCATCGGAGAGAAACTTCCCATGGGGAAGTAGGTACTTTGGAGCGTGTAACCCGTCCGCCGGTGAGAGGTGCGACCAGTGACGACGAAGGCGACCCAGGCCAAGGTGGAGTACGACGCGTTCCTGGCAGCGTGCCCCAGCCGACAACTGCTCGCCCGGATCTCGGACAAGTGGGTCGTCCTGATCCTGTGCGCGCTGGGCGGCGACGACGGCCCCGGCAGGGCGATGCGTTACTCCGAGATCGCCCGGCTTCTGGCCGGGGTCAGCCAGAAGATGCTGACCCAGACGCTGCGGTCACTGGAGCGCGACGGCCTGCTCACCCGCACCGTGACGCCGACCGTCCCCGTCACCGTCTCCTACGAGCTGACCGACCTCGGCCGCTCGCTCCACCACATGACGCGCGGGCTCAGAAGCTGGGCGCAGACACACATGGCCGAGGTCCTCGCGAACCGCGACGACTACGACGCCCGCTGAACTCCGGTCCGGGACCGGTACACCTGGAGCACGGCGCCCACCATGACGACCCCGGCGGCGACCGCCAGGATGTTCCCGGCGAACGCGACGGGAAGGTGTTCCCGGGGCGCGAAGCCGTCGGGACCGAAGGCGGAGATCCCCAGTTTCCAGCCGCTCCACGCGGTCAGGAAGCCCGATCCGGCGAAGGCCACCGCCATCGGGAACCACACGGGCAGCCGCCTGGCCACCCGGGCGGTCAGCACACAGACGCCTCCCGCCGCGGCGAACGCCCACACACCGGAGGTGGCGGCGAGCAACCGGCCGTTCAGACCGAGGTCGGCGCGGAGCCCCACGGTGCCGCCGACCGCCCAGAACGACCACATCACCCCCAAGCCCGCCGCGACGGCAAGTGCCGCCCGTACGGCGTTCGCCCGCCAGGTGGGACGGACCCGGGGGAGGTCGCCGACCCGGCCCAGGAACGCCCAGGGCCACCGTTCCCGCAGATAGATCGGCAGGCCGACGGCCAGGCCCAGCCCCATCCCGGCGAAACCGATGGCCAGGAACGCCATCTCCCATCCGGCCGCCGCAGGCTCGGCGACGCTCACGGCACGTGCTCCCTCCTCGGTGTTCCCGTCGCCGAGCAGAGCGCCCACCGCCATATAAGGCAGCATCGGCACCAGGAAACCGGCGGCCGTCCAGGCGGGGAGCAGCAGCAACGGCGCCGGGATCCGCATTCCCCAGGGCCGGGCCAGTGACAGCCCGAGCGCCACCCCGGCCGCCGCCATCACCACGGTCAACGCGTTGAGCAGCGCCCAGTCGGCCACCTGCGTCTCGGCCTCCCACGAACCGCCGCCGAGCAGCAGCCTCGCCACCCAGATCACCTTGACCAGCAGATACAACGACATCGTCCCGGCCGCGCAGTATCCGGCGCCCTGCCGTACGGCACGCCACCTCGGCCCCACGGACGCCGCCTCTGGAATCGACATGTACTGGAGTATGACGAGACGGGACACTGACCTTTAGGTCGCTCTCAGCCTCCTCTCAGAGGGTCTCAGCCTCCTCTCAGAAACGGCCCGGGACCCTTGGTTCCCGGAAATGTCAGAAACGACGCCAGTCGTAACCGACGGCGGCGTATCCGGTCGGGCAGTCGGCGGTCAGGCCGGTGGTGTCGCCGAAGTCCTTCGCGAAAAGGCTCCAGTACCAGAGACCGTTCGCGCACTTGACGCCGATCTGGTATTTCTCCGGTCCGGTGCCGCCGCACCAGCCGGTGGCATGGCCGGTTCCGGACTGCTGGTAGTAGGAAATGGCACAGGTACCGTTCCAGTCGGCATTGGCGGCGGGGGCGGCGAGCAGGGCGGCACCGAAGGCCGCCGAGGCGATCCCACCCAGGAGAGCTGCGCGTATGCGTGTCCGCATAGTAACCTCCCTAATACGTCTACGGATGTTTCCGTGGGCGGGTGTGTTTTCCAGGCCTCCCGCCCGCGGCAGTCCTGCCATGCGCCAGAATTCCGGCCAAGGCCTTTGTTTCCGCCTTATCCAGTTTCAGGCCCGACTCTGCGCCTGATTACATCCGGCCATTCGAAGAACCGAAACCATGCATATATTCGGCATTATGGCCGGAGAGCTCCTGGTCGCTTATCAACCAAAGAAGTATCACGCGCGATTATCGCCACACCAGACGGCAAAACTGCCATTCTCGATGGCAGAGGAGACCGCTCAGGCCGAAGACGTCGGCGATGGCGAAGGCCAGGGGCGGGCCGGGGTCGTACCGCTCGGTCTCGATGACGTTGACGGCCGCCAGGAGACCTGGCACCGGTCTGCCTGACCCCATCGGCGGGCCGCACGCGGTTCGCGCAGCCGGTTCTTCATGGTGCCCCGTCATCGACGACCACGGTGCCGCGGACCTCGGCCGCCGACGGCTCCTGGCCGGCGGCCGTGTGCGGAAAGGTCCCGCGTCGTTCAGCGGGCGGCTTGGGTGCCGGTCTTCGCCGTCGCGGCGCGTACCGGGGGCAGGGACCTTTGGAGGAGGGCGCCGACCAGCAGGACGAGGCCTGCGTTGAGGAGCTGCAGCAGGTCGAGGACGGGCCCGGAGATGACGTCGTTCAGGAACAGGTTGATCGTGACCAGCAGGGCGCCGTGGGCGGCCACACCGACGCCGACGACGCCGAGCAGGCGCCACTTGCCGAGCGGCGGGTCCTGGTGCCTGAGGAAGACGCCGATCATCCAGGCCGAGGCGGGCAGGAACATCACGACCGCGGTGAGCAGCCCCGGGTTGTACGTGCCGGTGGCAAGGGCGGGGACGATGTGGACGAAGCAGTTGACGATGACGATGCTGTAGAACGCGAACCCCATCATCACGTACTTGCCGGCGAGCAGGGCGCAGATCACCGCCACGACCCAGACCAACCCGATGTTGACGAACAGATAGAACTCTGTCGGGATCGGGCATTCCGGATAGGCACCCCGGTTGAGCGTGGTGCACAGGAAGTCGGGGAAGGCGTGGTGGGCGCCGTCGGCGGCGATGCCGTACTCCTCGATGTTGTGGAACAGGTACACGACGACGGCGACCCAGCCCAGCCAGGTCGGGTCCTTCCACCGGGGCAGGGCGCGGCCGCCGCGCAGCGCGTCGGTCGTCAGGAGGGCGGCCGTCAGGACGATCGCGGCTCCGAGGCCGATCCAGGCGAATTCAAGATCGAATGTGGAGAACATGCGCGGGGTGCCTTCCAGGGGTTCTCGGTGCGGATCCGCCGCCGGACACGGGTCGCCCATCGGGCTCCGGACCACCACACTGTATTTCAACACTTGTTGATGTCAACAGCTGTTGATATCGGATAGGGTGCCTGGCATGGGCGAGAAGGACTCCGAGCGTCCCGGGCGGCCGCCTGGCGGCGACGGCCGTAACCGGGACCGCATCCTGGCCGCGGCCAGGCACGAGTTCGCGGCCAAGGGGTTCCGCGGGGCGACCATGCGGTCGATCGCCGCGGCGGCGGGGGTCGACGTCGCGCTGCTGGCCCACTACTTCGGCAACAAGGACGGCCTGTTCGCCGCCACCCTCCAGCTGCCCGGCCAGGCGGTCCAGCAGGTCCGGGAGGCCTTCGACGGGCCCGTCGGAGAGCTCGGCGAGCGCCTGACCCTCGCCTACCTGTCGCTGTGGGAGGACCCCGGCCTGGCCGGGTCCCTGAGCGCCACGGTGACGTCGGCCTTCGCCCACGAAGGCGCCCGCGAGCAGCTGCGCGCGCAGCTCACCGCCGCCCTGCCCGAAGACGTCCTCTCCCTGCTGCCCGGCGACGACCCGGACCTGCGCCTGGCCCTGGCGCTCAACCACCTGTTCGGCATCGCGCTGGGCCGCCACCTGCTCCGGCTCCCGGCCCTGGCCGACCGCGACCTGCCCGTCCTCCTCGCCGCCGTCGCCCCCACCGTCCAGCACTACCTCGCCGGCCCCCTGGACCGCCCCGAGCCCGCCACCACCTGAGCCGAGCAGCCACCGCCCAAGGCCCCGCCCCGCCGCAAACACCCCAGAACATCAAAGGAACATCACGCGCGACCGTCGCCGCACCGGACGGCAGACGGGACCACCCAGGCAAGCCCTCCAGGGCTCGGGTCGTTCGGAGCGGAAGGTCCCCTCGGTGGTCAAACAGGTCCTAGGTCCAAGGTCCCGGATCGCGCCGACCGGGCGTCCGATGCCGTGGAACACGGCGAGCGGCATAGTCGTGCCAGACAGCGCAGCGCACGCCAAGAGGGGAGGGGCGATGACCGGACCGGACGGGCCAAGTCCGGGCGCCGCCCACCCCAGCGCCCTCAGAGGGTGTGCCAACAAGTGTCCGCCGGTCCCGGTGCAGCCATGACAGGCCACCGAACCACACACGGACGAAAGGCACACCCATGTCCACAACCCAGTCCCCGCCCCGCAGCCGACGGCCGGGGCGGAGCCTCGCGCTGCTCGCGCTCGGGCATCTGATCATCAGTCTCGACTTCACCATCATCTATGTGGCTCTGCCCGACATCGCGACCGATGTCGGCTTCACACCGCACACCCTGCAATGGGTGATCACCGCGTACGCCGTCCTCTACGGAGGCTTCCTGCTGTTCGGCGGCCGGCTGTCCGACCTGATCGGGCGTCGGCGGATGTTCGTGCTCGGCATGGCGCTGTACGGCGTGGCCTCCGTACTGGGCGGCCTGGCCACGGCCCCGGCGGTACTGCTCACCGCGCGCGCCTTGCAGGGCCTCGCCGGCGCGGTGCTGTTCCCCGCGGTGCTGGCCCTGGTCAACACCACCTTCGCCGAGGGCAGGGAACGCAACCGCGCCCTGACGGTCTGGGCCATGGCGGGCGCAGGCGGGCTCACCGTGGGCGCGCTGGTCGGCGGGGTGCTCACCCAGGCGCTGGGCTGGCAGGCCGTGTTCTACGTCAACGTCCCGCTGGCCGCCGTGGGGGCCGTCGCCGCCTTCGCCCTGCTGCCCTCCGACGGCCGTGTCACCAGAGGAGGCGTCGACGTTCCGGGAACCCTGACCGGTACCGCGGGCGTCACGCTGTTGATCTTCGCGGTGGCGCACGGCTCCGAGGTCGGCTGGGGACGGGCCGAGGTGATCGCCGCGGCCGCTCTCGCGGTGGTCCTGCTGGTCGTTTTCCTGCGCGTCCAGGCCCGCGGCCGGACACCGCTGATGCCGCTGCGGCTGTTCCGCAACCGCGCGTTCAGCGGAGGAGTCGTGGTCATCCTCGTCTTCGGGTTGACGATGCAGGCCGTGCCGTACTTCCTGACGCTGTACTTCCAGAACGTCCTTGGCTTCAGCGCCCTGGAGACCGGGCTGGCGTTCCTCGGCCCGACGCTGTCGATCACCGCGGGCAACTTCCTCAGTGAGCGGCTGATCCACCGGTTCGGCACCCGGAACACGCTGGTCGTCGGCATCGTCCTCAACGCCGTGGGCGCCGTGCTCCTGGCCCCCGGCATGCACGTGGGCGGATCCTTCCTCACCGTCCTGGCCGGGGTCGTCGTCATCGGTCTGGGCATGGGCGTCACCTACGAGGCCATGTGGATCGCCGCGGGCACCGGCGTCTCGGCGGACGAACAGGGCCTGGCCTCCGGGGTCGCCTCAACCGCGCTGCAGGTGGGAACCGCCGTGGGCCTGGCGGTGCTCGTGGCCGTCGCCAACCGTGACATCGAAGGGCAGGCCCTGGCCGCCACCTCCGCCGAGGGAATGCGCGTCGCCGTCCACGTCCTGGGCGCCGTCATGCTGACAGCCGTCCTGGCCGCCCTCAGGCTCCCCGGCTCGCGTGCCGGGGGCACCGTTGTCTTGAGTGACTCTCGGCGGTCAGACATGTAGGGCATGTGAGGGTTCGGGGAACACGCCTGACCGGTATCCAAGGGTTGTCAGGCATGTTGATCACGTCAGGAGCGAGGTCGACCGTCATCTAGGGTCGTCGAGCGAACCTGCCGGCCGGCGGCCTGAAAGCCTGTCGGGCAGCAGGTTCGTCCTGGTCCACCGCTGTCGCGTCGCCTTGGGATCGGTGACCTCAGCGGGCGCAACGGGCGCATCGCAGGGCATCGATCAGACCAGGAGGTCCAGGGTTCCGGGCGTTTCGATCACCCCGACCTTGTATGAGACCCCGCCGCCGTCAGCGGTCGAAAAGGGGGAAACGGCGCCCAGCCGTCTGTGCCAGCATGCTCCATCATGGTGGAACACGAGACGAGCAACGAGACCTTGGCCGCCATCGCCGGCCTGCACGGGATCAGCGCCGAGCAGGTGCGGCCCCTGCCGCAGGGGGTGGCCAACCATGTCTTCCTTCTCGGAGACGACCTGGTCCTGCGCGTCCCACGGGCCGAGCGGTTCCTCCCGGACCTGGTCAAGGAGTCCGCGGTCATTCCCCTCGCCCTGCACGTCGGCGTGCGCACTCCGGAAGTCGTCGCCTTCGATGACACCTGTTCGGTGGTGGACGTGCCCTACATGGTGCTCACCCGAACGCGGGGAGTAGATCTCGCACGCCTCGAACCACCCGCCGCCGACACGGAACATCTCTTCCGGAACGTGGGGCGAGAGCTGGGCAAACTGCACCGGCTCTCCCCGGCCACCGCGCCGGCCCTTACCGGCGTTCCCGTGGACAACGACGTCACAGACCCCTGGGCGCTCACCGACCGCCTCCTCAAGGACGGCTGGATCGACGCCGGGACCGCCCGCTGGCTCACCGGATGGTTCGACCGGCTCTCGCCCCATCTCCCCACCAGCCCGCCCATGGTCCTGGTTCACGGCGACATCGCTCCGCAGAACCTGCTCGTCTCCCCGAAGACGACCCAGCTCAACGGCATCGTGGATTGGGGCGATGCCGCATGGGCAGACCCCGCTGTCGACTTCGCCAAGATGCCCCTCGCCGGCGTCCCGGCCATGCTCGACGGCTACCGACAGCAAACCGGCCAGGAAACCCCAACGAGCGCGCCGACCTGGGAAGCCCGCGTGCTGTGGCTCCACCTCACCTGGGCACTTGGACGCCTGAAAGATCCCGTCCCGCGCCCGGACGAACGCCACTGGACCGCCCCTCCGGCCAGCCGGCTTCTCGGCCTCCTCCGCTTCTTCGCCTCAGCTCCGCCGGCCCCTTGGGCCGATCTGTCCTGATGCCTCGCCCGGACCTCCCCGACGATCCGGATGGCCTTCTGCCGTCCGTCACCGTGGGCGCCGACCGCCCTTTCCCGCTCTTCGGCGGCGGCCCCGGACCGGTTCTGGGCCGCCCAGTACGGCTCTCGCCCTCGTCGGCTCCACCCGCATCTCGTTCACCGACCTGAAGACACTGCTCCCCCAGGCCGCGCCCATCCTCGGGCTGACGCCCGGCCCGGTGGCGCAGGCGATCGGCACCCGTGGCGTCAGCGGCACGCCGCCGGAGCGCACAGGACCACATATCCCTTTTCGGAGAAGACCTTGCGGTAACCACGCTTCTGCAGAGCCGCCACATCCGAAGCCTGGTCGGCGACCGAGGCGAAATGGGGTTGCCTCTCGTCGAGATCGGCGACGACCCACGGCGCTCTCTGGGGCCGTTCGGCGGTTTTCGCGGCCCAGGCCACGACGTGTGTTCTCGCGGAGATCTGTGGTCCCAGGCTGTTCGCGGTCTCGACCAGTACCCCGTCCGGGACAGTGGCCAGCGCCGCGACGGCGGCGGGTACGCGGTCGGGCGTTCGGTACCACGCTGGTGAGAACAGATTCCCCAACGCGAAGAACGGCACTGTCCCGACCATCATGAGCGCCATTCCCGCCGGGAGGTACAGCGTGGCAGGGCGCGACACCTCCTTACGCGCACGACGCCGAACACGTGCCAGGCCGTCGACCGCCGCACAGACGAGTGCCATGACGACGGCGGAGTTGTAGTGGTAGTGGGTACTCCACCAGCCGGACGCGCCAGGGTCGGTGGCCAGCATCCTGGCCAGCAACACCGCTCCCGGAGCGAGCATGTACGGCGAGGCCAGGCACAGAAAGAACAACGGCCCCAGGAGGAGCAGCACGGTCCACGCCTTGACGCCGGGGCTGAAAAGAGTGGTCACCACATCGTGCGGCCGGGTGATGACACCGACGATCGCATCCGACTGATCGGCCCCCCAGAACGAGTAGTACCAGTAGCGATCGGCCTGGCCACCGAAAAACGGAATCACCACATGCGTGGCGAGGTACATGTAGAGGGCACCACAGACGAACAGCGTGGCCCCGAACAAACGCCTTCCACGCGTCAATCCCAGCCCGACACCAAGTCCGGCCACGAAAATTCCCATGTCCTCTTTGACCGCAAGGACAAGGGCCAGGAACGGGATCGTCTGAGCGAGCTTTCCGGCGCTTATCCTCTCGAAAACCAGGGCGGTCAGGAGAGGGACGAAAGCGTACTCGTGGAAGTGGAACGAAACCGCCTCCGCGATGGGCCACGAGAGCAGGTAGGCGACGGACACGAAATAGGCGGCGGGCACTCCCAGAGTCCGGCGCACGAACGTCCAGAGGGGCACCACGGCCAGGGAGAAAAGTATCGCCTGCGCGACGATCAGTGTCTCCGGACCGTCATATATCCAGTACAAGGGCGCCAGCAGCACCAGTATCGGAGATAAATGATCCCCCAGCAGGGAGAACGGAACACCCGGGGTTTCCCAGTTTCCCTTGACGTACGACAGAGGTTCCGAAAAATTCGCATAGCCACGGACACCCTGATCGAATATCACCAGATCGTAGACGCCCACGCGGAACGTGTAGAACTTGACAAGCCCCAGCGTACCGTACACGACGGCCCCCACGACCACCATCAAACCCACGAAAACCCGGTGGCGAAAAAACGGGGAACCGCCGGAGAGGCCCAAGGACGGCTCTGTCCGCACGCTTTCATCTTCGGCTCTTGATCGCATGCGCTCCATACTGAACGAAAACGCCGCGGTTGGCCGACGTATCGACCAACCGCGACAAGTGAATGTCAGTACCGGCGCCAGCCGTGGTTGAGGGAGGCGTACCCACTCGGGCAGTAGGCACTCAGACCGGTCCGGTCACCGAAGGCCTTCGCTCCGGCGCTCCAGTACCAGACGTTGTTCCCGCACTTGACGCCGATCTGGTATTTCTGCGGCCCGGTGCCGTCACACCAGCCGGTAGCATAGCCGGTACCGGAGCCCTGATAGTGGGCAATGGTGCAGCTGCCGTTGTAATCAGCGTTGGCGGCGGGGGCGGCGAGCAGGGCGGCGCCAAAAGCCACCGAGGCGATCCCGCCCAGGAGAGCTGCGCGCATACGTGTCCGCATAGTAACCTCTCTAATACATCTACGGATGTCCCGTGGGCGGGTGTGGTTCCTAGGCCTCCCGCCCACGGCAATCCTGCTATGCACTTGAATCTTGGTCAAGGTCTTTGTTTCCACTTTGTTTCACTTCAGGGCGACCCAAGTGCACAATTACAAATCGGAACCCGACATATCGAAAACATGTGTGGCCATAACATACGGTCCGCAACTATTTCAGATTACGGTCGAGAAACTCCGAACCGGCTTTCACCGCTAATTCACCTATTTGCCGACAACGTGCCGCATGCGATTACCGTTGTGCCGGGACGTCAGGGCGGCCATTCAGATGGGCCGTCATTCGGCCTCCGTTCCCGACGGCGGCGGCCTGCGCCCCGGATCGCCGGGCGCCCCACGAACCGGCCAGAGCGGCGACCCCGGAGCCGTACCGCCGATCGCTCCTGTGTCGCTCGACCGACACGTTGTCCACAGGCGAACAGGTGAATGTGGACGTACGGCAGGGCCGCAGGAGCCCAGGAAGCCCTTGGACAAGAGGGCACCGGTGAACGCGCCGTGGGATGTCTCAGGTCTGCGGTGTTTCGTCGATCGCTGCGCCGTAGCTCACCTGGTACCGGCCCGCGGGGATCACGATGTCAGCCGATGGGCGTCCCCTTGACCAGGGCGAAGGGTTCCCAGCTTGTGGAGAGCGTCACCGGTTCGTCGTCGGCGGTGAACGCGCCGGAACGGGTGGAACCGCCTGGTAGCACCGCAGCGGCGGAGACGGCCGGTACGCCTTCCCCTACCGCGTCGAACATCCCAGCCCGCAGGCGGACGCGTGGCTCCACGGCTACCGCACCGAGTGCGTGTCCCCCAGTCCAACTACGTCCGGGGACGACGTGAGGTGACGGGAACGGTCTTCTGCCGATCTCTCGCTGACAAATCCTTCGCGGCCCGTTCCCGGCCCCGGACGTTCTCCACGTCCGGGACACAGCGGACGTATCTTCATCAATATGGGGGTGCCCGATGATCGATCCGCCGCCGAAGATTCGATTGACCACCACCACACGACTTGTCCTTGATCTGTTCCTGGCCACCGATCCCGACGACCCGCTGTGGGGATACCGCGTCACCGAGGAGACCGGGCTCGGTCCCGGCACGGTCTATCCCTTTCTCGAACGGCTGGAGAAGGCCGGGTGGATCACCGGCTCCTGGGAGGCGGGTGTCCCCGAGGGCCGGCCCCGGCGCCGTCTCTACACCCTGTCCGGCACCGGCCGCCAGGAGTACGCCGCCCTCCGGCGGGGCCGTACCTCGCTGTGGTCCTGGAGTCCGAGGAGGACCGGACGGTGATCGACGACCCGGTCGGCACGGCGGGCTGGTTCGACTCCGACGACTCGGCGTCCGCCGAGATCAGCGACCACGAACGTCTCATGATCATCGGCATCGCCGTCGCCGCCACCCTTCTTCTCCTCGCCTTCAGCGTCTACGTCTGGCTGGACAGCGGCGACCTGTCGGGCAGCCTGTCCTTCGCCGGGATGGCCCTGTTCGTCGGTGGCTCCATCGTCTCGGTCAACGTCCTCGACAGTCCGGCCTTCCGGAACAGGACACACGGCCTCCTCGCGCTACGCCTCGCCCTGCGCGTCGGCGGCCGCGCCCGGCGGTGGCAGGCCGAAGACTGGCAGGCCGCCGTCGAGGCCTCCCCGAACCCCGTCCGGTACGGCCTCGGCCTAGTCCGCGCCGCCCTGTTGATGAGGCTGTACGACCTCGGCACCCTGCTGCTGAGGGCCGCGTGCTGGGTGCTCGCCTCCAACCACCGCACCTGGTGGCCCCTGGGTTCGGTGCTGGCCTTCGCCGCGGTCAACGTCCACCTCGCCCAGGGCTGGGGTTCGGCCTTCTACACGCTGCCCACCATCGTCGCCTTCCACCTGGGCGTCGAGCACCTTCGCCGCCGCTGGAACATCCCCAGGAAGCGCGACTGACCCGTCCTTCGTGAAGGTGAACCCGGGCATCGGCGGAACAGGGATGTGGATCACCGATGTCCGGGAGGTCGCCTTGCGTGTCCATCTGATGATCGTCGCCAGACGTACGGGCGTCCCGCTGCCGCCCGTGGTCCTCGACGCGGCACGCCAGGGGATCGCCCGTGCCTTCCCGGTGCCCGCCTCGACCCTGGCCTCGGACGAGTGGCACTCGGCCACCGGTGACACGGCGCTGCTGTCCTGGTCGAACGAACCCGAGGGGCACGGGTCGCCGATCATGTGCTCCGGTGGCGGCCGGGTCGCGGCCCTCACCGGGCACCTGGCCGAACCGTCCGAGGTGGACCGGCTGCTCGCCGTACCCCGGCTCGGCGAGGCCGTCACCCGCACCGGTGGTGTCTTCTCGATCTTCCGGGTCGCCGGGACGGAGGTGAGCGCCGCCACCGGGCTCACCCGGGCCTGTCCCGTCTTCCACGCCGAGACCCCGGACGTCCACGTCATCGGCAGCCGCGCGCTGCTCGTGCACCTCGTCGCCAGGGCCGCCGAGACGTCGTCGAGCCGCCCCGCGATCGTCTGGGACCTGGCCGCCCTTGAGTCGATGGTGCGGGCGGGCTACTTCCTGTCCGACGAGACGCCGTTCCACGGGGTCGGCGCGCTGCCCCCGGCCGCCGAGATCAGGGTCGAGGGCGGGCGCCGTACCGTCACCGAGACCCCGTTCCCCGAGGCCCGCGAGGCCCCCGCCTCCCGACGCGCGGCACGCGCCCAGGTCGACGAACTCGCCGACGCGCTACTCACCGCCGTACGACCGCTGCGCCACACCACCGAGCCGGTACGGCTGTCGCTCACCGGTGGCCGTGACAGCCGTCTCCTCGCCGCGCTGCTGCACAGGGCCGGCATCCCGTTCGTGACGGCCACCTCCGGGCATGACGACAGCCCCGACGTGGTGCTCGCCGAACGTGTCGCGCGGGCCCTCGGCGTACGGCACAGCGTCGCCCGGCCGAAACGGTCCGACGACGGCACGGAGCTGGTCGTCCCCCATCCCCACGTTCGCGGCCACAACGTCCTGTTCGCCTGCGAGGGCATGATCTCGGTCTACGAGAACATCCCGGCCGGCGTACGGTTCGACCCCACGCCACGGATGTCCGGGCACGGCGGGGAGGTCCTGCGGGGCGGGTTCCTGCACAACCAGACCGGTCTGGACGCCAAGGCCGTCAGGCGGCGGATCGACGGCCTCTTCAGCAGGAACGCCGACCTGCTGACCGACCAGGGCAGACAGCACGCCCAGGCCCTGGCCTCCCCCTGGCGGGACCTGGACGGCCCCGGCGCCCTGGACCGGCTGTATCTGGCGCACCGTGTGGGCCGCTGGCACGCCGCCTCGCGGGCGTCGTTGCTGCGCGGCCAGAACCCGGTCCCGCCGTTCCTCGACAACCTGGTCGTCAGGACCGCGCTCGGGATCGACCCGCTGTGGCGACGCTCGGAGGCGCTCATCCACGGGGTGATCAACGCCTTCGCGCCCTCGCTGCGGGACGTGCCCGTCGAGGGGCGTCCGTGGCGGTTCACCGAGGAGAGCCGCCCGAGCCTGTGGGACCGGCTCCGCTCACGTGGCCTGCCCCTGCGTTCCGGGCCTTCCGCCGGTTCTCCTGCCGGTTTCCTGAAAGCCTCCGCGGCTTCCGCGGGGAAGCCCTGGAACTGGCGGACCGAGCCCTCGGCCGAGCTGACCGGCCTGCTGCGCGCGGCCGTGATCGACGACCGCGGGGAACTGCGGGCGGACGGGCTGGCACACGTCGTGGACGCGGCCCAGGTGGCACGGCTGCCGGACTCCCGGATGGACGTCCTGTGGCACCTCTACACCGTCTCCACGATGCTCACCGACGCCTTCGCCACCCCCGATCCCCCTGACCTGCCTTCCCTGCGCATCCCCATTCCGCGTTGATCGAATGGTTGACTTCCCCCATGCGTCTTCGGCAGGAAACACGTCTCTATCGGCTCCTCGTGTCGACCGTGTTCACCGAGGGACTCGACCACGACATGGACCTGTGGGCGCTGGGATTCGGTGCCACATGGGTTCAGGGAATGGACGCCGCGGCCATCACGGCGAAGTTCTCCCTGGACCCGAGCACCCGCACACCCTGCCGTCTGAGCGAGATCCTCGACCGCAACATCGACGACGGTTCCGTCTGGGTCGCCGAGGTCGGAGACTGGCTCTGCGTCGTGCCCGGAACGTACGACGACCGGTCTTTGCCGCCTCTCAGTGCCAACGGCGGGCAGGCCGTCGGCCTCACCATGGACGTCAACCACACCGAGCGGTTCGCGTACGCCCGCGACGGGCGCATGGTCGTCTCCTTCGACCCCCTGTCGCCCGACGAGAGGTCCGGTGACGACCCGCACGCGCTCGACCATCTGATGGAGGGGTTGCGTTTCCAGCTCAACGACCCGTACGACCCCGCGACCCCGGGAGGCCCCGAGGACCTCGTGGAAGAGGACGAGAGCATCAGCTCGACGCTGACGCTCATCGGACGGCTGACGGGAACGGACATCGCCGCCGACTGGTTCGACGCCCCGCATTCCTGTTTCAGGCCCGCCTCACAGCGGTGACCGTAGGCCCTCGCGCCGCGTCACCGCCGGGTACGGTGCCCGTCCTCCTCACGGCGTGCCGGCCGTGGCCTCCCTTCGAGGTCGGCCAGGAGTGACAGCGCCAGGTCCTCCAGCAGGAGGTAGCCCGTCGAGGACGCCTGGTCCAGAGCTTGACGGGCGTACCGGATCGCGCGGTCGTGCGTGCCCAGGTCGGCGTGCGCGCGGGCGAGGCCGAGCAGCGGCCTGACCTGCAGGTGCACCATGCCCGCCGTGACGGCGTACGTGAGTGCTCGCTGGTGGGCGTCGAGAGCCTCGCCGTGCTGTCCGGTCATCGCCTGGACGGTGCCGAGGACGTGCGTGGCGCGGCACATGGCGTAAACGTGGCGCGCGCCTTCCGCGCGCTCACCGGCCGAGACCGCGGCCTCAAGGGCGAGGTCGAGACGGCCGCGGTCACGGTGGATCTCCGCCAGCGTGGTCAGGATCTTGGCCTCGGGCACGTGCAGGCCGCTCTCGCGGTCGTGGCCGAGCGCCTCGGTGGCGAGGGCCAGTGCCTCGTCCAGGTCGCCGCTGAGACGCCGGACGGTCGCGAGCTCGTTGAGGGAGTGGCTCAGCTCGCTGCCGCGCAGGTGACGGTGGAGGACGAGGGCGTCGCGCAGGTGCCGTTCCGCCGCCTCCAGGTCGCCGCATTCCAGGTGCACGGTACCCAGGTTGCCCATGGCGCGGGCCTCGCCGTAGGTGTCGCCGATCTCGCGGTTGAGCTCGACGGACCTGACGAGGTGGTCGATGGCCTGGCGGAGCCTGCCCAGGTCATGACAGGCGGTGGCGGCGTTGTTGTGCGCGGCGGCGGCGCCCGCGGACCAGCCCGCGTGCTCGCTGTACCGAATGGCCAGCTCACAGGCGGCGTGGGCGGCGGAGTAGTCGGCGCGGCACAGAGCGGCCGTGCCCGCGCAGAGGTGCGCCGCCGCCAGGCCGAGCGGGTCGTCCTCGACGGTGGCCGCGTGTGTCGCGGCGTCGGCGATCGCCACGATGTCGGCCAGGCTGGTGGCGGTGTGGTGGACGAGGTGACCACGCAGGGCGTCGGCGATCAGCCAGGCGTGTCGTCTGGGGCCGGTGACCGGAGGCCTGCGGGCGGCGGAGGAGGGGTCGACGGCGCCGGCGGCGTGCAGGGCGAAGGCGACGAGGTTGGCCTGCTCGGCGCTGAACCAGGCCATCGCCTCGGCGCGGGGCCCGAGCCCGGACGGGACGGGGAGCGGCAGGCGGGTGATCGAGGGATAGGCGCTCTCCGCCGCCGCGACGGCCTCGGCCAGGTACCGGTCGCCGAGGCGTTCGAGGGCCCGGACGCCGGTCGCGGGATCGTCGTCGCGGAGTGTGAGCTCTCCCGCGTACTGCCGGAGCAGGTCGTGACAGGTGTACCGGTACGGCCGGTACTCCTCGATCAGGTGGGCGGCGGCGAGGCGGTCCAGGAGCTGTTCGGCCTCGGCGATCTCGATGTCGGCCAGGGAGGCGACGGCCGACGCGGTGACGTCGGGCCCCTGGACCAGCCCCAGCAGCCTGAACAGGCGCCGCTCCGCCTCCGGCAGGCCCGTGTACGACAGTTCGAACGCCGCCCGGACCGCCACGTCGCCGTCGATCCGCAGCAGGTCCAGCCCTCGCGCGGACAACGCGGCGGCGTACTCGCCCAGCGACCTTCGCGGACGCGTCGCCAGCGTCGCGGCGGCCACACGCAGGGCCAGCGGGAGTCCTCCGCACAGCCGTACGATCCGCTCGGCCGCCTCCGGCTCCGCCGACAACCGTTGTTCCCCGACCATGGAGGCCAGCAGCCGGGCGCTGTTGTCCCGGTCGAGCACGCCGAGTGACAGGTTCCAGGCGCCGTGGGAGACGGTCAGCCCGGCGAGCGCGTTGCGGCTGGTGACGACGACCAGGCAACCGGGATCGCCGGGTAACAGGGGCCGTACCTGTTCGGCCGTCCGCGCGTCGTCGAGCAGCACCAGCATCCGGCGGCCCGACAGGCGCGAGCGGTACAGACCGGCCGCGGCCTCCTCCTGCTCGGGGATCCGCTCCGGGGGTATCCCGAGCGAACCGAGCATCCGCACGAGGGCCTCCAGCGGCGGCATGGGCGGGCGGGCCGCGTGCCCGCGCAGGTTCACGTAGAGCCGGCCGTCGGGGAACTCCTCGGCCACGAGATGGCCGAACCGTACGGCCAGGGCGGTCTTGCCTGCGCCGGCCGCGCCGGTGACGGTCGCGATGGAGGGAGCACCCACGGCGAGGGCATTCCGGCGCAGCAGAGCCAGGTCGCGTTCACGCCCCACGAAGCCGGTCACGTCGGCGGGTAACTCGGCGGGCACCTGCCCCGCCTCCTCGCGTCCGTGGAACGGCTCGGGGTCGGGGGCGTCGGCGAGGATGGTCGCCTCCAACCGGCGCAGCTCGGGCCCGGGGTCGAGGCCGAGTTCGTCCGCGAGCAGGGTTCGCCCCTCGCGGTACACCTCCAGCGCGTCGGACCGCCGCCCGGAGCCGTGCAGCGCCGTCATGAGCAGTGCCCGCAGATGTTCCCTCAGCGGATGCTCGGCGAGCAGTTCGGACAGCTCACCGACCAGGTCGCGATGCCGGCCGAGGGCCAGGCCCAGTTCGGCCCGCTCCTCAAGGACGCTCAGGCGCAGCTCCTCCCACCGTCCGGCGAAGGCCGCCAGCTCCTCCAGTTCCAGGTCGGCGAGCACCGGGCCGCGCCACAGTGTCAGGGCCTGCCCCAGCAGGTCGGCGGCCTCGGCCTGTCGTCCGGCCCGAGCCGCCTGCCTGCCCCGATCGATGCACCGCTCCGCCTGGTGCGTGTCCACCAGGCCACCGGCCAGCCGGTAGCCGGACCCCTCCGTCCTGATGATCTCCGGTCCGGCGCCCATCCCGCGTAGTTCCCTGCGCAGGGCCGCCACCGCGATCATGACCTGGTTGCGTACGGTCGCCGGCGGGTGCCGCCCCCAGGCGGTGGCCAACCGGTCGATGCTGAGCACCTGGCCGTGGCCGACGACCAGCATGGCCAGTACGGCCCGGGCCCGCGGACCGCCCAGCCGCACCGGCCTGCCGTCGACCGTCGCTTCGAGCCGCCCCAGGATGTTGAACCGTACGTCAGCCCCCATGTGATCACGATAGCGAGGGCGGGCGCCCCGTCCGTCCGGAGAGAAACCGTGGTCGTTTCACGCGGGGGCGAGGGCCGTTACCCAGCACGAAAAGGGATCGTTCTCCGGAGGTCACGACCGGCGTCGCCGTCATATCGGGTCGATAGCGAAACAAAAGCGGGCGTTCGTAGGGTCGGAACGAATCTCAGGCCGAAACGGTGGGCTGTGCGAAACGGTCGACCGCGAACCTGAACTCCCTACAGAGAAAGCCGAGAAAATGAACACCACGACAAAGTTCGCGTTCGCCGTGGCGGTCGGCACGCTCGCCCTGTCCGTCTTCGCCACCCCTTCCAACGCCAGCTCCGCCGGTGCCGGCCTGCCGACGTCCTCTGTGAACAAGGCCGCCTGCCAGGTTCAGCACCACTTCTACGACGTCGGGTACGCCAGGAGGGTGGACCTCTCCAACGAGTGCTCCTCCACGCGCTACGTCTGCATCGACAAGGTCTGGAACCAGGACTCCGGGCCGCACGCCGTCCCCGGACGGTCGACGAAGACCGTCTCCTACGCCACCTGGCCCGAGCCGACCGGCCGGAGCGTCTACTACGCGAGTTCTTCCAGCAGGTGCTGAACGCGATATACGCCACTCACAAGAGCTGAAGAGAACGGCCGGCTGGACGGGGGCGTTCCGGCTGACCTCCTCCGAGGAATCTTTGATCGGCCATTCCCAGGCCCACCGTACGGTTTCTCGCACTCCTGTTCCGGGCCCGTTCCACAGCGGTGACCGCGGGTCTGGGGTGCCCGATGGTGTGACCGGCGCATCGGGCACCCCGGAGTCTTCATTCAGGGGTGGAAGGTGTCGAAGTAGTCGGCGGGGATTTTGTTGAGCCAGGCGTGGGTGACACCGGTCCAGCCGATGCGCAGGAAGTCGGCCTTGCCGTCCCCGTCGATGTCGGCGAACTGGATGTCCTTGGGCGGCAGGTCACCGTCCCCGGCGATCCTGCCGATGTCGCGGTAGGTGCCGCCCGCGCCCTTGGCTCCCTCGTTGATCCAGGCGCGGGCGCCGCCCTTGAGGGTGATCAGGATGCGGTCGGCCCGCTTGTCACCGTTGATGTCGGCGTAGCGGATCTCCCGGGGGTTGGCCAGGGCGCCACTGATCTGCTGGGGAGCGGTCCAGTCCAGCCACTTGCGGCCGTCCTTGTTCTGGAAGTCCCTGTTGTACGCGGCGGTCGTCGTGCCGTCCGGTTTGATCAGCAGGTAGTCGTCCCGGCCGCCCCCGGTGACGTCGGCGAACCGGATCTTCGTGGCCGGGTCGATGTTCAGGATCTCACCCTGCGACCCCTCGTCGAAGACACTGGCCATGCCGCCGTATTTGTTCATGCACATGCGTTGGCCGGAGGGGTTGTCGCCCTTCCAGGTGGAGACCTCGACCTTGCCGGTCAGCCACACCACCATGCAGTCGGGGAACCCGTCGCCGTCCACGTCACCGAACCGCAGCATGTTGCCCACCGCCCCGGCCGCGGGTTTGTAGGAGTTCTGGCCTTCGACGAAGGGCATCCAGTTCTTGCCGGAGGGCCCGCTGTTCCACCAGAACCGGAAGTTCTGCTTCTCGTCGACCGCGACGAACTCGGCCTTGCGGTCCTTGTTGACGTCGACCATCCAGAACCGGCTGGTGTTGGGGTACTGCTGGTCCTGGATGACGCCGCGGTCCTCCCAGTTCGGGCCGAGCTTGGAGCTGTTGTCACCGGTGCCGGTACCGTCGTCCCTCGGGCCGCCACAGGCGTCGGACACCTGGCCGGGATCCTGCTCGGCCGGCGGCCGGAGCCAACCTCTGTCACTCGCCTGACCGGCCGCCTTCACGAACGCCGTGCCGATCTTCTCGTAGCCCTGGTCAGTGGGGTGAATGCCATCGGTGCCGATGTCGGAGAGCTCCAATCCGGTGGTGTCGGTGTACACCACACGCAGGCCGCGTTTCACCAGCAGATCGACCATGGCGGGGATCTGGGCGGTGAACGCCTCACCCCGCGCGTTGGCGCCGGGAAATTTCGGGGAGTTCAAGGGCTGCATCCCCGCCACCAGGACGACGGCCCTCGGAGAGTCACCGGCGATCTGCTCGACCAGTCTTTGGAGCCGCCCGATCGCACCGTCCATCTGGATGTCGTAGAGGACATCGTTGCCGCCGGCGATGAGCGTGATGACGTTGGGCTTGAACACCTTGACCGCGCACTGGGCCTTCCCGGCGATCAGGTCGATCGTGTATCCACGCCAGCCCTCGACCTCCCGGTCCTCCATCGTCCCCACCCGGACCGAGCCCACCCAGTCCACCCAGGGGGTGACGTCGTCACTGACCTCGGTACCGGCGGGCTGTGCCCTGCGCTCCGCGAGATCGTTGAACCCCTGATCGGCGGTGTCGCGGTAACCGTTCCCGTCCGAACTGCCTTCCCCGTAAGTGCTGGACGACCCGAGTGCCATCGGACGCAGGCTCGCGGATCCGATGCCGTTGCGGAGCCTGTGGAGATTCGCGAGAAGGGCTGGAGCGAGGCCCTCAAGATATTGGGCCACGAACTCAAGCGGGCTCCGGAACGCGGTGAACTTCGCCGCCAGGTTCTTCACGCCCTGCGCGATCTTCTGGAGCAGGGGGTTGGCCCCCGTCTCCATCACCGCGAGCGCCTTGCCCAGCACGGCGCCGGTGATGGCTCCGTGGATGCCCACCGCCAACGCCTCCGTCCAGACCGCCGGGTCGGTGAACGGCCTGTTGTCGAAATAGGCGTTCAACAACTCCCCGATCATGCCCCCCACGAATCCACCGAGGGCTCCGCAGAACGGCGCGGCCGCCGGGGCGCCGACATTGAAGGCTCCCAGGCACAACGCCGAGGTCAGGATCATCGCGCCCGTCCCCACAGTGGCGGAGAGGAACTTCTGCCACCAGTTCGCGTTCGGGCCGACCTGGTCGGCCGGTATCACGATGGCCACCCCGGTGTCGATCACCTGGATGGAGCCTTCGAACCCGACGCCTTCCCATGCGTCCGGGTAAACGCCCACCTCGTACGACTTCAGGAGCGTGATCATGTGATCGCTCAGCGACTGACCCGTCGCCTGTGCTCTGTGGATCTTGTCCACCTCGGCCTGGAGGGGACCACGGTCGACCTGCGAGACCTCGAAGCTCATCACCACGTCGTCGGCGTCCTCCGCCAACGCGGCGAGGCGCGCAGGGGCCTCACCCGCGCACATCAGGCGTATCGCCGAGGCCTGGCCGACGCCGGCGGGCCCGATGCCCCCCAGCCGGGCGGCGGCGCGGTCGGCGCCCTCGCACGAGGACGGCCGGAGCGGTGCACCCGCTTGCGCGGGCGTGACGGCGCCGGCCAGGACCAGCGTCACGGAGACCACAACCGCGGCGATCCGGCTCCACCAGCCTCGGGGGCGGCCGGCTCCCACATTCGAGGCCGACGGTGGACCCGGCAAACGCAGCCGTGCGACCGGCGCGGTATATAACGACTTTCTCAAGAAGCTCTCCTAAAAGGCGTTCCGGTCGCGCCCGACTCGGCGAACCGGCGTGTCATGACAGAGCGGTCACGGTCGCGAACGCGGGCGCGTCGGCTCTCCCGGCCAGACCAGCGGACCTGTACGGGCTTGGGTGCGGCACGGCTGCCTCCCGGCGGGAGGCACTCCTGGACGGAATCGGACACCGCACCGGCAAGCATGTCGCGACAGCCGTACCCGGATCGATCCCGCCTGCTGCCCATGTGAGGTACGGCTCGCGCTACCGCGGTCCCCTGTTCCCGCAGGTCCGGACGTGCCTCGGCTGCGCGCGGGCACGCGGTACGGATCGAAGGGGGACGTTCGCCGGAGAAACGGCGACCCCTGGCACGGACTCTGCTTCTCTCCTTTCCGAACGAAAGGCTGAAGCCAGTCTGTTGATTCTCCGGCGGAATGTCGTTGACGGTTTCCGCAGAATGTGTTGACGGTTTCTGCAAACGCCTGAACTCCTCGGGTTTCACCCAGGAGGCGCCGCGAAACCGGGGCGAAGGTGTGGTGAAACCCGGGTCGTCGAACCTGTGTCCATGAGCATCACCCAAGAGGCAAGACAGACGAGGTCCGGTGCCGAGACGGCGGTGAGCGCCGTTCGGGCCGAAGGACTGGTCAAGACGTTCGGCACGTACCGCGCCGTCGACGGGATCGACCTGGACGTACGGCCCGGCGAGGTCTTCGGGGTCCTCGGCCCCAACGGCGCGGGCAAGACCACGACGATGCGGATGCTGGCGACGCTGCTGAAGATCGACGCCGGACGCGCCGAGATCTTCGGCGTCGACGTGGCCGACAACCCGCACGTGATCAGGCAGCTGGTCGGGGTCACCGGCCAGTACGCGTCGGTCGACGAGAACCTGACCGCCCGGGAGAACCTGTGGCTGTTCGGGCGGCTGCAGGGCATCGGCTCCGCGGAGGCGAAGCGGATCTCCACCGACCTGCTGGGGCGGTTCGGGCTTGAGGAGGCCGCCAACAAGCCGATCGCGCAGTTCTCCGGGGGCATGCGGCGGCGGCTCGACCTGGCCGCCAGCCTGATCACCAGGCCGCCGTTGATCTTCCTGGACGAGCCGACCACCGGACTCGACCCCCGTACGCGTGGACAGATGTGGGACACCATCCGCGACCTGGTCGCCGACGGCTGCACCGTCCTGCTGACCACCCAGTACCTCGACGAGGCCGACCAGCTCGCCGACCGGATCGCCGTCATCGACCACGGCAGGAAGGTGGCCGAGGGCACCCCGGACGAGCTGAAGACCACGGTCGGCGACTCCGCCCTGCAGGTCGTGCTCGCCGTACCCGGTGAGATGCGGCAGGCCTCGGACATCGTGCGCCGTGTGGTCGGCGTCGAGCCCGTGCTCAGCCCGGAGCAGGGACGGCTCACCGCCCCGCTCGGCCAGGCGGACCTGGCCGCCGACGTGCTGATCGCGCTACGCACCGCGGGGGTGTCCGTAGCGTCGGTGAGCGTGGACAAGCCCAGCCTGGACGAGGTGTTCCTGGCCCTCACCGGTCACGAGGCCGACGAGAAGAACGACAACGACGGAGAGAACCGATGAGCACCCTGACCGCACCGGCCGCCCACCAGCCCGTACGGGCCGCCGACCGGGTGGCGTCCGCGCGGCGGCGCGTCTCGGTCGGCGAGACGCTCAGCCAGACCATGATGATGGCCTGGCGGGCGGTGAAGAAGATGTTCCGCAACCCCGAGCAGTTCATCGACGTGACGATGCAGCCCATCCTGTTCACGGCGATGTTCGCCTACATCTTCGGCGGCGCCATCGCCGGGAACGTGGGCAACTACCTGCCACTCATGATTCCCGGCATCCTCGCCCAGACCGTGCTGACCACCTGTATGGCGACCGGCATCCAGCTCCGTGAGGACATGGAGAAGGGGGTCTTCGACCGGTTCAAGTCGCTGCCGATCGCCCGCATCGCGCCGCTGGCCGGGCCGATGGTCGCCGACCTGGTGCGTTACACGATCGCCTCGGGGCTGACCTTCGGCATGGGCGTCCTCATGGGCTACCGGCCGGGCGGCGGCGTGTTCGGGACGCTCGGCGCGATCGCGCTGTCGATCGTCACGGGCTGGTCGCTGGCGTGGGCCTTCACCTGGGTCGGCACCATCGCACGCAGCGCCCAGGCGGTGCAGGGAATCTCGATGATGATCATGTTCCCGCTGACGTTCCTGTCCAACGCGTTCGTGCCGGTGGACACGCTGCCGGGCTGGCTGGCCGCCTTCGTCCGGGTCAACCCGGTCTCGCACCTGGTCACGGCGGCCCGCGACCTGGCCAACAACGGTGTCGTGAGCGGGGAGGTGGCCTGGACGCTACTGGCCTGCCTGATCTGCATCCTGATCTTCGCGCCGCTGGCGGTGCGTTCCTACAAGCGGCACATCTGAGCCGTGGCCGCGCAGCGCCTTCCTGGCCTCGTCGAGCAACTCGGGGCCGCGCCGGTCGCCGTACTCCGCCCGTATCGCGGAGATCAGACCGGGCGCGGCCCTCTCCGCGTGCGGTTCGATCCGGTCGAAGGCCATGCTGGACATCATCTGGCTGTAGGAGAAGCGCTCGGCGAGCACCAGCAGCCTGATCGCCTCGTGCGCGGGCAGCGCCTCCCACAGCAGGCCCCACGCTCCGAGCGCGAACAGCATCGTCCCGACCACCGGGTAGTCGATGTAGAGGCTGCGCGCGCTCAGCATCTCCCCGTTCAGCAGGAAGGACCGGTCGGCGAACAGTTCCTCGCCGTGACGCAGGTCGGCCGGGCCGGCGTGGTAGGCGTGGGCCGTCAGCGCGAAGGCGGTGATGACGATCACCCACGGTTCGCTGCCGCTCGGAAGACCTGCGGTCAGCCGCATGTCACGGGCCCGCTGTACGGCCAGGCGGTACTGGGCCAGGGCGTGCGCCGTGTCACCGCGGGCGAGGGACAGTTCGGCCGCGCACATCGGGATGAACACCATCTCGCCCTGCACCGCCTCGCTCTCGCTGATCCGCGTCAGTTCGGCGAACTCGGCCTCGGCCGTCTCCAGATCACCCGTCTGGATGGCGTTGTGGATGATGACGGCGCGCAGTTGCACCTCGTCGTCGGTGGCGCCGATCCTGATCATGGCGGGAAGGGCGGCACGGGCGTGGCGGACCGCCTGCTCGTGGTCTCCCTGTTGCAGGGTCAGCTGGGCGAGTGTGGCCCGCAGGACGGCCTTCTGCCACGGCCCGTCGTCCTCCCGCACCACGGCCAGCGCCCGCTCCGCCGCCGCGCACGCGGCCTCCGCCGCTCCGATGTTCTCCAGCGCGTGGGCCAGCGCCTGCCCCGCCATCAGGGCGAGGTCGTGGTCGGAACTCAGGCTCAGCTCGGTCAGTCGCTGGATGACCTGGTTCCCGTTGGGGGAGTCACTGGCCAGCACCACCCGCGTCATCGCGGCCAGGCGGGGGACGGGGCTTTCGCGTTCGGGCAGGTGGGTGAGCAGGTCGCGCAGCGTGCGGTCGGTCATCCCCATCATGTTCATGAGCATGATGAGCAGGGCCGCCCTGGTCGCCTCCTCAAGCTCCGGGGGCGGGACCCAGCCGTCGAGCGCCTGGACCAGCGCCTCGCGCAGCACGACGATCCTGGGGTGGTCGCCACGGATCGACCACAGCGCGCCCACGGCGGACATCAGCTGCATCACCGTGCCGGAGTCGCCCTCGCCCAGCGCCCGGCGCAGCTGGTCGGCCAGGTTGCCCTCCTCGGCGCGCAGCGCGTCCACGGCCTCGAACTGGCGGACACTGAACAGATAGTCGATATGGCGTATGCCGTACTCGACGGCCCAGGACCGTTGCGCCGCCCGCGCCCGCTCCTCCTCACCGGCCTCGGCCAGGCGCATCAGGCCGAACTCCCTGACCGTCTCCAGCATGCGGTAGCGCAGGCCGTACGCGGTCTCCCTGACGCTCAGCAGGGACTGCTCGACCAGCGCGTCCACGGCGTGCAGCGCGTCCGAGCCGAGCATGTACTCGGCCGTCTCCAACGTGAAGCCGTCACCGAACAGCGACAGCCGGCTCAGTGCGCGCCGCTCCCGCTCGCCCAGCAGGTTCCAGGACCAGTCGATGACCGCGAGCAACGTCTGGTGCCGGTCGGGGGCGCTGCGGTTACCGCCACGCAGCAGGGCGAACCGGTCGTTCAGCCGCCGTCTGATCTCCTCGGCCGACATCATCCGCGTCTTGGCCGCGGCCAGCTCGATGGCCAGCGGTAGACCGTCGAGCCGGGTGACGATCTCGCGCACGACCTCCTCGTCGAGCCGCACACCGGGACGGGCCGCCGTGGCCCGTTGGCCGAACAGCTCGACCGCGTCACCCGTGGCCAGCTCGCCGAGCTGGTGGACCCGTTCGGCGGGGATCGCCAGCGGGGCGCGTGAGGTGGTGAGAATCCGCAGGTCACGAGTGGTGGCGATGAGGAAGGCCACCAGGTCGGCCACGGCCTCGACGACGTGCTCGCAGTTGTCCAGGATGAGCAGGGAGGGCACCTGGTCCAGGTGGGCGGCGATGCGGGTCCGCACGTCGGCGCGCTGCTGCGGGGTCAGCGCCCGCCGTCCGACGACCGAGTCACGCACCCCGAGCGCGGACCCCACCTCGTCCACCACGCCCTCGGGAGAGGACACGGCGACCAGTTCGACGAAGTGCGCCACCGGCTGCACGGCGTTCCTGCCCGCCACGTGGGCCAGCCGCGTCTTGCCCAGGCCGCCGGGGCCGACGATGGAGACGACCCTGCCGCTCTGCAGCAGGGCGTGGACCGTACGGATGTCGTCCTCACGGCCGAGCAGCGAGGAACCGTCGTAGCGAAGCCCCTCGCGCACCGGCCGGTCGGCGGCCAGCAGCCCGGCGTGCACCCGCGTCAGCTCAGGCCCGGGATCGGTGCCGAGCCGGTCGGCGAGGTCGGCCCGGTAGCGTTCGTAGCGTTCCAGCGCCGCGGCGACACCGCGCACCGCCGCCTCACTGCGCAGCAGGCAGGCCAGCAGTTCCTCGTCGTGCGGAAGGGCGGCCACGCGCTCCTCAAGCAGGGGAAGCGCGCCCGCGTGGTCGCCGTCCCTGCCCCGTGCGAGGGCCAGCACCCGGCAGGCCTCGGCCAGGTGTCCGGCGGCGACGGCGCGCAGGTCGGCCAGCGCTCCGGTCGACGGCTCACGACCGCTCCCCGCCAGGCTGATCGCCTGCTCGGCACACCGGCGGGCCAGGGCCGTGTCCCCCTCGCCCAGCGCCTTGACCGCCCGCCCCACGAGGTCGGCGAGCAGGTGGGCGTCGACCTGGTCCGCCGACAGGCCCAGCCGGTAGCCGCGCGCCGTACGCACCACGACGTCGGGGCCGGTCGCGGACCGGGTACGGGAGACCACGACCTGTAGCGCCTTGACGGGGTTGGCGGGCGGGTCCTCCCACCACAGCTCCCGGACCAGGCGATCGTCGCTGACCCCGGCCTTTCCGTGCAGCACGAGCACGGCCAGCAGGGCATGCGCGCGATCGCCCGCCAGTGGCCTACCCTCCCAGCGGACACCGTCGAGCAGGGTCAGCACCGGAGCCACGCACCCCAGCTTACGGCGTATCGGCCTTCCAGTAGCAATGCATATATTTCCCCCTCAAAAGGCCACTGACCTGCGATATTTACGACATTCGACCGCCGGCCCCGCCGCGTACGGCACGGCAGGGCCCGCTCATGATCTCAAAACATCGATCACGCGGAGATTCCCCGTTCGCGTACGGTGGCCGGGCTGGGTTGGGCAGGTGGGACGGGGCCCTGGCGGGTGCGGTAGACGACGTAGGGGCGCCACAGGTAGGCCAGGGGAGCCGACCAGACGTGGACGAGCCGGGTGAAGGGCCACAGCGCCAGGAGCAGGAAGCCGCCGACGGCGTGCAGCTGGTAGACCAGCGGGGCGCCGGTCATCAGGTCACTGCGCGGGGAGAACAGGAACACTCCGCGGAACCAGACCGCGACCGTCTCCCGGTAGTCGTATCCCGGGCCGAACAGGTTCACGACGACCGTGGCGGCCATCCCGAGCCCGATCATGACCGCCAGGGCCGCGTAGAGCACCCTGTCCATGGGGGTCGTCTTCCGCCTGACCCGGCGGTTGACCACGCGACGGGCGACGAGCAGGACGAACCCGGCGACGAGCATGACGCCGGTCACCGTACCGGCCCAGACCGCGACCAGGTGGTAGAGGTGCTCGGGGACACCCAGCCACTCGGTCACCGAGGCCGGGACCAGCAGCCCCATCGCGTGCCCGCCGATGGCCCCGAACGCGCCCAGGTGGAACAGCGGCGACCCCAGGCGCAGGATCCGATTCTCCAGAAGCTGGCTGGTGTGCGTGGTCCAGCCGAACTGGTCGTGGCGCCACCGCCATATGTGGCCGCCGACGAACACCGCGAGGCAGAGGTACGGCAGGGCGATCCAGATGACGGCGTTCATCGCAGGTCCTCCGAGGAGGGGGTGGGGTACGGTGCCAGGCCGATACCGCCGAGCTCGTCACCGTGGAGGTCGAGGTCCCGGCCCGGGAAGCCCGGGCTGAGGAGGTCCGGCCCCAGAGAGCCCAGGCCGGGGGAACCCGGTCCGCAGGGGTTCGGGCCGGGGGTGTCCAGGCCGACGGACTCGACGGGTGGGCCGTCCAGGGCCAGCTCCGCGATGGCCGCCCGGTCGGCGTCGGTCAGTTCGGGCAGGACGGCGGTGATCGCGTCGAGCAGCAGGCCGTACGGCGTGCCGAGGTCGGCCAAGGCGACGCGGAGCAGTTCGACGCCGCGCCGGTGCTGGCGCAGCGGCGCCTCCCCCTCGCCGGGACCGACCACGGCGGCGAACTCAAGGACGACCGGCAGCAGGTCGGGCAGCTCACCGGCGGCCAGCCGCAGACCGTGGGCATGGTAACGCCGCTTGAGGACGAGCAGCGCCATGCCCCGCCTACGGGTGTCACCGTGCAGGTAGTACGTCAGGTAGAGGCCGGACTTACGGCGCAGGTCGAAGGTCCGCACGTAGTGCCGCTGCGCGTCGATCGGCGCCGTGCCGGTCAGCCAGGTGAGGAACCTCTCGACCTGCCCGCGCAGCCACGGGTGCCCGATTCCGGCGGCGGCACCGCGCAGCTCGTCGGCGGCGCCGAGCAGTTCCGCGTCCGGATAGGTGAGCAACACCGAGGCGAGTTGGAACAGCCGTATCCGGTCGGCCGCGGCCACGGAGGCCCCGTCGATCACGGAGGTCCCATCGATCACCGTCCCCGAGGTCATATCCGTGGTGGCCGGGACTCCATCGGTCGCCGCCGTCGAGGCCGTGCCCATGGCGGCCGGGGCCGCATCGGTGACGGCCGTCAAAGTCACGTCGATCACGGGCACCGGGATCCTGGTGGTCGCGGTCATCTGGGTCACAGGGGTCGCCGTGAAGGTCGTGTTGGTCGGGGGTGTGGTCATGACCGGTCCCGCAGGGGGTCGATGGTCAGGCCCGTCCGGCCGTCGGGGCGTCGTGTCGTGAGTCCCTGTCTTCCGACGTGCACGTCGTCGGCACCGCCCTCGACGAGGTGGAAGCGCTCGGTCACGGCCCTGACCCGCTCGACGTCACCCGCCCCAGGACCGCCCGCGCCAGAGCCGTCCGTTCCGGAACCACCCGCGCCAGGACCGCCCGCCCCGGAACCACCCGCACCGAACCCGGCCGCGCCGGAACCGCCCATGCCCGGGCCGCCCTCGCAGTCCAGGGAACAACCGCCTGACGCGGCGGCCTGGGCCTCAAGGGCGGCGGCGTCCTTGCTGTAGGCCGTCGGGATGACGTACCGCTCGTCGTACTTGGCGATGGCGAGCAGCCGGTACATCGACTCGACCTGTTCGGCCGTCATCCCGATGCCGTCGAGCAGTTCCTCGGCGACCGTGCCGTCCAGGGTCCTGGCCCGCATGTACGAACGCATCGCGGCCAGCTTCATCAGGACCCCGGCGGCGGCGTCGGCGTCGCCCGCGGTGAACAGCTCGGCGAGATACTCGACCGGGATGCGCAGGTCCCTGATGGTGTGGAAGACGTCGTCGGCGTCGGTGTCGTCACGGCCCGCCGCGCCGGTCGCGTCGAGCACCGGGGAGAGCGGCGGGACGTACCAGACCATCGGCAGCGTCCGGTACTCCGGGTGCAACGGCAACGCGATCCGGTACTCGCTGATCAGCCGCCACACCGGCGACAGCCTCGCGGCCTCGACCCACTCCTCGGGCATTCCCGCGTCGCGGGCCGCCTGCTGTACCGCCGGGTCGTGGGGGTCGAGGAAGACCTCGCGCTGGGCGTCGAGCAGGTCGTGCTCGTCCGGCACCGACGCGGCGGCGAGGACGGCGTCCTCGTCGTAGAGGACGATGCCGAGGTAGCGGAGCCGTCCCACGCACGTCTCCGAGCAGATGGTCGGCTGGCCCGCCTCGATCCTCGGGAAGCAGAAGGTGCACTTCTCGGCCTTGCCGGTGGCGTGGTTGACGTACACCTTCTTGTACGGGCACGCCGAGACGCACATCCGCCAGCCCCGGCACCTGTCCTGGTCGACGAGGACGATGCCGTCCTCCTCCCGCTTGTACATCGCGCCCGACGGGCAGGCCGAAACGCAGGCCGGGTTGAGGCAGTGCTCGCAGATCCGGGGCAGGTGGAACATGAAGGTCTTCTCGAACTCGAACCTGACCTTCGCCGCGGCCTCGGCGGGCATCCGGGTGATGTTCGGGTCCCGGTCGGCCCGTTCGTGCGCCCCGCCGAGGCCGTCCTCCCAGTTCGCCCCCCACTCCACGGCCATCGGCTCACCCGTCAGCGCGGAGTACGGCCTCTTGACCGGGGTGTCCTTCAGGCCGGCGGGCGCGCCGACCAGGATGTCCTTGTCGAACGTCGCGGGCTCGTAGTAGTCGTCGATCGACGGCAGGTCCGGGGTGGCGAAGATGCGGCTCAGCCGCTTCATCCGGCCGCCGGAGCGCAGGGTCAGCCTGCCCTTGCGGTCGAGCCGCCACCCGCCGTGCCAGCGGTCCTGGTCCTCGTAGTGCTTGGGGTAGCCGATGCCGGGCTTGGTCTCGACGTTGTTGAACCAGACGTACTCGGTGCCCTCGCGGTTGGTCCAGGTCTGCTTGCACGTCACCGAGCAGGTGTGACAGCCGATGCACTTGTCGAGGTTCATCACCATCGCGACCTGCGCGCGGATTCTCATCAGTACTCCACCTCCTGCGAACGACGGCGGATCACCGTGATCTCGTCGCGCTGGCTGCCGATCGGGCCGTAGTAGTTGAAGGCGTAGGTGAGCTGGGCGTGTCCGCCCGCGAGGTGGGTCGGCTTGACCAGCAGCCGGGTCATCGAGTTGTGGTAGCCGCCGCGGCGGCCGTTCCTCTCGGCCTTGGGCACGTTCACCGTCCGCTCCGGCGAGTGGTACTGGAAGACCGTGCCCTCGGGCATCCGGTGGCTGACCACGGCGCGGGCGACGACGACGCCGTTGCGGTTGTGCGCCTCGATCCACTCGTTGTCCCTGACGCCGATCTTCGCGGCGTCCTCGACGCTCATCCAGATGACCGGCCCGCCCCGGGACAGCGCGAGCATCAGCTCGTTGTCGTGGTACATCGAGTGGATCGACCATTTGGCGTGCGGGGTGAGGAACCGTACCGTCACGCCGCCGTCGACGACCTCGCCGGGTCTGCCGAAGTGACGCGCCATGTTCAGCGGCGGCCGGAAGGCGGGCAGTTGTTCGCCCAGTTCGGCGACCCAGTCGTGCTCGACGAAGAAGTGCTGCCTGCCGGTGAGGGTGTGCCACGGCTTGGACCGTTCGACGTTGAGGGTGAACGGCGAGTAACGGCGGCCGCCCTTCTCCGAGCCGGACCACTCCGGGCTGGTGAACACCGGCTGCGGCGCGGCCTGGGTGTCCGGGTAGGTGATGTGGTCGTCCTCGTGGCCTTCGATCAGGTCGGCGAACGGCTGCCCGGTACGCGCCTCCAGGGCGGCGAACCCGGCGGCGGCCACCCGCCCGTTGGTGGTGCCCGACAGCGCCAGGATCGCCTCGCACATCCGGTCGGCGGTCGCCAGAGACGGGCGTCCGGCGAACGGGCCGTCGGCGACGACGCCGTTGCGCTCGGCGAGGTAGGCGATCTCCGGCGTGACGTCCACGGTGATGGCCTTGGTGGTCGTGCCGAGGGTGTCGAGCAGCGGGCCGACCGCCCGCATCTTGGCGCCGATCAGCGTGTAGTCGCGTTCGATCTCCACGAGCTTCGGCATGGTCACGCCGGGGACGGGCTCGCACTCCCCGGCCTTCCAGTCCCTGGCCCGGCCGCCGGGGGTGGCGAGTTCGTCAGGGGTGTCGTGCTGCAACGGCACCGCCAGGACGTCGCGCCGTACGCCGAGGTGGACGGCGGCGAGTTCACTGACCCGGTCGGCGAGGGCGAGGAAGGTGTCGTAGTCGGTGTGCGCGTCCGAGGGCGGTTCGACGGCCGGGCTGAACGCGTGCACGAACGGGTGCATGTCCGTGGTCGAGATGTCGTGCTTCTCGTACCAGGTGGCGGCGGGCAGGACCAGGTCGGCGTGCAGCCCGGTGTTGGTCATCCGGAAGTCGATCGCGGTGAGCAGGTCCAGCTTCCCGGTCGGCGCCTCCTCGCGCCAGGCCACGTCGCGGGGCCGTTCGCCGGGTTCGCACTCCCCCGCCCGGGCGAGGGAGTCGACGCCGAGCAGGTGCCGCATGAAGTACTCGTTGCCCTTGCCCGAGGAGCCGAGCAGGTTGGCCCGCCACAGGGTGAGGCAGCGGGGGAAGTTCGCCGGGTCGTCCGGGTCGTCGGCGACCGCCCCGAGCCGCCCGGCCTTCAGCTCTTCCACGATGTGCTCCTGGACCGTACGGCCCGCCGCCGCGGCCTCGTCGGTGAGGTCGAGGGGGTTGCGGTCGAAGGCCGGGTGGCCGGGGCTCCACCCCATCCGCTGGGCCGCGGCGACGGTGTCCGCGAACGTCATCCCGGCGAACCTGCCGGTGCCCAGCGGCGAGGCCAGCTCGTCGGCGGGCACCCGCTCGTAGCGCCACTGGTCGGTGTGCAGATACCAGTACGGCGTGGCGGCCTGGTGCCGCATCGGGCGCTGCCAGTCGAAGGCGAAGGACATGTGCTGCTGGCCGGTCAGCGGCCTGGCCTTCTCCTGGCCGACGTAGTGCGCCCAGCCGCCGCCGTTGACGCCCTGGCAGCCGGTCAGCAGGACGAGCGAGATGAACGCCCGGTAGGTCATGTCGGAGTGGAACCACTGGTTGGCCCCGGCGCCCAGGACGATCAGGGAACGGCCCCTGCTGCGTTCGGCGTTGCGTGCGAACTCCCGGGCGATCCGGGCGGCGAGGGCCGCGGGAACCCCGGTGACGCGTTCCTGCCAGGCCGGGGTGTTGGGCTCCTCGGCGTCGTCGTAGCCGCTCGGCCAGCTCCCCGGCAGGTCACCGCGGCGCACGCCGTACTGGGCCATGAGCAGGTCGAACACGGTCGTCACGAGGTGGCCGCCGATCCGGGTGACCGGCACTCCCCTGCGCATCACGGCGCCGCCCTCGGTGTCCCCGACGTCGAACCTGGCCAGCTCGACCTCGACGGCCTCTTCGGTCGTGCCGAGCAGTCCCAGCGCCGGTACGGCCTCGCCGAGGTCGAGGTTCCACCGGCCCGCGTCCCGCTCGCCGTACCGGAACCCGAGTGAGCCGTTCGGCACGACCGGCTCGCCCGTGCGCTCGTCGAGGAACACCGTCCGGTGCGCCGCGCCCTGGTCCTCGTCGCCGAGGTCCTTCGCGGTCAGGAAACGGTCGGAGGTCCAGGCGCCGTTGTCCCTTCTCCTGAGCGTGACGAGGAAGGGCAGGTCGGTGTAGCGGCGGACGTAGTCGGTGAAGTACGGCACCTGGCGGTCGCGGAAGAACTCGGTGAGGACGACGTGGCCCATGGCCATCGCCAGGGCGCCGTCGGTTCCGGGGTGCGGTGCGAGCCAGTCGTCGGCGAACTTGACGTTGTCGGCGTAGTCGGGGCTCACGGCCACGACCTTGGTGCCCCGGTAGCGGGCCTCGGCCAGGAAGTGCGCGTCCGGGGTCCTGGTCACCGGGATGTTGGAGCCCCACATCATCAGGTAGGTGGAGTTCCACCAGTCTCCGGCCTCGGGCACGTCGGTCTGGTCGCCCCAGATCTGCGGGGAGGCGACGGGCAGGTCGGCGTACCAGTCGTAGAAGCTCAGCAGCGTGCCGCCGAGCAGCGCGTGGTACCGGGTTCCCGCGGCGAAGGACGCCATCGACATCGCCGGGATCGGCGAGAAGCCCACGACGCGGTCCGGGCCGTACTTCTTCGTGGTGTGGACGTGGGCGGCGGCCATCATGGTGATCGCCTCCTCCCACGAGGCCCGCACGAAGCCGCCCCGGCCCCGCCGGCTCTTGTAGGCCTGCGCCTTCATGGGGTTCTCGACGATGTCGGCCCAGGCGAGCACCGGGTCGCCGAGGCGCTCCAGCGACTCGCGGAACATCTCGGCCAGCGCCCCGCGCACGTACGGGTGCCGTACCCGGGACGGCGAGTACTCGTACCAGGAGAAGGACGCCCCGCGCGGGCAGCCACGGGGTTCGTAGTCCGGCGCGTCGGGGCCCGTCGTCGGATAGTCCGTCGCCTGGTGCTCCCAGGTGATGAGGTCGTCCTTCACGAACACGTTCCACGAGCACGAGCCGGTGCAGTTGACGCCGTGCGTCGAACGGACCACCCGGTCGTAGCGCCACCGGTCCCGGTAGAACGTCTCCCAGGAGCCGCGGTCGATCTGGTGCAGGGTCCGTCCCCCGTCTCCGACCGTCTCCTTCGTCAGGAAGCGACGTGCGGCCAGCAGCGGCGCCACGCCGGGCACCGAGTCCGTCGCGGGGGTCTGGGGGTGTGGTGACACGGTGCTGCACTCCTTCGATCGCGGGACGCGTACTCAGGCTTCCGTGGCACCGGGTCGCACGTCAGGTGCCGAGGGTCCCGATCAGCCGGGTCCTAAGTCCCGGACGCCTCCGACCCTTCGACCAGGCGCGGACGCATGGCGCGGCGGGCCGTCCTGGCGACGGCGGTGGTGTCCAGCAGCAGGGCGGCCAGCGCGACCAGGGCCAGCAGCCCCAGGCCGAGGGCGTAGCTGCCGTACCAGCCGTAGATGACGCCCATCAGCAGCGGCGGCACGAACCCGCCCAGGCCGCCCGCGGCGCCCACGATCCCGGTGACCGAGCCGACCTTGTTCGCCGGGGCGAGCAGCGCCACCAGGGCGAACGTCGCGCCGCTGCCCGCGCCGAGCGCCGCGGCCATGGACAGGAACGCGACCGTCCCGAGGGGTGCCAGGCCGGGGGTGAACGCCTGGACCGTGGCACCGGACACGACGACGACCAGTGTCCAGGCGAGCACCCTGGTCGGCGCGAACCGGTCCGACAGCCACCCGCCGACCGGGCGCATCAGCACCGCGAGCAGCACGAACCCGGCCATCCGGTTGGCGGCGTCGGCCTGGTCCAGCGCGTAGGCGGTCTTGAGGTAGGCCGGCAGATAGACCGAGAACGCCACATACCCTCCGAAGGCCACCGCGTAGAGCGCCGAGGCCTGCCAGGTCACCCGCAGCCGGAGCGTGGCCCCCAGCCGCCGCGCCATCGACTCGACCGGCACCGTACGGCCCGGCGCGTCCCGCAGCAGCAGCGCCGCGACCGCCGCGTACCCGCAGAGCACGACGGCGGTGACCGTGAACGGGGTCGCGCTTCCGCCGACGTCGACCAGCTTGACCGTGGTCAGCGCGCTGATCGCGGTGCCGCCCATGCCCGCGCCGAACACGCCGACGGCCAGGCCGCGCCGCGCGGGCGGGAACCAGGCGTTGACGAACGGCACACCGATCGCGAAGGTCGTGCCGCCGACGCCGAGGAAGAAGCCCCCGACCAGCAGTCCTGCCAGGGACGTCTGCCCGGCCAGCCCCAGGTAGAGCACCGGGACGACGGTCGCCAACGACACCAGCGGGAACATGACGCGACCGCCGTACCGGTCGGTCAGCGCGCCGACCGGTACGCGGCCGAGCGAGCCGACGACCACCGGCACCGCCACCACCAGCGCCTGCTGGAAGGGGCTCAGGTGCAGGGCCTCCTTGAACCTCGGCGCCAGCGGGCTGAGCAGCGCCCACGCCCAGAAGTTGATCGCGAAACCGGCCGTGGCCAGGGTCAGCATCAGCGCCGGACGCCTGTCCGGCGCGCCTCCCGCACTCATGGTTTCCTCCACTGTGTGTCGCCGTGCCGCCCAGGGCACGGTGGTCGACACACAGCGTTTCCGGCCGGTACATCCCCGGGACAGGGACCTTGGACCTCTCCCCCCGGGCCCTGTGTCCCCTGCCTCCGTACGGATCGCGCGTCACCTGCCGCGTCGGCCACCCGGGTTCCCCTCCGCCTCCCGCTCGGTGTGGATGTCCAGGGGCGGCCTCCCTAGAAGATCCGTTTACGATGACACGCCCAGCCCGCTCACCATTTCACGATAAATAAGCAAAAAACCAATGCTTGGATAATAAATCCACTAAATGTCTATAAGGCGGTATATGAGAGCCGGGATGTTTGACACCTGATATGGGCGGTATGGGCGCCTCTGACGAGGGAAAACGGACATCGCGTCGCCAGAATCTCCTACGAAGGAGACCGACGGGCGACTTCCGGACTCTCACCAGAAGCAAGACGGGAGAACTCCATGCGTAAAACGCTTACCGGACTGGGCCTAGCCTTCTTCCTGACGCTTGGGCCCGCCGCCGCAGCGGCGACCGACTCACTGGCCGCACCGGTCACCCAAAGCCAGCCCACTCCCGCGCCACAGAACAACAGCAGGGACAGCGGCGACAAAACCGGCCTCTGGGGCCTGGCGGGGCTGATCGGCCTCCTGGGCCTCGGCGGCCTGCGCAAGCATCGCGAGTACACCGGAACAGGATCCGGCGCGCACGTCGGCGATCGGCCGACGCGTCCATAGCCGTCGAGAGGCGGGAGGCCCACGGCTCCATGGCCGGGGCCTCCGGCGCTCTGCGATGCGCACGTTTGCCCATCTGCCTGTTTTGTCCACCGCAGTACGACAGCGGCCGAGCCGAGCCGCCGTACGCGGATCAGGCCACCTGACCGGCACCGGCCGCGGGCCCGTCATTTCTCCAGAAGGCTCACCCGGATGCCGTTGATGAGAATGTCCAGCTCACTGAGAAAGGTCTCGTCGCGCCGGTCACGGGGCCATATCTTGGCCTGCCGGGCCTGTTCCTCAAGCGTGAAACCGTTCGTGAAGCTCGTCAGCAGGTCCGCGCCGAGCTCCGCGTCCCGCTCCGGGACGCCCGCCGTACGCAGCGAGTCGACCAGCGCCTGGAAGTAGGTCACGGCCGAGGCCGGCAGCACGCTGAAGGAGGCCACCAGCCGGGCGCCGTCCCGGTGCGCCAGCATGGTCGAGCGAGCCCGTACGGCCAGCTCCCGCAGCCGGCCCGCCCAGTCCTGCTCCGCGATGGGCTCGGCGAGCATCTCGTCGACGATCCGCTCGACCAGGGCGTCCAGCAGAGCGGTCTTGCTCGGGTAGTGCCAGTACAGGGCGCCCACCCGGACGCCGAGCCGGTCCGCCAGCCTGCGGGTGGTCAGCTCGTCGAGACCCACCTCGTCGAGCAGCTCCATCGCGCCTCGGAGCACATCGGCCTGCCGGAGCGGCATCCGCTTCCCCCTTCTCCTCGTCCTACACGGAGAGCTTGCCACTTGAACACCGACCAAGTAACTTGAACGCCGCTCAATTGAGCACTGTTCAAGTCAAGGGAGCCACCATGCGGGTTCTGGTGATCGGGGCGGGCATCGGCGGACTGTGCCTGGCACAGGGGCTGGTCCAGGCCGGGATCGACGTGCGGATCCACGAGCGGGAGGCGGGCGCCCACAGCCGCTACCAGGGTTTCCGGATCGGCATCGGCGGCGCGGGCCTCGCCGCGCTACGCGAATGCCTGCCGCGGCGGCTGCACGGCCTGCTGGAGGCCACCACAGGAGAGCTGTCCGGGGAACGGCCGGTCGTCGACCAGCACCTCAACGTGATCGGCCAACTCGGTCCGATCGACGACGGCATGGCCACCGACCGGCACGTGCTGCGGCACCTGCTGCTGGCCGGCCTCTCCGACCGGATCGAGTACGGCAGGCGGCTGGTCGAGTACGTCGAGCTGCCCGACGACACCGTGCGGGCGGTCTTCGCCGACGGCGGCACGGCCACCGGTGACCTCCTGGTCGGCGCCGACGGAGTCGGCTCTGCGGTCCGCCGCCGGTTGCTGCCCGACGCCTCGGTCGTCACGCTGGGCGGCAACGGCCTGCTCGGGCGCACCCCGCTCACCGAGCGCCTCGCCGGTCTGGTGCCGGGGTTCGGCACCGTGGTGCGCGGCCCGGACATGAGCATGCTGCTCGGCAAGATGGAGTTCCGCCGCCCGCCGCACCTGGCCGCCGCCGAACTCGCCCCCGACGTCGAACTGCCCGCCACCGAGGGCTACCTGCGCTGGGCCGCGTTCCTGCCCGAGCGCGTCGAGCGGCTGCCCGACGGCTGGGCCGCGGCCCGCGACCTGCTGCTGCCCCTGATCGACGGCTGGCACCCGGACCTGGTCGAGCTGGTCGAGCGGTCCGACGTGGTGAACAGCTCGCCGCTGAAGGTCGGCTACGCGCGGCCGGTGCCGCACTGGGGAACCCGCCGGGTGACCCTGCTGGGCGACGCCGTCCACGTCATGCCGCCGAGCGGCGGCCAGGGCGCGAACACCGCCTTCCGTGACGCGGCCCTGCTCTGCCGCCGGCTCACCGAGGTCCACCGGGGCGAGAGCGACCTGCTGCCCGCCGTCGAACGCTACGAACGCGAAATGCTCGACTACGGCTTCGCGGCGGTCGCCCGGAGCCTGGAGGCGCTGCCGAACTTCACCGTGGCCGGCCGCTGACCCGACCGGACCGGCCGCACCGTGAGCGGCGCGAGCGGGCTCCCCGCGACCGGACCGACTCCGGGGCATATCCCACCGCGGCCCGACCGGCCGCACCGGGGCGGCTTCCCCGCGACCCGACCGGCCGCACCGGAGGCACGCGCCCGACGCGCTCAGACCGGCTTCATCGGGCAAAGCACCGCCGCCGCCGGGGCGGCGGGCCGGTCACGACTCCCTGTGCGCCACCGGACAGCCACCGGTCAGTCTGCCGAGGAAGTCGTTGGGGTCGTAGTAGTGCTCGACCTCCACCAGCCTGAGGTCGTCGGACAGCTTGGCGATGCTGACGCCGTACATCTCGATCGTCTGCCCGGTGGGCTGGAAACCGTGGTACTCACCCTCGAAGACGCCCCAGTGGCGCCATTTGACGGTGACGGTCGGCGGCGGGGTGAGAACTTCGAGCACCTCCCAGAAGAATCCGCCGGGAAACGCCCTGTGGAACATCCGGTGCGAGGAGTCGAAGGTCTCCTGCCCGGTCGGGTAGAAGACGCTGTCGCCGATCAGGACGTTGTAGCTGCCGATCTCCGCGATGTCCGCCGCGGTGGCCCACGGACCTCCGTTGACGTTGGTCCGGAAACGGTCGGCGACCATCGACACCCAGGTCGCCGGATCCTTCTTGTGCGAGACCTCCATCTCGAAGACCTGCACGATCCCCTCGACCACGGCCTCCAGCGAACCGGGCTCGAAGTGGTGCGTCCGCTGCCGCGGCATGACTTCGTGCGAGAGGTCGTAGTCGGGCAGGCCGTCCCGCCACTCACTCGGATCCGCGGCCGCGACCACGGCCGAACGCCCCTGAAGCCACAGCGGAGTTTCAGCCAAGACAATCACCCCATTTAGGACGACTACCACGAAAGAGCCGAAGCCCACAGATCCTCACGGACGTCTTCCGCCCCGTCAAGCGCCCCTCACGGGAGCGGCGTCGACTTCGGCTTCCAAAGTCCGTCACCCAGCCTGGCGATGAGATCGGTCGCGGAAAGCCCCGGTTCACACCAGAAGGCGCCATCGGCCGCGGCCGGACCGAAATGCCTTTTCGAGCCGCCCGGGAACCACCGGCCAGAAACCAGGGAAATCACGAAATGGAATTAACACTCACACCCTCCGTGATAATCACCGCCAGTCGAAGGCTGTAAATCCGCGAGAACGGCTGCGATGAGCTGCAATTCTCACCGACGGTGCCCGAACGGAACACCCCTGCCACCTGCGGCGACGAGCGGAACACAATATGAATTGTGATCCACGTCACACCGCGTTCGACGGAGGGAGAGATATGTTCGAGGAGTGCGAAGGCGAGTTTTTAATTCCAGCCCGCCTTTATCGCCTACCACCGGAGGTTGCACGTGTTAAAGTCACGCCGAATTATGCTGGCTTCCATTGTCGGCGCCGCTGCCGCCGCGACGGCACTGCTCTCACCTCACACCGCCATGGCCGCGGACTCCACTCCGATTCCGGCGTCCGCCGACGTCTCGGCCCTCAGTCCGCAGCAGCTCGAACTCCTCAAGTCCGACACCCCGCACACGCTCTCGGTGGACCCGCGAACCGGCAAGGTGCTGTCGGTGACCGAGGGAGCCATCTCCACCCCCGCGATCAGCCAGCACAACATCTGCAACTCGGGTGACTTCTGCTACGCGTCCGGCCAGGTCCCGTACGCGCACCAGGGGTTCTACGGCAGCGCGGGCACGAAGACCGGAAGCTGGCCCTACCGGTCCTACTTCAACACCGGCAACTACAAGGGCCGGGCCTGCTGGACCTATCAGGGATCGTCGCCCTGCAGCGGCCCGTGGGGTCCCAACAGCTACGTCAACTTCAACGGTTCGCTCGTCACCGGCACCAGCGTCACTCTCTACTGAGCCACCGGTGAGCACATGACCGAGCGATGCCATCGCTCACATTGAGCGATCGAGAGCGGGGAGGCCGAGCCTTCCCGCTCTGCGTATGGAGAACGTCGACTCACGGACCGTCGAAACCGGAGACGGGATTCACCGGAATTATTTCCCGTTCGTGGACGGCGACAGCACCTGACCGGTACGCGGATCCACGTTCACCGTCCTCCCGCCGAGATTCGACGGCTTCCCCTCCGAAACTCCCAGCACCTGGCCGGTGGCGGGGTCCACGGTTATCGTCACCGGTTTGTCCGACTGCAGAAGCTTCTTCTCCTGAGGCGTGACCGTCGCGGTGTCCGCAGGTGACGGGCCGGTCGCGCTGACAATGGACGTCGAGGTCAGAGCCATGGCGACCGCACCGGCACCGACCGCCGCCACGAGGATGAGACGTCGTACTTCAGGCACGTTGACCTCCGAGGATCGAGAGAACTTACGGGGACAGACGTACGGCAGGCGCATCCACCAACCGTTTGACCACAGCCTTCACTTCTCAAAAATGAGAACCCACACAAACCTATCGCCGAGCGGCGACCCTCAGGACCTTTACCTTTGGTTCCAACCGAGATCGGCGACCCCCAAGCACTCCGATCCTGAGCCGAACACCCCTGAAGCCATAACGGGGTTTCCGCCAAAAGCCATCGAAAATCCCGGGTCACGCGGTCATGCAACCCTCCAGAGCGGCGGCGAACTCATCGGGGCGAGACCAGTAACCCAGGTGGTCCCCCGGAAGGTCGACGATCCGCCGATTCCACCGGGCCGCGAGCACGACGGCCGGCCGGTAGGGAAAGTGGGCACGGGAGTCCCGGCCACCCGCCAGGACGACGCGATCACGCCACGCGTCAAGCGCGGCGAAGTCCGGATGGTAGCCGGGAGCGTTGGGCACCTCCTGGGTCAGGATGGTGAGCGTGTTCCCGGACATGCGGGCGAGCAGTTCCGGATCGGGATCGGCCGGTCGCCGAGCCTCGGCGACCCCGATGCCCGCCAGGAATCGCCGCATCGCCGCCTCCTGCCCCTCGCTCCGATGGGTCGCGCCGACCTCCTCGAAGAAGGCTCGCCAACGCGGGGCGTCCGGCAGAACCTCGAAGATGGGCGGTTCGTGGGCCACGAGCCTGCTGACCAGCCGAGGATGCCGGCCGATGAGGTCGAGCCCGATGACGGCTCCCGCGCTTGTGGCGAAGATGCGGACCGGTTCCCCGGAGACGGCACCGATCAGGCGGCGCGCGTCTTCGACGTGCGTCTCGATCCACCCCGCGGGCTCCTCCTGGGTGAAACTCCGGGAGAAGCCTCGCCGGTCATAGCCGACGACCGTATGACGATCGGCCAGCCGATCGGCCATGGCGTCGAAGAAACCGGCGTCGCCATTGCTCCCGGGGATCAGCAGAAGCACCGGCCCCGAACCGCGAACCTCGTAGTGGATGCGGGCTCCGGCCACATCCAGGACATGGTTCTCACGCACAGCCATCACGCCTCACCTTCGCGCACGGCGGATAAGATGCAGACTGCATCTAACATAAACCGTTCCCAAGGGGTGTGCGATGGGCCGACGGCGCGGAGAACGGTTGGAGCAGGCCATCCTCAACGCCACCTGGGACCTACTGACCCAAGTGGGCTACGCCAAACTGACCATGGAGGCCGTGGCCGCCAGAGCGGGCACCAGCCGGCCGGTGATCCACCGCCGCTGGCCCACCCGCGCGCGACTAGCACTCGCGGCCCTCGACCACACGGCTCCCCCCGACGCCGAGCCACCGGACACCGGCGGACTGCGAACCGACCTGCTCGCCATGATGCGGCAGATCACCCACCGATTCGGCTCCGTGCACGGCGAGGTCCTCGCCGGGATGACGGCCGAGACAGCCCGTGACCCGGAGGCCGCCCACGCCCTGCGCGCCCGGCTGACCGTCACGACCCGAGGACAACAGGTCGCGACCATAGTCCGGCGAGCCGTCGAGCGGAACGAGATCCTCCCCGTCCTCCTGCCCTCACGCGTGACCACACTCCCGCTCGACCTGATCCGCAACGAGATCGTGCTGTACGGCCGGCCACCGGGCGAGGACGCGATCACCGAGATCGTCGACTCCGTCCTCCTGCCCGCGATACTCCACGCCCCGGCCCCCGGCTTCGATGCCGGGCAACCGGTCGCGGAGAAGCCCTGACCCTTCGGATGCCACGACGACCCACCGCCGGTCGCCGAGGCACCGCGTCCAACCGGCTCCGGGCTGTCGAGCCGGCATGCCGCCGTCCCCGCGCCGCTGCGAACGCCGGGCAGACCGCTTCTCCTCCTTCATCGCTGTCGCCGCAGCCCTCATCCGCTCCCGCCGCCTCGTCGAACAGGCCACCGGCGCCGCGGGATGACGGTGGTTCACCGGGCCGGAAACCGAACCCACGCTGCTCAGAGCAGATCTGCCCCAGGCGGATCGTGTCGACGCCGGTCCTGGTCGCCTCACAGGATGGACGCATGAGCGAAAAATCGAATCCTCCGCTTTTCGACACGCGGGTGAGGCGCGAACTCTACGAACAGCGTGTCCTCGTTCTCGACGGCCCTCTCGATGACGACAACGGGACCCTGCTGGCCACGCAGCTGATAGCACTCGCCACGCAGGACGCGTCAACGGACATCGCGCTCTGGATTCACTCCCCGGGCGGTTCCGTTCCCTCGATGCTCGCCATTCGCGACGTCATTCGACTCATTCCCTGTGATGTGTCGACCCTCGTCCTGGGCATCGCCTACAGCGCCGGACAGTTCCTGCTCTCGTCGGGAGCCAGGGGAAAGCGCCGCGCCCTGCCTCATTCACGCGTCCTGATGCACCAGGGCTCGGCGGGAATCGGTGGCACCGCGGTCGACATCGAACTGCAGGCCGGTGACCTGCGGCACACTCGCGACACGGTGCTCGGTCTCATCGCCGCGGACACGGGGCAGTCCGTCGAGCGCATATTCGAGGACTCTCTGCACGACCGTTGGTACACGGCGCAGGAGGCACTGGAATACGGCTTCATAGACGCGATCGTTCAGGACTTCCACGAGATCGCACCACACAATCGCCCCCGAACCGGTTTCGGCATCACCGGAGGAGTCGGCCAGTGAGCACATACACGATCCCGAACGTCATCGCCCAGAACCCTCGTGGCGAGCGCATCATGGATGTCTACTCGCACCTGCTCACCGAGCGAATCGTCTATCTGGGCACCGCGATCGACGCCGGCGTCGCGAACGCCCTCATCGCGCAGCTGATTTTCCTGGAGTCGGACAACCCCGAGGCCGAAATACAGTTCTACATCAACTGTGAGGGCGGGGACCCGAGCGCGATGCTCGCGATATACGACACCATGCGCTACATCCGCCCGCGGGTTTCGACGACCTGCGTCGGACAGGCCGTGGCGGTCGGCGCCGTCCTTCTCGCCGCGGGCACCGAGGGAAAGCGCGCCGCCCTGCCGCACGCACGGGTGATCCTGCACCAGCCCGCCGCCCAGGGGCGCGGAACGATCCCCGACCTCATCCTGCAGGCCGACGAGGTCGTCCGTGTCCGAGCGGACATCGAGCGCATCCTGTCACGGCACACCGGTCAGACGGTCGAGACCCTCCGCGCCGACACCGACCACGACCGCGTGTTCACCGCGGCCTCGGCCCTGGAGTACGGGCTCATCGACCAGATCATCGAGGAGCGTTCGCCCGCCCGCAGGTGATCCGGCGGCTACGCGGCCAGGGCGTACGCCGCCGAGCAGGTGGCGCCTCTCGACACGCCGCTCTGCGCGGACCGCAGGCTCTCGGAGACCGCGAGGGTCAGGTCGATCAGGGTCACATCCAGCGCTCCGGCGACCGCGGCGATCATCTCGCTCGACGGCTCCTTGACGCCCCGTTCCATCTCGGAGAGATACTGCGGCGAGACCCCGGCACGACGTGCCGTCTCGCTCAGCTTCTCGCCCCGCCCGTGACGAAGACCTCTGAGGCACTCACCGAGCGCGTGCCGCCACAACGGCTCGCGAACCGGAGACGGCTTGGAGTCGGTCCGAACGATCGCCGGACGCAGCGGCGGAACGGAAGAGGCCATACCTCACCTTAAGGAGACGCCACCCCCAAGTTCAGCCCAATCCGCGCAGAGCAGAACCGTTCCCGTCTTCCCTGGTCCGTCGATCACCGTGGACGAACACCTCCATGGCTGGATCGAGGGGCCCACGCCATGGAGGTCAACCCGGAAGCTCCTGGCCATCCGTCTCAGCGCCAAGTCCTTCATCGGCAGGACAGGGCTCGGTCATCAAGCTCTAGCCGGGTGGTCAGTCGCTTCCCCGGCGACGGCGATACTCGGTCTTGACAGGCCTGAGACGGTCACGCCTGGCGGCGACTGCCTGATAGTCCACCATTTGACCGCTCTCCCACTCGGCGGCACGCCTCTCCCGTCGCTCTCGCAAGACGGCCGTTCCCTGAGCCAGCCAGTCAGGGTCATGGCGCACCTCCACCATCTCGCCAGAGGCGATCAGGTCAGCGGCTTCCCTCTCGGACAGCTCCCTGCCCACCCAGTCGGGCAGCCGACGGAGACCTCGCCGGTCACGACGCGACACACACCCTCCTGAAGCACAGGTATCGGCCCTCAGAGTAACCAGGTGTTTCCACCGTCTCCGCGAGACCACCGGGACGGTATCTCGTGGCCGGCGACGCCGAACGGATCCGTACCTGCCGAGTCTCGCGAATCCCGGACCTCGACGTCCTCGACGAGCGGTTCGACCTGGCGGACCTACCTGGAGTGTTGCGACGCGCGCCGACACCAGGGGGAGACGACGCTCCTTCTTTCCCCCAACGCCCTCGGATCCCGGCCGGATCGGCAAACAGGAGATAATTCACTTATTCAGCACGAAAGAACATATCACCGCATTTCCGCTCATGAACCAAGCGATCTACCTTACTGCGTGAGCAAGTTGACGGAAGCGAGATGGATTACATCCAATTCACACATTAAATTGCGGATACATCCGACTCTGAGACTGTTTCCCGAGGTCACATCGGTAGAGAGGGATCACGACCGGGGTGGACCGGATTGAATTCGCTCGAAGGGCGCATGCTATGGCGGCATATGCATACCGATGTCCGCATTGCTCCGAAATTGAGGCCGTTTTTCCGATCGGCACCGCACCCGCTACGGTGCCGTGCCCAGACTGCGGCGCGGTCTCCGTTCGGACATTCTCAGCGCCGATGCTGGCGCGCATTCCGACCGCCGTGTCCGCGCAGTTGCAGCGCGCGGAGCGCAGCGCCTCCGAGCCCGAAGTCGTCACGTCCCTGCCACGGCGCCGTACCGGAGGCGCGGTGGCCGTCCATCCCGCCACCGCCCGCCTACCGAGGCCGTGACCGTCCCGCAGTGCCGAAAGGAATCCAGCCGTGCCAGAGTTGATTTTCCCGCTCGACTCGACGAAGAAGTTCACCGACCAGGCCAAGATCGGTCACAACCGTTGGCACCCCGCGATCCCGCCTGTGGCACGGGTCAAGCCCGGCGACAGCTTCCGGGTCCACTGCCGGGAGTGGTTCGACGGCGCGATCCACAACGACGACTCCGCCGAGGATGTCCGTGACGCCCCGTTGATGAAGGTGCACGCGCTCAGCGGCCCGTTCGCGGTCGAGGGAGCCGAGCCGGGCGACCTGCTGGTCGTGGACATCCTCGACCTGGGGCCCATTCCCCAGGAGGACAGCGGCCCACTGGCCGGTCAGGGCTGGGGTTACACCGGGATCTTCCCCACCAAGAACGGCGGGGGGTTCCTCACCGAACAGTTCCCCGACGCCTACAAGGCGATCTGGGACTTCTCCGGCCAGGTCGCCACATCACGCCATATCCCAGCGGTGTCGTTCACCGGCATCGCCCACCCCGGGCTCATGGGCACCGCGCCGTCGGCGGCGCTGCTGTCGAAGTGGAACGCGCGGGAGTCGGCGCTGATAGCCACAGACCCGCAGAGGGTGCCACCGCTGGCCCTGTCTCCCGAGCCCCGGGAGGCCATCCTCGGCGGCGTCTCCCCGTCCGAGTTCGACCGGATCGCGGCCGAGGCCGCCCGTACCGCGCCGCCGCGAGAGAACGGCGGCAACCAGGACATCAAGAACCTCACCCGGGGCTCCCGAATCTTCTACCCGGTGTACGTATCCGGTGCGAACCTGTCGGTCGGCGACCTGCACTTCTCACAGGGCGACGGTGAGATCACCTTCTGCGGCGCCATCGAGATGGGCGGCTTCATCGACCTGCGGGTCGACGTCATCAAGGACGGCATGCAGACCTACCGCGTCGGCGAGAACGCCATCTTCATGCCGGGCCGTACGGATCCTCAGTACAGCGAGTGGCTGGCCTTCTCCGGGGTGTCCGTCACCCTGGACGGCGAGCAGCGCTATCTCGACTCGCAGCTGGCCTACCAGCGGGCCTGTCTGCACGCGATCGACTACCTGACGGCGTTCGGCTACAGCCCCGAGCAGGCGTATCTGTTGCTCGGCGCCGCGCCGATCGAGGGCCGGTTGTCGGGGGTGGTGGACATTCCCAACTCCTGCGCCACCGTCTATCTGCCAACCGCGATCTTCGACTTCGACGTCCGTCCCGGCTCCTCCGGCCCGTTCCGCGTACCGCAGGGCACCAGCGCCCCGCACGCCAGTTTCGACTGAACCGCCGACCTCCCGCTTTCAGGCGGGCCGATCACTCTGGTCGGGTAACGAAGACGGTGGCCGAAGTGAGCCGGAACACGTGGAGCGCGAGGCCCGGTTGCGGGCCACGTGAAAGACAAGCCCGAGATTCGGTGTGCGGCTGCGTATGAGGCCTCCAGATTGAGGTGTCTGAAACGACACATCCCACACCGACCGAGGAACCCTGCGAAGGTGGACGGCGTTAACTGATCATGACGAGCGATGAGAAGCCAACCGGCCGGTTCCAGCGTCTGCCTGAGCGGCCGGACCCTGCGACCTGGGTGCCGGGCCGGGATGAGGACCCGTTGCCGCAGGTGATCGCCGAGCCCGGAAACCCAGTCGACGCGACCCTGCAGTGGGTGGCGCCCGAGCTGTACGCGGCACAGCAGATCAGCGATGCGATCGTCCGCCGTCGCTCCCACGACTGACCACAGGGTTCAGCCACCTCACACTGGCTGGGGTGTCTGACGCGGTCGTTCGACAAGCTCGGCACCGGACCTGCCGCCGGTGTAGCGGAAAGCCGTCATCGTGACGGCGCTCTGCTTGGCGGTCGACCGCGAGCTGGGGAAGCGTTCCAGGAACGACAGCGAGATGTCGGTTTTCAGACATCTCGGTCTGGGCGGCTTCGGAGAAGGCGTGCCAGATGCCGGCCGGTACGGCCCAGCGGTGCGGATGGACGGCCTTGATCACGCACAGCGTCTGTACGGCAAAGGCCTCCACACCGGTGTGAGACGTCGCCGTAGGACCATCAGAGAATTTGCGAATCGGCACGGTCTGTCTGCCGTTTCCTCCGTTCGACGCGTACGGCGCGGACGATCAGGTAGGTCAGCAGCAGTACCCCCACGACGAGGACACCCACGCGGACAGCGGGGGTCTCAAGGTCTCTTGACGCCCCTTTGAGGACGAAGAAGACACCCAGATAGAGCACGAATCCTCGCCCGTCGAACCACAGGTGGACACGGGGAATGCCGTTGAGGATCATCAGGCTGAGAATCACGTAAGCGAAGATCAGGAAGCCCGGAGCGAGATCCGTTGGCGGCCCCAACCAGAGGTAGGCCGCTCCTCCTATGGAGCCGATCAGCGACATTGTGATCGCGGTCACCTTTTGCGGCTTGGACAGCGCGTTGAACCACGACGAAGGCCGATCTGCGGAATTCACGAGATCAATCTCGCACAGAACGACAATCAATCGCCAGGCATGGCCTGACATGCCCATGTAGACGGCCCCGCCCTGGCCGTAGTTGGCGTGCCCATCAGCTGAAACGGCCGGACAGATCGTCAGTGACGACGATGACCGATCCGCGCCGGTTGGCCGCGGCGGTCCGCTGAAGCAACCGGATCCGATGCGGTGACCAGGATCCGGCGCGCCTGAGAGCGGTGGATGCCGATGCCCGCCACACGGGCGACGGCGGTCAAGCTGTTCGGCATCCACCGCGGCGGGCCGCTCTCATCGGCCGCCACCAGGGCGCCTGCCTCGTCGCGAACCGGGTGCCCGGGCGGGGCCGAGCGCGCCAAGGCGATGATCATCCGCGTTCGACCCTCGTCGGTGTCCAGCCTCAGGCGCGCGAACAGTGGTTCGGCATGATGATCTGAACCATCGTTCCCCCGGCCCAGCCGGCATCCACACCCTCGATCAGCAACGCGGCACCGGACACCCTGGGGAAGCTGGAGCGAACCGGCTACCCGCAGGTTGGACGCCGCGACTGAATACCGGTGCCCACGCCGGATTCAGCGGCAGACCATACCGGGCACAGGGAGCGTCCCGGAGATCAGGTAACGGTCGACACTCCCGGTCGCGCAGGCGTTACGCAGGTACGCGGTGTGCCCGTCGCCGTCATAGGTCAGCACCTGTGACCCCTTGATACCCCTGGCCAGGCTCTTGGCCCAGACGAGCGGCGTTGCGGGATCATGCGTGTTCCCGACCAGCAGAACGGGCGGCACCTGGGTGATGCGCACCGGCCGCTGCGGATTGGACGGCTGGACGGGCCATCCCAGACATCCGGTCGTCATGTCCCAGAACTCCGATGTCCCGCGCATGTGCGGGGCCCTCCGTACGGCGTCCCGAGCCCAGGCCCTGAGCTGCGAGAATCCGTTGGTTCCAGGGTCGATGTCCTGACAGAGGACCGCCCGGTAGGCCGAGGTCATCGCGGAGTTGTCCAGCGCCTCAGTCCGCATCTGCCCGAGGATCTCCGCATCGCCCTGCTCCGCCTGAACGATGCCCCGGGCCAGATCGCCGTTGAACTCGGGGGCCAGCGTGAGCATCACATACGCGGCGTAGCGCAGTTCTTCCGCCGTCAGCGGACGCCCGCCGGTCACCGGAATCGGCGTCTTCTCCGCCTTGCGCATCAGCGCGTCCCACACCTGTGGTACGGACCGACCGTGCAGCTCGCATTCCTCCGTCCGCTCGCACCATTCGCCGAACCTGTCGAACCCGTCCTCCACCGCCTCCGCGGCATCCCGCACCATCTGGCGCGAGCTCATCCCGTGATCGACGATCCCATCCAGGGCCATCGCCCGTACCCGGTCGGGGAACCGTCGCGCGTACTCGGTCCCCAGCATGCTCCCGTAGGAGCGTCCCAGGTAGCTGATCTGCTCCTCGCCCAGCGCGGCCCGCACCGCGTCGAAGTCTCGCGCCACACTCCCGGTGTCCACGTGACCGATCAACGGCCCGCAACTCACGCCCACGGCCCGGTTGTGCGCGACAAGGCGGTCATACTCCCACCGCGTCTCAGGGAACTGCGTGACAGCCGGATCATGCACCGCCTTCCCGCACTGGATCTGCCCACTGCCGGCGACCCCGCGCGGATCGATCCCAACGATGTCGAACCGCTCGCGTAACTCCTCGGAGAAGTAGTACTGCGACCAATTCCGCACCAGATAGGCCGCACCCGCCCCTGGTCCTCCCGGGTTGTAGAACAGCGTCCCGACCCGTTGTCCGGTGGCCTTGCGACGCGTCATGTTCAGCGAGATCCGAGGCCCGTCCGGCTTAGCCCAGTCCACCGGCACCGCGAGGGCGCCGCACTCGGCCCCGGGTTCCTCCCCGCAGGCTCGCCAGTCGATCGTGTCCGTACCGGTCGCACTTACCGCTTGGGTCACTTGGCCGGTCGCGGCGGCAGGTGCCGCGGGGAGCGCTACCGCGATCAGCGCCAAGCCCGTGATGAGGGGGGTCCATTTCATGATCTAGATCGTCCCCAGCCCACCGGCCTCCGCCATCGGCCGAACGGACGATAGTTCGCTCTCCAAAGGAGATTCGAGATCTCGCCTCGGTCGGCGGTGGGCGTCCTTGATGAGGCTCTGCAGGGCTTCGACCGAAGAGCCGTGATCCCGCTGTTCTCCCAAAGCTCTCCCAAAATGACAGAGGCCCTCTCTCCGGCGTAGGGAGAGAGGGCCTCTGACCTGGAGCCGCCTTCGGGATTCGAACCCGAGACCCCTTCATTACGAGTGAAGTGCTCTGGCCGACTGAGCTAAGGCGGCATGTCGCGTCCGCGTGAACGCGACCTACGGCAGTCTACAGGCTTCGCGGGGGTTTGCGCTCCACCGTGTCAGTCGATCTTCGGGCAGCGGACACCGTCCTCGGGAACGGTCAGGTTGATCAGATAGTCGTCAACCAAACGGTCCACACAGGACGAACCGCTGCGGTAGGCCGTGTGACCGTCGCCGTCGAAGTCGACCAGGACTCCCGAGGAGAGCTCGCTCGCCAGGGCCTTGGCCCACTCGTACGGCGTCGCCGGGTCACGCTCGGTCCCCACGACCAGGATGGGCGCGGCCCCCGGGGCGTCGATCTTCTCCTTGGGGGCCGACTCGATCGGCCAGTAGGCACAGGCCAGCGTTCCCCACATGATGTACGGCCCGAACAGGGGAGCGTCCTTGAGCGACTCGCGCGCCGCGGCGGCGAACTCGGCCGAACCCCGGGGGAAGGCGGAGTCGACGCAGTTGATGGCGGTGTTCGCCTCGGTCTGGTTGGCGTACTCGCCGTTCCGGTCACGGTTGACCAGCAGGTCGGCCAGGCGCAGCAGGGTGGTCCCGTCGCCGCGTTGGGCGTCGGTGAGCGCACGGCGCAGGATCGGCCACGCCTGCCGTTCGTAGAGCGGGGTGACCAGGCCGAGGACGGTCCACGACTCGCCGATCGCGCGGCTGTCGGTCCTGTTGGTGAGCGGCTGCCGGTCCGCGCGGCTCAGCAGTTCGGCGATCTGCTTCCGCGCGGAGGCCACCGTGCCCTGGAAGGGGCAGTCGGGCGCGGTGAGGCAGTTCTCCAGGAAGGCGTCGAGGGCCACCTCGAAGCCGCGGGCCTGGGTGACGTTCATCTCCACCGGGGTGAGCGAGGGATCGACGGCGCCGTCCAGCACGAGGGCGCGCACCCGCTTGGGGAACAGGTCGGCGTAGACCGCGCCGAGTTGCGTGCCGTACGACTTGCCGAGGTAGGTGAGGCGTTCGTCGCCGAGGGCGGCGCGCAGCAGGTCCATGTCCTTGGCCGCGTTGGTGGTGCCGACGTACGGCAGGAGCTTGCCCGAGCGGGCCTGGCATCCGGCGACGTAGGCACGCGCGCCCTTCTCCAGGGCCGCGATCTCCTCCGGGGAGTCGGGGGAGCCGTCCAGACCGGTGTAGTCGTCCAGTTCCTTCGACGACAGGCAGCGCACGGGTGCGGAGCCGCCGACCCCGCGTGGGTCGAAGCCCACCACGTCGAACCTCTCCCGTACGGCGTCGCTCAGCACCGACTGGGCGTTGCGCGCGTACTCGACGCCCGAGGCGCCGGGACCACCGGGATTGATCAGGATGGAGCCGACACGCTTGCCCTTCGCGGGCAGCCGGATGACGCTGATCTCGATCTTCTCGCCGTCCGGCTTGGCGTAGTCGAGGGGAACCCCCAGCTTGGCGCACTCGTAGCCACCGCCACAGGAGGTCCACGCGAGCGAGGTGGCCGCCCCGCCGTCACGAGCGGCACCACCGTCACGAGCGGCACCGGCGTCACGGCCGTCGCGGGCGTCCACCCCCGAACAAGCCGTCGCGAACAACGTCAGCGCCGCGAACGCGGCGGCCGTACGGCGGTACCTGTGCGGTGTGACCACTCGCCTCATCCTTCTGGGTCAGGGCGTGCGAGGTCACGCGCGAGACGTTCGGATCCTACTGCGAGTCGCCGTAGGCGGCGTCGTGTTGTTTTCTCGGGGAGCAGACGGAGGCGGACGGGCAGGCGCAGCGACGGCCGCCGTCGTCGAGGCGGACGACCACCGAGTCGGAGGGGACGTTGCGCCCGACCACGGTTCCCGGGCCCTGCGCGGTGTCCACCTTCGCCCCGACCTTGGGCATTCTGCTCTGCGCCTCGGTGTAGAGGGGGTGTTCGTATTTCAGGCAGCACATCAGCCGCCCGCACGCCCCGGCGATGCGCATCGGGTTGACCGGCAGCTCCTGGTCCTTGGCCATCCGCACCGAGACCGGTTCGAAGTCCTTCAGGAAGGTCGCGCAGCACAGGTCACGGCCGCAGGGACCGATTCCGCCCTGCAGCCGGGCCTCGTCGCGGGGGCCGATCTGGCGCAGCTCGACGCGGGCCCGCAGGTTCCTGGCCAGGTCGCGGACGAGGAGACGGAAGTCCACCCGGTGGGGGGCCGAGAAGTAGACGGTGTAGACGTTGTCCGTGTCGAGGTAGTCGACCCCGACGACCTTCATGGGCAGTTCGTGCCGTCTGATGAGCCGTTTGGCGACGCTCCTGGCCTCGGCCCGCCGGCGTCTGTTGGTCTCGTCGCGGGTCAGGTGCTCCTCCCCGGCGAGGCCCTCGCACACCGGCAGGCCGTCGATCTCCTCACTCGTCCACTGCGGCGCCCAGACGCACTCGGCGACCTCGGGACCGGCGTCGGTCGGCACGAGCACCTTGTCGCCGATCTTGGGGCTGTGGCCGCCCGGATCGAGGTAGTACAGACGGCCGTATCGGGTGAAGCTCACGGCCATGATCATGCTCATATGGCTCCAAGCGGCTGGGGGTACGGCTAAGCGCCCACGCCAGCCACCCTACGCGTCACGGCCGTCCCTGGGGACTCCCAAGCTCGGGTTACCTGCCCCTGCCCTTCACCGAGCACGACGGTCGGTCCTCGTCCCCGAAGACCGTGTCGATGATGACCGACCGCAGGGAGGCGCGTTCGCGGAGGCACACGGCGTCCACGGCGACGGCCACCCCGGGTAGTTCGCTCGCGGCTTCGAGCAGCGCCGCCCGGTCCGCGCCCGGCCTGACCTGGACGATGAAGGTTTCCGGCATATCCGTGATCTTCACGGTCTTCAGAAGAGCAGGGTTTTTGTCCTCGTACTGCCGCTGGAAGCCCTCGTAGGCCGTCCGTTGGTCCCTGAAGGAGACGCTCCCCACCTCGGGCCGCCCCTGAAGCGCCCGCTGGATGTCGGCCTTCTCCGTCTCGGTCGCCTTCCCTCCCGCACATCCGGGGTGCACGGTCGCATCACCGCTGAGGCACAGGAAGACGTTGACGCTCGATGTATCGGACTCGTCCGTAGCCCCCACGGACATGGCGACGACCTCGCTCCGGTCGGGAGAGGACAGAACAGCGGCGACCCGTACCGTCAGGAACACGGCGACGGACGCGGCGGCGACGACAACCGCGACCGGGATCACCCACCGCCTGCGACGGCGCGAAGACACGGTCAGCGGGCGGACGTTCACGGCGGTCGAGGCGGCGGCGGACAGGGCGTCGCGCAGACGGTTCTCCGTCTCGGTCATGGCTGCTCTCCAAGGTCTCTAAGGTCTCCAGGGCCTCCAGGACTTGCCGGGGTTCCGGACGCTCCAGGCGCTCCGGGGTCACCGAGGGCTCTGGCGAGGGCGGCCAGTCCGCGCGTGATGGTGGACCTGGCCGTGCTGGCGCCCACGCCCATGGTCTCGGCGATCTCGGGGTCCGACAGGTCGAAGTAGTAGCGCAGCGTGAGCGCCTCCCGCTGCCGCCTGGGCAGCCGGAGCAGGGCAAGAAGCACCTCACGGCGTTCCTCTCCGAGCAGCGCCGCGTGCTCCGCCGACCAGACGGGCGGTTCGTACGGCACGGCCCGCCGCCATGTCACGGCCCTGCGCCGCAGCACGGAACGGCAGCCGTTGAGCACCGCGGAGCGGACGTAGGCCAGTGCGCGCCCGGGGTCGCGCAGGCGGCGTCTGCCCGCGTGGGTGCGGGCGAACGCCTCCTGCACGACGTCCTCGGCCGTGGGCTGGTCGCCGACCATGAGCAACGCGAGCCGTACCAGCCCGAGGTGGTGGTCGGCGAACAGCGCCGCGACGTCGGTGCCGTCCCTGATCGTTGGCTCTCCATGGGAGAGCAGTTCGGCCTTCACATCACAGAGACGCCGCCGATCGGGATCTGCTGCTTTCATCCAGCGAAAACCTCTGCCCGCCGAACCCGGACCCACCCGAAACCGGCCGCTCGAAACCCCGGGCCGTGGCCGTCAGCGGGTGAGGTCGGCGAAGGCCCTCTCCCAGCGGGCGGAGATCGTGGAGATGTCGTACTTCTCCGCCGTCCGCAGGGCGTTGGCGGCCATCCTGAGCCTGCCCTCCTCGTCGTCGATCATCTCCAGCAGCCCCTCGGCGAGGGCGTCCACGTCGTCGGGCGGGACCAGCAGCCCGTCGTGGCCGGAGGTGATGATCTCCCGGGGGCCCCGGGGGCAGTCGAAGCTGACCACCGGGACGCCACAGGCGAACGCCTCGATGATCGTCATGCCGAAGCCCTCGAAGCGGGAGCTGACCGCGTGGATCGAGGCCTTGGCGAGCTCTCCCTCGATGTCGTCCGTCGGCCCCATGAACATGACGTTGTTGTGCAGGCGGAGCTTGACGGACGTCTTCATCAGCTTGTCGGCGATCCGGCCCTCGCCGTAGATGCGCAGCTTCCAGTCGGGGCGCTTCGTGATCACCTGGGCGAAGGCCTTCAGCAGCCGGTCGTAGCCCTTGACCGGCACCAGCCTTCCCGCGGCCAGCACGATGCGGTTGTCCTGCTTCGAGCGCGGGCGCGCCCCTCCGGCCAGGCCGTTGCCGATGGTGTAGACCCGGGTCCCCGCCTGGCCGAGCATGGCGCGGTAGTCGCGCTCGTCGGCCTCGGTGAGGGTGACGACCGCGTCCAGCCTGGGGTACCACTGCCGGATCTCCTCGAAGATCCCGGGCTTGTGCGCCTCGAAGTGCAGGTGCTCCTGGGCGATCCTCACGACCCCCCTGCGGGCGAACCTGGCGGCCATGATGTTCAGCCCGGCCCTGGTGGTGACGAGCACGTCGGTGCGCAGCCTCCGCAGTTCCCGCCTGAGCACCTCGTCGCTCCAGGCGGTGAAGGAGGGGTAGGCACGTTCCTCGGGGTGGACGAGCGTGCTCTCCATCGCGCTCAGCCGCTCGGCCCGCTTCGTGTACGGCCAGCGGACCCGTGCCCCCGGCCGCAGGTCGACCAGCGAACGCAGCCTGACCTTCTCCCCCAGCGGCAGGAAGGGCCGGTCGGCGTGCTGGAAGACGCTGATCACCTCGACGTCGTGCCGTTCGGATATCTCGGTCGCCAGGTCGAAGGTGGCACGGATCGTGCCGCCCATGCCGTACGCGTTGAGGATCAGGTAGGAGACCTTCACGCGGCCTCCTCCTCGACGCTGAAGGCGACGGCCAGGCTGTCGCTGTCGGTGTAGTACGGCCTGACCCTGATCCGGCCCACGTGCTGGGCGGGGAAGCGCACTTTGGTCTTCTTGTCGGCGACGTCGTCGAGCCGGGCGGCCAGCGGCAGCCGTACTCCCGCGATCTCGGCGTGCAGGTCCCAGAAGACGCGCTTACGCGCCTGGCCGTCGGCCATCGGTTCGATCAGGACGCTGCCGCCGAAGCGCCGCCCGCCGAAGGAGGCGGGCCCGCTCACCGGTTCGGTCCCCTTGCGCGGCACGGCCACGAGCCTGGCCGCCCCCTCGTACGGCTCTCCGTAGGCGACCAGGCCCTCGACCTCGATCACCCCGCCGTCGGCGACGACCCCGGTGACCTCGACGTACGGCTCGACCTCGCGGACGGTCAGGGCGAGGATTCCCGCCGACGTACGGAAGGCCCTGACCTCCCGGTCACGGGGAGTCCCGGCGTAGGCGACCAGGTCGTCGAGGGAGAAGCCAGGGTCGTCGGTGGCCAGCGGCTCCCCCCGGTGGGAGGCCAGCCATATCCCGGTCCGCAGGCCTGTCAGGTCCGTCCCGGAACGTTCCTCCCCTGTCTCCGCGTGCCGCAGAACGATCTCCGCGTCGTCGGCCGGGGCGGTCTGCCCCGGCCACTCGATCCGCAGTGTGTCGTCGTCTCTCACGCGGCTGGTGACGGCCCGCCGGCCCCCTGGCACCGTCACGTCCCCCCGCGATCCCATGCTGACCAAGAGTCCCCCGGTCCTTCCCTGTCCATCCCCGTCGAACAGGACATGTTCGGTAGTTTTATAACGAATGCATCGAAATTTGCTGGGAATTCTAACGATGCACACCCCAACTTTGAGGGGGATTAGCCGGGAATGGTTCCATCCGATCTAAGAACCGTTCCTCACCAGGCGGCACCCGCTCCCCGCGCGCCGGGCGTTCTCGCACGTCCTTGGCAGGCTCACGCCCGGCGAGCGTGAGCGAGGCCACAGGGAGGCGGAGCCGTCCCGGGCGGGGTTTCATCCCGACCTGCATGCCCAAGAGACGCCGAAACCCACCCGTAAGGTTGCTTACAGGTGGTGAAAAGTCCGAAAAATCAGGCGACTGGACGCCGTAGGGAGAGCGTCATCGCCTCCACGGCCATCTGCGGGTTGACGTTGGCGGCCAGCCGCTCCCGGCACCGCATGATCGCGTCGATCCTGCGCAGGGTGTCCTCCGGCGTCGAGGAGCGGGCCAGCCCCTCAAGGTCGTCCCTGCGGTCCTCGGTGGCCAGCTCGACATGCGCCCCGAACTGTACGGCCAGCACGTCCCGGTAGAACGCCACCAGGTCGAGCAGGGCCGTGTCGATGACGTCGCGCTTGGTCCTGGTCGCCCGGGACTTCTGCCGCTCCTCCAGGTCCTTGAGCGCGCCGGCCCCACCCCGGATGAGCCCCTTGTTGAGCCCCTTGCCCGAGGAGCCCTCACCGTAGATCTTCCGCAGCTCGGCGACCTCGGACTCGTTCAGGGTCGCGGTGACCGCGGCGGCCTCCTCCTCGGCGGTCTTCACCAGCCGTTCTGCGGCCGTGACGCACTCGGCGACGCCGGTCAGCGACCTGGGGATGGACAGCACCGCGTCCCGGCGCTTACGCGCCTCCTCGTCCAGCGCCAGCCTGCGGGCCCGGTCGATGTGCCCCTGGGCGGCCCTGGCGGCGAACTCCGCCGTGGCGGGCGGCACGTTCTCCCGGGTGGCCAGCACGTGTGCGACCGCGGCGGTCGGCGGGGTGACGAGCGTCACCTGACGGCAGCGCGACCTGATGGTGATCATCATGTCGTCGGGAGCGGGCGCGCACAGCAGCCAGACGGTCCTCGGCGGCGGCTCCTCGATCGCCTTGAGCAGCGCGTTCGAGGCGCCCTCCGTGGCACGGTCGGCGTCCTCGAACAGCACGACGCGCCAGCGGCCCAGGGTCGGCGCCCCGGCCGCGCGCAGGATGAGCTGACGGGTGTCCTTGATGCCGTACGACAGCCCCTGAGGCCGTACCGTCTCCAGGTCCGGGTGGGAGCCGACGGCCACCTGGTGGCACATGTCGCAGTGGCCGCACCCCTGGTCCTTGCAGAAGAGCGCGGCGGCGAAGGCCCTGGCCGCCTCCTCCCTGCCCGACCCCGGCGGGCCGGTGAACAGCCACGCGTGGGTCATCCCCGCTCCGCGCCCGCCCGCCAGGAGCTCGGCCCCCGCCACGGCGGCGCGGCGCAGCGTCAGGGCCGCCTGCTCCTGCCCCACAAGGTCATCGAAGACACCCACGCCATCAACCTACCGCCGGGATCAGTCGCGGATGACGGGGATGGTCCCCGTGGCGTCCTCCGCCTCCTGCGGCACCGGGTCGGGCAGCATCTCGCGCATCCGGTCGTGGATGAGCTGGGAGATCCGCTCCTGGGGAAGCGTCCCGTCGAGGACCAGATAGCGCTCGGGTTCGGCCGCGGCCAGCGCGCGGAACTCACGCCGCACCCGCTCGTGGAACTCCATCGGCTCCGACTCGATCCGGTCGGCGGCCCCGCCGAGCCGGGCCAGCCCGACCGAGGGCGGGGTGTCGATGAGCACGGTCAGGTCGGGGACGAGCCCGCCCGTCGCCCACCTGTTGAGCCGCTCGACCTCCGCCTGGTCGAGCGCCCGCCCCGCGCCCTGGTAGGCCAGCGAGGAGTCGACGTAGCGGTCGGAGATCACCAGGGCGCCCCTGTCGAGGGCGGGACGGATGACCTTCTCCACGTGCTCGGCCCGGTCCGCGGCGTACAGCAGCGCCTCCGACCTGGCCGAGAGCCCCTGGTGCACGGCGTCGAGCAGGATCGCGCGCAGACGCATCCCCACCTTGGTCGAGCCGGGCTCCCTGGTCTGCACGACGTCGAAGCCCTGGTCCCGCAGCCAGATCGCCAGCAGCCGCGACTGGGTGGTCTTGCCCGACCCCTCGCCGCCCTCGAAGGCGACGAACACCCCCCTGCGGTGCCCGGCACCGCCCGGCACCGGGCTGCCGTGCCCCCGCAGCGCCGCGACCAGGTCGGCCAGGACCGACATGCCGGGACGGTCGTCCATCTGCCGCAGCGCGAGGAAGCCGACGGTCACCGCGAGCAGCGCCCCGATCAGCAGCACCAGGTTGGAGCCGTCGAACACGTAGACCGTCTCCCGGCGGAAGACGAAGTCATGGCTGCCGAACAGGCCGGCCAGCGTCGGCACCACCGCGACGACCAGCAGCAGCGTGACCCTGGCCAGCGACTGCAGGAAGGAGAACGTACGGCCCCGCAGCCCGTCCTCGACCTCCAGGCCGATCATGGTGTAGCCGATGATCCAGGCCGTTCCCGCGCACGCCCCCAGCAATGTGGTGAGCATGACGACGATCGCCAGGTTGTGCACCAGCGCGACCGCGGCCAGCACCGCCCCGGCCCCGATGATCGACAGTCCGAACAGCCTGCGCCGGGACAGCTCCCGCAGCATCCGGGGGCCGAAGAACATGCCCGCCGCCATGCCGAGGAAGACCGCGCCGAACATCACGCCGTAGGCCGGGTCGCCGCCGCCGAGCGCCCGCACGTAGAGCTTGGCCACCCCGACCACCGCGCCCCCGGCGGCGAACGCGCCGATCATGCCGGTGATCAGTCCGCGGACCAGCCTGTCCCGGCCGACGAAGCGCCAGCCGTCCACGATCTGCCGCAGCACCGAGGGCGTGGCGACCTTGACGGTCGGAGAGGTCGTCTTCGGGATCTCCCTGAGGGTGAAGATGATGACGGCCGAGGCCAGGTAGGCCAGGGAGTTGACGAACAACGCCAGCGAGGTGTCCGCGAGAGAGGGCACCAGGGCGCCCAGCAGGTCGGTGGTGAAGGACAGCACCGCGAACAGCAGCGCGGCGATCGGGGCCGTGCCGTACGTGACGAGCAGGTTGAGCTGGTTTGCGGCCTCCAGGCGCTCCTTGGGCACCAGGTTCGGCACCGTGGCGTCCTTGGCCGGGACCCAGAACAGGTTGACGCACTCGACCAGGAACGTGGCGACGATGATCCACTGGTAGTTGCCGACCAGCGGGATCGACAACACCAGCGCGAAGCGCGCCACGTCGGCCGCGACCATCGTCAGCCTGCGGTCGAACCGGTCGGCGAACGCGCCGGCGAGCGGGCCGAGCAGGATCGCCGGGAGCATCTTCGCCACGAAGACGCCGCCGATCGCGAAGCTCTGGATCCGGTAGCCGGACCCGGCCGTGAGGTTGCCCGCCAGGGCGGTCAGCGCGATGAGGTTGAGCCAGTCGCCGAGGCTGCACACCGACATGGCCGTCCACAGCTTGCGGAACGGCGCGTTGGCCAGCACGTGGGGAGGCTTGCGACGCGCGGTGTTCCGGCCAGGGGTGGTCATGATGTCAGCGTATCCAGGTGTTCGCCGGGCGGGGGAAGACACGGGACCAGGCGATGTGCCAGGCCGTTCGTCGCCTGAGGTTAGTACGTACGGCCCGGCCCGCGCAGCGGAGGCGGTAGGAAAACCGGTGGGTTCACCCCGCCTTCCGCCGGTCTCCCGGGCGGAGTTCGAGCAGGGTGATCTCCGGCGGGGCCCCGACCCTGACCGGCGGCCCCCAGAAACCCGCTCCCCTGGTGACGTAGACCTGGGTGCCGTCGACCTCGCCGAGGCCGGAGACCATGGGCTGCTGGAACGGGACGATCAGGTTGAAGGGCACCATCTGCCCGCCGTGGGTGTGCCCGGAAAGCTGCAGGTCCACGCCGTACTTCGCCGCCTGTACGGCCTGCACCGGCTGGTGGGCCAGCAGGACGGTCGAGCGTCCCGGGTCCCGCCCGCCGAAGGCCCGCTCGAAGTCGGGCCCTCCCCCGCCCGAGGCCCCCGTGACGTCGTCGACCCCCGCCAGGTCGAGTACGGCTCCCGCGTGGGCGATCTCGACCCGCTCGTTCCGCAGCGGGCGGACCCCCAGATCACGGAGCTCCTCGACCCACTCGTCCGGGCCGTTGGCGGTGTAGTACTCGTGGTTTCCGGTGACGAAGTAGGCGCCGTAGCGCGACTCCAGGCTCCGCAGCGGCCTGGCCAGCGGGCCGAGCTCGGCGACCGTGCCGTCGACCAGGTCTCCCACGACGGCCACCACGTCGGCCTGGAGCCCGTTGATCATGCGGACGATGCGCTCCGTGTGCCCGAGGCCGGTGAGCGGGCCGAGGTGGATGTCGCTGACCACGGCCAGGCGCAGCCCGCCCAGACGCGGGTCGAGGCCGGGCAGCGCCACGCTCACCCGCTCGATCAGCGGGTCGCCGAGGGCGGTGCGCACCCCCGTCCCGACCGTGACGAGCGCCCCGGCCCCGGCGACGGCGGCGGCCGTACGGGCGACGAAGTCCCTGCGGTTCATCGCCATCCCCTTCGGCTCCTCGCCGGAGGGCTCCTCGCCGGAGGGCTCTTCGCCAGGAGGTTCGGGAGCCCCGACGAGCACGGGGGCGGTTCTCGCGGGCGCCCGCCGCCGCAGTACGGCCAGCGCGACCGCCCTGGGCACCTCAAGAACCACGAGGAACACGGCCAGGTAGTACATCACCGCCAGCCACAGGAACCCCGGCCACGCCAGGAAACGCCCCCAGTCGCTGTGGGAGCCGACGAGCGTGACGGGGATGAGCGCTCCCAGCGCGACCGTCGCCCAGGTGAGCGCCCTGCGGAGCGGCCCCGGGGCGGTGGTCGCCCGGACGAGCCTGCGCCACAGGTAGTAGTGGACGAGGGTGGTCATCAGGACGATCAGCACCACGAAGCCCATCGCCGCCACGACTCGCTTTCTTTCGCGTCCGCTCGCCGTACCCGGCTCGTTTCCAAGAACGTCCACAACCCCGGATGCGTTCCGTGAAAACCACGAAAAAACGCCCGGGACCCCGGAAATCGGGGCCCCGGGCGGGAACGAACGTCAGGCCTTGGCCTTCGCCCTGGAGGTGGTGCGCTTCTTCGGCGCCGGGCCACGGGCGCGGCGGTCGGCGAGCAGTTCGGCGGCGCGCTCGGTGGTGATCTGCTCGACCTCGTCACCCTTGCGGAGGGAGGCGTTGGTCTCACCGTCGGTCACGTACGGGCCGAAACGCCCCTCCTTGACCACGATCGGCTTCTTGGAGACCGGGTCCTCACCCAGCTCGCGCAGCGGGGGAGCCGCGGCGGCCCTGCCCCTGCCACGGGCCTTGGGCTGGGCGAACAGCGCCTCGGCCTGCTCCAGGGTGACCGTGAACATCTCCTCCTCGGACGCCAGCGATCGGGAGTCGGTGCCCTTCTTCACATAGGGCCCGAACCTGCCGTTCTGCACCGTGACCACCTGGCCGTCGAGCTCACCCAGGCTCCTGGGCAGCGAGAGCAGGCGCAGGGCGTCGTCCAGGGTGACGGTGTCCAGGGTCATGCTCTTCAGCAGCGACTCGATGCGCGGCTTGGGCGCGTCGGCCTTCTTGGTGCGCTTCTTCCCCTCGGCGGGAGGCTCCTCCACCTCGGGGAGGATCTCGGTCACGTAGGGGCCGTAGCGGCCGTCCTTGGCCACGATCACGTTGCCGGTGACCGGGTCCTTGCCCAGTTCCCTGACCCCGGACGGCCGGGCGAACAGCTCCTCGGCCATCTGCGCGGTCAGCTCGTCGGGGGCGAGGTCCTCCGGGACGTTCACCCTGGCGCCGTCACGGTCGAGATACGGACCGTAGCGGCCGACCCGGATCATGATGTCGGTGCCCCGGATCGGGAAGGAGCTGATCTCCTTGGCGTCGATCTCTCCCAGCTCGGTGACCAGGACCTTCAGGCCCTCGTCGCCCTCGGCGCCGTAGTAGAAGCGCCGTAGCTCGGGGACCCGCTCGGCCCGGTCGTTGGCGATGTCGTCGAGGACCTTCTCCATGTCGGCGGTGAAGTCGTAGTCGACGAGGTGCCCGAAGTGCTGTTCGAGCAGGTTGACCACCGCGAACGCCAGGAAGGACGGCACCAGCGCCGTGCCCTTCTTGAAGACGTAGCCACGGTCCAGGATCGTTCCGATGATCGAGGCGTAGGTCGACGGACGGCCGATCTCCCGGTCCTCAAGCTCCTTGACGAGCGAGGCCTCGGTGTAACGCGCGGGCGGCTTGGTCGCGTGCGCCAGCACGTTGAGCTCGGCCGCGGTGAGACGGTCGCCCTCGGTCAGGGTCGGCAGCCGCTTCTCGGAGTCGTCGCGGTCGGTCGCCGGGTCGTCGGCCCCCTCGACGTAGGCCTTCAGGAAGCCGTGGAAGGTGATCGTCCGGCCGGTGGCGGAGAACTCGACCTGCTCCCCCGAGCTGGACGTCCCCGTCACCTTGACGTTGATCGACTCGCCGACCGCGTCCTTCATCTGGGAGGAGACGGTCCGCTGCCAGATCAGCTCGTACAGCCGGAACATGTCGCCGGTCAGCCCGGTCTCGCCGGGGGTGCGGAACTCCTCCCCCGAGGGGCGGATCGCCTCGTGCGCCTCCTGGGCGTTCTTCACCTTGCTGGTGTAGACCCTGGGCTTGTCCGGCACGTAGGCGGAGCCGTACAGCTTGATGGCCTGGCTGCGGGCGGCGGCGACGGCGGTCTCCGACAGCGTGATGCTGTCGGTTCGCATGTAGGTGATGAAGCCGTTCTCGTAGAGGCGCTGGGCGACCTGCATGGTGGACTTCGCGGAGAAGCCCAGCTTCCTGCTCGCCTCCTGCTGCAGCGTCGTCGTCCTGAACGGCGCGTACGGCTTGCGGGTGTACGGCTTGCGCTCCACGGAGGCGACCGTGTAGGCCGTACCGGCCAGCCTGCCCGCCAGTGCCCGCGCGGCCTCCTCGTCCAGGTGGAGGACGCCCGCGGTCTTGAGGGTGCCGTTGCTGGCGAAGTCGCGTCCCTGGGCGACGCGCCTGCCCTCGACGCCGGTCAGCGCGGCGGTGAACTCGTGGGGAACCTCGTCGCGGCCGGTGTCGAACAGCGCCTGCAGGTCCCAGTAGCTCGCGCTGGTGAACGCCAGGCGCTCACGCTCCCGCTCGACGACCAGCCGGGTCGCCACGGACTGCACGCGCCCGGCGGACAGGCGGGGCTTGACCTTCTTCCACAGAACCGGGCTGACCTCGTAGCCGTAGAGACGGTCGAGGATGCGCCGGGTCTCCTGGGCGTCGACCAGACGCAGGTTCAGGGCACGCGGGTTGGCGACGGCCTCCTGGATCGCCCTCGGGGTGATCTCGTGGAAGACCATGCGGTGAACCGGGACCTTGGGGTTGAGCACCTCGCGCAGATGCCAGGCGATCGCCTCGCCCTCGCGGTCCTCGTCGGTGGCGAGGTAGAGCTCGTCGGCGTCCTTGAGCAGCTGCTTGAGCTTGCTCACCTGTGACTTCTTGTCGGGGTTGACGACGTAGAGCGGCTCGAACTCGTGGTTCACGTTGACGCCCAGACGGGCCCACGGCTCGCCCTTGTACTTCTCCGGGATGTCGTCGGCCTTCTCGGGGAGGTCGCGAATGTGTCCGATGCTGGACTCCACGACGTAGCCACGGCCGAGGTACCCAGCGATGGTCTTCGCCTTGGAGGGCGACTCGACGATCACCAGGCGGGTTCCGCCGACGTTGCCGTTCTTGGCTGGCACGCTGCTTCCTACCTCGCTGTTCCCATTCGTTCCCCGTTCACTTCCACTCGGGTTACCCGATCCGCATCGGGCACACTCCAAGTAAAGCCGCAAGGACGCACAATAAAGCCCTATGGGAGCCGACGTCCCCTGCACACCCTCGGAGACTAATCGCTGTGCTCGACTACTCCTACTTGGTTCTCCATCTTCCGCGTGGCACCTCCCGGGACGTGGCCCGGAGGATACTGACCGAACATGCAGAATACGGCGACTGGGAACTCGACCGTCTGCGACTGTATCCCGACGGCCGCCGTGACATCCGCCTGCGTCGCAAGATCATACGTGTGACCAGGACAATGTGACCTCTGTCATGGCTTTCGGCCATGCCCCTCGACGGCTTTCGACATGGCTTTGCCCGCCCCGGGCCGCGCCCCCGGAGCGGGCAAAGCTCTCGTGCCCCGCTTGATGAACGAAGATCGTCGATCTCCCCCGTCATCCGCGAAGCGTCCGGCGTCTCCCACAGATGATCGGAGGAGACATGTCTAGAGGGTTACTAACGCCTTACTTCTTGGCGAAGCGGATACGGCGCGCGGTCACGAAGAGAGCGGCGGAGGCGGCGGCCATGGCTCCGAGCAGCAGCGCGAAGAGCGAGCCCGAGTTCATCCCGGTCACCCCGATCGGCTGGGCGGCGCTCATCAGGCCGACCGGCAGCCCGGCGTCGACGGGCAGGTCCTTGCCGCCGAGCAGCGCGCCGCCCTTCCCCTGCGCGGGCCGGGGCGCCGACTGGGGCGCTGACTGAGGCACCGCCTGGGGCGCCGACTGGGAGGTACGGGTCACCCCCACGATCCCGCCCCTGCCGAGGAGGCCGTCCACGAGACCGGCGGAGGCCGGACGCGGGCGCGAGCCGACCGGCGTCTGGGGCAGCGTGGGCAGGACTCCCTTGACGCGGCCGATCAGCCCCTTGACCGGGGCGGGAAGCACGGACAGCAGCCCTCCGACGACCCTGGGGGCCACAGCCGGGGGCGCGGCGGGAGCCGGGGGGTTCACCTTGCCGTAGGCCTGCCACACCTGACGCGCCCCGACGGGCACCCCGGCGACGGAACCGACCGGGTTCCCCACCCGGGAGCCGCCGAGGCAGCCCGCGGCGGCGTCACCGAGGGCGGCGACCGCGTTGCCGCACGCGTTCACCGGGGCCGCGACCGGCGCCGTCACCTGGTTGCCCGCCGCCACCCCGGAGGTCCCGTCGGTACGGTTGCCACCCGCGCCCCGGCCGTAACCGTCGCCGACCGAGGAACCGCCCCGGCACCCGGCGAAGGCGTCGCCCGCCACCGCGACCGCCGTACCGCACACGTTCACCGGGGCCGCGACCGGCGCCGTGACCTGGTTGCCCGAGACCACACCGGACCTGCCGGAGGTCGTGTTGCCGCCCGCGCCCCGCCCCGCGCCGAACCCGTTGATCGAGGAGCCGCCGACGCAGCCCGCGGCGGCGTCGCCCGCCACCGCGACCGCCGTGCCACAGACGTTCACCGGGGCCGTGATCGGCGCCGTCACCTGGTTGCCCGCCGCCACACCGGAGGTGCCGGAGGTCGTGTTACCTCCCGCGCCGGGGCGGCCGGTGCCCGCGTAGCCGGTGTTCGGACGGGCGGGGACGCCGGGGACCTCGGCACCGCCCGTGCAGCCGGAGAAGGCGTTGCCGACCGCCCCGACCGCGAGACCGCAGACGTTCGCCGGGGCCGTGACCGGCGCCGTCACCTGGTTGCCGCCGAGCACCGACGACCTGCCCGAGGTGGTGTTGCCGCCCGCCCCGCCGCGACCGCCGGACCCGACCACGGAGGCGCCGCCCCGGCAGCCCGCGACCGCGTCACCGAAGATCGCGATCGCGTTGCCGCAGACGTTCGCCGGCGCCGTCACCGGCGCCGTCACCTGGTTGCCGCCCAGGACGCTGGAGGTCCCGTCGGTACGGTTGCCACCGGCCCCGCCTGCGCCCCGGCCCCGCTTGACGACCGAGGCGCCGCCCCGGCAGGCTGCCAAGGAACCGCCGACGACCGAGACGGCGTTGCCGCAGGCGTTGACGGGAGCGGTGACCGGCGCGTTGACCTGGTTGCCACCGAGCACGGACGACCTGCCCGAGGTCTTGCCGGGGATACCGCCCTTCTCGGCGGCCGAGGCGCCACCCTGGGAGACCGCGGTCGACGTGCCTCCGACGGCCGCGGCGTTCCCGCTGATGTCGACGGGCAGGGTGACGGGAGCCTGGATCTGGTTGCCGCCACCGACCGAGTGCCTGCCGTCGGTGTCGGCGAGGGCCGTACCGCTGCCCAGGGACATGACGCCCAGCGCGAGCAGTGCCGCCGGGGCGGTGCCCTTGACCCACATACGCATGATTTATGCTCCTATGCGATTATTTATCGGTGCTTAATAGGGGAATGCCGGAAATTTCGTGATCGGCTGGAGGCCGTGCGGGGTCGGCTGAGCGCCCGTACGGCGGCGACCGTCACGAGGGATGTGTGTTCTCCGGCGGAATGATCTGAGTTCGCGACCACCGGGCCGGAGCCCGGCACGAGCGCGCGAGAGGCCCGGATTGGGGCCAGGGGAACTCAGTCAGGGGAGATGGAGGGGTCGTCCGCCGCTGTGCGGACGACCGGGGGGAACGCGCGGGCCGCAGGGGCACGCCGCGCCGTCACCCGCGGGTCGTGAACGAACCGGGTGACGTCCCCCGCGCCCGGCCAGGAAAGACCGGAACCGCCACCGCCCTGGGGCACGAAACCGTTCGCGCCCGAGTTGTGGTCGGCCGACGCGGGGGTCGGGAAAGCAGGCTTCGACTGGCTGGTGAGCCCGTCCACACCCCGCCCCGCCATGGCCTCGGCGTCTCCTGACACCGAGAACCCGCCGCCGCCCGTGGGGAAGACACCGGCCTGGAAGGCCGGTCCGGGAGCGGCCGGATCGAGAACGTCGAGATGCGCCGTCTCCGTGACCGCGGTGGTGTCCGCGATCGCCGGAGCGGCACCGAGAAGCCCGAAGACAAGCGCGAGCAACCACCCGGCGGCCACCAGGCCGCCGAGCGCGAGAACCCGCCTGACGACTGTCCGGGCACCGGCCACGAACCGTGCCATCCGGTCAGCCCGGACAACGGGGGCAGTCACGCACGCGCGCTGGACAGCGGACGGGAGGACCCTCCACCGACCATGCGGCACACGCGCCACGCGAACCTCCCCGAAGCTCCCAGCCGGACCAGCCCAAGGCAAAGCCCGGCCCTCAACGGAGCGTTACGCTATCAGCACGGGGAGTCAACGTGAGAGGTTTCCTGAGGGTTTGGCCAAGAACCTCTCAGCAGGCGTCGAGGAAACGGTCAAGCACCCGCACCCCGAACTTGAGCGAGTCGACGGGCACCCGCTCGTCGACCCCGTGGAACATCCCGGAGAAGTCCAGGTCGGCGGGCAGCTTGAGCGGCGCGAACCCGAACCCGCGCACCCCCATCACGCTGAACGCCTTCAGGTCCGTCCCCCCCGACAACGTGTACGGCACCGCCAGCGCCCCCGGGTCCTCGGCCACCAGGGCGTCGGCCATGGCCCGCACCAGCGGCCCGTCGAACCCGGTCTCCAGGGCGACGTCGTGATAGACGAACTCCCTGGTCACGTTGGGCCCGAGCAGCTCGTCGAGCGTCTGGAAGAACTCCTCCTCGTAACCGGGCAGGAAACGGCCGTCGATGTGCGCGGTGGCGGTCTGCGGGATCACGTTGGCCTTGTAACCCGCCTGGAGCATGGTCGGGTTGGCGGTGTTGCGCAGTGTGGCGCCGATCATCCTGGCCAGCGGGCCCAGCTTGGCCACGGTCGCCTCGGGGTCGTCGGGGTCGAAGTCGAACCCCAGCGCCCGGGAGGTCTCGGTGAGGAAGGTCTCCACCGTCCGCGTCAGCCGTACCGGCCACTGGTAACGCCCGACACGACCGACCGCCTCGGCGAGCTCGGTCACGGCGTTCTCGGCGTTGAGCATGGAGCCGTGCCCCGCCCTGCCGGTCGCGGTCAGCCGCATCCAGGCGATGCCCTTCTCCGCGGCCTCGATGAGGTAGAGCCTGCGCGCGTCGTCGATGGAGACGCTGAACCCGCCGACCTCGCCGATCGCCTCCGTGCACCCCTCGAAGAGGTCCTTGTGCTCGGCGGCCAGCCACTGCGCGCCGTACTCGCCCCCCGCCTCCTCGTCGGCGGTGAACGCCAGCACCACGTCTCTCGGCGGCCTGCGCCCCTCGCTGATCCGCTGCCTGACGACCGCGAGGATCATCGCGTCCATGTTCTTCATGTCGACGGCGCCACGCCCCCAGACGCAGTCGTCGGCGATCTCCCCGCTGAGCGGGTGGAGGGTCCAGTCGGCGGCGTCGAACGGGACGACGTCGAGATGACCGTGAAGGAGCAGCGCGTCACGGGAGGGGTCCTCCCCCTCGACGCGCACGACCACGTTCGCCCGGCGGCTGTCGGATTCCAGGATGCGCGGCTCAAGCCCGACCTCGGCCAGCTTCTCCGCGACGTACTCCGCCGCCGCCCGTTCCCCGGGACCCGAGTTGTCGCCCGCGTTGGTCGAGTCGATCCTGATCAGATCACGGCACAGCCCCGCGACCTCGTCCTCACCGTTGAGCGTGGTCATGGCGACTCCTTAAATCTCGTACGGCCTGCGCCTCCCATCCTGCCGTCGCCGGACACGTCTCGGCATCCCCGGCGGACCTGCCCGCATACCGATATGACGCAAGCTCAAGAGTTTGCTAACCTGATTCCGCCGACGCGGGATGACGGTCCCGCGTGCAGGCACCAAGTCCGGGTGGCGGAATAGGCAGACGCGCTAGCTTGAGGTGCTAGTGCCCTTTGCGGGGCATGGGGGTTCAAGTCCCCCCTCGGACACACACTCTGGTACATGTTGGGCCTGGCCTCAACTACGACCTCCCTCTCTGAGGGGTTGTAGACGAGGTGCAGGCCCATCTGTGTGTAGAGGTCGTTCCAGTCGGCGGGGTTCGCCTTCCCGATGACCTCGACCATCTCGGTCAATCAAGGGGTCATCTCCGTGATCTCCTTTTCGCCGATCTCCCTCTTCCCGGTGGCGGCCCGCAGCTGTTTCTCCGCCTTCAGCCGCTCGGCCCGGCGACCTCCTGGGGATCGCCGCCCGCGTCCAGAGTCGTCCGGTAGCCGACCATCCGACGATCGCAATCGTCGACGGCCCGCCTCGCCGTTACAGGTGTCGAGCAGCGTCTCGACCGTTCGCTGGAGGTCGGCGGGCGTGAAGGGTCCGTTTCGTTGAGGATCTGGCCCTCCCGGACGTAGACCGTGCGCGGGTGGTCGATCCTGTTGGCCAACGTCGTACTCGACCGGGGACAAGACGGCGTGGCCCGACTGGAACGCCGCATGCCCGGGCCAGGCGCCACCGAGGAGGCAAGTCGATCATGAAGGTTGGGCGACTGGATTCCACCATAGTTAGATAACTAACCTAGTTAGCAAACTATGTAGCAGTATCGCTCTGTGACCAGTGGAACGACGCCCACCGCGCAGAACCGGGCGACCGACGGCCCCGTCATGGAAAACCTGCAGCTGATCGGGTTGTTGACCCGCCTGGTGGAACAGCGCCTGAGTCAGGTTCTGGGCATCAACTCCACCGATCTGTCGGCGATCGAGCATCTGATCACCGACGGTCCACTGACCGCCAAGGACCTGGCTGATCGGCTGCAGGTGTCGACGGCGGCGAGCACGCACATCGTCGACCGCCTGGAGCGGGCCGGTCACGTCACCAGGCAGCCACACACCACCGACCGTCGCAAGGTTCTTGTCGTGCTCGCCGACACCTCGAAGGCCCGGCTCTTCGAACACCTCGCTCCCCTGCTTGACGGGGTGAGTGAGCGCGTCGACAAGCTCAGCGGCGCCGAACGGGAGGTCATCGAACACTTCCTGGCCGGTGTCGTCCAGATCTACACCGCCGCCGCGGAGGGCATGACCTCGTCCTGAGCCCCCGCCGCCTCACCGCGGCACACGCCTGCCCGGTCGCGCCCATGCGCGAACCGGTCCTGAAGCATGCCCTTTTCCTTGTTCGGAGTTTTCCGCATGTCCACGCATTCCCTCGCCCGCCGATGGCTTGGTCTGATCGCCATCGCGCTGGGAGTCGCGCTGATCGTGGTGGACACCACGATCGTCAACGTGATCATCCCGTCGATCATCGAGGACATGAAGGTCAACGCCACCCAGGCGCAGTGGATCCAGGAGTCCTACGCGATCGTCTTCGCCGCGTTGCTCCTGCTGACCGGCCGCTACTCCGACATCCTCGGCGCCCGGCGGGTCTTCCTGTCCGGCGTCGTCGTCTTCGGCGTGACCAGCCTGCTGGCCGGGCTCGCACCGGGCGGTGGGCTGCTCATCCTGGCCCGGTATCGCCGGGCCCGCCCTGGCCTTCTGGCTGCACCGCCATGGCATGCACCCGGTCGTCATCGAACGGTTCCCGCGGTTGCGGCCGGGTGGTCAGACCGTGGACATCCGAGGCGCCGGCCAGAGCGTCACCCGGCTGATGGGCATCGAGGAGGCGATCCGTGCGAGCTCGACCGGCGAGGAGGGAATCCGGTTCCTGGACGCCGCCGACCGCACCAGGGCCGCGTTCTCCTCCGCCGCCTTCGGCGGCAGAGGGTTCGTCACCGAACTGGAGATCCTGCGCGGCGAGCTGTCCGCCCTGCTGTACGAGCGCACCCGTCGGCACACCGAGTACGTCTTCGGCGATGAGATCAGCGAGGTGCACGAGGAGCCCGACCACCTGCGCCTGGCCTTCAAATCCGGTGCCGAGCGTAAGGCCGACCTGCTGGTGGCCGCCGACGGAATCCGCTCGCGAACCCGTGACCTCGTCTTCGGCGACACCACGCGCATCAGATCATGTGGGCTCTACACCGCCTACTTCACCATTCCCCGCCATCCCTCCGACGACGACTGGGCACGCTGGTACAACTTCCCCGGCGGCAAGAACGTCACTCTCCGTCCCGACAACCTGGGCACCATCAGGGCGCTGATGTCCTTCCTGTCGCCGCCCCACGGCTACGACCGCCTGCACCTGGAGGAACAGAAGGAGCTCATGCGCCGCACCTTCGCCGGACTGGGTGGCCCGGTCCCCAGGATGTTGAGGGAGATGCGCGCCTGCGACGACTTCTACCTGGAGGGGGTGGCCCAGCTCCACATGCCCCGATGGTCTCGGGGACGCGTGGCGGCCGTCGGTGACGCCGCCTACTGCGCCTCGCCCCTCAGCGGTATGGGCACCAACCTCGCCCTGGTCGGCGCCTACATCCCGGCAGGGGAACTGGCTACGCACGACGACCACCGCGACGCCTTCGCTACCTACGAGAGCACGTTGCGCCCCTATGTCGCGCAGGCACAAAATCTGCCGCCCGGCACCCCTCGTCTGGCGCTGCCTCGCACCCAGCGGGGCATCAGGGTTCTGCACACCGTCCTGCGCACCGCCTCCACACCGCCGGTCAGCCAGGTCGTGCGCCGCTTCCTCGTCCCCGCGGCCCACGACTTCGAACTGCCTGTCTACTGAGAAAGAAAGCCGGGGATCACGTGGCGATCGGGATCCGGCCCGAGCCGCGGTAGGGCACCGGCGGCCTCGGAGTGTGTCCCGTACGGTCCCAGGTACGGCTTCAGGCCTTGGCCGGACTCGTCGACGAAGACGAGCCGGAGCCCCAGGCCGCCCAGGTACTGGTGAGGGGTTCGCTGGAGGCCCTCGCCTGGAGAAGGCCGATCGTGCACGTCCGCGAGACCGGACGAAGAAGCGTTTGCCCGGTCACGGCAGCCCAGGGATTCCGGGCTGACCCGGCGGGGGTAGGTCAGCGACCGGGGCCTGACCACACGAGGGAGGCCGGCCATAAAGCATGTGAGGCTGGGCGATCTGGACGTGGTTCCGATCGGGCTGGGCATGTCCCACGGTTACACCGATTCGGGGACCGGCGAGGCCGAGTCGATCGAGGACGTCGTCGGCGCTGTCGCCGAACTGGTCGAACAGGGCAAGGTGCGGGAGTTCGGGTTGTCGGAGGGCGGGCTGGACACCATCCGCCGCACTGGCTGACCAGGGGAGACAGGTGCGGGGACACGCTCGGGAGACCGGGGACGCTTGACCGTCCGTGATCGCGCCAAACCAATGACGCTGTACCCCTTCAGGAAAGGTCAGTTCCGGGGTGCGGGCGGGACGCGTAGGACGAGCAGGGCGATGTCGTCGGCGCTGTCGTGATGGCAGAAGTCCAGCACGGTGTGACTGATGCGCTCCACGATCTGGGCGGCCTCCAGGCCGTGGCAGTCGGCCAGCAGGCCGGTCAGGCGCTCCTCGCCGAACATGGTGGCTGCGTCGCGGGGTGGGTGGGCCTCGGTGACGCCGTCGGTGTAGAGCAGCAGCGCATCCCCCGGATGCAGGGTGAAGCGGGCCGAACCCAGGCCTGCGTCGGGGAAGACCCCCAGGATCGCTCCGTTCGAACGCACCTCTTCCACCTGTCCGTCGGCACGGCGCAGCAGGGCCGAGGGGTGGCCGGCGGTCGACAGCACCCCGGTGACGCCGATCCCTTCGGCGTTCTTCTGATCGCGGAAGATCGCGCAGACGACGGTGAGGAACTGCTGGTCGATGATCTGCTGGGCGATCAGGGCGCTGTTGAGCTGGGCCAGCACCTGGGCCGGGGAGAAGTGACGGGGGGCGTCTGCGCGCACGGTGTAGCGGGCCAGCGCGGTGACCTTGGCCGCCTGCACCCCGTGTCCGGCCACATCCCCCAAGATCGCGCACCAGGAGGAGGGGCCGACGGCGAACAGGTCGTAGAAGTCGCCCAGCACCAGGGCTCCGTGCCCGGCGGGCAGATAGGCCGCGGCGGTGTCCAGGCCGGGCGGGGCGGCCAGGACCGGCGGCAGCAGGCTGTCTTGCAGGCTGCGGGCCAGTGCCTGCGACTCCCGGAAGGTGGTGCGCAGGTCGGCCATCTGGGCGCTCATGCGCCGCACGGCCTCGCGCAGGGCGATCTCACCGGTGACGGCGCGCGCCAGGGTGGCCAGGGTACGGATCTCCTGCTCGTTCCAGGCACGCGGGACGGTGTCGACCGCGCAGACGGTGCCCAGTACCTGGCCGTCGGGGGCGTGAATGGGATAGCCGGCCCAGGCGCCGATGCCCATCCGGGTGATGGAGGAGATGTCGTTGACCCTTGGGTCGGCGGCGGCATCGGTGACGATCAACGGCTCGTCCGCGGCCACGACCAGATGGCAGAGACTCGCCTCCACCGCGTTCTGCCGCTCGTCGAGTCCCAGGCTTCCCAGGCCGATGACGCTCTTCCAGAACGAGCGCCGCTCGTCGACCACGGTGATGAAGGCCATCGGGGCACCGGTGGCCGAGGCCGCCAGATGGGCCAGGTCATCGAAGACGGTCTCCGGGCCGGTGTCCAGCAGGCCGGTGGCGCGCACCGCGGCCAGCCGGACCGGGTCGAACACCCGCGGGGGAAGATCGTCCGGCCCTTTGAACCGGATCACGTTCACCGTCACCACTGCTTCCACCTGCCCGCCTTGAATCCGCGACGACGACCGGGCTCCTTCACGATGGTCTCCGGCCCCTCGAATCCGGGCGTTGACTCTGCGAGGCGGTGCCGGGCGGACTGCCCGGAGGCCGGGGTCTCTCACACCGGTGACCATTTTACGACCGTCTGCCCGATGAGCCGAGAACGCCTGCCTATGTATTCGTCCCCAGGCCGCCGACCGTCGCGGGCCTGCGGCAGGTTACAAGGGCCCATAATCAGGTAAAGATCCCAAGGAGTCCGTCTGGACAGCGATCCATCCGGTAGGCACCGCTCAGAGAAGAGCTGATCACCACAATGATGGACGCCTCCTTACCGTTTGTGTTCCTGCTCGCCGACACCCCGGCCAGAGTGGTGGTCGTCCGCGCCGAGGGCGAGTTGGACGGCCGCTACGCTCCGCGCTTTCGCGACCAGGTCGACACCGCCCTGCGCATCCCGCACACCCACGCTGTGATCATCGACTTGTCCGCGGTGCCCCTGTGCGGCGCGATGGGCATCGCCGAGCTCCTGCACGCTGACCGCCACGGCCGCCACGCCCAGGTCCCCCTCCTGCTCATCGGCGTGCGTCAGGCCGTACTCGAACGCTTGGCCACCGCCGGGCTGGCCACGCTGTTCACCATCCACCCCACCCTTGCCGAGTCCCTCGCGCATCTGCGCGCGTAGGGTGGCCCCGAAACGCTCCCGTTCTGGGCCCGAGTGTTTACGAGAAGGGCTGCTGGCCATCGGTGTGCGCGCAGTGTGCCTTGGCCTCGGAAAGCGCCTGGGCCAGGCTCTCGCGGACCGGCAGGAACGGCGTCAGGCCGGTCAGTTCCAAAGTGCGGTGCAGAAACAGCGGCAGGGCGGCCAGCAGCAGGGTCGTCTGTCGCTGCCGGGCGTCGGCGAAGGCGGTGATGAGGCGGCTGAGGCCGGTGGAGTCGCAAAACGTCACCTGCTGCAGATCCAGCACCAGGTAGCCGCCGCTCACCCGCTCCCACAGCTGGTCGATCTCAGTCTCCAGCCGTGCGGAGGTGGCGTAGTCCAGCGGGCCGTGTACGTGCACCACCGCCATCGGCGTGCCGGGGGCACCGGTTTCGACGGTGAAGGTCAGTTTCGCTTCCCGTCCGGGCCATCGGGCGCGGCCGGCTGAGGAGGCAGGCTGATCGTCTGGGGTCTGCCCGGCTTGATGGGACATGAGGTCCCTTTCCCTTGGTGGGCCGGAAGGGCGCGGGAACTGTCAGGGCTGCGGGCGCTGGTGTGCAGGGTGTGTTTGCCGGCCACCGCGCGATGGTGCTGAAGGAAGTCAGGGGGCTGCCAGTGCACGTTGGTGGCCCAGCCCAGGCGTTCGAACAGGCTGATGAGCGCGGCGGAGGGGTCGATCTGGCCGGCGCCGCGGCCGTGCCGGGCACAGTTGGGCTGGCTGTGGTGGCCGTTGTGCCAGCTTTCCCCGAAGGACAGCAAAGCCAGCGGCCACAGGTCGGTGGAGCGGTCGTGGCGGCGGGTTCTGTACGGCCGCTCACCGAGCATGTGGCACAGGGAGTTGACGCTCCAGGTCACATGCTGCAGCAGGGCGATGCGGACCAGCCCGGCCCAGATGAACGCGGTCAGCCCGCCGTGGAGGGTGCCGCTGATCGCCCAGCCCGCTGCGAACGGCAGTAGCAGCGAGGCGGCGCACCAGGCGGGAAAGGCACGCGAGACGCGCAGCATGGCCGGATCGTTGCGTAGCAGGTCAGGGGCATAGTGCGCGGCCGAGGTGGGCTCGCTGGAAAACATCCAGCCCAGGTGGGCGTGGGCCAGGCCACGCAGTTGCCCGCCGAGACCGGTGCCGTAGCGGTAGGGGGAGTGCGGGTCACCGGGCTGATCGGTGAAGGCGTGGTGCCGTCGGTGGGTGGCCACCCAGTCGATGAGGTTGCCCTGAAAGCTCATCGACCCGGCCACGGCCAGGACGACACGCAGCCAGGGACGGGCGGTGAAGGAGCCGTGGGTCAGCAGCCGATGGAATCCGACCGTCACCCCCAGCCCGGTCACGACATAGAAGACGGCGGCCAGCAGCAGGTCGGTGAGAGTGACCCCGCTTCCCCAGGCCAGCCAGACGCCGACGCCCAGCGCGACGAACGGCGCGATGACGGTCGCGGCTGTCAGCGCCACCTGCCCGGCATGGTCGCCGACGCGCTGCCGGACGTGCGGGAACGGGGATCTCCCGTCGTATGCCGGGGCCTGGGCGAGCACCTCGATCACGCCACCATCGGCAGGCCTCGGTCCAGGCCGGTGATGCGCAGCAGCCGGGACATGAACGGGCGGGGCGCGCTCAGAGCCAGGGTGATGCCCATCGGCCGGGCGCGGCGCTGGATGCCGACCAGGACGGCCAGACCGCCGGCGTCGCAGAACGACACCTGCGACAGGTCGAGGACAAGCAGGCTCGTGCTGGAGCGTAGCGTGTCCATCAGGTGTCGGCGAAGCTCCGCGCTGGTGAAGATGTCGATCTCGCCGGACAGGTGGACGACGGTCGGCTTCGATGGGTCGGCCACGCCGAGTGGCGCGGTGTCGATGACGGTTATGGAAGTCTCCTTTGGAGAGGCGGGAACGGGATGAGATGCCTGCCGGCCGAAGATCGGTCTGCCGCCAGGTCGAGCGGGTCCCGGAACCGCTCGACCCTGCCGACAGAGAACACGCGGGGCACGCCGGCGTCGACGGCCGTCTGGTGAGGAGGGCTCCTTCTGGCCGGTGACCGGCCCGCCCTCGTTCTCCCAGCGGGCCGTGTCGTCAGCGGCCGTCCCACGCGGAGGCGGAACGAGGACGGGCGGCAAGCCGCCGCCGGTTTGAGCGCCGTCAACGCTCGAACCCGTGGTTTCCCGGGCGGTGAGATCTTGAGCAGTGCGCCTGAGCGTGGCCTCGGCGGGAGCGGCGGCGGTGTCCGGCGGGATGACCAGCAGGACGACCGGTTCGCCGGCCGCGAAGATGAGAGTGATCAGGCGCGGGTCGGTGTGGCGGAACCAGCCGACGCGGACCTGCCTCCCTCGTGCCGGGATCCGGCGCGGAATGTTCTGCCACGCATCACCGTGCAGGCTGACGCGGAGCGTGACTCGACCGAGCAGCCGGTCCACGGCGGCGATGAGGCCGGGTAGTTCAGCGGTCGCGTCGTGGGAGTAGGGCCACCAGGCCCCGTCCACCACGGCTCGCCGGTCCAGCACCGGGTGAAGACTGAGCCGCAGCGCGGAGTCGACCCGGGGAATCGCGGACGAGGTGGAACTGAGTGGTGTGGGTTGAGAAAGAAGTGTTGGCGTCATGGTCGCCTGACCTGTCCGGGCCCCCGAAGAGGCCGGTGGTGGTTCGCCGGGGGCGACGCCGACCTGAATGCCAACGCTCGAAAAGACCTCGGTGTCCCCACTCTACTCTTTACTTCCGGAATTCCATAATTCCGGAAGTAAACTGCGAGGGTGACTTCCGGAAACTCACTCTCAGAGATCGCGGAACCGGCCGGAGAATCGTCCGGAAACATGACCAGGTCGCGGGCCGTCCCGCTCCCCGGTTCGTACGCGACGATCCTCGCCGAGTACGTCACCGCGCTCGGGCGCTCCCCACTGGCCGACTCCACCAAGACCAAGTACACCTCCCGGCTGCGCGGCTACCTGGCCTGGCTGGCCGGCCAGGCCGACGCCGGCGCCCTGGACGGCGACCCGCTCACCGACCCGACCGCGGCCACCGACGCGGTACGTGACTTCCGCCACCACCTGAAGAACAGCCGTCGCGCTCCCAACACCATCGACACCTACCTGTCGGCCATCGACGACTTCTACGCCCGCCGAGGCCTCGGCAAGCCCCAGGCCCACCGCGAGCGCGACACCGCCCGAGCCGCTCCCCGCACTCTGGACACCCGCCGCGCCCGCCGCTACATCCGCCACGTCCAGCTCACCGCGACCCCACGCGACAAGGCCATCGCCCTGCTGCCCTACTACGCGGGCCTGCGCATCTCCGAGGTCGTCGGCCTCGACGTGGCCGACGTGCGCCTGTCAGCCGACGCGGGTGAGCTGCGCATCCGCGGCAAAGGCCGCGACAGCGGCAAGATTCGCCGCCTACCCGTCCATCCCGACCTGCACCAGGCCCTGACCGACTGGCTGACGACCCGTGCCGGCTGGAAAGGGGCCCACAGCGGTGCGGTCTTCCTCAACCAGCGCGGCGGCCGCCTGACCGACCGCGCCGCCCGCGACATCATCACCGGCCTCGGCGAGGCCTGCGGCGTCAACGACGACCCCACCGAGCCCTTCGGCCCGCACGTGCTGCGCCACACCTTCGCCGCCCAGCTCGTCCGCGGCGGCAAGGACCCCATCCTGGCCGCCGAGCTCCTCGGTCACGGCTCTTTGGACACCACCCGCCGCTACGCCCTGCCCACCGAAGCCGACAAGGCGACCGCCCTGGACGCTCTCATCACCGATCGCTGAGCCGGACTTGGGCAGCGCCGAAAACGGCGGTCAACGGCGGCGAAATCCACGGTCGCCGCCACCGCTTTTGTCACGTGACGTCGCCCCGAGCGCCGGACCTACCCTCTGGTCTCCGCTCCGTACAGGACCGCTCTAGAAGCGGTAGTGCTGGACGGCGGTGCCCTTGCGCGAGACGGAGGTGCTCCAGGCGGTCAGGGCGCTGGCCAGGCGGGTCGTCCACGGATAGTCGGCGACCTCGGGCTCACGACCCAGGAAGATCTCGCGTACCAGCTTCATGCGAGGCTCCAGGCGCTCGATGTCCTGCGGGGTGTCGAAGCCGGGAGACTTCAGGAAGGGGACGACGGACTGGGTGCCGGCGTACTTCCTGGCCGCCCACACGTGGAACCTCGTGTAGCCGTTGAAACAGATCTCGCCTGTGGGAAAGTGACGGATGAGGCGGTCGAGGAGGGTGGCCAGCTCCTCCTTCGACAGGAACCCGATCAGGCCGTCGGCGACGATCACGGCGGGGCGGTCGGCCGGAACATCGCTGATCCATCGGGGGTCGTTGAGGTCGGAGCCGATGGTGTGGGTGTGGGGGCGCTCGGGAGCAGCAGTCGTCTGGCCTTGGCCACGCCGGGCAGGTCGACGTCGTACCACTCGACGGTGGCGGGCGGGTCGACGCGGTAGACGCGGGTGTCGAGTCCGGCGCCCAGGTCGAGTCCGACGGCGTCGGGATTCTTGGCGATGAACCGCCGCACGATGTTGTCCATGACCAGGGAGCGGTGCGCGATGCCCACGACGGGACTGGCGGAGAGCTTGAACCGCCCGGCGTCGTAGTCGAGCCTCCTGACGATGTCGTCGGCCGTCTTGTCGTGCAGGATCGGGTGTTTGGCCTGGTAGTCGAGCGCCTTGCCCGCCAGGGTGAGCCAGAGCGTGTTCTCCAGCGGGGTGAGGTCGGGGAGGGCGATGGCCATCGTGTCAGTCCCTTTTCTGTGGTGACTCGTCCAGCGCGGCCCGGGTGGCCTTCAGCGCGGTGTCGTCGGTGAACAGCCCGTGGGTGTAGAGCTCCAGCGTGGGCAGCGCGAGACGACGCAGCACGTCGGGGCCGAACCGCTCGTAGCCCAGCGCCCGGGCCGGGGGCGGCGGCATGGTCAGCGTGGCCACGCTGTTGAGCACGCTCAGCACCGCCAGCGCCCGCACGTCGGAGGACGGTCGCATCGAGCCGTCGGCGATACCGGCCCGCAGGATCTCCTCGGACTCCTCCACCAGCGTGTCGACGAACGTGGCCGCGGCGGGTGTGTCCTCCTCGATCGCGCGCAGCATGTACCGCACCTGGAGGCGGTATTCCTCCGGGTTGGAGAGGTATTCGCGAAAGAGGTCCTGCATGCCGCTCGGGCGGGCGTTGTCGGCCCGCTGGACCAAGATGCGCAGGACATGGTCGTCGCAGACGCTCCGGAGCTTTTCCTTGCTGCCGAAGTGGTGGATGACCAGGCCGGGGCTCACTCCGGCGGTGGTCGCGATGGCGCGCAGGTTGGTCTTCTGGAAGCCGTCCCGGGCGAAGTGCGCGATGGCCGCGTTGCGGATCTTGGCCTGGGCGGTCAGGTCCGATGATGGCGAACAGGGACAGGATCAGTGCGTAGGGGACATCGGCGACCACGGAGGTGACAAGGTCGCCGAAGACGAACATGCTGACCTTGTTCAGAACGTCCTCGCCGATGAGGATCGCGGGGCGCCGGGAGTTGGGTACGCAGCGGCAGGCGGGGCCCTTGATGCGGGACAGGTCGGCGAGGAAGTAGACGGTCAGCACAAGCACGATCACCGTCGAGGCGGCCGCGCCCACCGCCATCTTGCCCGCCCCCAGAAGTCCGCCGACCAGAGAGAACTCGTTCTTCCCCGTACCCAGATCCTGAATGACGTGCGCCAGATCGAACCGGGCGTTGAGCCGCCCGATGAACGTGTTCTGTCTCGTGGCCTCCCGGAGATGGACGGACACCTCGTGGATGAACTGCCCCACCTGGCTGACGATCACCGGAATGGCCGGCGCGAGGAACCCCCTGAACAGCGCCAGCGTCGCGACGACGACGATGACCAACACGCTCGCCCAGCGAGGCAGGCCCCGCCGTACCAACCAGTCGGCGGCCGGGTCGAACCCGATCGCGACGAACGACCCCAACCCGAGGAGAACCAGCACATCCTTGGCCGCCCCCAGCAGCAGGATCACCCCGTAGGTGACGGCCACCCCCGCCGCGGCCGTCATGCCCGCATAGAACGGCGACCTCCGATCGAACGGCCGTCCCCGCTTGCCGAACGGCTGCTTTTCCGTGGCGGTCGCGCTGGCTGTCTCAGTCCTCTTCAGGAGGCGTGGAGACGGCTTTGACCGGCTGTTGCGGATAGTGCGAGAACGAGGCGGAAACGGCCCCGGCGGCGGGCGGCCCTGGCCGAGCGGGTGCTCCTGGTAGTCGTCCGCCACCGCACCGATCTCACCATGCGCCGACTCGCCCCACGGTTCGGGATCTCCGCGGCTACCGTCCGCCGCATCATCTCAGATGGCTGGTGTGGAGGACTGTTAGCCAACCGCCCCGCCCACGGCCCCGTCGAGACTTCAGGTGTCTATCGACGTTGGCGGCCGGAGCGGTGTCGCCACCCGTCCGGTCAAGACCACTCACTCCAGGTTTCCGGTCAGGCCCGCTCGTTTGATCCAGCGGCCCCAGCGGGGACTGCGCTCGAAGCGTTCGGCGATCGCCCTTCCCGAAGGGAGCGTCCCATCTGGCTGACGGTTCTCCCTCGCCCACCGCCACGCCTCACGATGCAAGACCACCACACCTTCTCGGGAACGCTCGTCTTCCGGTTCCTGATCCCCGTCCTGCTGAGGCTCAGAGGGTTGCCGTCCGGGTTCCAGGAGACCCGGCGGATCTGGGACATGAGCAGTTCGTAGCTGCCGATCAGTGCGACGCTTGGCCAGGCGGCGATGACGCGGCCGATCAGACCGGGTTCGGCCACGGCGATGTCGGCGCCCAGACTGGCCAGACTGCCGACCACGAGCAGGGCCCAGGCCAGGGCGCCACCGCGGGAGCCGTACCGGTTGGCCAGGAGAATGGACATCGAGGCGACCACGATGATGCCGTCGACGGTCAGCGGGATGAGCACGGCGGCCAGGCGGTCCTCACCGTGACGCAGGCACAGTTCGTGCATGTGACGGAACGAGACCACGGCCGCGATGACCGCCAGAAGGGCGACGCAGGCGATGGTCGTCCGCTGGATCCGACGCACCGCTCGCATGTCGTGTGGTCCGACCATGGCTCAGCCTTCCCGACCAGGGAGAATGAGAGTGGTGGACGCCGCGAACGGCATGTACGTATCGAGGGTGTCCCCCTCGGACACAAGCCCTTGGCCGATATCGTCCTGGTCAGTGCTCGCACTGACCAGACTTTTCGCTTTCCGGGGCGATAGGTCAACCGCATCCCCAAAGCGGCGTAGATCCTGGCCTTCCGCTCGGGGTCGGCTTCGTTCAGCACCCGGACAGCATCACCCAAGGTTGCGTCCACGGAGGTGGCGTACGAGTTTGACCTGGTCACAAGAGTGGCGCCGGGAAATGGTGACGGCCATCACGTGATCCTTCGAGTAGCGAAGATCAAGTTCGAAGGAGAACCAGGCGATGGCCGCAGACAACAGTGTGGCTCCCGATTCCTGGCTGGCGGAGTAGATCGAGACCGGCGATCCGGATCTGTTGCGGCCCATGGCGGGAGGCCATGGCCGAAGCGTTGATGTCGGCCGAGGCCGACAGCCTGTGCGGCGCCGGATACGGCGAGCGGACCGAGGAGCGCACCAACCGCCGCAACGGCTACCGCTCCCGCGGCTGGGACACCCGCGCCGGCACCGTGAAGCTCGCCATTCCCAAAAGCTTCGCTCGGGCTCCTACCTTCCCCGAGTGGCTGCTGGAGCGCCGGCGGGGGGCCGAGCAGGCCCTGATCAGCGTGGTGGCCACCAGCTACCTGCTGGGCGTCTCCACCCGCAGGGTCGACAAACTCGTCGAGCAACTCGGCATCAAAACCATCTCCAAAAGCCAGGTCTCCCAGATGGCCAAGGTGCTCGACACCCAGGTGGAGGCCTTCCGCACCCGCGCCTTGGACGGCGGGCCGTACGCGTTCGTGTGGCTGGACGCCCTGACCCAGAAGGTCCGCGAAGGCGGCCGGATCGTCAACGTGCGCGTCCTGGTCGCCACCGCCGTGAACGCAGGCGGCAACCCCTCGGGCTGGAGGTCACCTCGGCCGAGAACGGCGCCGGCTGGCTGACGTTCCTACGGGGCTTGGTGGCCCGCGGCCTGGGCGGGGTGCAGCTGGTCGTCTCCGACGCCCATCCTGGCCTGGTCGAGGCGATCGGCGCGACCTTGGCGGGCGCGTCCTGGCAGAGATGCCGCACCCACTACCTGCGCAGTCTGCTGACCACCGTCCCGAAGTCGGCGCAGCCGTGGGTGGCCACCCTGGTGCGCACCGTCTTCGACCAGCCTGCCGCCGAGCAGGTACGCGCTCAGCATGCCTGGGTGATCGACGCGCTGGAGGCGAAGTTTCCGGCCGCGTGCGAGCACCTGGAAGCCGCCCGCGAAGACCTGCCGGCCTTCGCCGCCTTCCCGAAGGAGACCTGGCGGCAGATCTGGTCCAACAATCCGCAGGAGCGGTTGAACAAGGAGATCCGCCGCCGCACCGACGTGGTCGGCATCTTCCCGGACCGGGCCGCGATCGTCCGGCTCGTCGGTGCGGTTTTGGCCGAGCAGACCGATGAGTGGACCGAGGCCCGCCGCTCCATGGGACTCGACATCCTGGCCGAATGCCGAATGCGCGCCCTTGCCGGCGACACACCGGCTCACAACCCACTACCGCAGACACTTACCGCTTAACCTGCAGAAACAGGATCACGCGAAGGTCAGCTCATACACCACTTCGCTGGACGTGACCCCTTAAAAGCCGTTCTCTTACCGAATGTAGTTCCTGCGTTTCCGCTGGTGAGCCCAGGGGTGTTCGCAGCGAACGCGGTTTACGTCCACGTCGGTGGCCCACAATCGGGCGCCGGGGTGCGGGCGTTCCTTCCGCACGACCAGCCCCGTCCCACCCGTCCTCGCCGACGGTGCCGTCGGCTTCGACGGTCGGGGTCCACGCGCTCGCGGGAACCCCGAACCGGCACAACAGCGCGCCTGGGCGGGTGCCTACCGCAGGACGGGCCTGCCCTCAAGCACCGCCTTCAGGATCTTCAGGCTGTCGCAGATTCCGTCCTCTTCGAGGAACTCAGGCAGGATCGCCTCCGCCACGCTGGCGACCTTGCCTTCCCCGCCGAGGTAGACAGCGGCATTGGCTCCCTCGGCGTACTCGTCCAGGTGCCCGCGAACACAGGTGTCGGTCGTTGGTTTGTCGGCGAAGTAGATACAGCCCCGGCCGCCCATCTCAAGCCAGGTATGCGCAGACACCGGCCCTTTGACGACGAGGGCAGCCGGGTCGTACAGCGAAGTCGCGAGAAGGTTCCGGACGGTCAAAGACCGGCCGACGAACAGGCAACTGTCCCAGAGGCACACCAGATCCTGTGCCACGACCGAGCCGGTGACGTAGAGCGAGGTGTAGACATCCGCGTTGCAAAAGGTGATGGGACCGCTGACGGTCAGATCGCCATCGATGACGTAGACCGTGTCCTCGTCCTCACAGGGCGTGTTGCCCAACGCCAGCGCACCGTCGATCGTCAGGTCACCGCGGTGGACGTAGAAATGCTCGGGTTCCTCACCGAAATAGTCGTCGACATCCCAGCTGGTGCGGTTGCTCGCTTCGGCCATGTCGTACTGCTCCAGCGCCTCCTCAACCGGCACGGCATCCCAGTTTGCGGTGGGCGATTCGAGAAACATGCCTCTCCCTTTCGGCAGTGGGGTCATCGGCGGGTGGTCGCCGCCGCAGCGTTCGATAGCTGCCGTGATCCTCCCTCACAGCTACGACAACATGCTGACGGGCGATCCGAGTGAAGGTCACTTCTCCGAGTTCCTTCATCCGAGCGTCGCCCGTCGCAGGTCACGATCCGTCCGAGCCCTGCTGCCGAAGGCGTCGATCCCGAGGTCCAGACCTGTCGCGGCGTTGTCAGACGCAGGACGTAGGCTCCCGGTCCGATGAGGTGCGACCACAGGCGTGGTACATGCGCGATGACGGCTGGCGACGGGACTGTGAAACTGGCGGCGTCGCGGACCGGGGCCAGGCCCAAACTGCGCGCGGACCTGTTCGCGGTGCTGGAGAGGTCGCTGCTCCGGCGCAGCTCGCAGGCCAACACCGCATTTACCGACACCGATCAGTTCGTCCGTCACCTTCGGCGGGACTCCGCGAAATCCAGTACCGCAGCGACCTGATCGACGGATGCCTGAGAAGCCGTTGTCGTGCCGACCTCGGCGTCGGGTTACAGGACTTGGTTTCCTGGCAGGGCGATTTCTGTGCTGTCCGCGCATGCGAGCAGGCCCCCTTGGAATCTCAGTGGTTGTCGAAGCCGAACGGGAGGTCCAGGAGGCCCTGTTGCCACGGTTGTACGCGGTCGCGGCGGGCGAGTCCGGTCCGTTCCACCGTGAGTGTGACTGCCTCGCGCACATGTACGGGAACGCGGACGACCGGCCGGTCCGGGCACGCGTGTACCCGTCGGACATGACCGACGCCGAGTGGCGGGTCGTGCGGGCGGCGCTGCCGGTGCCCGCCTGGTTGGAAGGGCGGGGCGGGCAGCCGGAGGCGTACTGCCACCGGGAGATGGTCGACGCGGTGCGCTTCCCAGTCGGCAACGGGATCAAGTGGCGGGCGATGCCAGCCGATTTCCCGGCCTGGACCTGCGTCTGCGCGTTCTTCCGCCGCTGGCGCGACCAAGGCCTGGCCGGCGAGTTCCACGACCGGCTGCGCACGGCGCCGCATCGCCGAGGGCCGGGCGGTGGAGCCGACCGCGGGCAACATCGATGCGCAGTCGGTCAAGGCCGCCGCCTCGGTCCGGTCCGCGACGCGCGGCTACGACGGCGGCAAGAAGATCAACGGCCGCAAGCGGCACATCGTCGTGGACACGCTCGGGCTGCTGCTTCAGGTGCTGGTCGGCCAGGCTTCGCCAAGGCCCTTGAGGCTTGATCAGCTTGGTCTTGTACAAGCCGATCTGTGCCTCCATCAGGGCGTTGTCGAGCGCATCTCCGACGGTACCGACGGAGGCATCGATCCCGGCCGCCAGCAGATGGGTGGTGAACCGGAAGGAGGTGTGATGAAGGGGACCTGGCTCCGGTCGAGGCTCTCAGCTGAGCAGGGTGTGGGCAAAGCCGATCAGGGCACCTGCCGCGATGTACCAGGCGTTGTTGAGCCGGGTCTTCCACAGCAGCACCAGCGTGGCCAGAGCGATGGCCGCAGTCAACCCGTCGACGATCGCGGTCCGGCCGAGCTCATACGACACTCCGGCCATCAGGGCGAGCGCGGCGGTGTTGAGGCCGTCCAGCAGGGCGGCGGTCCAGGCCCGTGAGCGCAGCCAGTCGGTGAGCCGGGTCAGCAGGCCGACGAAGAGGAAGGAGGGCAGGAAGATCGCCACGGTGGCGAGGAACGCGCCGATGGGCCCGGCCACCAGGTAGCCGATGAAGGTGGCGGTGGTGAAGACCGGGCCAGGGGTGACCTGGCCGATGGAGACGGCGTCGATGAGCTGCTGGTTGGTGATCCAGCCAAGCCGGTCGACGAAGTCGCCGCGCAGGAAGGCCAACAGCACGTACCCGCTGCCGTACAGCACTGAGCCGATCTTCAGCATGGTGAGGAACAACTGCGCCAGCTGCCCACCGGTTGGATCGGGAAAGACCGGGGAGCCGCCGAGGCCGAGCAGCGGCAGGGCCAGCATCCCTTGGGGGGAATCGCGGCGTAGCTGGCGGACCAGCCGGACGGCCGCAGCCGACAGGGCGCCGGTGGCCAGGATCAGCAGTTCGTTGACGCCCAGCAGGTAGGCGGCCAGGGCGGCGACCGCCAGCGCGCCGAGCCAGATGTTCTTGACGACGGTGCGGATCAGGCTGAACAGGGCGTGCGCGATGATCGCGATCACCACCGGGACAATGCCGTACAGGATGCCCTGGATGGCGGGGGTGTGGCCGTAGGTGACATACGCCCAGGCCAATGCGGTGACCATGAGCGCGGCAGGGAGGATGAAGCACACGCCTGCGGCGAGCAGGCCGCGCCAGCGGGCCCGGTCGTAGCCCAGGTGGATGGCCAGTTCGGTGGAGTTGGGGCCGGGGATGAGATTGGTGGCGCCCATCAGGTCGACGAACCGCTGGTCGCTGACCCAGCCGCGACGGCGCACCAGCTCGTCGCGCATCATCGCGGTGTGCGCGGCCGGGCCGCCGAAGGCGATCGTGCCCAGTTTGAGGAACACCAGCGTCACCTCCCTCAGGCGGCGCCGGGCTGCTTCGCGGTCGGGGTCGTCTGGGTCGTTCGAGGTGCCGTTCGGGCTGGGTGGTTGCGGGCTCACGGGAAACCGGTGTCTTTCTTACACGGGCCGATATCGGTTATCGGTGTTCGCTGTCGGGTCAGGGGGCCGGTGAGGTGGGGCCGTGATCGTGTGGTCCAGATGATCGCGGACGGCTCGGGCGGTCTCGGCGGCGTCGGCGGGATCGCTGTGCTGCGGGGCGTTGAGGAAGGCGGTGCCACGCAGCGCGTGCGAGGCCGGGCGCGGATACAGCCAGGCGTGGAAGTGCTGAACGCGGTCGCGGGTGGAGACCAGGTGGACGCGTTCGGCGTCGGTCGTGGCGCGCAGCGCGGTGTCCAGCCGGGTGAGCAGAGCGCCGAAGGAGGCCGACTCGTCCGGCGTCATCTCGGCGAAGTCGATGAAGTGCCGCCGTGAGATGATCTTCAGGGCGCCGGGCATGGTGGTCTCGGCGGGCCCCTGCCCGACCAGCCAGTGCTCGTCGCTGTGAACCCATCCGCCGATCGGGTCCTGGCCGCCCTCCTGCAGGTGGCAGTAGGGGCATTCGCGCTCACCGGTCATGGCTCCTCCTGGAGACGGGTCGATGCTCGCCGAGCATGAGGGGAAACGCGGGGCAAGGTGCACAGCGGGACCGGTGCGGCGGGCCGGTTCTGCGGCGATCAGCGCCGATCATCTGGCGGGCGCCGCTCACGGCGGGCCGGGCGCCGTCGTGGGCCCGGTCAGGGTGGCCAGCCGGTCGACGCGCTCGGCGAGCAGGGCCAGGACGTCCTCGAAGATCTCGTCGGTGTCGACGGGGCCGGGGTCGGGGATCGACCAGTGCACCTGCCGCAGGCCCGGGGCGAGGTGTTCGTAGGCGTTGTCGCAGACGGCGACGACCAGGTCGTGGGGGGTGAGCACGTCGCGGACGTCGGCGGTGCCGTGCCGCTCCAGGCTCAGCCCGTGACGGCGGGCGGTGTCGATGGCGCGGGGGTTGAGACGGGGACCGGGTTGGGTGCCGGCGGAGGTGACCGGGACGGCGCTGCGGGATGTCCAGAGCGCGGCGGCCAGGGGGGAGCGGGCGGCGTTGCGGGTGCACACGAACACCACCCGCGGCGCGGTGACGACCCGGCGTTGGTTCAGGGCCTCAAGGGCTGAGGGGATCAGCCGGATGTAGACGCGGCGGCGGTCGGCGTGGGAGCGGCCGCGGGTGATGAGGCCCACCTGGGTCAGTACACGCAGGTGGTGGGACAGCAGGTTGGACGGCAGGTCCAGGGCGTGGCCCAGCTCTCCAGGCGACAGGTCGCCGACGGCCAGGGCGTCGATGATCGCCAGCCTGGCCGGGTCGGCCAGGGCCTGGTGCAGGGCGAGGCGCTCGGGCGACACCCTTCCTTCAATGTCCATTGAGTCAATGGTGGCTGAGGTGTTTTCATGAGTCAACGCCGCACCTGATCACCACGCCCCGCACCCCCCGCACCCCGTTCGCCGACACCCTCAGGGGGCCGTCGGACCCGCGCCCCAAGGCGTTCACGGCATGGACACCCGGTCGTCGACGGCCACCGGCAACCCCATGCACTCCAGCGACATGACGCCGGAAAGGATTTCTTATTTCCCCTACTCGCAAAAAATGGGACCAAAAATAGAATCCCCGCCTTTTGCCGCACCGCGAAGCCATCGGTACAGGCGATTTGTCGCGCGATCGGCCCCGCCCGGCGTCATATTGACGCGCCGACGGAAGCTGCAGCTCAGAGGCGAATTTTGCGCGCCTTGATTCGAAAGACGTGGCACGCTTCCGCAAAAATATGCGCAATTTCCCTCTTTCCCTGCTCATCTCTTAAGACTATTTTTCGGATATCACCCCCACCGTCCAAGATTGGGGCGTCCGTGATGAGCCAAACCCTCTTCTCTCCAGGCCGAAAATCCCTGCGCGAAACCATCGCCGAGGCCTCGGTCACCACCAAGCTCTACTGGCTGCTGCGCATCGGGGTAGGCATCGAGTTCATCGGGCACGGCTGGGCGGGCCTGAGCCGCTCACGGGCCTGGCTGCCCTACTACGACCTGTTCGGCATCTCCTCCGACGTCGCCCTGAACTACCTGATGTACGTCACCGGCGCCATCGACATCACCATCGGGCTGCTCATCCTGTTCTGGCCCGCCCGCATCCTGCTGCTGCACACCACCGTGTGGGGCATCTTCACCGCCCTGCTACGCCCCACCGTCGGCGAAGGCTGGTGGGAGTTCCTCGAACGCGGCGGCAACTACGGCATGCCACTCGCACTGCTGATCATGGCCGGCTGGGGCGGCTGGTCACTGCGCCGCTGGCTGCAGCGCGTGGATGAGCCCGCCGCCATCTCCGACCGCACCCTCATCGCCATCCACTGGGCCATGCGCGGCGGCCTGGCCCTGCTGCTGATCGGCCACGGCGGCTTCGGCGCCTTCGAGCACAAACGCTACTGGTATGACTTCTTCGCCTTCTTCGGCCTCGGCAAGACAGCCGTGGACTCGGCCAACCTGATGGTGCTGGTCGGCGCCTTCGAAATCCTGCTCGGCCTGGCGATCCTGGTAAAGCCGTGGCGGTCGCTGCTGTTGTTCGTCCTGGTCTGGAAACTCGGCACCGAACTGCTGCGTCCGCTGGTCGGCCAGGAGTGGTTCCAGTTCGTCGAACGCGACGGCGACTACGTGCTGCCGATCACGCTGTATGTCAGCGCCGCCGCCTACGCCCTGGCGCGCACCCGCACCCGCACCGAACCGCTGTCCCCGCCGACTACGGCGGAGCCCGGCGCCCCCGCCTGACCCGCTCCCCTGACCGCTCCTCGTCCCGCCCACCCGCCGCACCGATCACCGAACCGTCGGTGCCGATTTCGCCACCCCAGACATGCGCGCTTCACCTCCTGGTACGGCGAGCCGCCGGGCCGGCCACTGCGTCCTCTATGACCGGCCCCGCAGCCTTCCCTCCTCACGAAAGGTCACCTCACCCATGTCACCTGACCGTCTCGGTCCCCGCCAGAACATCGCCCGCCGCCTCCTGCCGCCCCTCTTGGCCTGCGCCGCCCTGATCACCGTCGGCACACCGGCCGCGGCGGTCACCGCGACCACACCAGCGGGCCCGCTGTCCGGCGTGACGGCCAACGGCCACGTCGAAACCCACCCCGGCCCAGGACGCCCCGTGGTGCTGGCCACCATTGACGTCGGCCTCAACCCCCGCGCGGTCGCCTTCACCCCCGGCTGGCGCCAGGCGTATGTCGCCAACGCCGGATCCAACACCGTCTCGGTCATCGACGTGCGCCGCCGCACCGTGATCGACACCATCGACGTCGGTGCCTTCCCCTACGGCGTCGGCTTCGTCCGCCACGGCGCCTTCGCCTACATCGCCAACCGCGACTCCGACGAGGTGTCCGTCATCGACACCGCACACCGCAAGGTCATCAAGACCATCCCCGTCGGCGACGCCCCCCGCTGGGTGGCGATCGCCCCCGACGGCCGCTTCGCCTACGTCAGCAGCACCGGCTCCGGAGCGGTCACCGTCATCGACACCGCCACCCACACCGTCACCGCCACCATCACCGTCGGTCGCTCCCCCAGAGGCATCGCCTTCACCCCCGACGGCCGCACCGCCTACGTCGCCAACTCCGACTCCGACACCGTCTCAGTCGTCGACACCGCCACCCGCACCGTCACCGCCACCATCACCGTCGGCGACGAGCCCCGCGGCGTCCTGGTCACCCCGAACGGCCGCACCGTCTACGTCAGCAACACCATCGGCGGCACCGTCTCGGTCATCGACGCCCGCACCAACGCCGTCACCGCGACCATCACCGTCGGCGCCAACCCGCGCGGCTTGGCCCTGCACACCGGCAACCGCATCGCCTACGCCGCCAACTCCGGCTCCGACAGCGTCTTCACCTTCGACACCCGCACCAACACCGTCCTGGGCGAGGTCGCCGTCGGCGACGACCCCCGCTGGACCGCCTCCGGCCCCGGCGGCACCTTCCTCTACGTCACCAACACCGGCTCCCACAGCGTCTCGGTACTCACCCTCGCCCGGTGACCCCATCCCGCAGAAGGGGCACTCCATCTGACGATGCACGGGGACCGTAACCCAGCCCCTCCAGGGACGTACCCGCCGTACCCGGCCCCACGACTTCATGGCCGGGCGCGGCGGACGTCCGGTTCCCCCACCGGCCAGGCACCGCATGAAGATCGAGTGATCGGCGTGCCGAACAGGAGCCATGGCCCTGCCCCGGAATTGGGGTTTCGGCGTCGTGGGTGTTACCGGCGTCGCGTCGCCAGGCCCCGGTTGGCCTGCCAACGGGCCATCGCCTCGGGGACACGCGAGCGTAGCGGGCCGGCAAGGCGACCGAGGTGTGACCGGAGTAGACCAGCAGAGTGGAGGTGTTGGCGCCGTCTTCGGCGGCGTGGGTAAGAGCGGAGTGGCGCAACCGCTGCAGTGCCCACGGTCCGCCCGCACGTTGGGCATGGCGGTCTCGAAGCGTTCGGCGACCAGGGCGCGCAAGGCGATGCTGTAGACGCGGGCAGCGTTGGCGTTGGCGACCTGAGTGAGAAACGCACCCGCCGCTTCCAGCGCCAGAGCGGCCGACGGCGATTACAGGCGGTGGAGCGACCCCCCGGTGCCCTCCCACGGGCTATCGCAGACAAGCAACGAGAATCGCCCCGTTAAATCCCAGGACGGGATCGACGTCACCCCAGGCAATCATTCACTATCTGCGATAACAACCCTTAGCGTTCGATCTCGCAGAAATACCGGTCAGACGCCACGTTCTCTCATCCGCCGACCGCGAGCGCGGCCGCGACGGCGGGCGTCCCCGGCGTTCGACAACGACGTGATCATCTACGCTCGGTCGCTGTACGAGCGCGGCGCGGCCGTGCCCTACACCGCAGGGCTGACCAGCCCTGTTTGGTAAGCGATGACGACCAGTTGCGCACGGTCGCGCGCACCCAGTTTCGCCATCGCGCGACTGACATGGGTGCGCGCGGTGGCCGGACTGAGAAACAACTCGGCACCGATCTCATGGTTGCTCAGGCCCTCCCCCACCAGGGCAAGCACTTGGCGCTCGCGCTCGGTCAGCACTGCGAGCCGGTCCTCCGCGGCACGGACAGCCGTTCGTCGCGCGGTGAACTGGCCGATAAGGCGTCGGGTGATCCGTGGTGCGAGCAGCGCGTCTCCGGCGGCGATCACCCGGATGGCATGCAGGAGTTCGGCAGGTCCGGCGTCTTTGAGCAGGAAGCCGCTGGCACCGGCCTGCAAGGCGTCGAAGACATAAGCGTCGGTGTCATAGGTGGTGAGGATGAGGACCCGGACCTGCTCCAACCCGTGCGTCCCTGCGATCTGGGCGGTGGCCTGGATCCCGTCCACCTTGGGCATGCGGATGTCCATCAGCACGACGTCGGGGCGGATGGCGCGGGCCCGCTCGACGGCTTCGTGACCGTTGGTGGCTTCTCCCACCACGGTGATGTCGTCCTCAAGGTCGAGCAGAACCCTGAACCCGGATCGCACGAGACCCTCGTCGTCGGCGAGCAACACCTTGATCGGAGCGTTGGTCAACGGTGAGACGGCCGCTGTGTTCATAGGCGTGACCCGGTCGGTGTGAGGGGCAGTCGGGCCTTGACTTCGAACCCGCCGCCTGGAAGGGGCCCGGCGTCGAGTTCTCCGCCCAGCAGTTGACAGCGCTCGCGCATGCCGACGATCCCGCGGCCGGGTTCGGCCGAGTCGCCCGTGCCGCTCGGATGCCGGGCGGCACGGCGGCCTTCATCCGTCACGCGGATCTCCAAGGCGTCGATCCCGGGGCTCAGCGCTACGGTCACCCGAGTCGGACCGACGTGGCGGATCACGTTGGTGATCGATTCCTGAAGGATTCGGTAGGCGGCACCTCCCACCGCGCTGGGCAACGGCACCGAGGGCAAGGTCTCCTCAAGCGTGATGTCGAGTCCGGCCTCACGTGCCTTGGCGGCCAGTTCGTCGATCTGCCCCAGCCCGGGGTACGGCGCCCGCCCGTCACCGTCACCGTCGTCGTCACGGAGCACCCCGAGAATGGCCCGCATCTCCCGCAGCGCCCGGGAACTGGTCTGCTCGATGGTTCGCAGCGCCTCGCGCGCCACTTCCGGCCGCTTGTCGAGTACGTGCGCGGTGACACCGGACTGGACGTTGATGATCGCTATGGCGTGGGCGACGGTGTCGTGGACCTCGCGCGCGATCCGGAGCCGTTCGGCGTCCACACGCGCCCGCGCTTCCTCCTCGCGAGTCCGTTCGGCCAGTTCAGCGCGCTCCTTGGCTTCGGCCGCGATGACCTGTCGGGACCGGACGGACTCGCCAAGGGCCGCGCTCATGACCGACGCGCCGATCCGGAACCACACCCAGCCGATGGCGGCGCGTGGCTCGATGTCAGCCGCGGCGACCAGCCAGGCGATGGCGAGCACCGAAGTACCGACACCGGCGATCACCAGCGACCGGCGCCCGTCCCCATAGGCTGCCAAGGTGTACAGGGCGACGTAGAGCCCGAGCCAGCCAGGTCCGTCCGGGAAGTCAAGGCCGTAGTACACCAAGCTGGCGAGGGCGGTGGTGACGAACACCGGCAACGGCCATCGGCGGCGGGCGGCGACGGCCACGCCACTCACGACCAGCAGGACATATCCCAGGTTTCCGAGGTCGGTAAGGGGTCGCTGCACCACCTCGCCGGCGTTTCGGACGATCGTGCCCTGAACCTGCGTCACGGTGATGAAGAGCGCGAGCAACACCTCCTGCACCAGCGCAGGCAGACGCAACGACACCACGCGGTGTTTCATCCCGCGATCCTACGGTTCCCGCACATGAGACCACTCCGCCCAGATGCGCGCCCGCATACGACGACGGATGTAGCCAGGCACGAGGTGTCTACGCAGAACTGCGTAGACACTGCCGTCCGCTGTCGGAGGCCGCGACCGCCTCGACGGCACGATGATCGATTCCGCGAGCGCTGAACACGCTACCGACAGAAAGGATCCTCATGTCCATCCGTCACTCGCTAACCACCGCCGCAGCCGCCCTAATCGGAATCGTGGGACTCGCCACACCGGCAGCCGCGCACGTCCTAGTCCAGCCCGTCGGTGCTTACACCTTGACCTCCGGGCGTCTCTGGACTGTGGTGGCCGCTCTGCTGGGACTGCCCGGCGTAGTCATCGGCGGGCTGGCTCTGGCCCGCTCCGCCGGTCGTATCGGTGCCGACACCGGGAGAAAGAGGGCCATCGTGGCCCTGGTGGCAGGGCTGGCCTGCATGGTCATCGGCGGGCTGGTCGTGGCCGCCGCCGAAGGTGGTCCCGGCACCGGCTACGGAATAGTCGGGGGCTTCGTGGATCTGGCGATCGGGCTGATCGCCGTGGTCCTCGGTGGGCTGGCTCTGGCACGCTCCCGTCACACAGCCTGACCCGGGCCAGTGCCCGTGTCGTTCTTCAACGGCACCTCCTGGTTCGTGCTCGACCCCGGACGTGTCGTATCGGAACGATCACAGCTCCGAGAACAGCCTCTCCGTCTCGCGAGTAGGCCTCACTCCCAACTCCTGCAGGCGCCCCCGTAGGAGAGCCGCCGTGTTTCGTGCCTGGTCGCGGCGGTTCAGGCGGAGTTGGAGGCGGATGATGCGCCGCCAGGTCTCCTCCGGGTCCGGGTTGAGGACGATGATCCGTTCGAGGACGTCGAGAGCGGCTTCCGGATCGTCCCGTTCCTGGAGTTCGGCGAGTGGTTGAGCACGTCGGCCTGGATCCGCGTCTGAGGGCTGCGTCTCTCGTCGATCCATTCGCAGGTGAGCCCTTCGGCGAGCACCCCGCGACAGAGCTGAGAGCGATGACTCGTGCCGCCTTGTCGCCGGCGGTACGGGCTGCGCTGATCGCGTTCCGAAAGTCCCACAGGTCGACGCTCACCAGGTTGAAGTCGATGCGGTACGTCCGGCCGTGTGCCTTGACGAAGGGGGCATCGCGACGCCCGGTGTCCACGTAGCCGACGGTCAACGGCGGCATCCGAAGTTCCGGTGACGATCAGGCCCGGTACGGCCTTCAACTCCTCCGCGGAGACGGCGAACAGGCGCTGCCCGTCAGGGGCGCTCAGAATGACCTCAACCCGGAAACGGTCAGCCTGGCGCAGCAGATCCAGGACGATCACGCGGATCGCGTCGTCGGCTCTCGGACCGGTCAGACCGAGGCTCAGTCCTGCGGCCTGGATGTCGACACCGGTCCGGTCCTTACGGTGACCGACGACCAGTTCACCTGGGACATCGATGGAGAACGACTCCCGCATGAGGTCGGCGTCAGACGGCGGCTCCTCCCGCCTGTCCGCGTACGTTCGCAGGTGAGCATTGCGCATGGCCTTGACCACCGGAGGAGGTTCGGGTTCCGCTCGATGGTTATCTCAGCGGAGGCCGATGGTGGAACACGACGGCGTCGGCGATGAAACCGAGAGGCGGCGTAGGCGGTGCTGAGTCCGGCCGCGAACGCCATGGAGACCACACCACCGGACGGCACCTCCACGGTGGGGAAGGCCTCGACGAGACAGCCGGTGATGGTGGTGCGATGGATGACTTGGATGCTTGCGGACGTATCGGGGTGTACGGCCTCGATGGCTGTGGCGCGGGTGGCGCCTTATGGGCAGCCGTTCGCGATGACGGCATACGCAACCGCCAGCCGGGATTGATGAGGTCGGGATCGGTGAAAACCTGCCCGTCAGCCTGCACCTTGTGGGCGTTGAGCTTCCAGATCCGTCCCCATCGCTGCGGGCTCCCCAGCTTGCGAGCCGCGATCTTCCACAGCGTGTCGCCGCTCCTGACCACATGCACCCGGTCGACGATCTCAGGCGTGAGATCCGCCCGGGAGGGCTCGTGCACGACAGCGGCCACCGGAGTCGCGGACAGCTCCACCGGAGCGAACAGCGAGCGGGCGTCGATCGGCAGAACCACGATGACCAGCGAACCGATCAGCCCCGCTGCCGATGCCTGCATCGGCCCGAGCATGGGGACGTGGATCTGCACGCCGCGGATGGCGGCGACGGTTTCGGCCAGCAACGAGACCGTGAACGCCGCCCAGAGCAACCACAACGGGCAGGCGAGAACCTTCAGCAGCACCTCTTCCGGGATCGGGCTCACAAGCGTGTTCTCGATGTCGCCCCACGAAGGAACCCGCTCCGGGAACGGCCAGCCTGCGAACCGCACCAGCATCGCGGGAACACCGGCTCCGATCATCAGAAGCAGGCTGGTCACCGCGAGCATGCGGAGATCCTCAGCAGGTCGTTCACCTCAGCCTCCCCGTCACACCGCGTTGCGCCACCGCCGTCGCCCGGCCTGACACCCGGAAGGACCGCACTCCGGCAGGGCCCAGGATCTGGGAGGGCTGAACAGCGTGGACGACCACCGTCACCGTCTCGCCGGAGACCTTCACCGTGGCGGTGTCCGGCGTCGCAGCGACATAGGCAAGAGCGGCGTTACGGGCTCGGGCCGGATTCTGCCGTCGCGCCGGTACGCCGCGAGGTCGAGCTGCTGTGCTCCCGACCGTGCGGCCTCCTGGGCCTCGTTGATCGCACGGACTCGGGCCCCGAGCGCCAGCCCGCCGTCCACGACGATTCCGGCCAGCAGGATCAACGCCCCAATGATGCCTGCCACGAATCCGCTCACCGCGACCTCCAGTAGTCGATCGGCACGACGAACGTCGATGTCAGAGCAGCGGAACCCGGAAGACGGACCATCGCGAGATCGGTCATCCGCACCCGGCAGGTGACCGTCACGGTGACGTTGCCGCCCGGCCGGAAGGAACCGAGTCTCACGTTGACTTCGCGTCTGGCGCACGTGACGTGTCTGAAGGTGAGCGCTGCGGCGGGCAGCGGCTGACGCCGAACCCGGACTACGGGCGATCGACGCTGCCCGGGCAGCCTGATGCTCGGCGTTGTTCACCTCCAGCCGGGCGGTGGCCAGGCGCCCCATGGCGACCGTGAAGAGCGCGAGCAGGATCAACAGGGGCGCGAGCAGAACGAGCTCGACGACCGTCGCCCCTCGATCCCGCCCGCCTGACGGCCACGAGCGCCTCTTCCCAAGCGGCAGTCCGCCGGGACGCTCCTGCCGACCTCCTGAGGATCGCCACCCGCGTCCAGAGTCGTCCGGTAGCGGACCATCCGGCGATCACAGTCGTCGATGGTCCGCCTGGCCGTCTCGACGGCGAGGCGGACGGCCTCGCTGTTACGAGTGTCGAGCAGAGTCTCGACCGTTCGCTGGAGGTTGGCGGGCGTGAAGATCTGGCAGAGCCAGGGGTCCAGTTCGTCGAGGATCTGGTCCTTCCGGACGTAGACTGTGCGCGGTGCTCGATCTTGTTGGCCACCGCGTGCTCGTCCGGGAACCTGCACCGGTAGTGCGGGCAACCGTTGTTCCAGTTGCCTTCCGTCCGCCGGGCACAGACGCCGCAGTGCAGTAGGCCACAGAGCACGTACGGACGCGGGGTCCCGCGCGGTTTCCGCTCCGTGGCGGGCCGTTCCCGCACGGACAGCAGAGCCTGGATCCGCTCGAATATCTCGGTGTCCACGATCGGCTCGTGCACGACCTTCTCCGACCAGACCCACTGGTCGGCGGGGTTCCACTTGAGCTCGGTGATGTGCCCCTGCGTGACGTCGTGCACGTCCAGCAGTTCTTCCTGCTCACGCTGCTTGTTCCACACCTGACGGCCGGTGTAGCGGGGGTTGAGGAGGATGGCCCGGACCGCCGACTTCGACCAGGCGATCCCGCTGCGATGACGGTTCCTGGCCCTGTCGTAGGCGGAGGGGCATGGAATGTCGTCCCTGGTGAGCCCCTCGGCGATCAGGTAGAGGCCCTGGCCGTGCAGGAACTCCCAGAAGATCCGCTCCACGACGGGAGCGGTCGCCGGATCCGGCTCCAACCGGCGCAGACGCTTGCCGTCGGCCGCCTTGCTCGGATCGGGATGCGGTCCGGCGTCCACGAGGCGGTAGCCGTACGGCGGGCGGCCCCCGAGGAAGCGCCCCTCGATCTTGGCCATGGCTTCCATGGTGGTGCGCACACGCATCTAGATCCGGTTGCGCTCGCCCTTGCTGGTCCCGCCGAACATCAACATGATCAGCTCAATGGCCGCCTGGGGCCCGCTCACCCGGGCAGGCGCATGACGAACACGGTCAGCTCGCCCGGCGCGCTGGCCACCTCGACCGTCCCCCCGTGCGCCTCGGCGAGCTGCCGGACGATCGCCAGTCCCAGCCCACTCCCGGTCCGGGAGCCGTCCGCCCGCCAGAACCGCTGGAAGACCTTGTCCAGATCGGCCGGTCCGATCCCCGTGCCGGTGTCGCTCACCTCGATCACCACCTGGCCGCGCTCCCGCCTGGCCTCGACCGCCACCCGGCCGCCCGGCGGCGAGTGCTGGAGCGCGTTCGACACCAGATTGCCGACCGCCTGGCGCAGCCGTACCGGATCGGCGATCAGCGTCACCTCGCCGTGCGCCCGCGCGGACAACGTCACCCCCGCCACCCTGGCCGGACCGCGATGCGCCGCGGCCACCTGCGCCAGCAACGCGACCAGATCCACCCGCTCCCGCTCCAGCCGGAACCGGCCCGCGTCGGCCGCCGCCAGCACCTGGAGATCCTCGATGGCCCGCTGCAGCAGCCCCGCCTCCTCCAGCAGCGAGGCGACCAGTTCGTCGTCCAGCTCGACCAGCCCGTCCCCGGCCGACTCCAGCAGGCCCCTGATGCAGGTCAGCGGGTTGCGCAGCTCGTGCGCGACGTCGCTGACCATCGCCTTGCGCTGCTCCTCCGCGCGCTCGCGCCGCTCCGACAGCTCGTTGAGCGCCATCGCCAGGTGACCGACCTCGTCACGGCTGCGGACGCTGACCCTCGGCTGCCGCCCGGTCGGATGCTGGGCGGCCCTGGTCAACGCCCGCAACGGCCTGACCAGCCGAACCGCGAACAGCGCCGTGACCGAGAGGGTGACCAACAGCACCAGCAGCGAGACCCCGACGATCCGGGCGATGTTGGCGGGCGACAGATCGAAGGCCGGGTTCGGATCCGCGCCGGGAATCCCGACGAACAACAGGGCAGGGGGCGTGACGTACGGCAGCAGCTGATCGCGCCGCCCCTCGTCGACACACGCCTGGATCTTGGAATAGCCGACCTTCCGTTTTCCCGTGGTCCACGAGAAATCCGACTCGATACCGAGATAGGGCAGCTTGACGCCCTTGCGTCGCATACAGGTCTTGACCAGGCCGGTCAGCGTTTTCAACGCCGAGACCTCGGTCGGGGTGGGCCGTTCCATCTCGGGCGCCAGGCAGTAGAAGTCACCGTAGACCCCCGCGTCCACCGAGGCCCGGCCGCTGGCCAGGTCGGTCCGGCTCGCGGTCATCCCCATCCCGCGCAGGCATTTCACCCGCCAGTCGGCCAGTTTGCGCACCATCTTCCGCTCCCAGCCGGTCAGCCGGTACGGCCCGACGATCCGGGGGTCGATGGGCTTGCCCTTCTGCAGCGGGTCGATGACCGCCGAGATCTGGGTGAGCGGCGGCGAGCCGGGCGACGAGTCGACGATCATCTCGCGCTCCCGGGTGGTCAGCACGATCCTGCGCCCGGTCCGACGAGCCAGTTCCCGGACGGTCTCCCGTACCCCGCTCCAGTCGGAATGGGTGACCGCGTAGCCGCCCAGCGCGTCGTAGACGGCGGTGTCGTGCGCCAGGATCTGCCCCTGTTCCACCCGCATCGCCCGCGTCGTGGACTGGACGGCGAGCCACGCCGTGGCCCCCGTCGAGCCGACCGAGATCAACGCCGACATGGCCAGCAGCCGCGTCAGCAGGCTCCACCGCGGCGGGCCCTTACGACGCACCGGCGGCCAGTTTGTAGCCGACGGCGAAGACCGTCACCAGGTAGCACGGCCGCCGGGGATCGGCCTCGATCTTCCTGCGCAGGTTCATCACGTGCACGTCGATGGCCCGGTGGGTGGAGTCACGGCCGTATCCGCCGGTGCGCTCCAGGAGCTGTGCCCGGGTGAAGACCCGCCCGGGCTCTGCCGCCATGGCCAGCAGGATCTCGAACTCGTCCCTGGTGCACGGCACGCGGACGCCGCCGACGCTCACCTCGCGGCGTTCCTCGTCCACTTCGATCGCGCCGACCCGCCGTACCGTCCTGGTCCGCGCACCGCGCCGCAGCAGCGCGCGGACCCTGGCCCGCAGCTCGTGCGGACTGTACGGCTTGGTCATGTAGTCGTCGGCGCCCAGGTCGAGGCCGCGCAGCAGGTCCGCCTCGTCGGCGCGGGCGGTCAGCATCAGCACCGGCAGTTCCGGCTTGTCCCCCCGAAGCCGTCTGCAGACTTCGAGGCCGTCGAGTCCCGGCAGTGTGAGGTCGAGGAGCAGCAGGTCGGGCGGCACGCTCCGCACGGCGTCCAGTGCCAGCAGGCCGTCGTGGACGATGGTCGAGGTGTGCCCATCGCTCTCCAGGTAGCGCCGGACGATGTCGGCCTGTTTGGCGTTGTCCTCGGCGATCAGCACATGAGCGCACACACGGCTGATCATAAAGCGTGGACCGGAGAAAAGTTACGTACTGACAACATTCTGACATTTGTTGCCCATCATCATCTTCATGCCAAATACCTGCAGAAATCGCTGCCGCGGCCCTGTTCTCCATGACCGCGCCGACCGCGCTCCCCACCGCCCGTACGGCGGGGCGCCCCCAACTGCGCCTCAACATCCAGGAAGCCGAGTTCAACCGCCTGTTCCAGGCCTGGTTCCGCTGCCTGCGCAACCACGGCGCCCCCTTCAACCGCGTCCCGGGCGCCAAGCGGATCCACCCTGCCACCTACCCGAGCCTGTACCCCAAGGCCATGAAGGCCTGCGAAGGCCGGCAACCCATCCACCTGTCCTAACTCAACTTCCGCGACTGGCTCCTGTGCATGAACGCCCCTGGCCTGAAGTCCCGCGCCGACCCCGGCGGCACGACCTGGAGCTACGACCGCCCAGAACAGGCGGACGCCCCCCGGTGGAAGGCGGTCGAACGGGACTGCAAGATCAAAGCGTTCTCGCCCTGACAATTTCCTAACAGCGGTCAGCAACCGTTGCCGCCATGACGCATCACTTACCCCCGGCCCCCGCCGTCCGCGGCGGGGGCGCTTTTCCGCGCCGGATGACGGCGATCGCGGCAGCCCTCATCATGATCATGTACGGGCTCGGCGCGCCCGGCAGCGCCGAGGCGCGCATGGCCTCCCCCAACGCGCCCTTTGCCGTGGTCTCGATGGGCGACAGCTTCATCTCCGGCGAGGCGGGTCGCTGGGCGGGCAACGCCAACACCCGTCAGTACGGCGGCGGCAACGCCTGGGACACCGACCGCGGCGTCAAGACCTACACCGTGGACAACAAGGACACCTCCGCGGGCACCGGCAACGGCTGCCATCGTTCCACCTCGGCCGAGATCACCGGCGTCCAGCTCTGGCAGACGAAGACGATCAACCTGGCCTGCTCGGGCGCCACCACCGACGATCTCCTCACCAACACCTTCAAAGGCGAAGAACCGCAGATCGACCAGCTCGACGAGGTCGCGCAGAACAACGACGTCAAGCTGATCGTCGTCTCCATCGGCGGCAACGACATCGGCTTCTCCGACATCATCAAGGCCTGCACCGTCTACTTCCTGGCTCCGAGAAACCCGCTCACCAAGGACTGCCCGGAGACCCACCAGGCGGCGTTGGACAACAGCCTGGGCACCCTCGGCTACAAGGTCGGCAACGTCCTGGACAAGATCCGATCGACGATGGCCGAACGGGGCTACACCTCCACCGAGTACCGCCTGGTCCTGCAGTCCTACCCCAACCCGATCGCGCTCCCCGAGGACAACCGCTACCCCGACGGTTCCGGCGGACCCTCCCACGACCGGTACGCCAAAGGCGGCTGCCCTTTCACCGACACCGCCTCCCGCTGGGCCGCCAAGACGATCCTCCCGGGGATCACCACTGTGCTGCGTAAGGCGGCGGCCGACCACGGCGCGGTCTTCTTCGACCTGTCACAGGCCGCTGAAGGACACGAGCTGTGCAGTAAGCGGGTCCGGCAGTCCACCGGACCCGAGGGAGTCCCCTTCCATGACGCTGAATGGATCCGCTGGATCCCTTATGCGACGAGCCTGCCCGGCTCCCAAGGCGAGCAGCAGGAAGCCATCCACCCCAACTTCTACGGCCAGCAGGCGCTCGGCGACTGCCTCAACCAGCTCGTGCGGAAGCTGGACGCCAAGTTCACCGACTGGGGCTTCGGCTGCGGGACCCTGACGATCGGTGGCAAGACAATGATGAGCCTCTACCCGCTCCCGGATTCCACGGTTGGCGAGCCGGTGGAGCCGCGCCCGTTCGACCTCGCCTCACGGATCACCATCCGCACCGCCGCGAACACCGACCGGCCCTACCTGTCCACCCCGGCCACGGGGGCCGGCACCAACGTCCCCGCCGAACTCCAGGCCAGACGAGCGAGCCCCGACGGCGATACGACACTCACGCACCCCGGTCAGGCCTGGTGGCTGGAGCGGGGAAGAACGAACGGCTGGCTGCTGATGTCCTCAACCGGCCAAGCCCTCGACGTAGAGGGCAATCGCGCCTATCTGCGCCAGCGAGGACACTGGGCCGACCCCTTCCAGAACTGGCAGTTCCACTCCGCGGGCCTCGGGGCGTACTGGCTGGTCAACGTCAAGAACCACACCTGCCTGACCATGCCGACCGGGCAGGACCCCGTCCCCATAGTGGAGCAGTGCGTCGGATCCGACCGGCAGCGATGGCTTCTGGATGCCGCCTTCCATCCCGACCAGCCCCGCGCCGGGTTCCCGCCGTCCCCCGAGTTCGCCATCCTCGACCGAGCCGGCAGCCGAACATTGACCGCGACCAGCCAGACGCCCGTGCTCAGGGAACTCTCCGGCGAGCTCGCCTTCCCGCAGAACCAGGAACGCTGGATGATCGACGCCTCCGGAAGAGCCACCGGCGTGCACCTCGTCCACAAGGCCACCGGTCAATGCCTCACCGACCCGGGCTCTTCGGCGAACGTCCTCCTGGAGCCGTGCCGCTACGGTGACGCCGCCCAGTCGTGGAGCTACAACAACCGGCAGATCAGGCCCTCACGCTGGGCGGTGCTCGCTCCGGCCAGCCAAGAGAACCAGGCGCCGGTGAAAGCCAGCACCAGCCCCCAGGACCTGCTCGGCAGCACCTTCCAGATCTTCGGGCTCGACGCCAGACCTGTCAAGAACCCGATCCCCGACTCCGCCGTCAAGGGCGCCTACTCCTTTCTTCACAGAGCTCAGGACAAATGGGCGACGCCGGGAGAGATCAGCGTGCCGCCCAGCTACGAAGGCGGGTACTTCAGCGATCGCAGGTTCGGCCCCGACGGCTACGAGTCGTCCTTCACCTACGACAACGCCGTGATGATCTCCGCCTACCTGCACCGGGACATCGGCGACGACCGCCGCTACGCCACCCGGCTCGGGGAGGCCCTGCTGTACGCCCAGGAGAACGACAGCAATCCCGACGGCCGCATTCGTGCCTCCTACCTGCCCCGCCCCTTCATCACCAGGACCGGCCAGCCGTACGTGGGCGGGTTCGCGGTCTACACCGGGCACATGGCCTGGGCCGGCATGGCCTTCGCCCGGCTCTACCACGTGACCGGCGAGGACCGATTCCTGCAAGGGGCGCTCAAAGCGGCGAACTGGATCGTCACGAACACCACCGCTGACGACTCCCTCGGCGGCTATCGAGGCGGCTACCGCAACGGCGACGAGAGCGGCGCCAACATGATCCGCATCCTGTGGAAGTCCACCGAGCACAACATCGACGTCGGCGCGTTCTTCGCCATGCTCTCCACCCTCACCGGCAACAAGATGTGGACGCTGTACTCGGAGAAGGCCTTCTCCTTCGTCCGTCGCATGCAGGACGCCGACGGGCGGCTCTGGACCGGAACCACCGACGACGGCCAAACGCTCAACACCAGCTTCGTGCCCGGGGACATCCAGGTCTGGAGCTACCTGGCCACGCTCGACCCGCGCTACGCCCGCTCCATGGACTGGGCGGCGAAAAACCTGACCGCCACCCACGGCCCCTTCACCGGGCTCAGCTTCAGCAACGTGGACACCTCCAAGGTCTGGTTCGAGGGCACCGCGCATCTCATCGCCGCCTACCACCAGCGCAACGCGCCGGACGACGAGTACCGGGCGGGCCTGCTCCAAGCCACCCTGCTCACCGCCCAGCAGAGCGCCCCCAATGCCGACGGGCAGGCCATCGTCGCCGCCTCGGGTGACGGCCTCGGGGTCGACGGCGGCGGCGACTTCTACTACGCCTCACGGCACACCGGCGCCACCGCCTGGTTCCTGCTGGCCGCCCTCCACGGCAACCCGTTCAGGCTCTGACTCCATGCGCTCCTGACGACTTCCTGACAACTGTCGCCGATCGTTGACCGGCATGATTCTTCGACCACCGGCGGTCGTGGTCCGCAGGGCCACGACCGCCGCGACCGCGATCGTCCTGATCCTGCGCGGGCACAGCCTGCCCGGCAGGCCACACCGATCACCCGGTTGAAGGTCCACACCCGTCGCTCCAACCCGGGCATCTCCTGAGACCTTCGTCGCCGGCAAGGCGCGCCCGACAGGCATCCGCGATGGGATGACATCGTGTGTCGTGACGACCGTGTACGTCGGGGATGTGGGCGAGGAGTACGGCGCAGCAGGAGCTGGACAGTCAGCTCGACTGAACCGTTCGTAGGGGCTGATCGGCTCAGTGGAAGTGGCGAACCGCAGGCCAGAGTCTCGCGTCCACGCCACTCTCGCTGAGTCAGGACACGCCGGACGCCGGCAACGGGACACGCCCGCACTCAACGAGACAGGACGCGCACCCCGCTGAACGGTCTGCCGCTCCTCGCCGGGCGTCCCTGCTCTCGGGTCCCGGCCGGTGTCCACGTCTGTCCGGTCGTTGTCCGGCGTTGTCCGATCGCGCAGCCCACGGGTGGTGGACACGGCGTCGGCCCTCTGACAGTGATCTCACGCCATCACGGCACACCGTCTCGACCCGACGGGAGTCATGCAGTGAGATCTTTTCAGCGCATCGCCCCCCTGGCCATCGCAGCAGCGGCCCTCGCCCTCCCCTCCCAGGCCGCGCTCGCCAGCACCGCGCAGGACGCGCCCAAACCCGTGAAGCTCACCTGCGTCGCCTGGGGCGGCGGACTGCAGAATGAGAACTGGGACATCCTCGTCCAGCTCAACCCCGACGGCACCGCCAAGTCGGCCGAGCAGCAGGGCGACGCTTACATGACGGGCATGGGCATCTTCTCGGTTCAGCGCACCGACCCGGCGAAGATCACCATCTCTCCTGACGGCCGTGAGCTGAAGTTCCACGGCACCAGCCTGGTCACCGCCGGAATCCCGAACACCGCGTTCACCTACACCAACGCCGGAACGTGCAGGGCCACCTTCACCTTCCCCAACCCCTCCAAGGCGGTGGTCAACCTCACCCCCGTCTCTTGAACCCGCCGTTGTGCCGATCCGCCAGGCCGGATTCCGCCTCCTTGATGAAGGAGGTACTGAAGTGAGGTAGCGGCGACAAGACTTCTCTCCGTGCCCGCTCCGCAATTGTGGGGCGGGCGCCTTGACTGATGCTTCCTGGCCAGGTTTCCAGCGCCGCGTACACGTCCGGCTCGTTGTCCATCTGCCTCATCATCGGAGTGTCGGTCGTTGATCGGCATCTTCCGGATACCCCAGCAGGGCGCAGAGGCTGTCCGCCCGGCCTCCGTGGCGGCCGGTGTGCTCCGGACCGGCCTCCTTCTACGGTTCGAAGATGCGGTCGAGGTCGAGAGGCCCGACGTCGACGACGGCGTAGAGGATGCCTGGCACACCCCCGACCACGTCGACCGCCTCCAGCGGACGCAGGAACTCCAGGAAGGCGCCGAGAAGGTGAGTGGGCGGATGCGATCTTCCCGGCCGTCTACCAGCGTCTGCGGCAGGAGTTGCGGGCGCTGTCCGCTGACCAGCGTGACACCCTGTTCGTTGACGCTCTCGCCGCTCTGGTCGAACTTCAAGCCGCCCGGCAAGGCCGCCGGTGGGGGGTTCGTGGTGCTGGCCGAGTGGGCGAAGGTCCTCCGGCGGTGTTTCCCCGAGGAGGGGCCGAACCCGTAGCCGCGTCCCGGGAATCTCTCGTGAGGTACAACAGGCTTACCCAGGCGGACAGCCCGCAACGGGGGCGGCACCCATGAGATCTTCACCGATTTCAAGGAGCGGACATGTCCGGCGCCCCTGAGAACGGCCGGCCCAGCACGATCCCGCAGCACTTACGGCGGCAGGGCTATCGCATCGAGCACGACGGCGCCGTCGCGAACCTCCGCCGCGCCCTGCTCGACGTGCAGGGGCAGGTCAAGCGCCCCCTGGCCGACCTCGACGACGCCGAGCTTCACGGGTACGGCGACGTCGCCCGCTCGATGGCGGCTTCCGCCGGAGAGGCCACCCGCTACGCGGGCGAACTCGACATGGTCAACCGGCTACGGTTCCTGCTACCCGGCCCTTCCAACCCTCAAAAGGAGAGCTGACCGGGCGCGCACCCGACAACCCTGCGGGCTGTTGTGCGGAACGTCGGGCTGTTGTGGGTTCAGGCCCAGGGAGATGATGAACCGACCCGGGTCCGGCTCGGTCGGATCCGGACCGGAGCGGATGGCGGTCGGCGAGCACAACCCGCAGATCGCTTTCCCGCACCCCGCAGCAGGTCAGCCGCCAGACGAGATGGTCCCCCGTTCGAAGTCCTGCATCTGGGCGGCCAGCGGGTTGTCATTGGTGACGGCACCGTTGATCGCACCGTCTGATCGGCGGATGATCCATGATTGCGGGGATTTTCCGGCTTCGGGTGGGTGATAGTGGCGGCGTGAACGCTGAAGAGCACCCCAGGCAAGAGACGCAGAAAGAGCTGATGCGAGCCGGGGGCCGGGCCCGGGTGGGGCGGCTGGCGCACACCACCGCTTCGGAGGCGCGTCGCTGGTCTCCTCCGATGCTGCTGGCGGTGCTGTCGGTGGGGGCGTTCGGAGCGTTTCTGGACTCAGGCGACGCCGCAGCGGGGGCAGCGGTGCTCGGGGCGGCCACCGCGGTCGGCGGCAAGGTGCTGACCGACCTCGTCAAGGCCACCGTCGCCCGCCTCGGTGGAAACCACGGCAACGGGCCTGGCAGCGGTCAGCCGTCGCTCCAGGACCTGGAGACCGAGCTGGAGCGGTGGTGTCGGACCTGTCCGCGAGCGAACACCCGAACGGCGCACCTGGTGGGGGCCGGGTTCGGTGGGCGGACGGGAGCCCGTACCGGGGGCTGGTGCCCTTCGGTGAGGCCAACGCCGAGGTGTTCCGCGGCCGCGAGATGGTCACTGCGCGACTGGTCACCCACCTGTCGCGGCGGCTGACCTCCCCGGGTCTGGTGGTGGTGACCGGCGCCTCGGGGGCGGGCAAGTCCTCCCTGCTGCGCGCGGGGTTGCTCCCGGCGATCGGCCGGGGTGAGCTGATGGAGGCGGCCCGGGACTGGCCGGTGCGGGTCATCGAACCGACCGGCTCCCCATTGGCTCCTGGCGGGCGCCCTGGCCGCGACGGCTGGACTGCCCGCTCTCGATGTGGCGCGTGTCCTGTCTGAGGATTCCGGGCAGGCTCCGCTGCTGGTGCGTCAGGCCGTCGAGGCCGACACCCGCCGCCATGCCCTTCCCACCACAGCCGGAGGCAGGTTGGTGCTGGTCGTCGACCAGTTCGAGGAGATCTTCACCCTCGCCCCCGACATCGGTGAGCGGGAGGCGTTCATCCGCCTTGACCATCGAACCGGGCCTGACCGACACCATCCTCAGCGAACTGCGCGCCTCGGGCGGCGGGTACGAAGTGGGCGCGTTGCCGCTGCTGTCGCAGACCATGCTGACCGTCTGGGAACACCGCGACGGCGACCGGCTCACCAGCCGGGGATACGGCCGCACCGGTGGGTGACCCACGCGGTGGCCGCCAGCGCCGAAACCGCCTACACCGGCCTGGCCCCGGACCGGCAGGAGACAGCGCGGCGGGTGTTCGAACGGTTGACCGCCGTCACGGCCGATGGCGCCCTGGTTCGCCGTACCGTCGAACGCGTCGCCCTGCCCGCTGGCCACTCTGCGGCCGAGCGCGCCGCGGTCGAGGAGGTGCTGGAGGCCTTCGCCCGGCGACGGCTCATCGTCGTCGACGCCGACCGGGTGCAGATCGCCCACGACGTGTTTACTGGGCTCCTGGCCACGATTACGCACCTGGCTGGCTACAGACCGCGCCGACCGCGGCCTGCACACCAAGACCCTGCAGGACGCCACCGAATGGGACCAACAAGATCAAGACGTGTCGTTCCTGTATCGCGGAATCCGCCTGCAGACCGCCGAGGAAGCCGTCACCCGCTGGCGGGCCGACCCCAGCCGTTACGACGGATTCGACCTGCCCAGTTCCGCCGAAGAGCTCCTGCACGCCAGCATCCGCGCCGCCGACAGAGTTTGGTCGCCGCATTGGCCGGGCTGCTGGTGGTCGCGGTCATCACCGCGGTAACCGCAGTCCGTTTCGGGCGCGACGCCGACCAGCAGCGCACGTTGATACTCGACCAGAATGCCCAGATCCTGTCCCGGCATGCCGCCGCCTACAGCGACAGCGAATCCGTCGCCGACGACCCTGCACTCTCGGCGCGACTGGCCGCCGCCTGGGCGATCTCCAAGACCGACGAAGCCTCAGCGAGCATGGCCTCCCTGCTCAGCCGACCCCAACGCGCCACTCTGACCGGCCACACCGGCTGGGTGAACTCCGTGGCGTTCTCTCCCGACGGAACCCGGCTGGCCAGCGGCGACGACGGGACGGTGCGGATCTGGGATGTCGCGCTTCCGCAGGATCTCCTTGGCGCTGTGTGCGCCATCGCAGGCCGCGGATTCACACCAGAAGAATGGCGGCAGTACATCCGCGATGCACCGTACCAGCCCACCTGCCCGGCATCCCGATAAAGCTGGGCTGTCGTGTGGACACCTTGAGTGCCGGATGATGGAAATCCGGAGACAAGGAATTCCACGTGGCGATGAAGTCGTATCCGTGGAGTTCAAGGCGGACGCCGTCGCGTTGTACCTGTCTGACCCGGCGCGGACGTACGCGTCGGTGGCCCGGGGCCTGGGTATCAACCGCGAGACCCTGCGCCTGTGGGTGAAGGAGGCGGCCCGCGCGCGGACGGCACCGCCGGGGCGAAGAAGGCGGGCCCGGCCAGGAAGCCTGCGTGTCCACACATCGGGGCAAACCCCCCGACACTCTTGGCCTGCTGCTGGCGGTCATGGTGCGTCCGGCCGGAATACAGGACCGGGCCGAGGCCAGGAGTTTGTTGCTGGGGCTGCATCTGTCGGGTGCGTTCCGGGTGGTATTCGCCGATCAACCGAGCCCAAGTCAGGCGGAATCTACAGGATCAAACACCCACCGAAGGGAGACGTCCTGGACTAGGATCCGGCAGCCCACGCCGTTCGTGTGGAAGAAAAGCGCGGGGGAATCCCGAACCTATCGCATGAATCTGTCGGTGAATTTCAGGCGTATGGCACCGGTCGCCGTACAACCCCACGCTTCGCCCGATGATCGATCACAGGCGCCTGATAAACCATTGGAAGCCCTTGTAGAGGACATCTACTCTCTGCGGCGGCTGGCCGATCGTTTGACTGCCGAAGTAGATATGAGAGCTTCCTTCCATTTGGAAGTCCAGACGGAGCTCCACTTTGATGATCAGGACGCGAGACGGATTCAGCTGGAACTCCACCCGGGGGAAGGGCAGAAATCCGGGGAACTGGAAGAATCCCAGTTCGCCATCCTGAGACAGGTGGAACAGGTTGCGATGGTCGTGTCCTTCCGCGATCACGTTCCCGGTCGGCCCGTCCAGAACGATTTGGGCCAGGTGCATCCAGCACTTGGACCAGTTGTCGCCCCACCACCAGCCGGTGTCCCCGGCGATCCGTCGGGTCACGTCGCAGTTGGGGGTGGAGACGAAGCGGCCGGGGCCGCCTGGCGGCATCCGGGCCGGATCCAGCCCGAACTTCGAGGTGATGAGCAGGTTTCCCTGCCAAAGATCACCGTCTCGCCAGCTGATCTGGTCACGAAGGTGCAGGGCGTCGGACTCGAAGGCGGCTTGCATACCGGGAAGCCCCGGCAGGAAGACCGTGCTCTCTCCCCACCACATCTCGCCGACACTTCGCGTGAAGGGCTTCTGCGGGCCTGAGACGTATTCGGGTGCCACGGCTGCCGAGGTGTCGGCAGCCTGCGTGTCGCTCTGCAGAGCCTGCAAGTCGTGGCGAGCCTGAAGCCAGTAGTCGTATTCTTTTTGTACACCTAGCTGGCTGACCATCGCCTCTACCAGGTGCTGCTTGGCCTGGGTGACCCGGCCACGAGGCTGCACCTGTGACCGCAGTTCGGCGGCCAGTAACGGTTCCTCCCGGCGGCGAGCGACCTGGACGGCCTCGAAGATGGGATCGTCTGACAGTCCTTCCGCCTCTGCGTGCACACGCGGAAGGGTGTCATCCGCTACCGATGTTGAACTGCTCATGATCACTCCTTGATCGAGTGTCGACTGCGCAGCTTCCTTTATTAACGATACATCCAGCTCTTCTGCGACAAAGAGAGGAGATTTGCTAGCTTTACCGCAATTCGACCCGGATTTTCCTGATATACTGGTTTACCATTCAATATTAGAAGCGTGAGATTCTCTATCTTCGACGCGTATAGCAGCGGCAAAATGAGGGTAACGAACCGAGGCGCCACCGAGGTCTTCTCGAAAGAAAACTTGAAAGCGGAAGATGTGCGGTGGCGTACGCTCACGAAGCTTGAGCGATGAAGGGCAGAAAGTATGCCGGATGCTGGAGCGCCCGTCGTCGCCTTTGGTCGCGTCCACCTCCCTGTACGACGGCGCGGGTCCAAGTTCAGTGTGGTGCCCAGCGGCCCTCTGGCATCCAGCGCGCGAGTCGCGACTCGGTGATGTGGTATGGCCTCCTCTTTTCAGCCCTTTACTTCAGCGGGCCCAATGGCATGCTTCGCACCTTCTTACTGAAGATTTCAGGGGCACTTCGGGTAATCACTCGGAGAGTGAGCATTCAATAACGCATCGGATGCATCGGAATTTACCTGTGTGAGCGGTGATGTGGATGAGCACAGGCCGTACTCCAGCGAACGACGGCGCTGAGAGACCGACGCTCTCCCTGGAGGGCGCGGCATCGCTCGGTCAGCGGGCGGCCGCGAGGCCACTGCATGGTGCGAGGGGTCATCAAGGCGATCCAGACCGGGCGTAGGCCGGGTTCCGGAGGCGCTACCTGACACAAGCCCTTAGATCGTCGTGCCGACGCACAGCATTGCAGTGCTGGGCCTATAGGCGCGCTGGACCTGTAGAGCGCGATGAGCGGTTTCGCCGGGACGCCGAGCAGATCACAGCCCAGCATTGGGCGAACTTTTCGGTGACGAGACGATGCAGATCTGGCACGAGGCGATCGCCAGACACTGTGCGGCCGGGACCACAGGCACCGTGCCGCGCGCTGACCGCTGGTCCGCAAGCCAACCGCACGCTCGCGCTTCAGCCGATGTGACCTGGGAAAACTCCTCTGAGCGGAGCTGGCCCTGCCTTCGCGGGACTTCGAGCCCGAAGAAGCGATCGATCATCCAGTACGAACCCGGCAAGCTCGGGGTGCGCGGCAAAGCCAGGGATAACGGGGGCTTCCAGGTGAAGACATAAGGGAGTACGTCGAGGCAGGGATCCTCGCATCAGAGGACCTCAAAGACGCGTTGCAACTGGCGATGCAGTTGGAGTTCACCACGATCCCGCCGTACCTGTGTGCGGAATGGTCTGTCAAGAACATCTCCCACCATGCCAGGCGCACTCTGCATCGGGTGGTCATCCAGGAGATGCGCCATTTCGCACTGGCGGGGAACCTGCTGACGGCGGTCGGTGGCACGCCGTCACTGGCCCACCCGGGTTTTCTGCCCGTCTACCCTGCCGACGAGTTGCCCGGCGGCATCCCGCAGCAGCTACCGGTTGAGCTCAAGCCGCTGGTTAAGGAGCAGATCGCGGTGTTCATGCAGATCGAGCACCCAGACTTTCCACCTGTGGGCCGCTTACTGGCTCAGCCGCCGACGATCGGTGCCTTCTACGACTCGATCAAAGAGACGTTCCGAATGAACCCTCCCAAGATCGATCCGAACGCCCACGCGGTGAAGGTTCCCTCCGCTCGACCGACCCGGACCGTCGCCGACGCGGTCGAGACGATCGACCGGATCAAGATCGAGGGAGAGGGGGTATCCGGCTCACCCAGCGCGCCCACCGGTGAGAGCACAAGCCACGCTCACTACTACTTGTTCAAGGAACTGTACGTGCAGCGGCGGCTGATCAAGGTCGATGGCGAGTGGAGCTACAGCGGCGAGTCCATCACTTTGCCCGAGGTTCATCACTTCGAGCCCTCTACGGCCGAGCCGGACCTGTCGCTGGAGTTCCGTCGCGTCTTGACCCGGCTCCTGATCGACCTGGAGTCCTGCTGGACGTCAGGGACGGATGTGAACGATACGGCGATGTCCACGATGTTCGAGCTGCAGGGCGCAGGCGAGGTCCTCATCGAACGCGGCATCCGCCCGGAATTCACCTGGATACAGCCGCCGGATTAGGAGGACTGCCGACCGACGTGTCACCAACCGCAAAACACGATGGCCTCCTTCGTGACCTGGCGTAATGGTAGCCGCCTCGGGTTGAGTCATGCTTGATCCGGGTGAGGTCGGCGTCGGTGACGCCGGCGATGTACCGCCAGCCAATCGATGGCCTGCGATGGAACAGCGCGCGTCATACCGAGGGGACCGCCTTGGCTGCCGAGGTCTGCCTGGGGCTCTCCACCACGGAAACGAACGTTTCACCGCGATACATCGCCTGCCGCTCCGCCCGCCGGACCGATAAATTCTCAGCCGTTCTTCTCCGCAGCGCGCAACACCCCTGGCTGATCGGCCAGAAAATCGCAGTAACCTGGCTGTCCGATGCCTCGCAATGGGAAAGCCCTCTCAAGTCTCGTTAAATAATTAGCCGAACGAGTTTCCCGGAAAGTAGTCGCGGAAACGGAACGCAATGCATGAGGATTGTCCGACCGCCAGCCAGAGGGCTAAGTCATGGAAAATCAAAAACACGTCGTGGGAATTCGCACAGCCGGCGCACTGGAGTCAGAATTCTACGAGGGCACCGTAGAAGAGATCGTAGAATATGTTTCGCAGACCGACCCGGCTTCCGCAGCCAAGATTCAGTCTGTCGAGGTCCGCCTCGTATCCCTGGCCCAAGCGGCCAGCGACCCTGACAAGGCCGTCGAGTTCTACCAGTTCCAATCGATTCGAGCCAAGGCCGACGAACTCCTCGCACGAGAACTAGAGAAGCGGTCGCCCGACGAGTACCAGCAGCTCATCGGCGAGTGGCATCAGACATATTCGATCGGAACCGCGATTCTCTACCACGGCTACAACTTCACGGGGCGAGCAGTTCCATTCACGCTTACATGACCCAATTTCAACTGGTGGCCGTACGACTGCAACGACGCCGCGTCATCGGTAAAAGGCTGGGGTGTAAACGTTCTTTTTGAACACGCCGGGTACCGAGGCCGCCGCTTCTACACCGTAGGTGTTTACGCAGAGTATCCAGACCTAAGGCTGGCGGGGTTCGACAACCTTACTAGTTCGATCATTGCCGCCTGAAAATGCCATACCCGGTCCACTGTCGAGGTGGAAACCTACGGGCGGCCTCGCAGAGGGCCGCCCGTAGGTGGGAAAATGCCAGGAACCAGCCATCGACACCATCTAGATCATCGCCTTCCACCACCCGCGAGAGAAGGTGATGCTCAGGGTCTCCGGGTGTCACCAACTCGATGGAAATGCTGAATTCATCGCACAGGCCCTGAAGCGCCCACAGCCAACCGCCCCTCAAAACGCTGCGTCCCGGCGACGGGCCGTCCCTGCACAGGCTGGTCGACAGGTCGTCCGAACGCTCGGCCTACCTGCGGTTCTTCACCGAAGGCAAGGCCGGCGCCCACGCCTACATGGACCGCGTCACCGAACCGGACCACCCGGGCCGCGTCCTGGTCGCCGCGGTGGACGGCGGCCTGGTGGCGGTCGCGGAGTACATCCCCGGTCAGGACGGCGACGCCGAGCTCGCGATCCTGATCGACGACACGATGCACCACCGTGGCCTGGGCACCCTGCTGGTCGAGCACCTGGCGCTGGAGGCCGCCGACGAGGGCGTGCGCGAGCTGGTCGCCGAGGTACTGGCCGACAACCGCCCATGCTGCGGGGCTGCCCACCCGACGGGCCTTCCGCGACGGGCCGCCATCCGAACCGCACTCTCCGATCTGCTACCCGATCAAGGAGTCCCTGCCTCCGGGCCATGACCACCGCCCTGAGCTGCGCGTCAGTCCTTACGACGTTGTCGGCTATTGATGCTCGGGCGTCCTGGCCTGGGGCTTCGGCTGGTGGGTGATTCAGCAGGCCGTCGCGCTGACGAGCACGAGCTCGGTGCTCGACTTGCGGCGAGTAGCCCGGTCGGACCAGACCGGCGACGGCCCGGTGGGTCGCCGGGTAGTGCTCGCGGCGCCCGAGGAAGCGTTGCAGCGGACGCCACTGCTTATGCTCGGCATTGGCGTGCTCGACACAGATCCGCCGCGAGGACTGGCGACGGATCTGCTCACGCCATGCGTACCGTTCACCGAGCGGGGCGTCGTCCTCGTCGAGGCCCTTCGGTTTCTTTGGCGGCGCCGAGATCTGGTCGGGGAACTCGTTGGCCAGCACCTCGGTAGCCTTCGTCGACCTCGGCTTTCACAGTTGGGTGCTGGCGGAACAGCTCGGCAATGCCTTCGGTGCGCAGACAGGTCTGGCCGTGCATCCGGCCGGGCCGGTCGGCCCCGGACCACAGGGTGCGGCCTTGGCCATCGCTGATCGTGGTCGCCTTGGTTGTGTTCTGCTTCTTCTTGCCGGACACGAACGCGCAGCGTCCGGGCCGGTGGGCCTTGGGACGGCGCACCTGAGTCTCAGTGCCGTCGATTCGCAGAGTGACCCGCTCGGCCCGGCGTAGGCGAACACATCGGCCAGTGTCCGTAGTCGCAGTCCGGGTTGGTCGGGGACGGCGAAACCGCGGTCGGCGAGCAGGGGCCTTACCTCGCCGATAGCCTCGGTGGCCGTGGAGCGGCCCACTCCGTACAGTTCGGCGAGCGCGGCGTGCGGGAGCTGGGTGCGCAGGTGGACCAGGGCGACCAGCACGCGGTCGGTGAAGACCAGCTCGTGCTTGCGCCCTGTCCCGGCCTCCCGCACGCGGGCACCGCCTCGCCGCTTGTGTAACGCGGACTCCCGACGTGCCTGCCACGGTGCGGCCAGCTCCTCGACCAAACTGCCGAGATGTGCCTGCGAGATACCGGTGAAGGCGGGACAGGACAAAGCCGCACGGGCCCACTTCGTCTTCGCACCCGAAGAACCTATGCGGCGCTTCATGGGTCACGGCTGCCTCACTCGTGCCGGAAAGCCTCAGCGGCCCTCTCTGGCACATCGAGAACGATGGTGTGTGAGCTGTCGATCCGGGACACGATGGCCTCACGGGGACCATGCCGCCAGGCGTCACTACCGTAAAACGCCTCCTCTTGTCGGTGGTGCTCTTCAAGCGAGGCAAATGCGCGGATCAGGTATGCCTCCTCGTGCCCTCCCTCGGCCACCAGGGAAGCCCCGCAGTCCACCACTCGGATGCCTGCCTTCTCCAGCAAGGGCACCGACTCCTCCTGCATCACGCGAACAAATTCATCGCCGGTGCCGGGCTTCAGCCGGTACGTGCGGATCTCAAGAATCACAGCCAGTCTCCTGCGGTAGGCGGGCCTCATGGGCACAACACCCCATGCCCGTAACCCATGGAGACTACGGGCAGGCACTGACATCACCCCGGCTGGCCGGACGACCATCCGTCTCAATAGTCGACCAGGTCGTTAGCGTAGTTACCCGTCAGGAGAGTCCCGGAGCCCCGAGCCGGTCTCTCAGACCGCTTCGCCCAGTTTCAGCCGAGTCAAGGTCAGTTCCGTGCGGTTCCGCGCCGTCATGGCCAGCCGCGCGACATCCGCCGGGGTCCCATCAGCGCCATGCAGTACCAGCCCGACCCGGGCCAGGGCAGGCGGAACGATCTTCGCCGTCTCCCAGGCGATTTTGTCGCTCTCGTCGTCAACGCCGTCCTCCGCGCCCTCCCTCCAGTCTGGCTCGCGATCGGCGAACACGCGCGCCGTGACCGTGCCATCGGTGTGGAGTCTCATCGGCAGCCTGCCGTACCAGTACAGATCATGGTCCCCGTCCTCGAGAGTGGGATCCTCCCACTCCGCCCAGGGAGACGTCCGAGCCCAGTTGTGGGGAAGGCTGGCTTGGGCCATCGTGATCAGGCCGTAGCCGGACAGGTAGAACAGCACCAGCCGACGGGACCAGGCGCCCTTGAGAACGCGCGCGATCTGGTTGCGCCCCAGATGATCGTCGGAGCTGGCTGCGGCCGCGCGCCGCCGCAGCCGCCTGCGCGCCTCCTCCAGTTGCCGCAGGGCCAACTCGACCTCCTCCACCCCGCCCTGCAGCCGGGCCAAGGCGAGTTGCTCGGTTGAAGCCGGCAGCACGATGACCGGCTCGCCCTCGATCTGGTCGTATTGCCGCCACACCGCGATGCGCAGACCCAGCAACCACCGCCCGCTTCGGTCGACGTCGGCGACGATGGGGACCAGTGCCTCATCCAGCTCCCGGTGGGCCAGACCGACCGGGTCATCGTAGAACTCGGGGAGGGACTGCTGCCCCGAGTAGCAGGGATCGGCCTCGGGGAACCACTGCTTGTCGTAGGGCCGCCATCCCTTGACACCAGGAGTTCGAACGTCGATGCGTTCTGCACCACCTGCACTGGCTTCTCGCAGACCTTCGACTGCTCACGCTGCGGCTTCGAGGGCAAGTTCCTGGGCGGTCGGCTCTGCGAACGCTGCACGCTCACCGACCGCCTCACCGCGTTCCTCGATGACGGCACGGGCCGTCTCCGACTCGCGTTGGTCCCGCTGTTCGACCTGCTGGTGACGATGGACAAGCCTGCAAGCGGACTGGCCTGGCTGGACATGCGCCGCGGACAGCTGGGCAACGCCTCGCAGCTGCTTCGCCGGCTCGGCATCGGCGAGATCCCGCTCACCCACGACGCGTTCCACGAACTCCAGCCCTGGCGGGCAGCTTCTCACCTGGAAGAACTCCTCATGGCCTGCGGAGTCCTGCCTGCGGTCGACAAACACCTCTGTTCCTTCCAGCGCTGGCTTCCCGGCCACCTGGCCGATATCCCTGACCCGAACACGCCAAGACGATCAAGCTCTTCGCGACCTGGTACGTCCTTCCCGGACTGCGGGCCCGCGCCGAGCGGAGCCACATCACACCCAACATCCGCCGCTTCGCCAGCGAGCAGATCAAGTACGCGACCGAGTTCCTGCACTGGCTCGGCGAGCGGAACACCGCCCTCGCGTCATGCGGCCAGGTCGAGATCGACGCCTGGTTCGCCGAGAACCCCGAGCACGCCCGCACCCCCTGAGAGGCTTCCTCAACTGGGCCATGCAGGGCCACCGCTGCCCACGTTCCCTGGCCATCCCCGCGATGAAAATCGCCCGCAGGCCCGCACTGAGCGAGGACGAACGCCTCGCCGCCCTTGGCCGCCTGCTGACTGACACGGAGATACCGATGCGACTCCGCGTCGCCGGAGTCATCGTTCTTCTCTACGTCCAGCCTCTGAGCCGCGTCGTCCGGCTCACCGTGGACGACGTCGTCCACGACGGCGACTCCGTGCTGCTACGACTCGGCGAGCCGGCGTCGCCCGTTCCCGCGCCGGTCGCCGCCCTGCTGCTGGAGCACCTCGCTACCCGCAGCAACATGAACACCGCCACCAACCCCTCGTCGCGCTGGCTCTTCCCCGACCGTCGGACCGGCCAGCCGCTTGGATCGAACCACCTGTCCGCGCTCCTGAACAAGGTCGGCATCCCGATCGCCGCCGCCCGCGGAACCGCCGTCCGGCAGCAACTCCTCGAACTCCCCGCACCCGTCGTCGCGGACGCTCTCGGCTACCACGACAAGACCACCAGTCGCCTCCGCAACGAGGTAGGAGGGACCTGGAGCCGTTATGCGCCCGGGGACCACACCAGGTCACCAGCGGGCTGGGTTCCGCGGGGAACCGGCGACAGTTGAATACGAGAGCCCACCAGTAGCAACTTGCGGTCGGCGGCCTCGAAGAACAGGGCGGTGTGGGCGTCGTCGGTGCGGTGGCGCTCTCACCGGGGTCGAGGTGGCCGGACGGTGGGTGCCGGTGGCCGTTCGCAGGACTGGACATCGCAGGTGGCGCACCGGCACGATGTCGGGCTCCGGCGGCGACATGGTCGGCGCCGGTCAGGTGCGCGCGGGCCAGGGAGATGCGGTCGAACGCGCGGCTACGGGTCGGTTCTGCGGGGCGACGGCCGATCGCCTGGAGACTTTCGGAGGAGGGAGACCGGGAGAAACCAGGGAACGTGAAGGGCTACTCGAAGACGCGCTCGATGGGCGCAGCTTGTTCGCTCTGACCGGCGCGGAAGTAACGGGTAGCGGTGCCAGCCCGAGGAGGGCTTGGACTTGAGCCGGATCTGCGTCGCCCTGGCGTAGGCGGGTGGCACAGGTGTGACGGCAACGATGCGGCCGTAGTCCTGCTTGACCGGCGGCTTCGCCCACAGCCAGGACGACGTGGACGACGCCGGAGATGGTCGTCGGGCCGCGCTGGCCGAGCCACAGGGGTCGGGGATGGTGGCCGCGTTCGTCGAGCCAGGCGGTGATGCGTTCCCGGGCGATCTTGGGCAAGGGGATGGGTCCGGGCCTGGTCGCCTTTGCCGTGCAGGCGGATGGTGCCGGTGCGGGCGGTGATGGCGATGGCCTGCGCGGCTTCTCTCATGCGTGTGCAGGGTGTCGCGAAAGTCGTGAAGGTACGCAGGCCGGGCCGCTGGGGTAAAAGTCAGCCGACGTGGACGAGGGGGCGACGGGCGGTGTCGGGTTCGGCCTGGCGCAGCACCTCGCGAGTCAGCGGCGGGACGTCGCCGCCGCCGAAGACCAGATAACGCAGCAGGGCGCCGATCGGGTTGCCCTCGGCTGCCCAGTGGAAGTACACGTGCGGCATCTTGCCGGTCTGGTCGCGCAGGTGCAGCAGCAGGGCCGCGATCGCGTTGGCGACGGTGGGGCTTTCCATGCGCAGGATGCGGAAACCGTGGCGTTCCTCGCCGACGACGCGCAGCTCGGAGGCGAATTCGGAGGCGTCGGGGACGGTGACCTCCAAAAACAGCAGGCCTTCGCTGCTGCGCAGGCGGTGCAGTTCCCAGGCCTCGCGTGCTTTGTCGACGTACTCCTTGCCGTCACGCGCGTTCGGCTCGTTGGCGACCAGGTGGATCTCGCCGGTCTCGTTGAGGTACCGGCGGGCCAGGTCGTCCAGGGTGATGTGGGTGACCCGCAGCTCGGTGGATCGGGTGGCGCGGGAGATCAGTGAGGTGATGACGATGGCCAGGACGAACAGCAGGGCGATGACCAGGCCGTCGGGACGTTCGATGATGTTGGCCACGGTGGCGTAGGCGAGGATCAGTGTGACGATGCCGAAGGCGATCGCGGCCCGGGTACGGCCGCCGGTCCACGCCGACAGGGTGACGGCGACGGCGGCCGACAGGATCAGGGCGAGCACGCCGGTGGCGTACGCCCCGCCCTGCGATTCGACGTCGGCGCCGAAGACCAGCGTGATGAGGAAGGAGATGGCGGTGAAGATCAGCACCATCGGCCGGGCCGCGCGCGACCAGTCCGGGGCCATGCCGTAGCGGGGCAGGTAGCGCGGCACGATGTTGAGCAGTCCGGCCATCGCCGAGGCGCCGGCGAACCACAGGATCGCGATCGTGGACAGGTCGTAGGCGGTGCCGAACCAGTCGCCCAGGAATTCGTGGGCCAGGTAGGCCAGGGCGCGACCGTTGGCCTTGCCGCCTTCGGCGAACTTCTCAGCCGGGATCAGTACGGTGGTGGCGAAGCTGGAGGAGATCAGGAACACGCTCATGATGAGCGCCGCGGTGGTCAGCAGCTTCTTCGCCCCTTTGATCCGCTGGGCCAGGTCACCTTTGACCAGGGGCATCACGGCCACACCGGTCTCGAACCCGGACAGGCCCAGGGCGAGTTTGGGCATGACGTACGCCGAGACGGCGATCATCGCGATCGGGCTGGAGTATTCGGTCGTCATCGCGGTGCCCCAGTCGGTGACCAGGCCGGGCGTGGTGAGCGCGTGCTGCAGGGCGACGCCCACCACGACCACGTTCAGCAGGAGGTAGACGGCCACCAGGACGACGGCGATGGAGATGGCCTCGCTGAACCCGGCCAGGAACACCCCGCCCAGGGCGGCGATCAGCACCAGCGTGACCGGAACCTGCCAGTCGGCGAAGAAGGCCGGCACGAACGGGTTGTGCAGGATGTGCGCGGTGGCGTCGGCGGCCGACAGGGTGATCGTCACGATGAAGGCGGTGGCCACGAATCCGAGCAGGAACAGCACCAGCAGTTTGCCGCGCCAGCCGGGCAGCAGGCGTTCCAGCATCGACAGCGACCCGAGCCCATGAGGGCTTTCCCTGGCCACCGCCCGGTAGGTCGGCAGCGCGCCGAACAGGGTCAGCGCCACCAGCAGGAGAGTGGCCACCGGGCTGAGCGTTCCGGCGGCCAGCGCGGCGATGCCGGGCTGATATCCCAGGGTGGAGAAGTAGTCCACACCGGTCAGGCACATCACCTGCCACCAGGCGTGCTGGTGGTCGGGCGGCTCCTCGTGGTGCGGACCGCTGGTTCTGGGATCGGAGCGCTGCAGGCCATGCAGCAACCACCCGCGCAGCCCTGTGTTCGCCGGCGTCGACGTTCTTGCCATGATTGTCTCCTTGCGCGTACCCAGTGCCGCCTTGTTCCCAATGGGTGCTCATGGTGCACCAAGGCTTCACCACGCACTCAACGGGATCCCCATTGGCATGCCCTGCGGTCAACGCATCAGGCCCCTCCGCTCGGGGCCCTGCCGCCGGCCGCGAACGAGCGCGCGGCTTCCTGTACTCGCCACCCGTCAGATGGTCCTCGCCGTGGCACAGGCGGAGTTCGTGCATGTGGCGGAACGAGACGACGGTCGCGATGACCGCCAGGAGAGCGACGCAGGCGATGGTCGTGCGCTGGATCCGGCGCGTCCGGGCCGTGGCCACGCTTCTGCCCGACCAGCGGAAGGCCGATCATCCGGCCGCTTCCGCCCGGTTCGAAGGACAGAAAACGTGATCAATGGAGTGTTACCTCAGCCGGCCATGCCCTCATCGCGATCATGCACGAGGTCGTCAGCGCTCGTAGAAGATCTTGTCACCGGCGCCGTTGCGGTTCTCCACGACTACTGAGGATGAATTCCCGGGGTTAGGTCAGTTCGAGGGTCAGGCCGGTCTCGGCGAAGAAGCCGTCGATCAGATCGGGCCGATATTGCATGCGT
>NZ_JBITMT010000010.1:0-268679 GCF_044466505.1 Streptosporangium sp. NPDC049376 | reverse complement strand
ACCGGGGAGATCTGCATCAGCGGCCCCAGCCTCGCCCACGGCTACCTCAACCGGCCCGCCCTGACCGCCACCCACTTCCGCCCCAACCCCGGCCTAGAGCCGGGCGAGAACCCGGGCGGTGCGACAGGTGAAAGCTCCGCGAACCCAGACGAAACCGTGATGGCCTCAAAGACGGGCGACACCCCGGCCTCACCGACCGGCGGGCGGCTCTATCACACCGGGGACCTGGCCACCTACACCCCCGACGGCCTCCTGCTCTTCCAACGCCGCACCGACACCCAACACAAAATCCGCGGCTACCGCATCGAACTCACCGAGATCGAAAACGTCCTGACCACCCACCCCCGCATCACCCACGCCGCCGTCACCACCCACCCCGACCCCACCGGAACCCTCCGCCTCACCGCCTACCTCACCCTCAAAAACACCCACACAAACACCGACGCAGACGCAGACGGGGGCGGGGGCGGGGAAACGCTCACCGCCACCGACATCCGCACCCACCTGGCCCCCCACCTGCCCGACTACATGATCCCCGCCACCTACCTGCCCCTGACCCACCTGCCCACCACCCACAACGGCAAGACCGACCGCAACGCCCTGCCCCCACCCCACACCCTCACCCCCCTACCGACCAGCGACGTCGTCGAGCAGCGAACCAGTCCCCTGCACGACACCCTCGTCGGCATCTGGAAAGAGGTCCTGGGGGTTCCCGCCGTGGTCTCGGCGGACAACTTCTTCACGCTGGGTGGGCATTCGCTGGCGGCCGTACGGTTGCTGTTCCTGGTGCGTGACCGGTTGAAGGTCGAGCTGACGCTCCGCGACCTGTACGACACCGAGGACTTCGCGGCCTTCGTCACCTGGGTCGGTGAGCGGCTCCCCGCAGGTACGGAACTCACGGCTCCCGACACGGCGGCGTCCCCCGATGAGCACTGAGCACAGGAGCGCGGCGGAGACCGGACGCCTTCCCCTGTCTCCCGCGCAGCACCGGCTCTGGTTCCTGCAGCAGTTCGACCCGGAATCGACGCAGTACAACGTGTGCCTGGGCTACGAGCTGCGCGGCGCCCTCGACGTCGAGGCCCTGCGGCGCGCGCTGACCGAGGTGGTCGCCAGGCACGACGCCCTGCGTACGAGTTTCCCCGCCGAGCGGGGCCGTCCCGGGGCGCGGATCGAACCCCCCGGTGAGGTGCCGCTGCCGTACGTCGATCTGGCCTCCCAGGGTGGGGACGCCGCCGAGTTCGCCGCCGCGCAGGTGGCGCGGCCCTTCAACCTGGCCGCCGCCGCCCCGGTGCGGGCGAACCTGCTGAGGCTGGGCGAACAGCGGCACATCCTGCTGCTGGAGATGCACCACATCGTGATCGACGCGTGGTCGGTGCAGATCGTCACGGCCGAGATCGGGGAGCTGTACGCGGCGTACGTGAAGGGCGAGGAGGTCGAGCTGCCCGTCCCGCAGGCCGGTTACGCCGACTACGCGGCCTGGCAGAGCGGCCTGTTGGGCGGTGAGTACCTGGAGCGGGAGTTCGCCCACTGGCGGGAACGGCTGCTCGGGGCGCCCGCCGTGCTGCCTCTGCCGACGGACCGGCCGCGTTCGGTCTCGCAGACGTTCGCGGGCGGTGAGCTGCCGGACGTGGTGCCGCCGCCGCTGGCCGTACGGCTGCGCGGGCTGACCGGTGAACTGCGCAGCACGATGTTCGTCACCACCGTCACGGCCTTCATGATGCTGCTGGCCCGGTGGACCGGGGTGCACGACGTCGTCCTGGCCGTCCCCGTCGCGGGGCGGTCGCGGCCGGAGTTCCACGCGACCGTCGGGTTCTTCGTCAACACCGTCCCGTTACGTGGCGACCTGTCGGGAGATCCGTCCTTCCGGCAGGCGGTGGCCCAGGTCGGATCGGCCACGCTCGACGCGCTCGAACACGACTCGCTCCCCTTCGACATGCTGGTCGACCACCTCGGCGTCCCGCGTGACCCCACGTGCAACCCACTGGTCCAGGTGGGGTTCCAGCTGCTGCGCACGCCGCACCGCGCACAGCCGGCCCGCTGGCACGACATCGAGGTCGAGGAGTGGGACGGGGTGCGTCAGCAGGTCACCAGACTCGACCTGGAGCTGCACGTGCTCGACACCGCGGCGGAGACCGTCGAGACGCTGCTGTGCTACCGCACCGATCTGTTCGACGGGAGTTCGGCCGAGAACCTCCTCGCTGGCTACCAGTCCTTGCTCGCCCAGGTCGTGGCCGATCCCGACCTGCCGCTTTCGAAGCTCGACGTCTCCCCGCGCCGCGTCACGCACGAGGGCACCCGGAGTGGAGCAGGCGCGGACACCACGGAGAACGGGGGAATGTGATGACGGCGCCGATGCTGGTGACCGACTGGTTCTGGGTGCCGGTGCCCAGGCCGAACGCGGAGACCCGGCTGTTCTGCTTCCCGCACGCCGGCGGGGACGCGCCCGCCTTCGCCGATCTCGCCAGGGAACTGCCCCCCGAGATCGAGGTGTGGGCCGTACGGATGCCCGGCAGGGGCGGGCGGTTCACCGCGCCGCACGCCGCGGACGTGAACGAGCTGGTCGCCTGGGTGAGCGCGGCGATGCGGCCGTTCGCCACCGGGAGGTACGCCCTGCTGGGCCAGAGCATGGGCGCGCTCGTCGCCTACAACGTGGCCAGGGAGCTGTCGCCGGAGAACCCGCCCGTCGCGTGCGTGCTGGCCGCGCTGCTGCCGCCCCACCTGTGGAACGGCCCACCCGGGCCGACGGGGACGCAGGACGTGGTGACCTTCCTGACCTCCATCGACGACACGGTGACCGAGGTGCTCAACCACCCTGACCTGCGGGATCTCGTCCTTTCTGTCGTGAGCGCCGACCTCAACCTGTGCCAGGACTACCTGCACCGGTGGGAGCCGCTGCTCGACTGCCCGGTGCTCGGGCTGGTCGGCACCGACGACCCGACCGTGAGCGGTGAGGAGATGACGGGCTGGGCGCGCAGCACGACCGGGCCGTACAGCATGCGGGTCCTCGAAGGAGGCCACCTGGTGGTCCAGGCGGCCGGAGCCGTGCTGGCGCGGACGGTCGCCGACTTCCTGAGCACCTCGGCGGGTGTGGCATGAACCGCGCCGACGCCCCCGCCGTCATCACCGAGTCGGGCACGCTGACCTACCGAGGACTTGAGCGGCGGGCCGCGCAGTACAGCGCGGCGCTGGTCCGCGCCGGGCTGCGGCCCGGTGACGTGCTGGTGATCACCGTTCCCGACGGCCCCGACGCCGTCGCGGCGCTGCTGGCCGCCCGCCGGGCGCGCACCCCGTTCGCCTGGCTGACCGCCGACCAGCCGCTTGAGCGGCAGATGGCGATCGTGGCCGACTCCTCCCCGGTCGCCGTGCTCGCCCCCGCGGGCGCCGACCCCTTCCCCACGGCGCTCGTGCAGGTGGAGGGGGACGAGGCCACGGTCGTACGGCGGGCGACGGGTGAGGCGAGGCGGACGTCCGTACCGCAGGACACCGAGTACGTCGTCTACACCTCGGGCTCCACCGGCACCCCCAAGGGCATCGTGCAGCGCACCGGCAACCTCGACCAGCTCACCCGCTGGCTCTCGACCGAACTCGACACGCGTCAGGGCGCGCGGATGCTCCAGTGGGCCAGGCTCGCCTACGACGCCGCCTACGTCGAGATCATGACGGCGGTGCACGGCGGGGCCGCGCTGGTCATCCCGCCGGGGGAGGTCAAGGGCGACCCGGCCAGGATCCACCGGTGGATCGTCGAACACGAGGTGACGCACCTGCAGACCGTGCCGAGCCTGTGCCGTCACCTGCTGGACGCCGCGGCGGGATCGGCGCCGGTCGGCAGCGTGCGGACGCTGAGCCTGTTCGGCGAGTCGCTGCACGCCGAGCTCGTGCTCGCCGCCCGCGACGCCTTCCCCAAGGCGGCCGTGCACAACTTCTACGGGCCGACCGAGTGCATCCTCGCCACCTCGCAGCAGGTGCCGCAGGACGCCGTCGATCCGATCCCGCTGGGCAGGCCCATCCCCGGACGGGAGATCCTGCTGACCGACGAGGACGGACGGCCGGTGCCGGACGGGGAGATCGGGGAGATCCGCGTCCGCAGCGGGTTCCTCGCCCACGGCTACCTCAACCGGCCCGAGGAGACACGACAGGTCTTCCTGCCCGAACAGACCTACCGCACCGGTGACCTGGCCCGCCGTACGGCCGACGGAGGGCTGGTCTTCTCGGGAAGGATCGACGACCAGGTCAAGATCAGGGGCGCGCGGGTCGAGCTGGGGGAGATCGAGGCGGCGCTCTACCGCGACCCGGCGGTCGCCCAGGCCGCCGTCAGGACCTACGGCGACAGCCCGGAGACGCTGCGCCCGGCCGCGTACGTCCAGCCGCGTCCCGACGCGGTGATCGACGTCGCCGCGCTGCACCGGCGGCTGACCAGGTCGCTGCCCACGTACATGATCCCGGCGGCGTACGTCGTGCTTGACGAGATGCCGCTGACCTCGACAGGCAAGATCGACCGGCTGCGGCTGCCCACCCCGGACGCCCCCGACGCCCGTGACCGGGGTGTCGAACCGGTCGCGTTCAGCACCGAGACGGAACGCGTGCTCGGGGAGATCTGGTGCCAGGTCATCGGCTGCGAGCAGGTGGGACCGGACGACGACTTCTTCACCGTCGGCGGCTACTCGCTGCTCGCGCCGCAGGTCACGGCGGAGGTGCTGGAGCGGTTCGAGGTCGGGCTGCCGGTACGGGCCGTGTTCGACCACCCGACCCTGCGGGAACTGGCCGCCCGCGTCGACCACGAACTCGCCGGAAACCCGGCCGAGTCAGCAGAGCCGGACCAGACAGCGGAAAGGAATCCCAATGCTGCTGGACACCTATGACCTCACCGACGCCGGATTCTGGGCCAGGGACGACGCGTACACGATCCTCGACGAGATCCGGGGTGAAGGCGCGGTCCAGCGGCACGAGTCGGGCCAGGAGGGCCCCCTGTGGGCGGTGCTCACCCACCGGGAGTCGCTCGCGGTCCTCGGCGACGCCAAGACCTACAGCTCACAGGGCGGTTCGCTGCTGGGCACCGGGTACGGTCCCCCCGCCGGGGCCGGGCGGATGATGGCGCTGAGCGACCCGCCGAAGCACCGCGCCTACCGTGACCCGGTCATGCCGTTCTTCTCCGCCAGGCGCGCCAACGGCCTTGAGGAGCGCATCCGCGACCTGACCGAGGGCGTCATCGAACGGCTGCTGGTCAGGGAGAAGATCGACTTCGTCAAGGACATCGGGGCGGTCGTCCCGCTCACCGTGATGTGCGACCTCATGGGCATCCCGGACGAGGACCGCGACGAGATCGTGGCGATGTGCGACCAGGCGTTCCTCGGCCGCAACCCGGCGGAACGGCGTGCCGCGCACCAGCGGCTGCTGCCGTACCTGCTGCAGCTCGCGATGGAGCGCAAGGCCGCCCCGGGGGACGACGTCATCAGCGCGCTCGCCGCCGACCTCGAACTCGACGAGGTCGTGCTGAACTGCGACAACATCATCGTGGGCGGCATCCAGACCGTACGGCACACGGCCGCGATGGCGATGCTCTCCCTGGTGCGCAACACCGACGCCTGGCGGGAACTGGACGGCAAGGCCGACCCGAAGCTCGCCACCGAGGAGCTGCTGCGGTGGACCTCCGTCGGGCTGCACGTGCTGCGCACGGCCAAGACGGACACCGAGCTGGCCGGACAGCGGATCAAGGCGGGTGACCGGGTCGTGGTATGGACGCCGGGGGCCAACCGGGACACCGCCGTCTTCGAAGAACCGCACCGCCTCGACCTCAACCGGCACCCCAACCGGCACATCGCCTTCGGCTGGGGCGAGCACTACTGCATCGGCGGGCCGCTGGCCAGGACCGAGCTGCGGGTGCTGTTCACGGAGCTGTCCAGGCTGGTGGCGGAGGTCGAACCGCTCGGCGAACCCGAGTACAACTCCTCCATCATCAACTTCGGGCTGGACTCCTTCCCGGTCCGCCTGCACCGCAGGTGACGTCGTGTGGCAACCGGGCGCCCAGGTGGCGCGGGCACGTGGCGTCCAGGCCCTTCGCTCCCTCGGCGGGGCGCTGCGCGAGGTGGGGTTCACCGAGGAGGCGACGGTCGCCGCCCTGTCCGCCGAGGACCCGACGGACCTGCTGAGCAACACGGCCTTCTACGCCGTCTGCTCCGCAGAGCGGGTCCCCGAGCTGCTGACGAGCCCGGCGGGCGTCATGGCGCAGCTCTTCGTGCGCAACGGCGAGGTGCCCGGGGACGTCTACACGACGGTGGTGCCCACCGGGCTGCGCGGGCTGCTCGCGGCGCTCGAACTGGTCGTGGAGCGGGACGGGACGGTGACGTCGGAGGTCTCCGTCTCGCCCTGCCGTTCCATGTATCTGCTGTCCGACCAGCTGTTCAGGGGTGACGTCTCGGTCACCATGGCCGCCCGGTCCACGCTGGTCATGCCGCCGCACGCGTCGAGTTTCGAACTGCTGGACAACCTTGGTCCCGTCGACGGCAGGCTCCTGGACGTCGGGTGCGGCTGCGGGATCCTGGCCCTGGCGTTGCGGGAGGGTTGTTCCTCGGTCGTCGGTGTCGATCTCAATCCGAGGGCGGTCGCGTACTCCCAGGTGAACGCCCTGGTCAACGGGCTCGACGTGGGCCCGGAGGAGAAGGCCGACTTCCTGGCCGCGGACCTGCGCTCCGGGCTGGCGGTCGGTGACCTGGCCGACCACCTGGTGTTCAACAGCCCGACCGGTCCCAACCACCACGCCGAGGCCGAGGTCGGCTGGATGAGCGCCGAGCACGCCCTCGGGTTCGTGGCCGCCGCGATGCCCGGCGTGCTCCGCCCGGGGGGTACGGCCCGCGTGCTGCTGATCGTCGAGGTGCCCGAGGACAGCCCCTCGGTGCCGGAGCTGGTGCGGGGCTGGCTGCCGGAGGAACAGGACGTCCAGGTGGCCGAGCTGCGCCGTTCTCCGCTGGCGATCTCCGCCGCCGCCGTCACCGGGGGCAGACTCGACCCCGGCTGTCTCATGGCCGACGGCGCCGCAGGGGCCGCCCGGCTGGTCAAGCACCTGCGTGAGCGTCGTGTCCGTGAGGTGGTCCCGGCCCTGGTGACGCTCACCCTGCCCGGCTGAGGGGGCTGTCCCTACCGTACGGCCACGTGCTGCCAGGATTTTCCCGACAAAAGCGGATAAATAGCCTTATTCAGTATTAATTCCCACTGAAGGGCTGGCCCTTTTGTTTGGCATGCAATCATCCCGCCGGGTGGCGTCGCGTCTCGCCATCGTCGTCGTCGCCGGTACGGCCTGCCTCGCCGTCACGGCCGGCAGCGCCGGAGCGATCATCAACGGCAAGGACTCCACCGAGTCCTACCCGTTCATGGCGTCCGTCCCGATCTCCGCCCCCGCCCAGGGCCTCAAGGACGGCCAGTGCGGAGCGGCGCTGATCCACCCGCGGTGGGTGGTGACCGCGGCCCACTGCCTCAACACGGAGATCGGCTCGATCCCGGCGGGAACCGTCCGGGTCGGCAGCGAGAACCGCACCTCGGGAGGCACCGTCCGCGCCATCTCGAAGAAGGTGGTCCACCCCGGGTTCCGGCAGAACCTCAAGGGTGGCCCCAACCGCGACGACATCGCCCTGATCCGCCTGGACCGCCCGGTCACCCAGGAACCCGTCAGGATCGCCGAACAGCCCGGCCGCCCCGGCACCCCGACCAGGATCATCGGCTTCGGCACCACCGTGTTCAGCAAGAACCCGGCCGAGTGGAAGATGGCCGAACGGCTCCAGGAGCTCGACACCCGCAGGGGCGCCGTCTCCGAGTGCGGCCCCGGCTACGCCTCGGGCAGGCGCCTGTGCACGGTCAGCCGGGTGCGCGACGCCATGGCCTGCAACGGCGACTCCGGCTCACCGCAGATCCGGCGGGGCCGTACCGGCCGCTGGGAGCTCATCGGCGTCACCTCGGGGCCCGGCGCCGCCAGCCCGTCCTGCGCGGAGGGCCCCGGCCTCTACGCCAACGTCCCCGCCTACGCGGACTGGATCAGCAGGACCATCAAGAAGTACGGCTGACGCCCGGAGCCGTGGGGAAGGCCGTCCTCGGCCGGTCGTGGGAGTCCGGCCCACGCCCGGTCAGGCGGCGACGAGCTTGGGGGCCCTGCGCAGGAGCACGGCCCCCGAAAGGGTCAGGACCGCGCAGCAGACGCCCAGCAGGACGCGGTAGTCGACCGACGCGATGAGCGCGGCGCCGAGCGCGATGGAGAGCGTCTGCGGCCCGACCGTGGCCAGGTCGGCCGCCGCGGCCACCCTGCCCAGGACCTGCTGCGGCGTCGAACGCTGCCACGCCGTGGTGTAGCCGACCACCAGCCAGGGCACCCCGCAGCCGATCAACGCGAACCCCGCGACGACCACCGGCAGGCTCGTCGTGGTCAGCAGCGCCGTACCGACGGCGACCGTCAGCAGGCCCGCGCCGACCGCCCTGGCCTCGCCGTACCTGCGGATCAGCGCGGCGACGACCAGGCCGCCGCAGATCCCGCCCGCGCCCTGGACCGACATCAGCACGCCGAAGAACGAGGCGGGGCGCCCCAGGCCGTACTCGATGACCGCGAAGTCGACCGTGTCCAGCAACCCGACCACCGCGAAGCTGGCGGCGACGGCGACCGTGGTGAAGGCCACCAGGGGAGTGCTCGCGATCTGCCGGAACCCCGCCATGATCTCCCGCCGGAACGGCTCGCGCTCCTGGGGCGGGGTCGGGGCGGACTCCTCGACGCGCAGGGTGAGCAGGATGACGACCGCGACGGCGAAGGTGATCGAGTCGAGTACGGCGAGCATGGGGCCGCCGACCGCGGTGTAGACGGCGGCTCCGGCCAGCGGGCTGAACAGCCGGATGCCCTCGCCGACCGTCCGGATGGCGGCGTTCGCGCCCGCGAGGTCCTCACCGGAGAGGATCTCCTTGACCAGCCCCACCTGGGCAGGGCGCAACAGGATGAAGGAGAGGCCGTACCCGAGGGCGACCGCGTAGATGATCCACAGATCGGCCACCGTGTGCACCCGCAGCAGGGCGAGCACGCCGAGGCCGGCGACGATGTTGACCCCGATGAGCAGAGGCTTGCGGCGTAATCGGTCGACGATGTGGCCCGCGAACGGGGTGAGGACCACCGGCAGGGCCAGACAGAGGAAGACCACTCCCGCCGCCGCGTTCTGGCCCGTCAGATCCTTGGCCCAGATGCCCAGCGACAGGTAGAGCGCGCTGTCGCCGAAGGTGCTGAGCGACTGACCGGCCAGGAGCCTGCGGAAGCGTGAGTCGCCCAGCGCGCTCATGCCTGGGTCGCCGCGTCGTCGGCCGGCTCCGGGTAGTGTTCGGCGCTGCTGGCCATGAACAGTCTCACCGGGCGCGCCCCCTCGGGCCGCAGCTCGGCCTTCTCGACCCGGTCGAGGTATCCCATGACCATCGACCTGAGGAACTCCCTGAACTCCGACAACTCCGTCGGGGTCATCCAGAGCGTGGCGCCCAGGACCAGGCTCGCGTTCTTCCACTCCTCGGGCTCTGATTCCATGCGCCCACGCCAGGCACGCAGGCGCGCGAACTCTTTTTCGAGGAACACCTCCGCGAGGGCGTTCCCCATCGGGGTGGTCTCCGCCGTGGACGCGATCGACTGGACGGGCTTGGCCAGCCGCCACGGCTTCTCCCTGGTATGGGAGGGAGCCCGTTCGATGAAGCCGTACTCGGCGAGGGTGCGCAGATGGAACGAGCAGCTCGCGACGCTCTCTCCGATCACCTCCGCGCACCGTGTCGCGGTGGCCGTGCCCAGCACTCCGAGAGCTTCGAGCAACGCGAGCCTGATGGGATGTGCCAGAGCACGCAGTGCGCGTGGATCGGTGATGGCGGGGTGCTCGTCCATGGCGCCATTATGATGAGACAAGAACCCTTTCGCAAGAATTCTTTAGAATGCGTGAACGGTTGACGCGCCGTCACCTGGCCGTCATGAGAGTGACTGTCGTGTGACAGTCGGTCGACCTGTCGTGACCTGCGGTCCGGTGCGGGACTCATGCCCGATCGGTCTGATGACGGATCGGGCGAACCATCCCAGGGGTCTCATACGTCTCACCTTCCATGAAGATCCTGACAACCTGTACCCTCGCTGTTGTCATGGCGACTGTCATGACCCCCGCCCTCGCGTTCGCGTCCTCATCCGCCTCCGCGGGGGCGATTCCGCCGGGGTTCCTGCTGTACGAGAAGGCCGCGGAGCAGAAGAGCGTGAACGGTATGTGGTCGGTCAGCCAGGCCAAGGACGCCAAGCTCGCGGTGAACCCCTGCTACGTCGGCTCTCCCGCCGCCGCGGGCAGGATCGCGGCCCGTACGGTCACCTACGTCGCGGTCTCCGACCAGCGTTCCGAGCAGGTCATCCTCTACCAGTCGGCGAAGGCCGCCTCCCAGGCCCTGGCCGACGTGCGCAAGGCCCTGGTCCGCTGCCCCGCCATCCAGACGTCGCAGACGGCCTACCGGTACTCCGGCAGCCCCCTGGCCCTCGGCGACGAGGGGCTGGCCGTGACCGGACAGCTCTACCAGGGCAACAAGGCCAAGGTCGGCGGCGAACGGGTGGTCCTCACCCGCCGCGGCAACGCGCTGGTCGTCTACGCCCGATCCGGGGAGTGGGGAGCCCCCGACAAGACAGACTTCGCACACCAGACGAAGGACGCCCAGACAATGCTCGCCAAGATCTGCCAGGTGGCCAAGTGCTCATGACCCCGACCCCCTGAGGCCGAGGCGACCTCAGGGGCACGATCGCGCCGGGCGTCGCGGTGACGACGCCCGGCGCTTCACGTCAGACCTTCGCTCAGGACTCCGTGTGGGCCCCGACGTACGCCGCCAGGTGCTCCCCGGTGAGGGTGGAGCGGGCGGCGACCAGCTCGGCGGGCGTGCCCTGGAAGACGATCCGGCCGCCGTCGTGACCGGCACCGGGACCGAGGTCGATGATCCAGTCGGCGTGCGCCATCACGGCCTGGTGGTGCTCGATGACGATGACCGACTTGCCGGACTCGACGAGCCGGTCGAGCAGACCGAGCAACTGCTCCACGTCGGCGAGGTGCAGACCGGTCGTCGGCTCGTCGAGGACGTAGACGCCGCCCTTCTCCGCCATGTGGGTGGCCAGCTTGAGGCGCTGCCGTTCGCCGCCGGACAGCGTGGTGAGCGGCTGACCCAGGCTGATGTAGCCGAGCCCGACGTCGACGAGCCGCTTGAGGATGGCGTGCGCGGCGGGAGTGCGCGCCTCACCCGAGCCGAAGAACTTCTCGGCCTCGCTCACCGACATCGCGAGCACCTGGCTGATGTCCCGCCCGCCGAAGTGGTGGTCGAGCACCGACGCCTGGAAGCGCTTGCCCTCGCACTCCTCACAGACGGTCGCCACCCCGGCCACCATCGCCAGGTCGGTGTAGATGACACCGGCGCCGTTGCAGTTGGGGCAGGCGCCCTCGGAGTTGGCGCTGAACAGCGCGGGCTTGACGCCGTTGGCCTTGGCGAACGCCTTGCGGATCGGGTCGAGCAGCCCGGTGTAGGTGGCCGGGTTGCTCCGCCGCGACCCCCGGATCGCGCCCTGGTCGATCGAGACCACGCCCGCGCCCGCCGGGATCGACCCGTGCACCAGCGAACTCTTGCCCGACCCGGCGACACCGGTGACCACGACGAGCACCCCGAGCGGGATGTCCACGTCCACCTCGCGCAGGTTGTGCGAGGTGGCGCCCCGGATCTCCAGGGCACCCTTCGGCGTGCGCACCTTCTCCTTGAGGGCGGCGCGGTCGTCGAGGTGGCGGCCGGTGAGGGTGCCGCTGGCCCGCAGTTCCTCCACGGTGCCCTCGAAGCAGACGGTGCCGCCCGCCGTACCGGCGCCGGGGCCGAGGTCCACGACGTGGTCGGCGATCGCGATCGCCTCCGGCTTGTGCTCGACGACGAGCACGGTGTTGCCCTTGTCGCGCAGCCGCAGCAGCAGGCCGTTCATCCGCTGGATGTCGTGGGGGTGCAGACCGGTCGTCGGCTCGTCGAAGACGTAGGTGACGTCGGTCAGCGAGGAGCCGAGGTGACGGATCATCTTGGTGCGCTGCGCCTCACCGCCCGACAGCGTGCCCGAGGGCCGGTCGAGGGAGAGGTAGCCGAGCCCGATCTCCACGAACGAGTCGAGGGTCTGCTGCAGCGTGGCCAGCAGCGGCGCGACCGAGGGCTCGTCGATGCCGCGTACCCACTTGGCCAGGTCGCTGATCTGCATCGCGCAGGCGTCGGCGATGTTGACGCCGTTGATCCGCGAGGAACGGGCGGCCTCGTTGAGCCGGGTGCCCCCGCACTCGGGGCAGGCGGTGAAGGTGACCGCCCGGTCGACGAACGCCCGGATGTGCGGCTGCAACGCCTCCTTGTCCTTGGCCAGGAACGACTTCTGGACCCTGAGGACCAGACCCTCGTAGGTGAGGTTCATGCTCTCGACCTTCACCTTGGTCTGCTCGCGGTACAGGAAGTCGTGCAGCTCGGTCTCGCTGTAGTCGCGGATGGGCTTGTCCGGGTCCATGAAGCCGGAGGAGGTGAAGACCCGCACCAGCCAGCCGTCCGGGGTGTAGCCGGGGATGGTGATCGCGCCCTCGTTGAGCGACTTGCTCGCGTCGAAGAGCTGGGTCAGGTCGATGTCGGTCACCTTGCCCATGCCCTCACAGCGAGGACAGGCACCGGCGGGCAGGTTGAAGCTGTAGTGGAACGACGGCCCGGCGCTCGGCTCACCCAGCCTGCTGAAGACGATCCGCAGCATCGCGTTGGCGTCGGTCGCGGTGCCGACGGTGGAACGGGAGTTGGCGCCCATCCGCTCCTGGTCGACGATGATCGCCGTGGTCAGCCCTTCGAGGAGGTCGACCTCGGGCCGGGCCAGCGTGGGCATGAAGCCCTGAACGAAGGCGCTGTAGGTCTCGTTGATCAACCGCTGGGACTCCGCGGCGATCGTGCCGAACACCAGCGAGCTCTTGCCCGAGCCGGAGACGCCGGTGAACACCGTCAGCCGCCGCTTGGGGATCTCGACGCTGACGTCCTTGAGGTTGTTCTCCCGCGCACCCTGCACGCGGATCAGGTCATGACTGTCGGCGGTGTGTGATGCGGGCGACTGCGTGTCCGTTCTGATGGCCTTGCTCAACTTCTCTCCATCCGTCTGGGAACCGCTTTCGCGGTCTTCCGTCGGCGTCGCCTGGGTTGTCGGGGATCTCCACCACAGCCGGAACCATCCGGATGGACACGCCACAAGACGAAGCTCACGGCGGTTGTTGGGCGCGTCCGCGGGATTCACGCGATGTTCGCGGTTCTTGCGGGGGTGAGGTGACAACGCCACAGGGCGCCGTCCGAACGATCATGGCAAGGGGGGAGAGACCCGGAAACAGACCCTAGCCCGATCTGGAGGGCTTCGAGCACAATGCGAGCTTCTTTCCCCCGAGTTTTCGCACAAATTTTCCCACGGCCCAGGATCTGGTCCCTCGATGGGCGTGCTCGTGGCTACTGGCGGGCTGGGGGTGTTGTGGACCCTTCAGGGTGATGAGCGACAGGGCCGCAACCCGCTGTTCCCCCTCACCCAGAAGTGGTTGCGAACCCTTCAGGGTGATGAGCGACCCGAGGGTAAAGTCCCAGGTCAAGCCGGGTACCGCAGGAGCGGGATTCGCTATTTCTGCAGCAGTCCGGCGGTAGTGCAGCGGTGCAGGTCAGAGCGTTGATCATCTTGGAGTCCGGTCGAGTCCAACGGCTCTTCCGTAAGCTACTCGCTTTCATATCAGCCCCCGAAGGGGAGATGAAGGGGAAGGGCGAAGCGGTGTTGGCCTGTCGGGGTTCAGGCTTCTCGTAGCGCGGTGAAGATGTTCTCGGCGAGGGGCAGGCTGGAGGCGGCGATGAACCTGCGGCGTTGGTTCATGGCCTTGCCGATGTCGGCGAGGGTGTCGAAGCGATAGTCCAGCGGGATGGGGTGGCCGTGGAGGTCGAGGACCACTCCGTTGGCGGCGTTGAGGATGTAGTGGCCGGGGGCCAGGTCCCAGACGGCGAAGCCCTTCGCGAACTCGATCATCGCGTCGCTGAGCCCTGCGGCGACGTGGCACAGTCCGACGGACCCGAAGTCCACTCCGAGACGGCCCCTGCGGGCACCTTCCGGGGAGGGGCGGCTGAGTTCCTCAAGGAGTCGGGCCTGCTGGGTGAGGGGATGAAAGCGTTCGGCGGGTTTCATGAGGTAGTTCGTGACCAGGGCCTCCGGCAGGGGGACTACCCGGTTCAGCCGCAGGGGGTGGGGGGTTCCGTCCTGGGTGATGACGAAGGCGTGTTCGTGGCCGGTGTCGTCGCGGGCGGCGAGGTAGATCTGCAGGTGGTGGAAGATGTCGCCGACGACCGCCGCGATCGGGCGGGCGAGACGGCGGGAGTAGACCAGGACGTGCGTGTAGCCGTACAGGGCGCGGACGGCCAGTTCGCTGGTGTCGAGCGGATCGACCAGGACGCACAGGTCCGGGTCGGGGTCGGTCCCGATGACCTGGGGGTCGGCCTCTTCTGAGGCGTAGACATAGGACGGGATGATCGCGCTCAGCAGGTCCCGGTAGCGTTCGTGCATCCACAGGTCGTGTGCGGACAGGAAGTTGCCGGCGTGCCGATGGTTTCGGCTCTCGGAGCGCTCACCCGACAGCGCGGCCTCGATGAGGCGGGGCCGGATCTCGTCCATCACCGTGACGACCAGCCGGACAAGGTCACGCGCGAGAGCGGACAGTTGGGGCGTCACGGTGCACCTTCGTTCGGCTGTGATCAGCGTGGTTGGACGGGGTGAGGGGCGTTCTTGTCGGTTTCGGTGATGAGGTCGAGGAGGCCGGTGAGAAACGCCGGGGTGGCGGCGATGGTGACGGCCTGCTCGGCGATGGGCAGGACCGTACGGACGTCAAGGGTCATACCGGCAGGCTCCGCTCCCACAGCGAGGTGAACACCCGATCGAAGACGGGGAACAGCTCGTCAGTTCATTTCGTAGAAAGCCTTTCCACCGTACGGCCCGGGATCGGGAAGTTCCGACTTCTCCCATGGGACGGGGTGGCGTCCTAGCCTTGAGCTGTCGGAACATCAGGAAGGGGATGTGGCCGGTGAATGACGACCGTAATGAGCCCACCGATCCGGTGCTCACTGTCGGGCAACGCATCAAATATCTGCGCGAGCGGCGCGGTATGACCCAGGAGGTCCTCGCGGGCCTCGTTGGAAAGTCTGTTTCCTGGTTGAAAAGCGTGGAGGCGGGGCGGCTTCAGCAGAACCCGCGTCTTCCCATCCTTCTGCAGCTCGCCGAAGCGCTGCGGGTGCGTGACCTGTCGGCACTGACAGGAGACCAGTCCATGCCGGTCCGCATGTTCACCGGCCCTGGCCATCCGGCGCTGGACGCCGTACGGCAGGCCATCAACACGACGCCGCTGCGCCCATCCGGGACGGTCCAGCCGCTCGGTCATCTGCGTGGCCGTCTGGACGCCGCCTGGCGTGCCCGGCACGCTTCCGCCGACCATCGGACCGCTCTGGGGCGTCTTCTCCCCGACCTGGTCCGTGACGTGCAGCTGGCAGCTGTGATGTACCGGGGAGAGGACCGGCGCCGCGCGAACGCGCTCCTCGCCGAGACCTACGGCCTGGCCCAGATGTTCCTGGCCTACCAGCCTGCCCAGGACCTGCTGTGGCGGGTCGCGGACAGGGCGTTGACAGCAGCTCAGGAGGCTGACGATCCGCTCGCGCTGACCTGCGCGGTGTGGTTCCTGGGCCAGGCTCACCGGGACGTCGGGGACTTCGAGGCTGCGTGGGCGATCAACAAGCAGGGCATGGCCGCCGTCCAGCCGTACATGGACGATCCGGGCGTGGACCTGCTGGCCATGTGGGGCGCGTTGCACTTCGAGTTGGCGTTCACGGCTGCCCGTGTCGGGAATGCCGGAGAAGCCTGGTCGTACTGGGAGAAGGCAGGCCGGGTCGCCGACCGGTTGCCCGGCGACTACTACCAGCCGTGGACGAGTTTCTCCCGGGTCATCATGGACGCGCACGCGGTCACGCTCGCTGTGGAGCTGTCCCAGAGTGGTGAGTCGGCCAGGCAGGCGGAACGGGCGGCCCTGGCGGCCATTCCCTCCCAGCCGCGCAGGGGACGCCACCTGATCGAGATCGCTCGGGCGCATCGCCTTCAGCGTGATCACGACGCCGTGCTCGGCACCCTGGAACTCGCCCGGCAGGCGGCACCGGAGACGATCCGCTACAACGGGTACGCCCGCCGCATGCTCGTCGAACTCGTGGAGACGGGTCCTGCCCCGCTGCGTCCGCGCGCCCGGGAGCTGGCGGACAAAATCGCGTTGATGGTCTGACCGAAACCAGGGGTCACAGAGTGTGTCCCCTGGTCTCTCCGCCGCCTTCTACGGTCCTTCCATGCTTCCGGAACAGGCCGTGCGGCAACCACGTGAGGCTCTGACCGTCCACGGTGTCCCGACATCCGGCGGGTACGCCACATTCATCCTCGGCGGCCTGCTCGTATGGTGCGGGCCTGAACGTCTCCGCTGGTCTCGTGCTCCCGGCGGCTGGATATGGCACTCCATCGACGATCCGGTGGAAGCGGCACGTCTTCTCGCCGACCGAACAGCCGACGCCATGTCCTCGCAGGACCGGTCGCCCGGCGAACACCTCGCCAGGAAGAGCCCTGATCGGATCACGGAGGTTCAGATCATGCACGACGCTCCCACCGTCCCGACGATCCCGGGGTGGCGGTTGATCATCAGCGACGCTGGGCGGTTCTGGGCGATCCGCAACCGGGCCTTTCCGCGTACGGCGTTGCGGGCCGGGACGGAGCCGACGGTGGACGCCGACACCTTCGAGGAGGTCCGGGAGGCCGTGGCGAAGCAGGAGGAGAAGGCCCGGGACGCCGTTGAGGGGGTGCCTTCGTGACCGGAAGGCATCGGGACGGCCAACCGTACGTGCCGGTCTATCGAAGGGTGTGGGACGGCCCGGCCCGTGCGGAGGCCGAGCGAATCGACCTGGCGTGGGCGGACTGGACGGTTCTCTACAGTCTGGGCCGACGCAACTTCTACGCCATGGCCGTCTGGGACGGCCCACGCCCGGTCATCGTCGAGGACGCTACCGGTGAGGGACTGGAGGAGCGGATGCGGGAAGCGGAGATGATCAGGGCGATCCGGCTTGCGCCGCCTTCACTGGCTCGGCGGAGGCGTCCGGACTCTGAGGTGCAGGGCCGGGACATGGCCGAAGGGCGTTCGCCGGGTGGGAGGGCGGCATGACGACCTGGATTCCTCGCCAAGTTTCTGAGTTTTCGGATCGAGCCTGTAACTCCGTGCAAGCGGCTCATCCGGACTGGCTGGTCTTCCACAGCTCGCATTCCGGCCTGTGGAGCGCCTACCGAGGTGTCCTGCCCGGCAGGCCGTACGCCGGGGACGTGTTGTTGGTGCGGGCCGGGTCCGCCGAAGAACTGGATCGCAAGCTGGCCGCTCAGGTGTTCCCGGTGGTGCCGCCGAGCATTCAGGCCGTCGCCGTCGCCCGTGCTCTGCAGACCCGGACCGCCCGGATCTCCCGGGCCGTTCACGCCGTCGGACCAGGTCGGTCCACGGCGTTGCGCAGACTGCTGCGCTCCTAGAAGCCGGTACGGCGGGCGGTGGGACGTCATCCCACCCGCCGCCCCGCCGTACCTCGTGAACGTGCGGCTCAGGTGGGAGGGACCTGGGCCGCACACCCTCGCAAGACGGCTCCCGCACACGCCGAGTGTGCTGGGGAAGAGGGAGCCGTCTGGCGCACCGGTCTTCCTATAAGGAAGGCCGGTCCTCCTCCAGGGTGCCCGGTCCGTGCTCCCCGGCTCGGGGCCGGGCACCCGCCCCCTGAAAAGGCAGCCCCCACCTCATCCCGCACCCAGGGAAGACCATGACCGACGACGAACGACGGTTGATCGACCTGCTCATCAGCACCCACCCCGGCTGGCGGTATGAACACCTCCACCTGCCCGGTCTGCCCAAATGGTGGGCCATCCGGTACAAGCCGCTATGCCTCGACCAGCGCGAAGCCGGAGCCAGAGACATGCTCGGCCGTACGACACTGCGTCGGTTGGCCCACGCTCTGGCCCGGCACGACGAGATCCTCCACCGCAGCCGTTACTGAAGGAGCCCCGCCATGTCCCCCCTCAAGGCCGTCGCCCCCGATGGGACTTTCACCACCGGACCGGACACCACAGAACGCCTCCTCACCCCTGGAGAGGTCGCGCGGATCTTCGGCGTGGACCCCAAGACCGTCAACCGCTGGGCCCTGACCGGGCGGATTCCCTCGGTGCGGACACCCAGCAGACAGCGGCGTTATCGGGAGAGCGACATCAAGGCCCTCCTCGGGGTCTCCCATTGAGAGAAGGTCAGACCAGCCAGTGGCCGTCGCGCATCAGGTCGCGGTCTCGTAGTTCCTCCACCTCGCGCCAGGACTGGATGTGGCGCGGTGAGACGCGGAACCAGCGGTACGGCCCGGCCGACTCGCGCGGGTCGAAGCCGGTGCGCTTGGCGAAGCGGTCTCCCTGTTCCGGGGACAGCGCGTCCATCTCAAGGACCTCGACCGTGCCCTCGATCATGGTCACGTCGCGGGTGTGGCCGAGCCCGAGCCTGACGGTTCGGGTGGCGGCCAGGTTCCTGCCGGTCGGGCTGTTGGCCGGGGTGGACAGCAGCAGCGCTTCGCCGTCCCAGTCGAAGGACAGCGGCACCATGTACGGCACTCCGTCCGCCGAGGCGCTGGACACCCAGAGGTCGACGTCGTGGGCGAGCCGGTGCTCGGCGTCGTGACGTCGCTGGACACGGGAGCGGGGTGCGTCGTTCATAGCCGGTGTGTCGCTCACTTGTCCTGGAGGAGGCCGAGGACGTTGCCGTCGAGGTCGGTGAAGGTGGCCACCAGACGGCCGCCGCCGACGTCGTGCGCGGCCTCCTTCACGGTGGCTCCGGCGGCGGTCACCTCGGCCAGCTTCGCCTCGATGTCGGTCACGTGCCAGTAGGCCACCGGAGCGTCCGGGCTCTGCGGTCCGGAGGGCACCAGCCCGATGTGCTGGCCCTCGACGTCGAAGCCTACGTAGTAGGGGGAGTCGGCCTGCGGCTCCACTCCGAGCAGGGCGGTGTAGACGGCCTTGGCCGCCGCCAGGTCGGAGACGGGGTGCAGCACGGTCCTGATGCCCTGGTGGGAAGAGTCAGCCATGGTCGCTCCTGGATCAAATGCGTATATCTGGTGATGTGTCGGGGGTAAATCCCCGTTCACGATGACCACGCTATCTGTGTCCCACGCCCCGGCGCTTCTCCGATTCTGACCGGCCCCTGAAGCACCCCGGAATCAGCGGTGGCCCGCGTCCCTGACCAGTAGGGCGGCCTGGACGCGGTTGGAGCAGTTGAGCTTGGTCAGGATCCGGCTCACGTAGGTTTTGACGGACGCCTCGCTCATCGCCAGCCCACGGCCGATCTCGGCGTTCGACATGCCCTCGGCCAGCAGCCGCAGGACCTCGTCCTCGCGGGGGGTCAGCGCGCCGAGCAGTTCGGCGGCCTCCCTTCTGCGGTCCACCTCGGCGGGGGTGACCATGCCCAGGACCAGCCGGGTGACCGGGGGAGACAGGTAGGCGTCGCCGCCGTGCGCGGCCCTGACAGCGCGGATCAGCTCGTCCGGCGCGCAGCTCTTGAGCACGAACCCGGCCGCGCCGCCCCGCAGCGCCCGCACCACGTTCGGCTCGGTGCCGAACGACGTCAGCACCAGCGTCCGCAGTGCGGGCACCAGCCCGCGCAGCTCCTCGATCGCGCTCAGGCCGTCGAGCACCGGCATGTTGACGTCGACCAACGCGACGTCCACGCGGTGCCCAAGCGCCGCCTCGACGGCGGCCCTGCCGTTCGCCGCCTCGGCCACGACCTCGATGTCGGGCGCGGACTCCAGCACCGTGCGGATGCCCGCCGTGATCAGCGGCTCGTCGTCGGCCACCAGAACCCTGATCACCGGACCACCCCCAGCAGCAGGCTCGCGGGCAGCGTCACGAACATCAGGACCGCGACGGCGGCGCCGAGGGCGACCGTACGGACCCGTCCCACGGCGGGCAGGTCGTCCACGACGGGATCCTCCTCCAGAGGCGTGACGGGGAGCATCGCGAAGAGCCGGAAGCCGTCGTCGGACAGCCGGTGGTCCAGGACCCCACCGGCGGGCCGTACCCGCTCGGCGAGCCCCGCGAGACCGTGGCCCCCGCTCCCAGAACCCGGGACATCACCCCTACCGGCCTCGGCCCCGACCTCGGGACCCAAAGCTCCGAGATCCGAGACCCCGGCCCCGGTCTCAGAACCCTCGCTCCCAAGACCCGAGACCCCGGGACCCGAGAGACCGTCCCACCCGACCTCGACTCCGGCTCGCGTCTCATCCCCGGCCCCGGTCTCCGGCCGTTCCGGCAGGGGGTTGACGACCGTGAGCAGCAGGGCGTCCGACTCCCAGTCGACGTTCACGGTGACCGGCTGGCGCGGGGCGTGTTTGGCCGCGTTGGTCAGCCCCTCCTCGACCACCCGGTAGGCGGCCTGTCCCGCCGCGAAGGACAGGGGACGCGGCCGCCCCCGTTCCCGCAGCGTCACCGGGACGCCCGCCCTGCGGAACTCCTCGGTCACGGTGCCGATCGCCTCGACCGTCGGAGACCTGGACGGCTCCTCCTCGCCGCGTAGCGCCCCGACCAGCTCGTGCAGCTCGTGCATGGCGGCCCGCGCGGACTCGGCCAACTGCCCGACGGCTTGCCGGTGCCGTACGGGCAGCGCGGAGACCTCAAGGGCGGCGGCCTGTACGGAGACCAGGCTGAGCCGGTGGCCCAGGGAGTCGTGCATGTCCCTGGCGATCCGCAGGCGTTCGCGCAGCCGTTCCTGTTCGGCCAGGAGGTCCCGCCGCAGCCGCAGTTGCCGGTTGCTCTGGTCGAGGGCCGCGACCAGCCGCCGGTGCTGTGCGAGATAGAGGCCGACGAGCAGCGGCAGCGCCACGAACACGAGGTAGGTGGACAGCAGGGTGCCGACCGCCTGCGGGGTCAACGGTCCCGCCGCGAGCCGTACGGCCAGGCCCCCCGCACCGGCACCGGCGACCACCGCCACGCCGGAGCGGGAGAGGACCTCCTGCCCGGCCTGGTAGGCGCTCCACAGCAGCAGGATGTAGGAGCCGCCGCTCAGCGAGGCGAGCGCCAGGGCCGCGACGAAGGCGGCGACCGGGCTCCGCGTGCGCAGCACGACCACCAGCACCGTCGCCAGGGCGTACGCCACGACGGCCCAGGACCGGTGCGCGGAGAGGAACAGCACGGTGTCCACGACGACCACGGCGGCGGCGATGAGGTGTCGGCCCATGCCCAGCAGGCTATGCGTGGTCGTGCGCGACTTTCGTCGTCGGGACCGGAGACTTTCGAGGACTGTGCGTGACCTGCCCCGTTCCTAGCCTGAACGGGTGATCGAAGTACGGAATCTCACGAAACGACGCCGGGGCAGGGCGGTCGTCGACGACCTGTCCTTCACGGTCGAACCCGGTCACGTCACCGGATTCCTGGGCCGCAACGGCGCGGGCAAGAGCACCACGATGAGGCTGATGCTGGGCCTCGACCACCCCTGCGCGGGACGGGTCCTCTTCGACGGCGTGCCGTACCGGCGGCTTCCCGAGCCGCTGCGGCGGGTGGGGGTCATGCTGTCGCCGCCGGCCGTGCACCCGGGCCGCACCGCCTTCGACCACCTGCTGTGGCTGGCCAGGACCAACCGCGTCCCCCGGGGGCGGGTCGGGGAGGTCCTGGAGACGGTCGGGCTCACCGGCGCGGCGCGTCAGCGGGCGGGCTCCCTCTCCCTCGGCATGACCCAGCGGCTCGGCATCGCCGCCGCCCTGCTCGGTGACCCTCCGGTGCTGCTGCTGGACGAACCGGTCAACGGGCTGGACCCCGAGGGGGTCCTGTGGATCAGGGGCATGCTGAGGACCCTGGCCGCGGAGGGCAGGACGGTCTTCTTCTCCAGCCACCTGATGGGGGAGACGGCCCTGACCGCCGAACGTCTGGTGGTCATCGGCGGGGGCCGGTTGCTCGCCGACACGACCGTGCGGCGGTTCGTCGAGGACAACGCCCGCTCCCACGTACGGCTGCGCACCCCGGAGCCGGGGCGGATGCGCGAGGCGCTGGCCATGGCCGGGATACAGGTGGGGACGGCGGAGGACGGCTCCCTTGAGGTCCACGGCGTCGAGGCCGCCAGGCTCGGCGAGCTGGCCGCCGCAAACGGCGTGACGTTGCACGAGGTCAGCACGCAGTCGCCCTCCCTTGAGGAGGCCTTCATGAGGCTCACCGGTGCCGAAGCCGGTGCCCGAACCGAAGCCGGGCGGCGGTGAGTGCCATGACGGAGACGTCCCGGACGACGGCGATCCGGGCGGCCGTGGCCGCGGAATGGGCCAAGATCTGGTCGCTGCGTTCGACGGTCCTCGTCCTGCCGTTGACGTTCGTGCTCAGCGCCGTTCTCGCGTATCTCGTCGGAGCGAGCACCGCCAACGGTTTCACCCGCATGTCGAGCGAGATGCAGAGCAGGTTCGACCCGTTGTTCATCACCTTCTACGGCCTCACGCTGAGCCAGCTTCCCCTGGTGGTGTTCGGCGTGCTGGTGGTCGGTGGCGAGTACACCTCGGGGACGATCACGGCCTCGCTGACGGCGGTGCCGCGTCGCGGCCTGTTCTACACGGGCAAGGTGCTGGCCGTGCTGCTGACGGCCCTGGGCGTCTCGGCGCTCTCGGTGGTGGCGGCCTTCGTCGCCGCGCAGGCGGGGCTGGGGCCGTACCGCACCTCGTTCGGCGCGGCGGGGGTGCCGCAGGCGGTCGTCGGGGCCTGGCTGTACCTGGCGCTGATCTGCGTGTTCGCCATGGGGGTCGCGACGATGCTGCGTGGCTCGGCGGGGCCGCTCGCGATCCTGATGCCGCTGCTGTTCCTCGGTTCGCAGGGGCTCGGGAACGTCCCCGGCCTCAAGGCCGTGACCCAGTATCTCCCCGACCAGGCGGCTGCGGTGATCATGCACCTCACCGGTCCGCCGGGCGATCCGAGGTTCGGCCGCGACCTCGGTCCCTGGACGGGGATGGGCGTTCTCGTGCTGTGGGTCGTCCTCTCCCTCGGGGGCGGTTACCTCGTACTGCGCCGCCGCGACGTCCGCTGATCCTCAGTTCTCCTTTTCCAGGCGGCGGATCTGTTCGCCGCCCGATTGCTGGGTGACGTGCATCCGGGCGGCGGCCTTTCCGAAGTGCGGTTCCTCGGCGACCGCGATGGCGTATTCAAGCCGGCGGAGCTCCACGCCCTCATGATTTCAGCGCGTTGACAGGCGTGAACAGGATCGACAGGCACGGCCTGTCAGACATACGCCGATCAGTCGTTGATCTCCGCTCCGTCCTGAGATGACATGTAGATCAATCAGGCGGATGCGTTCCGTGTCGCCCGATCGAAATCGTAATCAATTGGATGTGCCCGACCAGATTCCAGGAAAAGGAGAGGCCATGCCTACGGCAGGCAATTCATCCCGCGCGCGACAGGTCGCGATGCGCATCGGCCTGCGTCTCATTCCGGTGGGGGCGATTCTCGCATCGACCACCCTCATCGCCACACCGGCCCACGCGGCAAGCGTGACCATCATCCGCAGCTGGGAGACGGGGCTGTGCCTGGACAGCAACTTTGCCGGGGAGGTTTACACCTTGCCCTGCAACGTGCCCCAGAACAACAACCACCAGAAATGGCGCACGAACTATCCGAGTACGGGCAGGACCTGGATCCAGAACCTCGCCACGGGACTTTGCCTGGTAACTTCCGAGGGGAACACGGTCCGTACCGTGCCATGCGACACGGGGGGATTTTACCAGGAATGGGTCATTGAGCCATCGGGGCTCGATTCGAACCCGGACGCCTGGATGGCGGGCAATTACGTGACGAAGGATACGCTGAAAAGCGACCGGTCCGGCCGTGTCTTTACCTACTACACCTCCAATCCCTTCCTCAGGAACTGGAAATTCGGTTACTGACGTTCCCTTTCGGCATTGCCTGCCCGCCGGATAGCCTCCGGCGGCCGGCTGCCCGATGCGCGGCGAGGCCGCCGACCGACGGTTCGACGAACGGCTTCGGCGCCGGTCAGCGCGGCGTGAGTGCCGCGTAGCGGTGGAACAGCCGATTGTGAGGATTGATCAGGTCGGCTGGGTCGTGCGCCGCCTCGCGGATCGTTTTCCCGGCGATTCGCGAGGTCCGGGGCGTGTCGTACACCACGCCCGACCGCTCGCGGACGAACGCGCGATATTGACCGGTCAAGAATCGTGGCGTCGAGGATATCGGCATACGCCTGTGATTGGAGATCGCGTGCGTAGAACCGTTTCACTGTTCGCCGTCGTTCTGACGGCTCTTACGATGTTGTCCCCCCTTGTGTCCGCCGAGGCCACGCCTGCGGCTCCAACGGCTCCAACGGCTTCAGCGGCGCCTGCTGCGGCGATCGCCTGGACGCCGTGCCCGCGATACCCCTTTGGCGAGTGCGGCAAGCTCGCCGTACCGGTGGACTGGAACGACCCCGGCGGGCCGACGATCGACCTGGCCGTGGCCAGGCTCAAGGCCACCGACCCCGCGGCCAGGATCGGCTCGCTGCTGCTGCATCCCGGCGGCCCCGGTTCCTCCGGGGTCGGCTACGCGCTTTCCCTGAACAACTTCAGCCCGGAGCTCAAGCGCCGGTTCGACATCGTGGGCTTCGACCCCCGCGGTGTAGAGGGCAGCGGGCGCATCGCATGTTCGGCCCAGCTGATGTCCCAGTTCCCCGATCCGCTCATCAAGAATCAGGCGGAGTTCGACGCCTGGCTCGACTACGGCAAGCGGTTGCGCGCCGACTGCCGTGCCCGGACAGGGCCGGTCTTCGACCATGTCGACAGCGTGAGCGCGGCCCGCGACATCGACGCGATCCGCGAAGCGCTCGGCGAGGAGAAGGTCACCTACTACGGCCTCTCCTACGGCACGCTGGTCGGCCAGATGTACGCCGAACTGTTCCCCCACCGGATCCGCGCCCTCGCCCTGGACAGCAACCTGGACCACAGTCTGAGCACCGGCCCCTACCTCTACAGCTGGGCCACGTTCGCCCAGGACAGTTTCGACGAGTTCGTGAAGTGGTGCGGCAGGGAGACCCGATGCGCGCTGCACGGCACGAACGTGCGCGCGTTCTGGGCTCGCCTGCTGGAGCGTGCCGACCGCGGTGAGATCCGCGCCCCCGGCGCCCCTGCCAGGTCACTCACCAGACAGGACGTGATCCGCTACGCCTTCCGGGCGGGCTATGTACCCACGTGGTTCGAACTGGCCGAACTGCTCGTCGCCCTGGATGCGGGCGCGCAGGAGCCGCCCGCCTCCGCGGCCTGGCTGCTGGGTGAGACGACGAACTCGCGGCAGGCTCCTGCGGCCGCCGAGCCGGAAGTGTCCAACCCTCTCCAGATCTTCTGTGAGGATTTTCGCTGGCCGATCCGCGACTACCGCGAGTACACCAAACATCTCCGCCGCGCCAAGGCCATCGCACCGGACATGGGGATCATCCCGACCAGTCTGACGCTCACCGCCCTGTGTCTGGGTGAACCGGATCCGATCCCGAACCCACAGCATCGCCTGCGGGTGAAGGGCGGCCCGCCGCTGCTGATCGTCAACGGGCTGCACGACCCGGCCACCGGCTACGCCTGGGCGCGCAACGCCGCCGCCCAGATCGGGAAGAAGGCGCGGCTGCTCACCTACGAAGGGTGGGGGCACGGCGCCTATGGCCGTGGCGACTGCGTCACGGCCGCCGTCGACGCCTACCTGATCTCGCTGAGGCTGCCCGCGCGAGGAACCCGGTGCCCGGCCGTACCGGTGGCGCCACCCGACGCGGCCGACCGGCCCGCATGGATGGGAACATGTCCACGTAGATGATCGACATGAAGTTGTTGATGCTGACGTGCAGCAGCATGGCCAGCGGCAGGTGCCAGAGGCCCCATACCGGGCCGAGGATGGAAGATGCTGAAAGCGGTCACCCGGCGAAGCGGAGCGATCGGAAAAGCCTGGGGTCACGGCTCTGAAGCGGACCGAAGCCGGCGCACGGTCACCATCAGCCAGGAACTCAACCGGCATGCCCACCCGCGACTCGCGATCACGCTGCGACCGTTGTTCCGAGAGCCCACAGCGGCGGATGATTCGTGCTCGGCAGAGGTCGTTCATCCTGAGGTTTCGCTGAGGGGGTCGAGCCCGTCCGGCGGTCCGCTCCGCAGATCCGGGTAACCGGGGACGAACGCCCCGGCCTCCCGGAGTTCACGGACGATCTGGACGAAGGCCAGGACGGCGGGATCGGTGGTGCCCCGCCGCCATACGATGCGCTGGTCGGCGAGCGGGCTCGGTTCGGTGAAGGGCCGGTACACCACGCCGGCGAACGGCCGGGCCGCGGCGGAGGCCGCGACCGTGATCCCGATCGCCGCGTCGGCGAGGACCAGTGGCAGCAGCCGGTCCAGGCTGGAGATCTCCCGGTGGATCGTCACCACGGTGCCGTGGTCGCGCAGGTGGCCGATGATGTGGTCGTACAGCCAGGGGCTGAGGTTCCGCTCGTGCACGATGATCGGCCGGTGGGAGAGCCGTACGGGGTCGATGGCGGTCTCGGCGGCGAGGGGATGGGTGGCGGCCAGGGCCAGGACGAACGGTTCGCGGACCACCAGCAGCGAGTCCAGCCCCGGCCGGGCTTCGGTGTTCCAGCAGAAGCCGATGTCCAGGCGGCGGTCCTCCAGCGCGGCGAGCTGGTCGGCGGTGGTCATCGGGCACGGCGCCGGCCGTACCTCGGGCAGACGCGCGCGTAGCGCGGGGATGACGAGCTGGAACAGGCGCAGGCCGAGGTCCGCGGCGTGACCGATGCGAAGTTCGTCGGCCGGGCCGGCGGCGGCGCGACGTCCGGCGTCGAGCGCGTGGCGGGCGGCGGCCACCGTCCGGCGGGCCTCGGGCAGGAACGCCTCACCCACCACGGTCACGGTGACCCGGCGGCTGGTGCGGACGAACAGCGGGGCACCGATCTCCTTTTCCAGCCGGCGAATCTGCTCGCTGATCGATTGCTGGGTGACGTGCATCCGGGCGGCGGCCTTTCCGAAGTGCAGTGCCTCGGCGACCGCGATGGCGTATTCAAGCTGGCGGAGCTCCACGCCTTCATGATTTCAGCGCGTTGACAGGCGTGAACAGGATCGACAGGCACGGCCTGTCAGACATACGTCGATCAGTCGTTGATCTCCGCTCCGTCCTGGGATGACATGTAGACCAATCAGGCCGATGCGCTTCGTGCCACCCGATCGAAATCGTGATCGACCCGCGCCCGGAAAGAACCGCCGAGTTGAGGTTTCGGATTTCTCCTCCGGGCCGTCAGGGCTGTTCCGCAATGCCCCCCGATTGGAGAAATTCATGAACCGACTCCGCACATTCACCATGGTGGCCGGGGCGATCGTCGCCGCCCTGGTGAGCGTCACCCCGAGTGGGACGGCGAGCGCCGCCCCGTCATCCTCCGGGCTCGTCCAATCCGGGAGCGGGGTCCAGGTGTCGGAGGTCTACCCCGGGTGCGAGGTGTTCTTCGAGGATCCCCACGTGGTGGACGGCAAGGTGCGTTTCAACGGCGGCGCGCGATGCTCCGAATCCGCTCCGGCCACCGTTGACTGGCTGCTCGTCTGGCTCTCCCCGCAGAACGACGCGCCCTACGACGAAGCGGTCGGCGAGGGAAACGGCCCCGAGAAGTCCCACTCCGCGAGCAGCACCGTGCCATGCGTCGACGGCACCTACCAGGGCACCGTCTTCGCCTCCGTGTTCGGGAACAAGGGCGTCGACCAGATGTGGGTGGACCGTGAGGTGACCGTCGACTGCTGACCGTTCGCCTTCCTCCGCTCCCGGATTACGGAAACCCGCAAATACCGCTGGTGTTTCTACGCGTGCCCTTTTGGGAGAGCGTTGTGAAACATCGTTCACCCCCTTGCTCAGCCTCGTCGCGGTCGCGGTCTCCGTCGTGCTGGTTTTCACCGGCATCGCCGTACCCGCGCAGGCCCTGTCCACGTGTGAAGGCGCGAACCGCGCCGCCGCCCGACTGGCGGCCGTTAAGGGAGGGGCGATACGCCTGATGTGCGGGTGAGGCTCCCGCGCACCTCGCCGCGCTGGCGGCGAACGCCGACGACGTGGTGATGAGCTTCGAAGTCCCGCAGGTCGACCGCGGCCCCCTCCAGGCCGAGGTGGACAAGATCCACAGGGCGCAGGAGGCGGGCCGGTCGCCCCTGAGTGCTCCCTCGCCTCCAGGGAGTACCAGGGGGTCCCATGGCCGGCCGTTCGCCGGAGGGAACCCGTGTCGGCTGATGATCGCAGGGTCTGTCGGTCGGGACGGGAACGGCGGCGTTGGCCTCCAGGAAGATGGCCAGGTCTCACCGGCCGCCGACGAAGGCGGTGCGGCGCCGGGTGCCGGTGGACACGGTGTCCGATGTCGCTTGACGCGTCGCGTGGCGGTCAGCCCGCCGCCTCGCGCGTACCGCATGAGCGGGGGGTACCACCGGAACCGGACATCACGAGTTAAAGATCAGTGGGTCTGGACGGTCACCGTGTGGAGAAATTTGAAATCCGTTTGGTTCTCGGACCCGTGGCGGATTCCGGTGAATCGGCATGGCCGAAACGGGATGCGGTCGCGTTCATGTGCTGTTTGCTTTTCACCGGATTCGACGCGGTCGTCGGGGCTACTTCCCTGCTCGGGGGTGTGCGGTGCCCCGCGCTCGTATACTTTTCACAGTCGGCGGGCCGGTCGGTTGGTTCATTGTGATGGACGCGGATTCCGCGGTGGCAGATGATTTCTTTCATGACTGATGTTTCCCCGGGCCGGTCTGATGCTGTGGTCTTACGTCCTCAGCGGCCGGGATGGCTGGTCGCCATGGCCGCGTCGATCCCGTTGCTGCTCATCGGGCTGGTGTTCCTGCTGCTACGGATGGTCAACGGTTCGTACGGCAGTGAGGGCCTCGGGCTGCTCGCCCTGCCCGCGTTCGTGATCCTGTTGGGCGTGCCCGCCGTCTGGGGCATCGTGTATCTGCTGCGGCGCGGGCGGACGATGCGCCTGATCGTTGACGGCGACACGCTGCGGTACGTGGGATGGAACGGGAAAGGGTGGCAGCTCTCCCGCTCCACGATCACCAACGTGCACTACGTCAATGTCATGAACCCGATGGCCACGAAACCGACACCCTGGATCATCATCAGCACGAACGCCGACGACGTCGCGCGGGTGCTGTGGCAGAGCGACTGGCCCGACGGGCTGCTTCGGGTCTGGAAGCAGAACGGCGTCGTCGTGAACCGCGACGACCTGTCGTTCCGCGAGGTGATCAGCCGTTACCCGCGCCTGGAGCTGCCCTGGTGGCACCGGCGGCCCGTTCTCGCGGGCCTGCTGTACGCGGTGGTCTTCATCGTGTACGTGTTCCTGGTGGTCATGCCCTTCGTGTTCATGTCGTGATCACACGTCCCAGGTGACCGGCAGGCTCGTGACCCCGTGGATGTCGGCGGCCTCCGGGCGCAGGCCGACCTCCTCGGCCGGTACGGCCAGGCGGAGCGTGGGGAAGCGGTTGACGAGCGCGGGGAAGGCGACGCGCATCTCGACGCGGGCGAGCTGCTGACCCAGGCACTGGTGGATGCCGTGACCGAAGGCCAGGTGGCCGCCGTCGTCGCGGCGCAGGTCGAGCAGGTGGGGGTCGGCGAAGCGCTGGGGGTCGCGGTTGGCGGCGTGGTAGGCCAGGATGATCATGGTTCCGGCCGTGATGGTGTGGCCGCCGACCTCCACGTCCTCAAGGGCGACCCGGTAGAACTGCTTGGCGACCGACAGGTAGCGCAGGAGTTCCTCGACGGCCCGGTCGGTGAGGGCGGGGTCGGCGCGCAGCGCGGCCAGCTGCGCGGGGTTGCGCAGTAGCGCGAAGGTGCCCAGAGCCAGCATGTTGGCGGTGGTGTCGAGTCCGGCGGCCAGTAGGAGGAAGCCGATCCCCCGGAGCTCCTCGTCGGTGAAGTCGCCGTCGACGAGGTCGCTGAGCACGTCGTCGGTGGGGTCGGCGCGCTTGGCGGTCACCAGTTCGGCGAGATAGTGCTGGACCGAGGTGTAGGCGGTGAGCATCTCGTCGTCGCCGACCTGCCCGCTGATGAGCGACTCGACCTGCGACTGGAAGGACCCCCGGTCCTCGTACGGCACGCCGAGGAGTTCGCAGATCATCATGGCGGGGATGGGCTTGGCGAACGCGGTCACCAGGTCCGTCGGAGGACCGGCCTTCTCCATGGCGTCCAGGTGGTCGGCGGTGATCTGTTCGACGCGCTCGGTGAGCTGCCGCATCCGCCGTACGGTGAACTTGCCGACGAGCGGCTTGCGGTAGCGGCCGTGCAGGGGCTCGTCCATGAGAAGGAACTCGCCCGGTGCCGCCGGAGGGGTCTCGACGTCGCCGTAGTCGATCAGCGGGTGGTGGCGCATGAGTTCCCTGCGGGAGCTGAAGCGCGGGTCGGCCAGGATGGATCTGACCAGGTCGTAGCCGGTGACCAGCCAGCCCTGGTGCCCGTCGGCGAAGGTCAGACGGCTGATGGGGCTCTGCGCGCGGGCCTCGGTCAGCTCCTTGGGCGGGTCGAACGGACAGCCGGACTGACGCGCGGTCGGCAGTGCTGTGACGGTGTGTTCCATTGCCATTCCTCACCTCGCGATAGTACGTGTTCGATACATCTTGAAAGCTACGTTGCATCAGGAATGGCTGTCAATCATTCGAAATGCATTTGCCCAGGTAAATCGCGATAAATTGGTGCAATGACGCTGGGGTCGAATGCAATCGATCGTTGCAATGAATGGAGGCGAAGGCAATACTGACGGCATGCCAGGCGGACGGTTGACCCAGCAGGAACGCAGGCGCATCGCCACCGGACTCACCGACGGCCTCTCCTACGCCGAGATCGCCCGGCGGCTCGACCGGCCGACCTCGACGATCAGCCGGGAGATCGCCCGCAACGGCGGCCCCGGCGACTACCGGCCCCAGGAGGCGCACCTGGCGACGGTCCAGCGGGCGCGGCGCGGCACCCCGGCGCCCCCGCGCGCGACCGGGTCGCCGGGTGACGCCAGGGAGGAGGAGATCATCGAGATGGCGGTCAGGACGGGGCTGCCGAGGATGATGGCGCGCGTGCACCTCGACCTGATGATGTCCGAGGAGGGCAGGCGCACCGCCGCCGAACTGACCCGCAGGCTGAAGATCAGCCCGGCCTCCGTCTCCGTGGCCGTGAACTACCTGCTCCAGCACGGGTTCATCCGGCGCGAGCGCGATCCGCGGCGGCGTCGTGACGTCTACGTGGTCGACGACGACAGCTGGTACCACTCGATCGTGATCAGCGCGGGCCAGACACTTGAGGCGGGACGGGCCGCGATGGCGGCGGCGGAGGCGGTCGGTTTCGACGGGCCCGTCGGACGGCGGCTGGTCAGGGGAGGGGCGCTCCTGGAGCGGATCGGCCTGGACATCCTGAGGTCGGTCGAGCGCTGGCACGTGTACGCCGACCGGCCGGAAAATCCCTCGCGCGAACCCCGGGCCCGGCGGCCGGTCGTGTTCCGCTGGCCTCGGGAGTAGTTCGGCCGGTCCCTGGAGCGGTTCGCCGGTCCTGGAGCGGTTCCGCCGGCCTCGGGAGTAGGGGAATAACGCCGGACGGGAGACAATTAACCCTTCTATTCAAGTAGGAATAAAGGGTTATGGAGGGCCGGATGTCGAACGCGCCTTCGGGGTGGGACGCGGCCGGTGAGCCGCATCCCCTGGACGCCCCCGCCAGGTCGTCCCTGAACGGACCGCACGCCCACTTCGCCGAACGGCGCGGCAACGTGCTGCGCTACCCGGCCGACGTCGCCACGTTCACCGCGCTCCCCGAGGAGCCCGACGCCACCGACTGGGAGGACATCGCCACGCTGGTCGGCCCCGGTGAGGTGGTCCCCCTCAACGGGGTACGAACCCCACCACCCGACGGGTGGGAGGTCGTGATGCGGCTGGCCGGTGTCCAGCTGGTCGACGACGGGGTGCGCGCCGCGCCGTACGAGGAGGCGGTCCGCCTGGAGAGGAAGGACGTGCCGGAGATGCTCGAACTCGTCGAACGGACCAGGCCGGGGCCGTTCCTGCCCCGGACCATCGAGATGGGAACCTACCTCGGCGTCCGCAGGAACGGCGCGCTGGTCGCGATGGCGGGCGAACGGCTGCACCCACCGGGCTGGACGGAGATCAGCGCCGTCTGCACCGACGAGGCCTTCCGGGGGCAGGGGCTGGCGACCCGGCTCGTGCTCGCCGTGGCCCACGGCATCCGCGGCCGGGGCGAGACGCCGTTCATGCACGCCGCGGCGAGCAACACGAACGCGATCCGCCTCTACGAGTCGCTCGGGTTCAGGTTCCGCCGTACGACGACGTTCCTCGCCGTGCGCGTCCCCGGCCATATCCCCGTCGTCCCCGTCGCATGAGCGTCGAGGCGGCCGTCGCCGAGGTCGTGACCCTGGCCAGTGAACTCATCGCGATCGACACCACCAACACCGGCGACCCCACGGCGCCGGGCACCGAACGGGCGGCGGCCGAGTACGTCGCGGCCAAACTGTCCGAGGTCGGTTACGAGACCACCTACGTCGAGTCCGGCGCCCGGGGCAGGGGGAACGTCATCGCCAGGCTGCCGGGGGCCGACCCGGCGCGGGGCGCGCTGCTGATCCACGGCCACCTCGACGTCGTGCCCGCAGACCCGGCCGAATGGTCGGTGCACCCGTTCTCCGGGGAGGTGCGCGACGGCTACGTGTGGGGACGCGGCGCGGTCGACATGAAGGACATGGTGGCCATGACGCTGGCCGTCGCGCGCTCCTTCAAACGCGACGGCGTCGTCCCGCCCCGGGACCTGATCTTCGCCTTCCTCGCCGACGAGGAGGCCGGCGGCTTCTACGGCGCCCGCTGGCTGGTCGACAACCGCCCCGAGCTGTTCGAGGGCGCGACCGAGGCGATCAGCGAGGTCGGCGGCTTCTCGGTCACCCTCGCCGACGACGTGCGCGCCTACCTCGTCGAGACGGCGGAGAAGGGCGTCATGTGGCTGCGGCTGACAGCCAGGGGTACGGCGGGGCACGGGTCGATGCTGCACAGGGACAACGCGGTGGCGAAACTGGCCGCCGCGATCACCCGCCTCGAACAGCACCGCTTCCCGCTCGTGCTCACCGACCCGGTGCGTGAGCTGCTCACCGGCGTCGCCGAGGTGACCGGCGTCCCCTTCGACCCCGACGACCCCGAGGCCGCCGTCGCCCGCCTCGGGAACCTGTCCAGGATGATCGGCGCGACCCTCAGGGACACCGCGAACGTCACGATGTTCGAGGCCGGATACAAGGCCAACGTCGTCCCCTCGGTGGCCAGGGCGACCGTGGACGGCCGGATGCTCCCCGGGCGGGAGAAGGCCTTCGAGGCCGAACTCGCCGAGGTCCTCGGCCCGGACATCATCCGCGAGTGGGACAGCCTGCCCCCGGTGCGGACCACCTTCGACGGGGCGCTCGTCGAGGCGATGGCCACGGCCGTCACGGCGGAGGATCCGGGCGCCCGCCTCCTGCCCTACATGCTGTCGGCGGGCACGGACGCCAAGTCCTTCCAGCGACTCGGCGTGCGGCACTTCGGTTTCTCACCGCTGAAACTGCCGCCCGATCTCGACTTCACCGCGCTGTTCCACGGGGTGGACGAACGCGTACCGGTCGATGCCCTGGAGTTCGGCACCAGGGTTCTCGACCGTTTCCTGCGCGCGTGCTGAACGCCGTACCGGACTCGTCGCCCCGAGTCCGGTACGGTCCCAACTAGCGCCTTAAGGGCATTTCTCGGGAAATCTATACACGGGTCCAGGCATTCCCCTATGGTCTTTTCCCTGGATCTTTCGCTCGTGCGGGTTGACGTACCACCAGGCCCGTTTCCCCGGGGCGTCCACCGTTTTCCCGGAGAACGACCACGACAGGCGGGAGATCCGGAAAAGACCCGGTCTCCATCGGGCTGAAACTCCGCGGCCCGGAGGAAACGACATGGTGCGATCGTGGAACGAGCCACCGGCGCGGCGGGTCGTCTGGATTCGCCGGGCTGATCCCACGGCCGCCACGAAGGTCACCTCGGCCCCGTCGTCCTCGGCCGATTTCACGACCACCACGGCGTCCGCGATGTTTCCCCACACCATGGGCGGCGGCCCGGCCGTACGGGAGACGGTCGCCGAGGTGCTCGACGCGCTGGAGAAGGCCGTCACCGGTCTCTACCCCGCCTGGCTCCCCGAGGCCGCGGACATCACCGGGCCGGGCGGGCTCGCGCTGCCCGCCGTACGCGAACTGGCCAGACGGAAGGTCCGGGGCCGTCGCGACCTCGCCGCCTTCCTGGCCGACCTCGCCGCGCGCTCCCTGGCGGGCGGGAGCCTTCGCCTTCCCCACCGGCCCGTCCCGCCGGAGACGCGGGCCGAGGGCCTGGCCATGGCGTTCGCCGCGAGCTTCGGCCGCCCGCACACCGTGGTCCTGGCCACGATCCCCGAGGGACTCTCGCCCGCCCGGGAGGAGACGCTGGTGGCGGCGGCCGAATGGCTCACCCACCGCGGCCACCTGGGCGTCTGCCTCACCGGAGCCGCCCTGACCACGGTCGACCGAGTCCCGGTGCTGTCGTCTCTCCAGGAGTACGGCCCCGCCTCACCAGGGACGAGTTCCCCGGCGGCCGGTTCTTCGGCTTCTCCGCTGGCCGGTTCCTCCATGAACGGTTCTACGGCCTTTACCGCGCGCGGTTCCTCGTCTCCTGAGGCTTCATCGATGGGCGGTCCTCCGGCCTCTTCGGTTTCTTCGGTGGCAGGTCCCTTGATGGGAAGGCCTTCGGCTTCTTCGGCTGTGGAGTCCTCGGCGGTCGGTTCTCCGGGCTCGCCGGTGGCTGGTTCCTCGGCGTCCTCGGTGGCGGGGTCTTCGGCCGTGGCGGGGCGTCCGCATCCGGGGAGTTCCGTCGAGGCGGCCCTGGAGCGGGCGCTCAGTGCGCACGCCTGGGCGGCGGGGCGCGCCTGGAACCAGACCTACCAGCCGCATCCGCTGGTCAACCCCATCAAGGTCGATCTGATCTGGCAGGCCGAACGCTGCGTCGTCGAACTCGACGGCCGGGAACACCGCAGTGCCGAAGGCCTCGCCAAGGACCATCTGCGCGACGAACGCCTCATTGAGGACGGTTACGCGGTCATCCGTTTTACCAATGAGCGCGTCTTGACCGATATGCCGTCCGTACTCCGAGAACTGAAGCGCTTTCTCCACACCCACCGCGCCACGCACGAAGGATAGAGATATGTCTGATTCGGGTCTTTCGTTCTCTGAAGTGTCTTTTTTGGTGATTTTGATGGTGGAGGCGAAGGAAGTCTCCAACTCCTACCTCGGCGAGCAGTACAGCGTGACTCTTACTGGAGATGCACGTAGGAAGCTGAACGACCTCAAGCTTGTCGAGAGCCGGAAGCAGGGCCGTTCCTTTAGCCACGTTCTGACCGATGACGGTTGGGCCAGGGTTGCCAAGGAGTTCGAGAACGGTATACCCATGCCTCGGGGTGTGGCTGGGGCGATGAACCTTGCTTTGGTATCTCTGACCCGCAGGCTTCTGGCACGAACAGGGTTGCAACTCAATGAACTCCCCCTCTCGGAGGAGACTCCAACGGCCCCCGAGGTCGAAACCACTGAGTTGGTAGAGGCCGAGAGCGGAGACATCACCGCACGCATCCGCTCCGCCTACGCGAAGTTAGTGGAGAAGCCTGGTGACTGGGTCAACCTGGTACGACTGCGCCCGTTGCTCGGAGATGCCACGCGGGAGGAGGTGGACATCGCACTCAAGGGGATGATTCACATTCCTGAGGTGAGCATCGTGCCAGAGAGCAACAGGAAAACCCTCACTCCGGAGGCCAGGGCGGCTGCGGTGATCATCGGGGAGCAGGAGAAGCACCTCATCGCGATCGAGGCGTTGTGAGCAGCCGGGAGCTCGAAGTTCTCCAGAGGCTGAGGGGTAACTACGTCGAAGGGCCGGATGACGTGTGGAGCCCGGCGGCTTTCCACGTCGAGGGTCTGAACCGGACCGTGGAGCGCGCCATCCTCAGCGGCCTCGACGATGTGGTGACCGGAGGCGCGACCAATCCCATCGGCCTGGTTCTGCGCGGGCAGCGGGGTACTGGTAAGACCCGTCTGCTCGGTTGGATTCGGGAACGGCTCCAACAGGACGGTGGTTACTTCTTCCTGATCGAGCTGCTGGACGCGAAGGCCTTCTGGGAGAGCGCCCTTTCCGCCATCCTCGATGGACTGTCCCGAAACGGTGCTGAGGGGGAGAGCCAGCTCAAGATCTTGCTACGGCGGTTGTCCGAACTCACCGACATGCCTCGTGGAGTACACCGTGAGGTGATCGGGAACCGCGCGGTGACGCGGGAAAGCCTCGACGCCTTCGTGAACGGGGTGCGCACACTCAACCCCCACGTCGGCAAGGACACCAAGGACACTCTTCGTGCCCTCGTGCTGTACGCGGGAGCCGACTACGACGCCCAGGATGTCGGCGATGGATTCCTGCGCGCGTTGAAGGAAGAGGAATTCGACGGGAGCGGGCGCACTGCCTGGGGCATCCGGCAATTCCCCAAGACACCGCAGGAGATGGTCAAGGACATCTCCCGCCTGCTCGCACTGACCGGACCGTCCGTCATCGCCGTCGACCAGATCGACGGGCTCGTCACTCGCTCCTCGCTCGCCACCGATGATAAGGCGACACATGACTGGCATGACCTGATCACGATCGACCAGGTGGCCGGTGGTCTGATGGCGTTGCGCGAGGCCACCCGCAGAACCCTGACAACCGTCTCCTGCCTGCAGCAGACCTGGACCCTCATCGAGAAATACGCCGTTGACACCGCACGCGACCGGTTCAACGTGATGCCCAACCTCAAGCCCCTGCCCAGTGCCGAGGCCGCCCAGAAGTTGGTGGAGAAGCGGTTCGCCTCCAGGTTCGCGGAGATCGGCTTCTTGCCGCCGTATCCGACCTGGCCGATCCGGCCAACCGTCTTCGAGGGCGCCAGCGAGTACACCCCCCGGCAACTTCTGACGAAGATCGACGCCCACATCAATGCCTGCCTGGCAGATCAGCAGGTAAGGGAGCTTGAGCGTCTCGACCAGGCCACTGACCGTAAGCCCATGATCATCCAGCCTTCCGCCTTCGCCGAGCTCGATGCCCGGTTCGCCGATCTCAAGAAGCTGACGCCCACGGACGACGCCCTGAACGCCACCGTTGAGGACGCCGTCATGCCCGCCCTGCTCGCGGCCGGGCTTTCGGCCTGGATCGACGGACTCGGTGAGGCCGGGGCCCAGTTCAGTGTGGACCCGCCGCCCAGCAGCAAGCCCCCGCTCCACGCGCGACTGCGGCGCACCCTGGACGAGGAGACCGAGGACGAGGAGCACTGGGCGTTCCGGGCCATCGCCGCCACGCACCACATCGCCGCCCTCAGCCGCCTGCGCGCCGCCTCCGTCACGGCCGGGTTGAACGCCGAGGTCTCCCGCAGGCGGCTGTTCGTGCTGCGCAACGTGGCCTGGACGCAGGGTCCCAAGACGATCGCCGCCGTCGCCGAGTTCGAGAAGGCGGGCGGCCGGGTGCTCACGGTCGACGAGGAGGACCTCAGGGTCCTGGCCGTGCTGCGGCAGCTGTACGCGGACAACCCGCCGAACCTGCGGGCCTGGCTGGCCGTACGGCGTCCGGCACGGGACGTGAAACTGCTCCGCGAGGCCCTGGGGGACACCCTCCCCGAGGGAGAGCCCGAGCATTCGGGCGGCACGCTCCCCGAGACCGGAACCGGGCGTTCGAACGGCGTCGCGGAGCCGTTCCCCAGGACCGAGCCGGAGCCCGCACCGATCCCCACCCCCACACCCACCGGCGCCGTGACCCCCGAACCCGTCAGGCCCGTGTCCCCTCAGCCCGTGTCCCCCAACCTCGCGCCCGTCAGGCCCGTGGACTCCCGGTCCGTGACCCCACAGATCGCGGAGCAACCGCCGTACGTGCCATTGGGCAACACCGTCATCGGCGGCCGGCCCGTCTCGGTCGAGCTTGAGGCGCTCAGGAAGCACACCGTGATCTTCGCCGGGTCGGGGTCGGGGAAGACCGTCCTCATCCGCAGGCTGGTCGAGGAGTGCGCGCTCCGAGGGGTCTCCGCGATCGTGCTCGACCCCAACAACGACCTCGCGCGACTCGGTGACGGCTGGCCGGAACCGCCGCAGGGCTGGGGGCCGGGTGACGCGGAGAAGGCGGCCGAGTACCTCGCGGCCACCGACGTCGTCGTCTGGACGCCACGGCGGAAGGCGGGACGGCCGTTGAGCTTCCAGCCGCTGCCGGACTTCGCGAGCGTCGCGGCCGATCCGGACGAGTTCGGTGTCGCCGTGGACGCCGCCGTGGCCTCGCTCGCGCCGCGCGCCAAGCTCACCACCAGGACGGCGAAGACCGAGGTCGGGCTGGCCGTGCTCAGGGAGGCCCTCGTGCACTACGGGCGCGGGGGCGGAGTGGGCATGTCCGGCTTCGTCGACCTGCTCGCGGAGCTGCCGTACGGCGTGAGCGAACTCGCCAACGCCGGGAAGGTCGCGGCCGAGCTGGCGCAGACGTTGATGGCGGCCATGGTCAACGACCCGTTGTTCGCCGGGGAGGGGACGCCGGTCGATCCCGGCGTGCTGCTCACCCCGCCCCCGGGGAAGCGGGCGCGGATCTCGGTGATCAGCTTCGTCGGCCTGCCGTCGGACGAACAGCGGCAGAGCTTCGTGAACCAGCTGCAGATGGCGCTGTTCGCCTGGATCAGGAGGAATCCGGCCGGTGACCGTCCGCTCGGCGGTCTGTTCGTGATGGACGAGGCGCAGACCTTCGCGCCCTCGGGCGGGACGACCGCCTGCACGCGGAGCACGCTGGCGTTGGCCACCCAGGCCCGCAAGTACGGCCTCGGCCTGGTGTTCGCCACCCAGGCGCCCAAGGGGCTGCACAACTGGATTCCGGGCAACGCCGCGACCCAGTTCTACGGCCTGCTGAACTCCCCGGCCCAGATCGAGGCGGCCAAGGAGATGGCCAGGTCGAAGGGCGGCGCGGTCACCGACGTCTCCCGGCTGACGACGGGCCAGTTCTACCTGGCGGCCGAGGGAACCGCCTTCGCCAAAACCCTGGTCCCCCTCTGCCTGTCCCACCACCCCAAGGCCCCCCTGACCGCCGAAGAGGTGATAACCAGGGCCAACCCCACCCAGCCCTGAACACCCTCGGCGACCACACGAGGTGGCCTCGGGACGGCCGGTTGACTTATCGTTTTTCGATAACTTATCGTCCTGGTTATCGAAAAACGATAAGTGGGAGCGAGATGTCCGAGAGGAAACCTTCGTTGGAGCCCTTGGCCAGCGCGGCGCCGCTTGGGCTGTTGTGGTTCGTCGTCGTCACGGTGGTGGGCTTGGGGCTTCTCGCCTCCGGGAGAGGCAGTCTCTTCGGGCTGGACGGCGAGACCGCGTGCGCCGTCGATCCGGGCCTGCAGGCGGGAGAGGTTCTCGTCGACCGCGCCACTTCGGGTGTGTCGACGATGGCGACGGGAACGCGGTTCTGCACGGGCGACCCCAGCGGGGCGCAGATGATCTGGCAGGCGCTCACCACGTTCCCCGGCTTCGTGCTCGCCGTCGGCGCGCTCGTCATGGTGTGGCGTATGGTCCGCGTCGCGGACAGGCGGGGCGTCTACACACTCGATGTGGCGCGAGGGCTTCGTTCCCTGGGGTGGTGGCTGCTGGCCGGTGCCGTCCTGGCTCCCGCCGTTCAGGACCTCGCCAACGCTCAGCTGCTCGGCACGCTCAGCGTCGGCTACTCCTACACGTTCCGGCTGCCTGACATCTCACCGGCGGTCGTTCTCACCGGGCTGGGTCTCATCACGCTCACCCGCGTCATGAGGAACGCCGTCCGGATGCGTGAGGACCTCGAAGGCCTGGTCTGATGTCACCCGCCGACCTGGAAGAACACGGCATAGCCGTACACCTCGACCGCCTTCTCGCGGAGCGGGGGATGACCCTCACGGAGTTGTCGGAACGCGTCGGCGTGACCATCGTGAACCTGTCCATCCTCAAGAACGGCCGCGCCAGGGCGATCAGGTTCAGCACGTTGACCAAGATCTGCGAGACCTTGGAGTGTCAGCCCGGGGACCTGCTCTCCTGTCGCCGGGAGGACTGACAGGCAGGCGCCCGCGACGCCGCAAGCCGGGATGATCAAGCTGAACATGGCATCTGTATCGGGAGATCCCACAAGAGTGCAGTCAGCGTCAAGCTTTGGCGTCGGGGGCGGTTCTACGGTCGTCGCGTGCTCGACGAACTCTCGAAGATGCCCGTCGCACGGCGGCGGCGCCTGGGGTCACGATGGGGGCTCGGCGCGGTACTGCTCGCGCTGACCGCCTGGCTTTGCTGGACGGTCGTCACCAGCCCGAACCTTGACTGGGCGGTGATCGGATCCTATCTGTTCGCGGAACCGATCCTCAGCGGGGTCGGGGTGACGCTGCTGCTCACCGTCTCGACCCTGTTGTTCGGCCTGGTCCTCGGGATGCTGCTGGCCCTGATGAGGCAGTCCGACAACCCGGTGCTCAGCGCGGCCTACGCGGCGTACGTCTGGTTCTTCCGTGGGACGCCGCTGCTGGTCCAGCTGGTCTTCTGGTTCAACCTCGCGCTGCTGTTCCCCAGGATCGGCATCGGGATTCCCGGCACCTCACTCGGCTGGTACGGCGAGGCCAACACGCTGATCACCCCGTTCGTCGCGGCGCTGTTCGGCCTGGCCCTGCACGAGGCCGCGTACATGGCGGAGATCATCCGAGGCGGGTTCCTGGCCGTCCCGCGTGGCCAGGTGGACGCCGCGCTCATGATCGGCATGACCCCGGCACAGGCGTCGCGGCGGATCGTGGTGCCGCAGGCCGTACGGGTGATCCTGCCCGCGCTCGGCAACCAGTTCATCCTCATCCTGAAGGGCACCTCGATGGTCTCGGTCATCGGCGGCGGTGACCTGCTGACCCGCGCCCAGCAGATCTACGGCCAGAACTACCAGGTCATCGCCCTGCTTCTGGTCGCCTCCCTGTGGTACCTGGCGCTGGTCAGCCTGGCCTCGATCGGCCAGCACTACCTTGAGCGGGGGCTGCGGTGAAGGGCGCGGTGAGTGTCAGGGGTCTGCGCAAGTCGTACGGCGCGACCCCGGTTCTGCGGGGCATCGACCTGGACGTGGCCCCCGGTGAGGTGGTCTGCTTCCTCGGCCCGTCGGGCGGCGGCAAGAGCACGTTGCTGCGCTGCATCGCCCACCTGGAGACCGTGGACGCCGGGCTGGTCGCCGTGGACGGGGAAGTGGTCGGCTACGAGCCGAAGGACGGCAGGCTGGTCGAGTCGTCGCCGAAGCGGCTGGCCATGACGCGCCGCAAGATGGGCATGGTCTTCCAGCAGTTCAACCTGTTCGCGCACCTCACGGCGCTGGAGAACGTCATGCTCGGGCCGGTGACGGTCCTGCGGCGCGACCACAACGAGGTCGCGAGGCGGGCACGTGACCTGCTGGGGCGGGTCGGGCTGGCGGCGCACGCGGACAAGCGTCCGGCGCAGCTGTCCGGCGGCCAGCAGCAGCGGGTGGCGATCGCCCGCGCGCTGGCCATGGACCCGTCGGTGCTGCTGTTCGACGAGCCGACGAGCGCGCTCGACCCCGAACTGGTCGGCGAGGTCCTCGGCGTCATGCGCGACCTGGCCGGTCAGGGCATGACCATGCTCGTCGTCACGCACGAGGTGGGGTTCGCGCAGGAGGTGGGGGACACCGTGGTGTTCCTCCACGGCGGTGTCGTCGAGGAGCAGGGCCCGGCACAGCAGGTACTGCGTTCGCCCTCGTCGGAGCGGACGGCGTCGTTCCTGGCCCGCGTCCTGTAAGGGCCGGCGACACCTCGAAGCCCTCGACGCCGAGCCCCGGGTCCCAAGAGCCCGGAGCCCGAGGCGCCCGAAGCAAGGTCCCCGAGCCACCCCCCCACGGGCTGCGAAGCACAGCCCGGCATGAGTTCGCAGAGCAAGGAGTGACATGTCAGTCATCACCCGTGGTTGTGTCCTGATCGCGGCCGTGGCCGTACTCGCCGGGTGCGGCACCTCGACGCCGGAGGCGTCCCCGTCCTCGGCCGCGCCCGCCCCGGGAGCGTCGGAGGCCCCGGCGGCGTCCGGCGCGGCGGCGCTGGTGCCCGACCGGATCAAGCAGGCGGGGGTCATCAACGTCGGCACGACCCTGCCGAACCTGCCCTACCTGCTGACCGACTCGGCCAACAACATCACCGGGGGCATCACCCCGGAGGTCGGCAAGGCGGTCGCCGCCAAGCTCGGCCTGGAGTACAAGATCCAGAACGTGGCCTGGGAGGCGCTGCTGCCGGGCGTCGCGGGCGGGCGGTACGACATGGCCGACGACGGCATCTCCGACACGCTCGAACGCCAGCAGATCGGCTACTTCGTCGACTACATGCAGTCCTCGCAGGTCCTGGTGACCAGCAAGGACAAGGCGGCGACGATCAAGTCACTCGACGACGTCTGCGGCAAGAAGGTCGCCGCGATCCGCGGCACGACCGACGTGCAGGTGGTCAAGGACGCCTCGAAGAAGTGCGCCGACGGTGGCAGGCCCGCCGCGGAGGCGGTCGAGTTCCCCACGGCCCAGGACGCCGACCTGGCGCTGCGCTCGGGCCGGGTGGACGTGGAGGTGCTGGTCGCCGAGACCGCCAAGTACGCCATCAGCCAGGGCTCGCCGGTGGCGATCGTGGCCGAGGGCTTCGCGCCGACCTACGTCGGCATGTTCGTCGCGAAGAAGGACAAGGCCTTCGCCGACGCCCTGCTGGCCGCGCTGAAGGAGCTCAAGGCGGACGGCACGCTCGACAGGATCCTCGACGGGTACGGCCTCAAGCCCATCGACGAGCCCGGAATCAATCTCGCCACGTCCTAGGGCCGGGTTCCACACGCAGAGGGGGTGAGCCGGATGTTGCCGATGCATGAGATCGAGGTGCCGGTACCGATGGGGCTCTCGCCCTTCGCCGTCGGTACCTTCGACGAGATGGGGTCGTGGTCGCGGGCCGCCTTCCCGCACCGTCACGTGTTCTACGAGATCCTCTACGTGAGCGCGGGAAGCGGCACCCACACCGTCGACTTCAGGTCGTCCCCGATCCGGCCCGACACGATGTACTTCATCGCGCCGGGCCAGGTCCACCACTGGACGTACGAGGTGCCCATGCAGGGCACGCTGGTGCTGTTCACCGAGGAGTTCCTGCTGTGGCAGGAGGAGCCGCCCTTCTTCCACGGTCTCAGCGAACGTGCCGAACTGCGCCTTTCCGGCGTGGAGGCGGAGGGCATGGCGCGGTTGCTGGGGCTGATGTGCGAGGAGTACCGGGGGCGGGGCGCCGGGTTCGCCTCGATGCTCCAGTCGTACCTGCAGATCCTGCTGGTCACCAGCGGACGTCTGCTTGAGGCGGGCAACGGCGGAGGGGCCGTCACGCGCTCCTCGATACTGGCGCGGGCCTTCACCCGGCTGGTCGCCAAGCACGTGATCGACGTCCGTTCCGTCCGGGCCTACGCGGAACGGCTCGGCGTCACCTCGGGGCACCTGGCGGAGACGGTCAAGGAGGCGACGGGACGCAGTCCGGGTGAGGTGATCAGGGACGCACTCACGCTTGAGGCCAAGCGACTGCTGGTGCAGAGCGACCTGTCGGTCGCGCAGATCGCCCGCGCGCTCGCCTTCGACGACGCCTCCTACTTCGGCCGGTTCTTCAAGCGGGAGGCCGGGGTGACGCCGGGGGACTTCCGTAAGGAAATCCGGGAAAAGTACCAGCCTGGCCGTACCTAGTGCCTGTTCCCGCAGGTGAACACCTCCTTAATGTGGGAGAAATCCCAGTGTTGAGGAGGTCCGTGTGACTCGTGGGGTGACGACCGGCGGACACATCGGCGAGACGGACAGGGGCGTCGGTTCCTGATGGGCGAGACGATGTCGGTGACGTACGTCTCCGCCGAGGACGCCGGGATGCTGGTGCTCAGGCTGCCCGGACACCTGGCGGCGGACTCCGCGACCGTCGAGCGGTTGAAGGACGCCGTACGGCACACCGCCGCCGGCTTCGTCGAAGCCGGTCCCAACGAGGGTCCCCGTGACGGCCTGATGCCCAGGATCCGTGCCTACATCGACGACAACCTGGGCGACCCGGACCTGTCACCGGAGTCGGTGGCCTCGGCGCACCACATCTCCACCAGCTACCTCTACAAGCTGTTCGCCCGGCAGGGCGTCTCGGTCGCCCGCTGGATCAGGCAGCGCCGTCTGGAACGTTGCAGGAAGGACCTGTCCGACCCCCGGCTCGGCGGCAGGGCCGTCGGCGAGGTGGGCGCGCAGTGGGGGTTCGCCGACTCCTCCTACTTCAGCAGGGTCTTCAGGCAGACGTACGGCTGCTCACCCCGGGCCTACCGGCACGGTCTCAAGGCCTCCTGAGGCCGGTTCCGGTCCCGAACCCCGAGGGTTGAGGCCGGTTTCGAGGCGTCCCGATCCCCGGAAAACGGTTGTACACGCGGACGCGCGATGCGCAATGTCACGAAAGGCGCGTTGTCCCCATATAGCTTGATCACTAGCGTCTCAAACGTGGTTACACGACGACGATTCCTCGGCACGCTCGGTGCGAGCGCCCTCATTGTCGGCTTCGATCCTGTGGAGCGGGCGTGGGCGACCGGTCCCGGCTCCGGTGGACTCCAGCGCATCCCTCACCTGGACGGCGTCCTGCTCACCGATCTCGCCACCCGTCAGGCCGACGGCCGTGACCTCGGCAGGATCGTGAAGCGCCTACCCCGCGCGGTGCTTCGGCCCGGGTCCGTCCGCGACATCCAGAAAATGGTCCGCTTCTGCCGCGAGCACCGCATCCCGGTCTCCACCCGCGGCCAGGGGCACTCGACCCACGGGCAGGGGCTCACCGACGGTCTCATCATCGAGAACCGGTCGCTGTCCGCCATCCACTCGATCGGCCCCGACTCCATCACCGTGGGCTCCGGCGCACTGTGGCGGGAGGCGGCCGACGCCGCCGCGCCCCGCGGTCTGACGCCCCCGCTGTTCACCACCTACGTCGGGCTCTCGGTCGGTGGAACGCTCTCGGTCGGCGGCGTCCCCGCGCAGAACAACTTCGGTGTGCAGATCGACCACGTCCGCGAGCTTGAGGTCGTCACCGGCGACGGCCGCCTGCACCGGTGCTCGATGGACCGCGAGCGGGACCTGTTCGAGGTGATGCTCGGCGGTCTCGGCCAGTGCGGCGTGATCACCCGCGCCACGCTCGACCTGGTGCCCTCCCGCTCGCTGGCGCGCAACTACATGATCCGCTACCCGGTCACCGAGGTGGCGAGGGCCTGGGACGACCTGCACATCCTGCTGGACAGGAACGAGGTCGACGGCTCCTACCTGCTGATGTCCGTACCCGACGGCACGAACATCACCTGCCAGCTCAACGTGGTCGTCTTCCACGACGCCGACACCCCGCCCAACGACCAGCGCCTGCTGCGTGACCTGAGTGTCTCCCCGGCCTCCGCGGAGATCGAGAACAGCACCTACCTGGGGTGGGTGAAGCGCTACGACCCGGTCATCGAGCTGTGGCAGCGACAGTGCGCCTGGGACGACCTGATCAAGCCGTGGTTCGACGTCATGCTTCCCGGGGAGTCGGCCGAGGCCTACGTCTCGGAGGTCATGCCGTCGCTCACCGCCCGCGACTACGGCCCCCCGACCGGCATCGGCTTCCTGTTCCCGCAGCGGCGGGCCAAGCTGACCAGGCCGTTCTTCCGGGTTCCGCCGGGCGACAGCGAGTACGTCTACCTGTTCGACATCCTCACCTCCTCTCCCGCGCCCGGCCCCGACGCGGCCTTCACCGCCGAGATGCTGGAGCGCAACCGCCGTCTGCACGCCAAGGCGCGGGCGATCGGCGGGACCCGCTACCCCATCGGCTCCCAGGACTTCACCAGGGCCGACTGGCGCGCCCAGTACGGCGACCGGTGGGCGGACCTGGTGCGCCGCAAGGCGAAGTACGACCCCGACCACATCCTGACCCCCGGCCCGGGGATCTTCTGACCACGTCCGCGTCCCGCTCCGCGAAGAGCGGGACCCGGGCAGGTCCAGAGCCTCGAAGAACAGGCCGATGTACGGCCCACGGTCGCTCGGGCACCCAGCGCGGGGCCCCAGTTCGTCGGCCCCCGTGAACCCGGTCGAGGAGTGAGCGGCCGACGGCCCCGGCCGTGCGGATCCCGTGGACGCGCGCCCGGCAGGCCGCGGTACGCACGGTCGATCCGATGCGGGAGCCGCCGTCATCGACCGGTACCACACCGCCTCGCAGGCGGCGTTGAGAAACAGGCCACAGCCGGGGGCATGGAACATCCTGATCCCGCCCGCGCCCAAGGGCCGGGCCGTTCGAGACCGCCATCCTGGTCGACCCCCGCCTCCGCGTGTTCCGGGGCGTGTGCGGTGCCACCGACGCCGAACGGCAGGCCATCGAGCCGGTATCGTCATGGACGACGGCTCGCGCGAGCCGCCCCTCCCACGTGGCCCTGACGGTCGGTTCGCACAGGGGCGCTTACCGGCTTCCGCCTCCAGGGCATCGGCGGTGCCGGCTGACGCGCGCCATAGATCCGTGAGCTCTCCTCCATCTAAGGGTGCGAGACACGAGGAGAGCCCTTGCACCCTGACCATCAGCGCGACTTCACCGAGTTCGTCGCCGGCCGATCCGACAGCCTGATCAGGCTCGCCTACGTTCTGACCAACGACCGGCACGCCGCCGAGGACCTGCTGCAGACGGCGCTGGCCAAGACGGCCGCCCACTGGCGGCGCATCCGAGCCAACCCGGAGGCGTACGTGCGCCGGGTCGTGTACCACGAACAGGTCGGGCGGTGGCGCAGCCCACGCTGGGGCCGTGAACGGGTGCTCGAAGCGCCTCCCGATCACGGTGTGGCCGACCGCACCTCCGAGGTGGAGACCCGCGTCACGCTGGCCGAGGCGTTACGGGTCCTGCCCGCGCGCAAACGGGCGGTGCTGGTGCTGCGCTACTACGAGGACCTCCCGGAGTCCGAGGTCGCCAAGATCATGGGCTGCTCGGTGGGCACCGTACGCAGCCAGACCCATCAAGCCGTCGCCCGCCTGCGCGAACTGGTCGGCGAGACCGTCATCCTGGAGGGCCTGCAGTGACCATCGACGAACGGCGGATCGCCGAAGAGCTGCGCCTGATGGCCGACGAGGCCGTCCCCGTGGACCCGCTGGCCTACGCCACGCGGGCTCTCGTCCGGCGTCGGCGCCGGACGTGGTCGGTCGCCGGACTCATGGCGGTGACCGTGACCGCCACGGTGGCCGCCACCGTGGTGGCGGCAGTGGTCCTGCCCTTCCCGGACACCTCCGGCCCGAACACCGGGGCCAGTGTGGCGGCCCTGCCGGACAACACCCCCGAGCAGTTGCGGTTCGTACGCGAGTGCATGCCCCAGGGCGGGCCCGTGCACAACATGGACGGGAACCGGCGGATCACCGAGCACGGGGCGGTTGACGACTTCCGGGTGCTGGTGGAGTACCGGGACAAGGGAGGGACCACCGCCCTGGTGGGCAGTGTCGCCGGTTTCGTGCTCTGCACGCCGACCGATCAGAAGGACATGGCCGAGCGCGCGGTCTTCACCTACTGGGGGTTCCGGCCGCCCGGGGACCTGGCCGGGTTCTCCGGCGACCTGCGGGTGGACGCGTACACCAGCCACACGCATTCGTCCGCGGTCGGCGAGCAGCGGATCCAGAAGGACGACGTGTACCGGGTCGTCACCGGGCGGGTCAGCGACACCGTGCGGCGGGTCGAGGTCGACTGGGCGGACGGGCGGCGCACGTCCGCGCGGATCGCCAACGGGTTCTTCATCGTACGGATCATCGGGAGGCCGGTGCGCGACCCTGAGGGCACCGGGAAGGCGGGGGCCGTGGTCCTGGACTCGCCGCCCGTCACGGTGACGGCGTACGGGGCCGACGGGAAGGTCCTGCGGCAGGAGAGGAACGTCGCGTTCGGGCCGGTGGGGAGCGGCGGCGACTGACGGCATCGGGTGGCCGCCAGAGCCGCGGGGGCGGCGGCCGCCGACCTCAAGCCTGTACTCCACCGCCGTCCTGGTGGCCCCGGCGGTCATACCTGGACGCTCACCGGGGAGGGCACCCCGGTGAGCGTCTTCGGCGAACCAGCGGAGCCGGTCCGTTGGCCGCCCGGACGGGAGGGGTGGAGGCGGCGACCGGGTCGGGAAGCCCGGTCGTCCGCCTTCACCCCATGGCTGTGACGCTCATCCACGAGCCGCCCGTGCTGAGGTCGGGCGGGGCGTCATCAGGTGATGAGCCGCCACAGAGCGGGGGTGGTCGACGGATCACCACCGTCCGCCGACGAGTGGGCCTGGACGCACTTGTAGGTGCAGCCGTCGCAGGTGACCAGATCGCCGGCCGTGTAGTTACGTGAGGCCGACCATAACGGCCACACGACACCCGGATTGGTGATGCGCGCCGGGCGTGAACCCCCGACGGGAGCGGCCAGGGCAGCGGCCACGCCGTACAGGATGACGCCCACGGAGACCATCGCGAATGTCGCGACGGCGGAGGGCACGCGGTCTGGTTTCATGTGACTCCTCGGGAGAGGGGAGAGCGAGCGTCCCCACACTGCCCTGGGCCCCGGGGGTATGAGGAGCCATCGCTTTTGCATATCCCCGTTGTATGGTTCGCGCATCGTCACGATCGCCTGTCCCGTGCGGCGCACGGCCGACGGCGCCCGACCGGCTCCCGTCCGGCGGGATACGCCGTTCACGCTGGTCACAGCGGTCGCGTCAACCCTCACCGCCTCACGGGTCCCGCGTCCGCCCGGCCGCGCCGAGCGTTCCGGCGGCCCTCGAACACTCACGTTCGCGGCCATACCGTTTGCCCACTCTCACGCGCGCATGACCCCCCTCACACGAACGCCGGTCACCGCCATCCTGTGGGGTACGGTGACCGGCTTACCAGGCCTTCTACCCGGCGGTCGTCCTAGGCGAGGGTCCACTGGGTGCCGATGGGTCTCCTGACGGAGCGGTTCCCCGACCGGGAGATTCTCCGTGCGCCGGGAGCGCTCGCTTTCCCGATGTCTCCGCGGACTCCGACGGCGGGTTGCTCGGCCCCGTTGCGGGATTGTGTGGTGATAGAGCCTTCTCCGCCATTGTTTCTGAGGTTGCCGGCGCGATTTTCATGCTTTTCTGAAAACGTTCCGAATATCGCGGACGACGTGGCGGCCGGTGTGCTCACGATGGTCGGATCGACTGCTTTCTTCATGTCGCTCTCCTGGTGGAAGGCCCGTGACGTGCCCAACATGTCACGGGAGGGGGAAAGGGGATGCAGGTGAAGAATGGCAGTACATAGATATACACCATGGTGTACGAAACGGCCAAGATTGCGATCGAAAATAGATTTTTATCCGGACCGGGAGTCGTTTTAATCCATTCGAATTCAATTTCAGAGAAGCTGGAACGCCTCCACTGCCACGCCCAAAACCAGACCACTCCACCAGGCCCGGCCACCCCGGGGCTCACCCCCTTCTCCGCCGTCCTCGCGCGGGGCCCCGGGTTATGCCCCTGTGGACGCGAACCTCGGTCGAGCGGACGCCCGATGTCGCCTGGACGATTCGCCGCCCGTTCCAAGCGATCGATCAAGGCGGTCCAGGACATGGTGACGAGGTCCGAAGCGGTACAGGCCCGGCACGGGCGAGCGAAGTGGAAGGGTACGGCCACCGTGGTATGCCCTCGGCCGTGGACGGTTACGCGCTCAGGTCGGCGTCGAGCGCGTCCGTACGGACCCTGCTGCCCCAGAACCACTCCAGGTGGACTTCCCGCCGCCGCGCCGCGAGCCAGTCCTCGAAGATCCGCCGCTCGATGAATTCCCGGAGCGGCTCGTCCAGCACCGCGGACTCCACCGCCAGCACGTGCGCGACGCAGAGCCCGCCGTCCGGAAGCGGGGCGGGGCCGAGCACCTCACCGGCGGCGGCCCGTTCGGTCGAGGGGCCGAAAAGAGCGGTCAGTGAGGCCCTGTCGTTCGTCTCCATCCGGCTCGTGGCTGTTCCCGCCAACAACTCCTGCACCGCCAGCGTGCCCGGATCTGTCCGCCCCTCCCGTAGCAGCGCGGCGGTGGACGCGGCGTGTCCGGCGTCGGCGTAACGGAACCTGACCACGCGCAGACGGTCGAAGTCGGTGTGACGGGTGGCGAAACACCTCTCCACACGGCCTTCGGCCATCTCTCGGCGCAGGTCGGCCACCGCCGCCTCACCGGCCACGATCTCCTCCAGGCGGGTGTGGCTCAGGCCGCGCTCGGCCATCCAGCGCCGCGCGGCCTCAGCGGTCAGCAGGCCACGGGCCCGGCGGAAGGCGTCCATCGCCTGCTGGAGACGGTCGGCGGGCAGGGTCGTGTCCCTGGCGGCCAGGACATGGTCGACGACGGTGACGTCGACCAGACGGCGGGCCAGGTCCGTGTCCTCCCACAGGACATCGAGCACCGAGACGGCCTTCTCCCAGGTCACGTCGACACCGTCGACGCGCAGCACGAGGTGGTCCCCGGAACGCTGGCCACCACGCAGAGGCCAGGGGATGGCGCGGTCCGGCGCGAAGGACAGCGAAACCGTTCCTCGCGAGGTGGGGAACAGCAGGTCGTAGTGGTGGTCGTCGGTCGCGGCCTCGCGCTGCCAGAGCAGTCGCATCGGGGTCTCCGGGTGGCGGGCACGCAGGCTCGTCAACAGGTCACGGGCTTTCTCCGGCGGTACGCCGTCCAGTTCGCGCAGCCAGTCCAGCGCGTGGCCGAGCAACTCGGATGAGAGCACGTCAGGTTCTTTCGTCTTCGTATCCGTCACGGCGCGACCAGCAGGTCACAGAGCGCCTCGCTGATCGGCAGGCCGGTCAGGTCCTCGATCCACAACCACTGGCCATTGGGGTTGATCTCCAGGAACACGTACCGGCCGTCCGGCGTCAGGATCAGATCGACGGCGCCGTAGACGAGACCGAGACGCTGGGTCAGCGCGACGCACCGATCGGCGACCTCGTCCGGAAGCGGGTGGACGGCGTGCCGGGTGGCGCCAAGATCATAACGTCGCCAGTCCATGCCGGCCCGGTTGCTGTCCTGGGAGTGGATCTCGGCCGCGAACACCCGCCGCCCGACCACCGTGACGCGCAGCTCGATCTTCTTGGGCACGTACGGCTGTGCGATGACTGGACAGAACCGCAGTCCCGCTGCGTAGGCCACATCCCGCCCCGAGACGAACTCGCACTTGCGGATGACCGTGTGCCCGGCGGCCAGATCCTCCACCCACGGCAGATTCATGGGCTTGGTGATGATGTGCCCGTCGTGCCGGTTGTGGAAGTCCCACAAGGCCTCCGCCCGGCCCGTGATCAGCGTCTCCGGGATCTCGAACCCCAACTCGGCCGCCAGAGTGAGCTGGGTTGGTTTGTGCCGGGCACGCGTGAGCGCCGACTCCCGTCCGGGCACCGTACGGCATGGCAGGGATTCCCAGAGCCCCGACAGCATGGTGGCGGCCTCCTGGGCGGTGTGGGCGGCCACGGCCGGGTCGGTGAGGTCGGGATGCGCCGCGGGCGGCCGCGGGCGGCGCCACCACACGGCGGTCACCACGTCCAGGTCGAGAGGACCCGACTCGGTGTACAACACCCGCCGGGTGAGCCCTCGACTGTCGTGAGCCAGCTCGACACACGACCGGGCGGGATAGTCCGCGTTGTCGAAGACCGTGCTTCGGACACCGCGCCGTACCAGAGACTCCCTGACGCGGTCGGCGTGGCCGTCACCATCACGGGTGAGAACGAGGACATGCGGTGACGACACGAAACTCCTTGGTGGACGGGTGAGGGGCCGCCGCCCTCCGCGTCGCGTGGACGGCGGCCGGTACCTCATGGGAATCAGTCGAGCTGGCGCTGCCACGGCAGGTAGACGACCGTCACCTCGTCGGGATAGATGCCCCCGGTGACGCTGCTGAGCTCGCTCTCGTCCAGTTCTGCGCCGATCGCGGTGATGTCGTCAAGCGTGGTACGCGGCTTGATGTGCAAAGGTCTTCCTCTCTCTTGGTTCGCTGTGAGAGGAGGATGCCCGGCACGACTTGTGATGATCTTGAAATGGCTTGAGAGGACGCTCCGCGCAGGTCAGGCGATCCGATCCCGACGGCCGGCCGGGGATCCGCGGCCACGGGCCGTGTGTGCGCGTCCCGTGGCGCAGGTGTCCGCGCCGCTCTCGGGTCCACGTGGGTGGCCTCCGTCAGTCGCGCTGTTCGCCGGGGCGAACCAGTCCGCTCTCGTAGGCGTAGACCGCCGCCTGCACACGCGTGGTCAGGCCGAGCTTCATCAGGATCCGGGACAGGTGGGTCTTGACGGTGGCCTCGCCCAGGTGGAGCCGGCCGGCGATCTGGATGTTGGTCAGCCCTCGCGCGAGAAGCTTCAGCACGTCCGTCTCGCGGCCGGTGAGCGTGTCGAGCTCGCTCGGCCGGCCCGTGCCCCTCGCGGAGGCGGGCCAGTCGGCGAACGCGGCGATCACCCGCAGCGTGACGGCCGGATCGAGCAGCCCGTCGCCGGCCGCGACCGTCCTCAGCGCGGTGACCAGTTGCTCGGGCGGCGCGACCTTCAGCAGGAAACCGCTCACCCCGGCACGCAGCGCCGCGGTGACGTACTCGTCCTCGTCGAAGGTCGTCAGCACGATGACCTTGCTGTCCGGGTGGTCGCGGACGAGCCGGTGGGACGCCTCCAACCCGTTCATGCGCGGCATGCGCACGTCGATGAGCACGACGTCCGGACGGGTGCGTGCGACGAGTTCGAGGGCCTCGGCCCCGTCGGACGCCTCGCCGACGACCTCGATGTCGGGCTCGCCGCTGAGCACCAGCCGCAGGCCGGTACGGATCATCGCCTCGTCGTCGACGAGGACCACGGTGATCGGCATCGTGCCGTCCTTGTCAGACTCGGGGGAGAGGGAACCGGGCGCGTACGGCGAAGCCGCCGTCCGGCTCCGGGCCGGTGTGCAGACTGCCCTGGACCATCGCCAGCCGTTCCCGCATGCCGACCAGGCCGTGGCCGGTCCGCCTCCCGTTGGGCGGGGTGGCGGGAGCGAGGCTGTCGCGGGCCTTCGCCGTCCTGGCCCGCGTCCCGCTCCCCGAAGGGACGGGAGCGGGGGCGTTGTGCACTTCCATGGTGAGCGCCCGGTCGGTGTAACCGATGGCGACCGAAGCAGGCGCTCCGCCCGCGTGCTGCAACACGTTGGTCAACGCCTCCTGGAGCACCCGGTACGCGGTGACGTCCAGCACCGGCGGCAACCGGGGCAGGTCGGAGGGGACGTCGAGGGCGACGGCCAGCCCCGCGGCGCGTACGTCGGCGATCAACTCGTCGAGCCGGGCCAGCGACGGCATGAGGGCGAGCGGCTCGCCGTCGACGCGTTCGCGCAGGATGCCCACCAGGCCGCGCATCTCCTCGACGGTCTGCCGCCCGAGACGCTCCAGCCCGGCCACGACCTCCTGCTCGGCAGGGCGGTCGGCGAGCAGTCTGCGCAGCGCGCCGAGTTGCAGGGTCATCACGCTGACCGAGTGAGCGACCGCGTCGTGCACCTCCCGGGCGATGTGCGTACGCTCCTGCACGACGGCGGCCTTGGCGACGACCTCGCTCTGGGCGTCGAGGGCGGCCGCGAGCTCGGCCAGCTTGACGGCCCGCTCGCCGTTGCGCCGCGCCAGCAGCCCCATGGACCAGCCCGGCAGCAGGATCAAGGGCACGAACAGCAGCTCCCACGGTGAGGCCGTGACGGCGGCGGTACCGGCGAAGGACGCACCCGCGACGCACAGCGCCACGACCGAACGCCACCGTGGCTCGCGCCAGCCCGCCCAGGCGACCGCCCCGAGCAACCCGAGCATCGTCGCGCCGCTGACTCCGGGCGCGCCGAACACCACCATGCCCACCGGCAGGCAGGCGGCTGCGACGACCGTGCCCGCCAGCGGCCACCAGGCCGCGGGTACCAGGCCGACGCCCATCACCACGCCCGAGACCCAGACGGCCGTGGAGGTCGCGTCGAAGAAGTCGTCCAGCCGGACCTCCGCCACGGCCAGTGCGGCGACCAGAGGTCCGAACACCATCGGGATGAGGCGTACGTTCCTCAGCCGGCTCATCGTCATGACCACCGATCGTAACCACGCTCGCCGCCCGCCGACTCCGCCAAACGACGGACCCTGGCAGCTCGGGGCATCCGTCGAACAGCGGACCCGGCCGTGGGCGGGTCCGCCCCGAAGGGGACCCGTCACGGTGCGCGATGGCTGATCCGCCGGTCCCCGTCCCGGCGAGAGGGTGAGGCCCGCCAAGAAAAGCACCAGGAGGTAAGAGATGACCCCCCTCACCCCATCCCCGGAGACCGAGGCCCGCGTCGCGGAGCCTACGGCCCGGTTCCTGCGGCCGGCCGGTGGCGTCGCGCTGGTCGCCGGGCCCGTGCTGGTGTTCGCCGGGATGATGACCTGCCCGCCGCAGAGTTCCGACTCGACCGCCGACTACGTCACCGCACTGGCCCGCGACTTCTTCCTGACCGAGCTGTCGGCGATCCTGCTGCACTACGGACTGCTCGTGGGCGCGCTGGGCGCGCTGGCCGTGCCCGGGCTGGTGCGCGGGCGCAGGGGCCGCCTGCTCACGGTGGCCGGGGCGCTGGCCGCCGCGGTGAGCATGCTGAACGTGTCCGGCGCCGTGCGGGACGACTGGTGGCGCATGATCCTGGGCCGGCAGCTTGAGATGGACGCCGCGGTGCGCCTGTCCGACGCCGTGGACAAGGCCGCGTTCATGCCGCTGTGGAGCGGCACGGAGATCTTCGCCTTCCTCGGCCTGCTGGCCCTCAGCGTGGGGCTCGCCCGAGCGGGCGTGGCCGGATGGTGGCTCACCGTGGTCTACGTCGCGGCCTTCGTCGGAATGATGTTCATCCCGATCCACCTGACATATGTGGCGGGCACGGTCTTCACCCTGATGTTCCTGCCGCTCGCGGTCGCCGGCGTGCGCGTACTGCGGCGCGAGCGGGCCGGTGCGTGACCCGCGCCCTGCTCCAACGCCCTCACCAGGGCTCGGGCGCCGGTGACGCGTTCCGCGATCCCACCGCCGAGAGGTTGCGATCGGCTGGAAGACCGTCAGCGGGTGGTCGCAAGAAGATGACAAGAGCCACGACGATGCCGGCCCGCCGAGCACCGCGGGGCCGAGGTTCGGCCCTCGGGCACGCCGCGCGGGGCCTTTCCAGTAGAGAGAAGTGCGAGCGGTTCAAGGTGGATTTTCGAGTTCTGGGGCCCATGGAGGTTCGTGCGGACGATGGGACGCCGATCCGGATCGGCGGTCCACGCCTTCGAGCGGTACTGGCCCGGCTGCTGATCGCACACGGCTCCGTGGTGTCCGCGGAGACTCTGATCGATGACCTGTACGGCGATGCCGCCTCACCTGGTGCCATGTCCACGCTGCACTCCTTCATCTCGCACCTGCGCCGGGCGCTTGAGCCGTCCAGAGGCAGGCGTGGCCAGGCCAAGGTGCTGATCGCCCGGCAGCCCGGTTATCTGCTGGCCGCCCAGAGCGTGGACGCCGACCGGTTCACCGAACTGGTGGGCATGGCCGAACGCCACTCCCCGATGGAGGAACTCGCCGCCGCCGACGAGGCACTGGGCATGTGGCGAGGCTCGCCGTACGAGGAGTTCGGCGATCAGCTGTGGGCGGTGGCCGAGGTGAGCCGGCTGCGTGAGTCGCGGCTGGTGGCCGTCGAGCGGCGCGCCCGTGCGCTGCTTGAACTGGGCCGTCCCCAGTCTGTGATCACGGAGCTGGAGGGTGAGGTGATCACCAATCCGCTGCGCGAGCGCCTGTGGTGCCTGCTCGCACTGGCCCTCTACCGCACCGGCCGCCAAGGGGACGCGCTGGCCGTGCTGCGACGAGCGCGCCACATACTGGCCGACGAGCTCGGAGTCGACCCCGGGCCTGAGCTCCGCTCGCTGGAGGAGGACATCCTGCGCCAAGCCGACGGGCTGAACTCCGCCGTCGACATGGCGGTGGCGCTGACCGGGCCGCAGCCGCCTGACCGGTTGTACGGCCGCGGCGAGCAACTCTCGACCTTGCTCGCGTTGCCAGGACAGGCCGTGCTTACGGGCCTGGCGGTGGCGTCGGTCAGTGGCGAACGGGGGATCGGCAAGACCCGCCTGCTGGAGGAGTTCGCCGAGCGATGCGCGTCACTGCTCGGCCAGTTCGTTGTGTGGGGCCGCTGCCAGGACACCGGCCGCCGCGACACGGAGGGCCTTCCCCCACTGTGGCTCTGGAGGCAGGTCTTCGAGGCGCTCGCCCGCCATTACCCGCCGCCGGACCGGCGGGCGCTCGCCGGCCTCCTCGGCGGTGAGTGCCCGGACGACGTGACTGAGCCCCTGGCCCGCAGGAACCAGGCGATCGCCCGGTGGCTGGTCGCCGCCTCACAGGAGCGCCCGCTCGTCATCATCCTGGACGGCCTGCAGTGGGCCGACCGGGCCTCCCTCGACCTGCTCGCGGATCTCGTCGTGCTCGTGCGGGGCGGCGCCGTCACTCTGGTGGCGGCGTCCAGGAGCGGAATGGACGACCCGCTGGTTCCGCTGGTGCCCTACGACCTGACGCGGGTGCGCCTCACCGGGCTCGGCCCCGCCGCCGTACAGGAGCTCGCGGCGAACCTGGGGGTGGAGCTCAGCGAGGAGGCGGTGGCGCGGATGACCGATCGCACGGGCGGCAACCCGTTCTGCCTGCGCGAGACGGTGAAGCTGTTCGACGGGAACCCCGACGAGGTTCCGCAGTCGGTGATCGAGCTGGTGCGGACGCGGATGAACGCGCGGGGCGAGATGGGGCACGTGCTGGCGGTCGCCGGGGTGATCGGCAGGGAGTTCGATCCCGCGGTGGTGGGCGAGGTGATCGGGGCGGACGCCTACGACCTGCTCGATCAGGCGGTTCGATCGGGCTTGCTGGAGGCCGGGCAGGGGCGGCTGGCGTTCGGACACGACCTGGTGCGTGAGGCGCTGGTCCAGGACCTGCCGCCGTTGCGCAAGGCCGCCGTCCACCGGGACGTGGCCGCCGCCCTGGCCGCCCGGCCCGGGACCGATGTGGCGGTCATCGCCCACCACGCGGTGCAGTCCGGACCGGCGGCGTCGGGGGAGGCGGCGCGCTGGTCGGTGGCCGCCGCCGACCAGGCCGAACTGCGCGGGGCGTACGCCGAGGCGGCGACCTGGATGGGACACGCCGTCGTCGCGCACGACGTCTCAGGCGGTGACCCGGCCGAACACGTCGAGCTGCTGCTGCGGCAGGTGCGCGCATTGTCGCAGGCCGGTGACCCGATCGGAGCTCGCCGGGCCAGGGCCGCGGCCGTCCGCGCAGCCGATCGCACGGGAGCCACGGAACAGCTGGTGCGTGCTCTCGTCGCGTTCGACGTGCCGGCCTTGTGGCCGCTGCGTGACCCGTACGGAAAGGTGGACCTGTCTCTGGTGCGCCGCTTCGAGAGCGTGCTGGGCGAGCTGCCGCGCACCGACGGCCCGGAGCGCGCGCTGCTCCTGGCAGGGCTGGCGCAGGAGCTCTGCGACGACGGCGCCGAAGCCCGCTGCGACTCCCTGTCCGCCGAGGCCGTCGCCGTGGCCCGCCGCCTGGAGGACCCCGCTCTGCTGCGACGGGCGCTCAACGCCCGTTACCTCTCCCTCCCGGGACGACTCCAGGCGTCCGAACTGACGCGGATCGCCGACGAGCTGTATCGGTCGTCCGCTCATGAGCCCGCCTACGAGCTGCTGGCCTGCATGATGGACGCGCACCGTCTTCTGGAGACGTTCGACGTGGTCGGCGCCGACGTCGCCGCCGCTCGTTGTGACGCCCTGCTGCGGCGTCATCCGTTCCCATGGCCACGCTTCCAGCACACCCTGTGGCGGGCGAGCCGGCTGACGCTCGACGGCCGCTTCGACGAAGCCGACGTCCTGTACGCCGACGCCGAAGAACAGGCCGGGCACCTGGGCGTATGGCACGCCGTCCCCACGGCGCACGCAGGCCGCCTCCCGCTGAGCTACCACCGAGGTACGGTGGCCGCGGCCGACCTGGTCGTTGAGGCGACGCGGAGCGCGTATCCCGCGCTCGGTCATGACGTGCGAGGCCGTACCGGCGACGCCCTGACGCCGAGCGTGGTTCGGCCGCCGCTCGGCGAATCCTGGTTGTCCGCGGTCTGCTTGCGGGCCGCCGCGGCGGCGGCGCTCGGGCATCCCCACCAGTGCCGTTCCCTGTACGAATCGCTGCTTCCCTACAGCGGGCGGATCTCCGCGCTACCGGCGGCCGGGTGCATGGGGCCGGTGGACTGGTACCTGGCGCTGCTGGCGTCGGCGACCGGGCAGACGGAGGAAATCGCCGGACATCTCGACAGGCTGCGCCTCCTGGCCGCCGAGAACGGGCTGACCTGGTGGCACGACCGCGCCACCAGGCGCCTGACCGGCTCCTCGGTCGGTTCCCGGTCCTCCTGGGCCCGTACCGCGACCAGGAGGACGGCTCTCAGGTAGCCGATCACGCACCGGGCGGAGGCGGCCTGCGGCGCGGTGGGTCCGGACTTCCGTCACGTGGAGAAGGCGGCACTCGTGCGAGTGCCGCCTCTCGAACCTCCCTGTTCAGACGCAGACCAGGACGATCCTGGTGGTCATCGAGGCGTTACCCGCCCTGATCGTGACGTGATGAGTGCCGCTCTTGTTCAGCTCGGCGATGAGGACCGAAGGGGTGACGTCGTAACGGGTGCCGGTGCCGCCGGGGAAGGTCAGGGTGCCGGTGTCCACACGGACGCCGTCGAACAGCACGGTCCAGGAGAGGTCTCTGGCCGGCCCGGCCGGGAGCTCGATGCGGCCCTTGCCTCCGTACTGGACTCCGTTCCCGCAGTCATCGTGCTCGACGTAGGGTATCGGGAGGTTGGCCCAGCGGATCGCGGGTTCGTCTTGGTCGCAGGTCACGCGGTAGGGATACGTGACGACGTGCCTGACCGGAGTGAGGATCTCGATGCCGTGCCAGCCCTCGGCCGACGCCTCGTAGCCGCGCTGCAGGCTGTCCGCGTACCGGACCTCCCGGTTCTTGGTGAAGTGCGCCGTCTGGACCTCGCCCGCGTTGCCCTTGTCATCGAGCCAGCGGAACGTCACGTCCAGCGGTCCCGTCTTGGCCTTGAGCCGCGCTCCGTAGATGTTGGTCGTCGTGGGACAGCGTCCCGCGTACTCTGTCCACTCGGCCTCCACCGCCACGTCCACGGGGCTCTCCTGCCGCTGGCAGGTGACCGAATAGGTGGCGCGGCCGGAGTCGTGGCCGTGCTCGCCCAGCACGCGGATCGCCTTCCAGCCCGAGCGGGAGTTAGTGACCGGCAGGGTCAGCGACACGGTGCGGGTGCGCGGGTCGTTCCTGCCGAACTCGGCGGTCTGCGGCGCGCTCTCGCCTTCGGCGTCGTCGACCCACTGGTAGGAGGCCTTGGCGGGCACGCGGGAGACCTGGAGGGTGCCGGTGAAGGTCACGGTGACCGGGCAGGCACCGTTGTGCGAGGCGGGGCTCGCGGTCACGGAGGCGGCCGCCTCGACGGGCGCGGTCTCACCGCTGGGCGGTAGCGGGTGCCTGTTGTCGTAGACGATGAGAGGCCCGGCGCAGGTCACGGTGAAACGCGCCTTGGCCGACAGACCCTTGCGTCCGGCCACCTGCACCGCCTGCCAACCGGACGTGCTTCGCTCGAACGTCTGCCGGTCCTTGACCACGATCCGCTTGGCGCCTCGTACCTTGGCGGTCTTGAACGCACCCTTGCTGCCGTCCCCGCGTACCCAGCGGTAGCGGACCGTTCCCTTGCCCTTGGCCGAAAGCACGGCCGAGAAGCCGACCGTCGTCGGGCAGGCGCCGGACTGCTTGGCGGGCGTGGCCCTGACCTTGGCCACACTCACCGCGACCCCGGCGGATGCCGAGGCGGCGGCCGGGGTCGTCCCGAGCAGTCCGGCGCACAAGGTCAGGGCACTGCTCAGGAGGAGCACTCGCCTGCTCATGTCGCGTCGTCTCTTCATAAGGACGTCAGCGTGGCGCTCGCGACTTGAAATCGACTTGCCGTTTCGGAGCTCCTTCGTGGAGGTCCCCGGCCTGGATGTCCTTGTCCGTGGACGTTGAACCGCTTTGGAGCCGGGCCGGCCGCCTTCCGGTCGTCGGTTCCCGTGGGTCCGTTCGGTCAGGCCGCGGCGAGATGGGTGGTCAGGCTGTCGAGCAGGAAGTTGCTGCCCTGCTCGGCCTGGTCGCGGTCCTCCGCGGTGTCGAAGGTCTGGGAGAGGCTGATCTGGGTGCGCTCGCCGTCGGCGGTCAGGTCGAGAGTCATCAGGACGGGCTCGTCGCGGCCGGGCACGTTCATGCCCATCACCAGGCGCTTGTTCTCCACGACCTCGACGTAGCCGCCCGTCAGCGGGACGCGGGCGCCGCCGGGGATGACCATGACCGAGCGCCAGGCGCCACCGGGCCGGACGTCCAGGACGACTTCCTCGGCACTGGCCCACACGGCGTATTCGTCGGCGACGGTCCAGGCGGCCCACACCCTGTCGGCCGGGGCGTCGAGGGTCCGGGTGATGGTGTAGTCGAAGCCGGCGGTGCTCATGGTGGGACTCCTTCGTCTGTGTCGGAGGTTGGGGATCAACTGATCTCAAGGTATAGTAATGATCAGTGATAGTCAATGATCGTGAATAATTTGGGAGTCGAGATGGACGCCACCGCCGAGGAGCCGGACTTGGGGATGTTGGTCGGGCAGCTGGGCCGGGCGCTGCAGGAGGAGCTGTTCGCCCGGCTCGCCGAGCAGGGCCACCCCCAGGTGCGGCCACGACACGGCACGGTGCTGGCGGTGCTGCCAGCCTCAGGTGTGCGGGCGACCGAGCTCGCGCAGCGGTCCGGGCAGCACAAGCAGATCGTCGGGGTCATCGTCGACGAGCTGGAGCGGCTCGGCTACGTGCGCAGGGAGGCCGACCCGGCCGATCGGCGCGCGAAGCTCGTCGTCCCCACCGAGACCGGTCTGGACGAGATCGACAAGGCCCGCGCCATCCTGGCCCGGATCGAACAGCGGCACCGCCAGGAGCTGGGAGACGACGACTACCGGATCTTCAAGGCCGCCCTCGGGCACATCACCCGTTCCCAGCGGGCTTGGCAGGCCCACGACCGGAAGGGCTGATTCAACAGTTCGGCCTCCTCGGCCGTCTATCCCGTGACGGGACGAGGAAAGGCAGGGGCCGGTGGAAGACGATTCCCGCTTCGAGGAGTTCGTGGCGGAACGCGCTGATGCCCTGCTGCGCTACGGCTATCTGCTCAGCGGCAATCCGCACGACGCCGCCGACCTCACGCAGGAGGCGTTGATCCGGCTGCACCAGGCCTGGCCACGGGTACGACGGAAACAGGCTCCCGAGCCGTACGTCAAGATGATCATGGCCAGGCTGCACGTCAGCATCTGGCGGGTGCGCAGGCGTGAGGCGCCGGGCTGGGCGCTGCCCGAGACGGCGCGTTTCGACAGCCCGCCGTCCGACAGCGACGAGGGGCTGTGGCAGGCGCTCGCCACCCTGCCGCGCAAGCAGCGGGCCGTACTGGTGCTGCGTTACTACGAGGACCTGTCCGACACGGAGATCGCCGACGTGCTCGGCGTCTCCCGGGGGACGGTACGCAGCCACGCCTCACTCGGCCTGGCCAGGCTCCGTTCTGTCCTGCCCAGCCCCTCAGCGATCAACGGGAGCCCCGCATGACCGACCGGTTGGAATCCCGTCTGCGCTCGGCGCTCGGAACCGCCGCCACGCGTGCGCCGCAGGCCCCGGCGAGGTTCTCCGCCGAGGTGGTGCTCCGGTCGCGGCGCCGCCGTACGCGCAGGCACGCGCTGGTGGCGGGCGTCTGCGTCGTCGCGGTCGCCGTGCCGGTCGCGGTGACGGTCACCCGCGACACCGGGGGAGGCGGCATCGCCGCCGTCGTCACCGCGACCCCCACAGCTTTTGAGGACCCGCTCAGGAACCCGGACCCCGTCGGGAAGCGCCTGACGATCGACAACCCCTCGGAGGGCCGTCCCCTCTCGCTCTGGTACGCCAGGGCGAGGAACGGTGCCACCGTCTTCTGCCGGAAGTACACCTCCAGGACCGGAGGGGGAACGGAGTTCTGCGGCGAGGGGCCGGTGATCGACGGCGCGGAGGCGACGGACCAGGGCTCCACGGAGTCGTTCCCGCCCCCCGTCACGGGAAAGGTCCTGCACTACGGCACCGCCCAGGCCGGGATCGCCCGGGTCGTGGCCGTACGCGAGAGAGGCGGGCGGGTCACCGGCACGCTGCGGACGCCGCAGGGCGCCCCCCAGGCCATCTGGACCGTGACCGTTTCCGCGGACGAACCGGTTACCGCGTTCGAGTTCCTGGACGGCTTGGGCAGGACGGTCAAAAGGATCGAGCGGCAGCCCCCGGCGTTCCCCGAGACCGACGCGAAGCCGGTCGGCTCGACCGTGGAGATGCCCGGCGGCCTCGTCGTGGGCCTCTACGAGACGCCCGACAGGTCACTGATCTGGAAGCTGGGGGGACGGGCCGTCGCCATGAACACCCTCTCGCCGGGAGGGCCGCTGACCGACATGGGCGGCAGGCCCATGAAGGCGGAGCTGCGGGAGCACGAGGACCGCTGGTTCGGCATCACCGGCGCCGGGACCGCCCGCGTCGCGCTGGTCCTCCGGGACGGTACGACGGTGACCGCCGACACCAGGCCGGAACCGTGGCAGGCCGGTGACTTCCGGATGTTCGCCGGAACACAACGGCGCACCGACGACATCTACGCCGAGGGCTTCGAGCTCGTCGGCTACGACAGGGACGGCGCGGAGCTCTGGCGCGAGGACCACGGCCCCACGCGCTAGAGACACAGGGCAGCCGTACGGCAGGGCGGTCAACGGGGGCGGCCGTCCTGCCGTACTCGGTGCGAACCCGGCGAGATCCGGCAGGCGGGAAGCCGCGCCGACACCCACCCGAGAGGTCGAGGAACGGCACCAAAAAGAACCATAAGCCACCATGATTTCCGGGTTGCCGTGGAAAACAAGGTAAATTCCATCCTCAATGGACTTCCTGTGTCCAGGGCCCCGAAACGGCGGGAAGAAAAGCGACGTAAACCTTTCCTGGGAATCCATGTGTCACCGTCGTGACCTGTCCCTACGCTGGGTGCGAGTGCTCTGTTTCGGGGGCGGGACACGGGAAGAGGAGCAAATGGAAGACCGTAAGGAAAGGTGTGAGCCTCGCATTCTCGGGGCGATGCCTTCACGGCTGGACGGTGACGCTCATCGGGGCCGGAAGAAATGACGACCTCGCACCAGGACCGGCGGGCACTGCGTGACATGTTGCGGAAGTCGGGCGTGCTGACCCCCGACTGGGGAGCCGCCTTCGAGGTGGTTCCCCGGCATCTCTTCCTGCCCGAGGTGATGTGGCCCTCGACCGAGGAGGGGCACACGGCCGTCTCCAGGATCCACGACCCCGACGGGTGGTGGCACTGGGCCAACGCCGACGTGCCCATCGTCACCCAGTGGGACGACGGCACCCACCTCGGTCTTCGTCACGGCGTGCTGGCCACCAGCTCCAGTTCGATGCCGACCGCGGTGTTCTCCATGTTCGCCGAACTCCTGGTGTTCGAGGGCGCGAAGGTCCTGGAGATCGGCACCGGCACCGGCTGGTGCGCCGCCCTGCTGTCGGCCCGGCTGGGCGAGAGGAACGTGGTGTCGGTCGAGATCGACGAGGAGGTGGCCGACACCGCGCGCAGGTCACTGGCCGCCGCGGGCTGGCACCCCGAGATCGTCGTCGGGGACGGCCTGCTCGGCAGCCCGGAGCACGCGCCGTACGACCGGGTTCTCGTGACGGCGGGGGTGCGTGAGGTTCCGCGCGCGTGGATCGAGCAGACCAGGCCGGGCGGGGTGCTGGTGATGCCGTGGGGCACCCACTACACCGGGCAGAACCCGCTGGTGCGGCTGGTCGTCAACGACGACGGCAGCGCGGGAGGGCGTTTCTCCAGCGCCGCACGGTTCATGCATCTGCGGTCCCAGCGTGACCGCCGGGTCACCCGGGCCGACTACGTCCCCGGCGACGAGTGGCCGGGGGACACCCGCCGGTCGTTCACCGACCTGCCGGTGGACGAGGTCATGGACGACTCCGGCTACGCGGTCTTCGACTTCGTGGCCGGCCTGCTGGTGCCCGGGTGCGTCCACGCCCACGGCCGCACCCGGTCCGGCAACCGGACCATGTGGCTGTACGGCCTGGACGGCCCGTCCTGGGCCGCGGTGTTCTTCGACGAGGAGTACTCACTGGAGTCGCGGGTCTTCCAGGGCGGGCCGCGCGACCTGTGGGACGAGGTCGAGGCCGCCCACCGGTGGTGGACGGAGCAGGGACGGCCGCGGCACGAGGAGTTCGGGCTGACGGTCACCGCGGACGGCCGCCAGGAGGTGTGGTTCCGGGAGCCCGCAGTCCTTCTGCCCCGGTCCGAGGCCGCGCCGGCTGAGGCGGGCGGCTGACGGGACACCGATCCCGGTGTCCCGTCATGGCGGGGCAGTCAGTAGTGGCCGTTCATGGCGGCGCGTACCTCGGCGAGGGTGGCGTCGGCCACGGCCCTGGTCCGCTCGTTGCCCTCGCGCAGCACCTTGCGGAGGTGGGTGCGGTCCCGGGCGTACTCGGCCCGGCGGGCCCTGATCGGCGCCAGATACTCGTTGACCGCCTCGGTCACGGTCCTCTTCAGCGCGGCGGCCCCCGCGGAACCGATCTCCTCGGCCACCCGCAGCGGAGAGCGGTCCAGGCACAGGGCCGCCAGCAGGACGAGGGAGGACACCTCGGGGCGGGCGACCGGGTCGTAGGTGATGTGCCGCTCGGCGTCGGTCTTGGCCCCCCTGATCAGGCGGGCGGTCGCGTCGGCGTCGGCGGACAGGGCGATGGCGTTGCCCCGGCTCTTGCTCATCTTGGTGCCGTCCGTCCCCAGCAGGAGCGGGGCGTTCGACAGCAGCGCCTCGGGCTGGGGGAACACCGCGGTGCCGTCGCCGTACCGGTCGTTGAAACGGCGGGCGACGGTCCGGGTGAGCTCCAGGTGGGGAAGCTGGTCCTGGCCGACCGGGACCAGGTTGGCCTTGCAGGAGAGGATGTCGGCGGCCTGGTGGACGGGATAGGTGAACATCAGGCCGTTGACGGACGACTGGCGCGAGTGGGCGATCTCGTCCTTGACCGTGGGGTTGCGGTTGAGCTCGGAGACGGAGACGAGGCTCAGGAAGGGCAGCATCAGCTGGTTGAGCGCGGGGACGGCGCTGTGGGTGAAGATCGTGCTGCGCGCCGGGTCGATGCCGATGGCGAGATAGTCCAGCACCAGTTCCTCGACGTACTCGGTCAGGTTGTCCGCCACGTCACGGTCGGTCAGGACCTGGTAGTCGGGGATGATCACGAACATCTCCACCCCGAGGTTCTGCAGCCGCACCCGGTTGTGCAGCGTGCCGAAGTAGTGCCCGAGGTGCAGCCGCCCGGTCGGACGGTCGCCCGTCAGCACCCGGAACCGCCCCGGGTCCTTGAGGATCAACTCCTCCAGTACGGCGCTGCGGGCCTGCGCGGCGGACATGCCGAGGGCGTCGGGCGCGTCGGGCGTTCCAGGTGCTCCGGGTGCTTCCGGCGTTGCGGTGGAAGGGGCCGTGGTCTGGACGGTGCTCATGAGGTCTCCTGGTGGGTCGGTCGAGCCGTCGGGACGACACGAGCCCTGGTCCAGGAACACGAAAGGGCCGTTCATCCGAACGGCCCGGTCATGCGCGAGAGGTGCCGCTCCTACGAGGAGCGCCACCAGCTCAGACATGAGGAAGAGTACACACCCCCATGATAACCACCGTCCGGGACCTAACCGTCTGACCGGTGGGGGAGGCGGTGGGCGGTGAGGCGGTGGGGGTTGGGCCAGTGGACGTCGTCGGCCCAGTTGGCCAGTTCGAACCAGCGGATCAGGCGGGCGCTCGGGTCGAGTTGTCCCCTGAGGACGCCGTGCCTGGCACAGGTGGGTTCGGCGTGGTGCCAGTTGTGCCAGCCCTCGCCGAGGGTCAGCATCGCCACCCAGCGGACGTTCGACGAGCGGTCCCTGGTCGCGAACGGACGGTCCCCGAAGGTGTGGGAGACGGAGTTCACCGACCACGTGACGTGGTGCACCACGGCGTAGCGGACCAGGCCGCCCCAGAACAGCGCGCTCAACGCCCCCTGCCATGACATCGACCACAGCCCTCCGACGACCGTGGGCAACGCGAACGACAACGCCACGACGGCCGGGTAGGCGGCGTCGAAACGCCGGACGTCGGGGTCGGCCAGCAGGTCGGGCACCCAGTGCGACCGGCTCGACCGGCGGCGCGCGGTGTAGAACCAGCCGACGTGGGCGTGGGCCATGCCGCGCAGCAACGCCAGGCCGCTCTCGCCGTACCGCCACGGGGAGTGCGGGTCGCCCTCGCGGTCGGCGTACTTGTGGTGACGGCGGTGCTCGGCGGCCCACAGCGTGACCGGCCCCTCGACGGCCATGCCGCCGGCCAGCATCAGCGCGATCCGCAGCGGCCTGCGGCACCGGAAGGAGCGGTGGGTGAACAGCCGGTGGTAGCCGATGGCGATGCCGAAGATGTTGACGAAGTACATCACGACCGCGATGACCAGGTCGCGCGGCCCGACCCCCCACCCCCACGCGGCCGGTACGGCCAGCGCCAGGAGCACCGCGGGAAGCACCACGAGGACGACGAGGTAGGCGGCCCTGCGGCCGGTGGGGACCGTGACCGTCTCCGCCGTCCGCTGGTCGGGGCGTGAGTCGGGCGACGGGGCCACGTTTTCTCCCTGCGGTCGGATGGGGCTTATTGAACGTCCGTATTCCGGCGCCGTGGCAGTCGCCCGAAAGTGACATGATAATCACTTAGAGGCAGCAAAACACTCCATAGAGTAGTCATCGGTGAATCCCTCGCGACCCTCCTAAATTGTTGTGGCCACCCGATGTGACGACCCGTGTTCGCTCCGGCTTTCCAGGGGTCCGGAGAGACTCCGGAAAGCCCCGGAGAAATCCGGGGAGACCGGGGGAGAAGGGGCCAGGACATGGGCGCTGTCGACCAGACGACCACCGGTGACCACCTGAGGAGATACGACGAGACCCTGGCCGACGATCCGGTGTCCGCGCTCGCCCTCGTCCTGCGGTGGTTGCGCGCCGACTGGCGTGACTTCCTCGCGGAGCTGCGCGAGCACAGGCCGGTCCTCGTCACCCCGGCCTTCACGGTGGTGACGAGATACGCCGACGTCGTGGAGGTGCTCTCCAACGAGGAGGTCTTCACGGTGCGCTCCTTCGGGCCGCGCCTTGAGGCCGCGCTCGGCGCGCCCTTCATGCTCTCCAGGGACGCCACCCCGATGAACTGGCGTGACAAGGGGCTGATGCGGGTCATGCTCCCCCAGGGGGACGCGGCCCGGGTGCGCGACACGGCAGGGCGGCTGGCCGACGAGGCGCTGGACGCAGCCTGGCCCCAAGGCCGGGTCGAGGCGGTCCACGAGCTGTTCCGGCACGTCGCCCTCGGGGTCTGCGCCGAGTACTTCGGCCTGCCCGGCCCCGACCCGGCGACCCTGTCACGCTGGACGAGGGCCGTCATCGTGGACGGCTTCGCCAACTTCCAGGGCGACCCGGAGATCCAGGCGGCGGCCGTCGCCGCGGGCTCCGAGCTGACCGCCCACCTGCACGGCAGGCTCGCCGAGCGCAGGGCCGCGCTGCGGGCCGGGCTCGACCTGCCCGACGACGTCTTCGCCAGGCTCGTCGGCACCGTGCTGCCCCCGGGCACCGGGTTCGACGACGAGCGGGTCGTGATCAACATGGCCGGGCTGCCCCTGGGGTTCGTCGAGAGCGGCCCCGGCGCCATGGTCGAGGCGGTCGAGCAGCTCATGCTGCGCCCCGAGGTGTACGGCCAGGCGGTCGAGGCGGCGGCGGAGCCGGACCCGGCGCGGTTCGACTCCTACGTCTGGGAGGCGCTGCGGTTCAACCCGTTCTTCAAGCTGCTGGCCCGGGTGTGCGTGCGCGACCACGTCCTGGCCGCGGGCACGCCGCGCCGTACGGTGATCCCGGCGGGGACGTTCGTGCTGGCCGCGCCCGCCTCGGCGATGTTCGACGCCGACGTGGTCGAGGCGCCGGAGGAGTTCCGTACCGACCGGCCCGCCCACCACCGGCTGTTCTTCGGTCACGGCCACCACGCCTGCCTCGGCGTGACCCCCGCGAAGGTGATCATCTGCGAGGCCGTACGGCGGCTGCTGCTGCGGCCGGGGGTGCGGCGGCTGCCGGGGCCGGAGGGGGAGGTCGTCCGCGCGCACGGCATCTTCCCGGACAGGTTCGTGCTGGTCCTGGGAGACGCCGGATGAGAGCGCGTGGCATCGCCACCGACGGGGCCTCGAACCGGTTACGCTTCCTCGCCCTGACCAGGGGGCGCGCCCTGTGGGAGGCGGCCCAGGCCATGCCTCCCGTGCAACGTCGCCTCAACGCCACGCTGATCGACCACGCGATCCGCGAGATGCCGCCCCGGCCAGAGCCGCTCAGCGCCATGGCCGACTACACCTCGTGGACCTCGCTGACCGACCGCACCTACAGCGGCAGGCACCTGCCGCCGGTCACGGCCGACGACAGCCGCAGGCCGTCCCCCGAACGGGCCGCCGACCTGTTCGCCCGGGGCGACGCCATGATCCCCTGCCCCCGTTCGACCGTGCTGTTCGCCTACTTCGCCCAGTGGTTCACCGACGGCTTCCTGCGCGGCGACAGCAACGTGCCGCGTGACCCGCGCAGGAACACCTCCAACCACCACATCGACCTCAACCAGCTCTACGGCCTGACCCCGGAGGCGACCGCGGTGTTACGGTCCTTCGAGGGCGGGCGGCTGAAGAGCCAGATCATCGAGGACGGGGAGTTCCCGCCGTACCTGTGCGAGGGCGGCGAGATCAAGCCGGAGTTCGCCCCGCTGAAGGTGGTCCGCCTCGCGGAGGTCGACGCCGCACGGCGTGACACCCTGTTCGCCGTCGGCAGCGACCGGGGCAACATCCAGGTCGGGTTCACGATGCTCACGGTGCTGTTCCTGCGCGAGCACAACAGGGTGGCCGCCCTGCTGGCCGAGCAGAACCCGCGCTGGGACGACGAACGGCTGTTCCAGACGACCAGGAACATCCTCATCGTGCTGCTCATCAAGCTGGTCGTCGAGGAGTACGTCAACCACATCACGCCCTACCACTTCCGCTTCACCCTCGACTCCCGGCTGTCGGCACGACTGGCCCACGCGCCCTGGCAGCGGGAGAACTGGGCCTCGGTCGAGTTCAACCTCGTCTACCGCTGGCACGGGCTCATCCCCTCCCGGCTCTCGGTCGGTGACGCCGATCTCCCGCTGGCGCGGACCCTGTTCGGCGCCGAGCTGATCCCCGGCCCCGGGATCGGCAGGCTCTTCGAGGACGCCTCCCGGCAGCGCGCGGGCCGGATCGGCCTGTTCAACACCGATCCCGGCCTGCGGGAGGTGGACGTGGCCAGCGTCGCCGAGTCACGCGCCCTCGGCCTGGCGCCCTACAACGCCTACCGAGAACACTGCCGGTTCCCCAGGGTGCGGCGGTTCGAGCAGATCACCGGCGACCGGCGGGTCGTCGAGGCGCTGCGCGAGCTGTACGGCGGTGTCGACGACGTCGACCTGTACGTCGGGTTGTTCGCCGAGGAGCACGCCTCCTCGGAGGCCATCCTGCCGCCGCTGCTGACGAAGATCATCGCCATCGACGCCTTCTCCCAGGCGCTCACCAATCCGCTGCTGGCGCCGAGGGTGTTCAACGCCGCGACCTTCTCCCCGCTCGGCCTGCGGATCATCGCGACCACCGGGACGCTGTCCGACGTGCTCAACCGCAACATCCCGGAGGAACCACGCCCCCGCTACGTCAGCATGGGCCGTGAGGTGGGGAGATGAGCGGGCGGGGCCGCGAGCACGCCGCGCTGCTGCGGGCCGCGGCCTGCGAACTCGTGGACATCGGCGTCACGATCCACGAGGTGTCGACGCACGCCACGACCGCGCTCACCGAGAGCGCCGCGCCGGGCGCCGTGGTCCGCGCGCCCGCCGTCGCCTACCGGGCGGAACGCGCGCTGCTGCGCGCCGTCACCAACGTTCAGGGGCTCGGCTACGCCTTCACGGGCGGGCCGCTCGGAAGTCTGGCCGCCAGGCTCGGCGTGCTGGGCGGCGCGGAGAGCCTCACCGTCCGCGTCCTGGCCACCTCACTGCGGCTGCGCATCGCGGCCGCCGCCGTCGAGCATCCCGAACTGCGCGACGACCCCATGCTGACCAGGCTCGTCGAGGCCGCGGCGGCGGACCGCGACCTTGAGGCGGTACGCGCGCTGCGGGCCCTGTTCAAGGACCGCGGCGCGGTGCGCACGCTCAGCACGCTCGCGCCGATCTTCGGTGAGGTGCTCGCCCTGCGGGCCCTGCTGGACGAGAACCCGTTCAACGACGAGGCCGCCTGGCTGATCGCGACGGGACGGGGCTTCGCGTCCGCCGACCCGATCACCGGCCTCGGCAACAGGGCCGTCGCGGTCCTCGACACCGGCGAGGGAGCCGCCCGCCGCGTCGACCTGGCCACCGTCGAGTCCGTACGGCTGAGCCAGCGGGGTTCGCTGCTCGGCTTCCTGCGCAACATCGGCCTGCTCGGCACGACGGGCCGGGTGCTCATCCAGAGCGTCGAGGACGACGAGGGGACGACGCGTCACGTCGTCCAGGCGCCCGGCATGCGGGTCGGGCTGCCGGACGACAACTCGCCGCAGGACCTGCTCGGCGCCTTCAGCAGCGCCGTACTCGACAGCAGTCCCTACAGCCGGGCCCTGATCAGAGCGGTGGAGGACTACGGCGTGCCGCGCGGTGAGGAACTGGCGCTCATCGGGCACAGCGCGGGCGGCGCGGCCGTCATGAACCTCGTCCAGGACGCCGCGTTCTGCGCCCGTCACACCGTCACCCACGTCGTGTCCGTCGGCGCGCCCATCGACTTCAAACGGCCCGCCGACCCACGTGTCCGGGTCGCCAGCGTCACCAACCAGCACGACATCATCCCCACCCTCGACGGGCAGGGCGCGGGCACGTGCTTCGACCTGCACCCCGACTGGTACGTCGTCGACTACTTCGACCCGACCCACCTCTTCCCGCGCTGCCACAGCATGGAGCACTACATCGCGAACCTGGCCGATGACCTGCCCGAGGCGCGGGAGCGGATCGACGCCGAACTGGCCCCCTACCGGGGGCGGGTCGTGCGGTCGCAGGCCTACCAGCTGTTCGACCGGGCTCCCCGCCCGGAGGGGTTCCCGTTCCTGACCGTGCCCACCTACCTGGCCGAGACGCGGGACGGGTCGGTCGAACTGCCGGTCAGATGCCAGGACGGCGGCTCCCTGACCGCCTACTTCGCCGCGGACCCGGCCGCCACGGCCGCCCTGCTCGTGAGCACCGGGCTCGGGCCCGCCGTACGGGTCGGGGGGCGTGCCCTGGTCGCGGTGCACGCCTCGTGGAACCGGCGGACCAGCCTGGGCGAGTACCACGAGGCCCACCTGGGGGTCGTGGTGCCCGACCCGTGGCGTTCGCGGTCGATCCGGGTCTGGCCCGACCTGCCGCGTGGCGCCGACCGGCGGCGTTCGGGCAGCTTCCTGGCCGGTTCCGTGGTGGACACCGCCGTCGTCCGCGCGGTCGCGCCCCGGCTGTGGGGCGGCGAGCCGTACGTCATGCCGGTCGAGTTCGACCTGACCGGCGGGGCGGTGCGGGTCACGGTGGGGGAGCTCACCGACCGGGTCCTCACCCTGACCGGCTCCCTCGGCCCGTGGGTGCCCGCGAGCGACCGCGACCTGGTCGCCTACGCGCGTCACGAGGGGGCGACGTTGCGCTCGTGCGTGCGGACCCGGGGCCTCGGCCGGGTGCATCTCGCCCCCCGGGTACGGCTGGTCGTCGGGCGCTCGGCCAACCCGCTGACGGGGCGGCTGCGTGAGCTGGGACTCGACGGCGCCCGTCCGTTGCTGTGCCTGTCCACGATCACCAGGCGGACGCTCCAGGAGGCGTGCGTCCCGGTGCGGACGGTCTGACCGCCCTGAAACCGGAGAACCGGAGGCGGCCCGACCGCCTCGGGGCCGGAGAACCGGAGGAACGAATGCCTTCTTCCCCCGACAAACCGGATGCGCCGCAGCGGATCGCCGCGCGGGTCGAACTGCTGCGCTCCGACGTCCGAAGACTCGCCGACTGCGCCGAGCGCCTGCGCAGGATCGAGGCGGAGCTTGAGGAGGGCGGTGCGGCACCGCCGTGGCTGCGCGAGTCGGTACGGGCCCACCTCGACGCGTGCGCGGTGGCCGCGGCCGACCTGACGGAGGCGGAGGCCAGACTGAGCCGCTACGCCGAACGACTCGGCGGCTGACCGCCCGAGGCGGCGGTGGGGGTTCGGTAGGCGGTGAAGGCCGGGCGTGGGGCGAGGTGTTTGGTACGGCGTGGCGGTGGGGGTTCGGCCTGGTGAGGAACGTCTGGCGCCGTGGGAGGTGTCTGGTACGGCGGTGAAGGCCGGGCGCGGGGCGAGGCGTTTGGTACGGCGCCCGGCGCCGGGGGAGAGACGCCGGGCGCCGGGGTCAGGACGCCTCGTGGATGGCCTGGGCCGCCTTGAGCCCGGACTCCAGGGCTCCTTCGATCCAGGCGTGCCACAGCGAGCAGTGCTCACCGGCGAAGTGCACGCGACCCTCGGGGGCGATGATCGCGTCGTGCAGACTCGTCTGCTGGTGCGGCTCGAACAGGGCGAAGGCCCCCGCCGCGTAGGGGTCGTCGTACCAGGCGTGCGTCACGCCGAACTCGATGTGGTCGTGGATCTCGGGGTGGATCTTGGCGACGTCCTCAAGCGCCTGCTCGACCCGCTTCTGCGGAGACATCGCGCCCCACCTCAGGGCGTCCTGTCCCCAGGTGTAGCTGGCCAGCAGGACCGAACGCTCCTCGTCGCGGGCGTTGTGCGAGGGGTAGCAGATGCGGCGGATCGGCAGGTCGGTGACCGTGGTGCCGCCGACGATGCCGTCCGTCCGCTCCCAGAACGGCCGCCGCACCTGGAAGAGGATCTTGGTGGAGGCGTTGTAGTTCAGCTCGCGGATGGCGCGCTGCTTGCGGCGCGAGAAGGCGGGCCTGACCTCCACATCACGCAGCACCGAGAACGGGATCGTGCAGATGGCGTAGTCACCGGTGAGCGTCGTCCTGCCGGAGGCCGTCCTGACGTGCAGGGTGACCGAGTGGTCGTCCTGCTCGATGGCGGTGACCTCGTGGCCGAACCGGATGTGGTTCCTCAGCTCCCGGTAGAAGGCCGTCGGCAGCAGGTCCGTGCCGCCCTCGATCTCCTGCATGTCCTCGAACGCCCGGCCGATGATCTCGCGGAACTGCTCGATGATCGCCGCGTTCAGGTTGGACTCCCTGAAGCTCATGACGCCGTACAGCTCGATGGCGCCCTCGGAGAAGCCGCGCTCGCGCAGGAACCCGCGGATGGAGTAGCGGTCGTACTCGGCGCAGATGCGGTCGAGCGCGGCCTCGCCCTCCTGGGCGTACAGGTCGTGGATCTCCTGGGTGGCGGTGCGCCACAGGTCCTCGTAGGTGCGGCCACGCTCGTGCTCGGCGAGCTCGAAGTCGATGATGCCGGGGTTCTCGTTCAGCTCCCTGACGGTGGTCCTGACGCCCTGGATGTAGGCGAGGGTGTTCGGATTTCCCATCACGAAAGGCCGCAGGGTGAGCCCGAACCGCTCGCAGTAGGCCAGGGTGAGGTCGTGCACGCGCGGGATGCGCATCGCTCCGGCCTCGGCGTACAGACCGGGGGCGAAGTCCCGCAGGGTGAGGACCCGTCCGCCGACCCGCTGCTGGGCCTCCAGGACGACGGGATCGTGCCCCTGGCGCATCAGCTCGTAGGCGGCGACGAGGCCGGCCATCCCGCCGCCGATGACCAGCACCCGCTTGCGCGGCGTGCCGCCTGAGGTCAGGCCGTGCTCGGCGGTCGCGACCAGGGCGGCGGGGACTCGCAGCTCGTGACTCGGTCTCGGGGCTCCCGCCTCGATCAGCTCTTCGGGCGTCGCCGTACCCAGGACCGGCGGTTTGTTGGTGTTCAGAGCTTCACACCCCCTATGTTCACGTAAAGCGACATTAATATCGCTGTCAGTAATCTCACCTGCTGGGGAGAACGTCAAGACCACCCGGAACATCCATCACGCGAAGGAGCAACGGAGTCATCTCCAAATGAGAGCCGTACGGCTTGGCGGGCGGAACGTATCCCTCGGAGGCGTTCGCGGTGAGGCTGGACGGTGTCGTCCGTGGAGCGTGAGGAGTCCTGAACATGAGGGTCTATGTGTCCATCGACATGGAGGGCGTCGCCGGGATCGCGACCATGGACCAGGTGGTCAGGGGCGGACACGGCTACCCCGCCGCGCAGCGCCTGATGACCGCCGAGGCCAACGCCGCCATCGCGGGCGCCTTCGACGCCGGTGCGGAGAGCGTCCTGGTCAACGACAGTCACGGCACCATGGACAACCTCATCCATGAGGATCTCGACCCCAGGGCCAGGCTCATCTTCGGCTCCCCCAAACTCGACTGCATGGCCGAGGGGATCAGCGAGGAACACGACGTGGCGCTCTTCCTCGGCTACCACGCGGCGGCCGGTGAACCGGGCGTGCTCGCGCACACCTACTCCTCGTACTTCACCGAGGTCCGCCTCAACGGTCTCGTCGTCTCCGAGGCCGAGGTCAACGCGCTGCGGGCCGCCGCGGTCGGTGTGCCGGTCGGGCTCGTCACCGGTGACGACGTCATCTGCGCCACCATCAGGGACCGGCTGCCCGGCGCGCGGACCGTCGAGGTGAAGGCCGCGCACGGCTACTTCGCCGCGGACAGCCTCTCGCCGACCGTGGCGCGCGAGCGCATCAGGGCGGCCGCGGCCGAGACGGTCGAGAAGGCCGGGGAACTGCCGACCATCCAGGTGCCCGACGAACTACACCTGGAGATCGACATGCCGAGCGCGGCGGCGGCGGAACAGGGCGCGATGATCCCCGGGATGACCCGCACCGGCGACCGTACGGTCGCCGGCGGCCTGTCCAGCCCCCGTGAGGTGCTGGGGGTCGTCAACGTCTGCTACCAACTCGCCGCGGCCACGGCGAGGGCGCGCTCGATCTTGTTTGATCGGTGACTTTTGCGCTGTGCCTTTTTGCGCCGCCTTCGGCGTCGCGGGCTTGGGCGCTTTCGGGTCGGTGTCTTCCCTCGTCGTTCGTCCGCTGCGCTCCCTCACTCCTCAGTCCAGACACCGACGCGCCCAAGCCGACACTCCTCACACCTGGCACCGGTACCCCAAACCCAAACCCCTCCCTCATCGACGGGTTCAGCCAGGTTCTCTTGTGATGTGAGTTTGGCGTTCCGCCGTTTCAGAGTCGGCTGTGCTGATTCCACGTCGAACCACGCACGCTCTCGGTAGGCTCCCCGCGTCCCAGCGGAGACCAGGGAGGCCGATGTGGCGCAGGAGATTGAGGTCAAGTACCGCGTGCGTGACCTCGTGGCCCTGGAGGAGGCATTGGCCCGGCGCGGAGTGATTCTCTCTCCTCCGGTACGGCAGGACGACCAGGCGTATGCCGAGAACGGCTGGACCTACGAGCAGAGCAAGATCGGCGTGACGTTCGCCCGGTTGCGCACCCAGCGGGGGCGGTACCTGTTCACGATCAAACGACCACTGGACAACGCGATGGCCTGCCTTGAGCACGAGACCGAGATCGCCGACCGCGAGCAGATGCACCACGCCATCGTCGCGATGGGCTTCCACCCCACTGTCCGCATCGTGAAGACTCGCCGGAGCGCGACGCTTGGCGACATGGCGATCTGCGTGGACGAGGTCGAGCACGCCGGAGTGTTCATCGAGTTCGAACGCACAACGAGTGACCAGGAGCCCGGCACCGCCGTACAGGACGAGTTGGACACCTTCGCCCGCTCCCTCGGCATCGAGTTGGAACGCACGAGGGACACCTACGACTCGTTGGTACGTGCCGTCCTGGCTTGATTTAGAACAGCTGGTAAGAAGGCCCCGGTTCTCTTCGGAGGCCGGGGCCGTACTCGTGTTATGTGGCTGCCGGTTCGGACCAACCATGTATGCCGATGCCAGTGCCGGTGCGGTGGAGCCTGACCCCGGCGGCGGTATATGGCACGGTGTTACTCGGCAGGACGTCAGCGGGCACCCATTCGACCTTGGCGCACTTGTTCGGTTCGGCGTTGACCACCTCCCCGTCCCAGGTATCCGTGGCGAAGAAGAACCCGACCCGTGGCCGACCTTCGGGAGACAGGTGGTGGACCACGGTGGCGGGCCGTAGACGGCCGGGGTCGATGATGACGCCGACCTCCTCACGGGCCTCACGGATCGCGCAGTCGACGACGGTCTCACCGGGGTCGAGATGACCGGAGGGCAGGCAGTACAGCCCGTCGGCGTACCCGGTGCCCTGCCGAAGGGACAGCAGAATATGACCGTCGCGTTCGAGGATCACATGAACATCCACGGTGACCTGCTGGCGCTGCGTCGTCATGGCGGCAGAAGCCTTTCCCGAGGCGGGTAGGACGCCCGTGACGATAGCCCAAGGATGTGGCCGGTGAGGGCCGCAGCGGCGTCTTGCGGTGATTGATGACCTGTGTCGATTCGGTGGAAGACATATCCATCGACAGCCAGGACGTCGGCGAGGTCCTCGTATAGGGCGACCTCGGCGGCGCTGGAGCCTTCGTGCTCAAATCGCGAGTGTGCTCCTCGCACGGTGAGCCGCTCCTCCAGAACGGCAGAAGCGGCTGTGACCAGAATTGCCAGACCGGGCCGGTCGGCCAGGGCGTTGAGGTGGCGGATGTAGTCCAGGGGGACGCCGTCACGGGCTTGGGCGCTTTCGAGTCGGCGCTTTCCCTCGTCACTCCGTTGCTGCGCTCCTGCGTTCCTCAGTCCAAGCACCGACGCGCCCAAGCCGGGTCTCTTTGCTCCGCCTGGCGGCGGCGCGGGCTTGGGCGCGCCGGTAAAGCACAAGCCGACACCCCTCGCGCACGGCATCGGGGAAGCTCCGGCGCCGGGCGTCTGAGCCTTAGGACAGGCGGCCCACGTGGGCCAGGGCCTGCTTGAGGAGGGTGCCGTGGCCGCCCTGCATCTCCTGTTGGACCAGGGGGGAGGCCGCCTCCTCGGGGGTGAACCAGACCAGGTCCAGGGCGTCCTGCCTGGGGCGGCAGTCCCCGGCCACCGGGACGACGTAGGCGAGGGAGACCGCGTGCTGCCGGGGGTCGTGGTAGGGCGTGACACCCGGCGTCGGGAAGTACTCGGCGATCGTGAAGGGCTGCGGTGAGGCGGGTACGCGTGGCAGCGCCACCGGGCCGAGGTCCTTCTCCAGGTGGCGCATGAGCGCGTCGCGGACCCGTTCGTGCAGGAGCACACGACCGGAGACGAGGGCACGGCTGACCGTGCCGTCGGCGCCGATGCGCAGCAGCAGGCCGACGTGCGTGACCACCCCCGTGTCGTCCACCCGGACGGGGACGGCGTCGACGTAGAGGATCGGCATCCGGGCGCGAGCGGCCTCAAGCTCGTCGGGAGAGAGCCATCCGGGCGCGGTATCGGTCATTTCGGTCATTGGTCGATCGTACTTCGCGGTCAGCGCGTGGACACGTAGGCACCCTGGGGCGTGGCGAACCGGATATGCCCAGGTCATGTGGGACATGTCCGAGTCTGGTAGGGCGTACGGGATGTGTCCAAGGGGGTACGGCTGATGCGCAGGAGGCGTTCGGAGGGGGTTCAGGGGTGTCCCTGGGCGTCGGCCAGCCATCGTCTCGCCTCGGGGCCGCTGGCGAGGAGGTCGGAGGCCTGTGCTCCGTGCCCGGTCACCAGCAGGCAGAAGTCCTCGGCAGCGCCGACGATCTTCTGCCGGGACTCGGTGGGGCCGTAGTCCCACAGGGTTCCCGAGGGGGCGGTGAGGAACACGTGCAGGTCGGGGCCGGGCGGGGTCCAGCCGGTGGGGCGGTAGCGGGCGCTTTCGGGCAGCAGCCCGAACTCGATCGCGTGCCTGACCCGGTCCGTCCGCTTCCTGCTCAGCCCGAGCGCGTCCGCGATGTCCTGGTCGTGGCGGAACAACTCGGTCATCGCGGCGCCCGCGAGCGCCGAGGCCTCCAGTGGGCCGCCCAGCCACGGCACCGTACGGTCCGGCGGGAGGGCGGCGAGGACGGTGGCGGTGTTCTCGCGTTCGGTGTGCCAGCGGGGGAACAGCGCCCCCGGCGGTTCGAGCAGGTAGCCGGACAACGACGCGCGCAGCCTCGCCTCCAGGTCGAACCTGGGCTGCGTGGTCAGCGCGGTGAACGCCACCGGGTCCGAGGCCGCCAGGCCGATCAGCCGGTAGAGGGCGGCGAGGTGGGCGATCTGGTGCCCGACCGTCCAGCCGGTTACGGCGGTCGGCGTCGCCCACCCGTCGGCGTCGAGATCGACGACCGTCCGGTCGAGTTCCTCGGCCTCGGCGTGCAGGTCGTCGATCACGTCCCTCAGGTCGCTCATGGCAGGGTCCTCATCAGTTCTGGAGGTCGGGGAAGGTTGTCGCGGTGACCCAGAACCCTCATCGGTTCCGGGAGCGGGCATCCGGCAGGCTCCTGGTGGTGGCCGCCGACGGCCTTAGACATGGCTTTCGGTGGGGTTTCAGTGGAGCTTACGACATGGTTTTCGGCGGGGAACGGGGTCAGGGGACGATCTCCATCTGCGCCATCATTCCGCCGACCGAGTGTTCGAGCATGTGGCAGTGGTAGAGGTAGCGGCCGAGGAAGTCGCCGAAGGTGACCTGGATTCTGACCGAGGCGCCCGCGGGCACCAGCACGGTGTCCTTCAGCCCCGACTCGCCGGGCAGCGGCGGGGCGCCGTCGCGGTCCAGGATCCTGAACTGCACCAGGTGCAGGTGAAGGTTGTGGTCGAGGGACACGTCGGTGTCGAGGTTGGTGACGCGCCAGATCTCCGTGCTTCCCCGTCTGACGCGGACGTCCACCCGGTTGGGGTCGAAGACCTGGTCGTTGATGTAGGCGGCACCGCGGACCATGTCCACCTTGAGGGTGATCTCCCGGTCTGTCCGTCCGCTGCCGAGGGCGGGCAGCGGCGGCAGGGGGCGCAGCACGTCGGGTACCCGGCTGTCGTCGGCGGCCCTGGTGACCACGTCGAAGCGCAGGACCGGGCCGCTGACGTCGTTCAGCACGACCTGGTCGCCGACCCTGCGGGGGCCGAAGTCGACGACCACCTCGGCCCGTTCGCCGGGGGAGAGCACCACGACCTCCCGCCGCACCGGGGCGGGCAGCAGGCCACCGTCCGAGCCGATCTGCGTCATCGTCATGTCACGGTCGAGGCTCAGGTGGAAGGTCCGGAAGTTGGACACGTTGAGCAGCCGGAACCGGTATTTGCGCGCCGCCACCGGGAAGTACGGCCGCGGCCGTCCGTTGGCCAGCAGCGTCGTGCGGTTCGGCGTGTCCTCGGGGGCGTAGATCAGGGAGCCGTCGGAGGCGAAGTGGGCGTCGGTGAGCATGATCGGCACGTCGTGGTCCCTGGAGGGCAGCCGCAGGCGCCTCTCGTCCCGGCCCTCGACCAGGTAGAAGCCGTGCATGCCCCGGTAGACGTGTTCGGCCTCCATGTGGTGGGTGTGGTCGTGGTACCAGAGCGTCGCCCCCGGCTGGGTGTTCGGGTACTCGTAGAACCGTGACCGGCCGGGTTCGATGAGGTCCATCGGATAACCGTCGCTGTCGGCCGCGACGTGCCCGCCGTGCAGGTGGGTGTTGACGGCCCGGTCGAGGCCGTTGCGGTAGCGCACGACGACCCGCCGCCCCTGCCTGACGCGCAGGGTCGGGCCGACGAAGGCGCCGCCGTACCCGAGGACCTCGGTGCGCACGCCGGGCAGCATCTCCACCCGGGAGGCGCGGATGTCCTGGTGGTAGACGTCCACGTCGCGGTAGGAGGCGACCGGGGTGAGCACGCGGGGCACGGGCATCCGCACCCGGAACGGGGCCGGGTCCGAGCCCCGGGTGGGCGTCGCGCCGTGGGTCATGTGCGTCCGCCGGTGGGGGCCGAGGCCCGCGTCGGCCATGGCGGGGGAGGCTTCCTGCCTGGGCAGCAGCAGGGTCCCGCCGACCATACCGCCGAGCGTGAGGCCTCCGGCCGTCAGCAGGCGTCGTCTGTTCAGCATCTTCTCCCCAATCGGGTCATACCGGTTCCACCCGGGCGTCTCACGGATTGCGGTGGGCCGTCGCACCGGGGGCGATGTCGTCGCGGAACAGCCCGGTGGGATCGACCCTGGCCCTGACCCGGTCGACGGCCTCGACCCGCTCGGGACTCAGGTGGCGCTGGGGCTGGGAGAGGTTCTCCACGAACGAGGGCGCGGTCAGGCCGGTGTCCCACGGCCGTAGTACGGCCCGCGTCCGCGCGCAGTGGCCGACGAGGGCCTCCGGGGTGAGGTCGCCGAACGGCACGCCCCCGCCCATGTAGGCGAAGCTCGCGTCGAGGCGGTCGAGCGCCCCGCCCTCCCGTTCCGGTACGGCCAGCGCCCCGCCGAGCTGGCGCAGTTCGGCGTTGGTCAGCGGCGACCCCGGCCCGGCGATCCGCAGGAACTCCCCGGCCGCCTCCTCGGGCAGGTCGTCCAGCAGCATGTGGTCGCCGAAGATGGGGAACGGCTCGGTGGGGTCCATGTGGGTCAGCGTCACCTGGCGGGGCGGTGCCGTACCCCAGGTGTCGAGGATCGGCGGGGCGAGCGCGCGCAGCGGGCCGAGGAGGTCCTCGGCGACCGCCTCGTCCCCGGGTCCGCCGAGCACGACGCCGTCGACGCAGAGCACGCTCCGCCCGCGCAACGGCTCCGGGACCTCGGGCAGCGGCGGCAGGTTCATCAGCCGCAGCGTCGTGGTCGCCTCACGCGGCGCCTTGCGCGTCCAGTCCAGCCACAGCGGCAGCAGCCGTCCGGCGTGTACGGCGGGCCAGTACGCGGCGCCGGTGACCACCCGTCCCAGGGGGAACAGGTCGAACTCGACGGCGGTGACGACGCCGAACCCGCCCCCGCCGCCGCGCAGCGCCCACAGCAGCTCGCGGTCGGAGGAGGCGTCGGCCCTGCGCGGTTCGCCGTCCGCGGTGACCAGTTCGATCGCCCTGACGGAGTTGGCGGCCAGCCCGGTGTGCCGTCCGTAGAGGCTCACCCCGCCGCGCAGCAGGTAGCCGACGACGCCGACGAGCGGGGAGGAGCCGTGCGGGGCGGCCAGGCCGTACGGCTCGGCGGCCTCGACGACCTGACCCCAGCGCGTCCCCGCGGGCACCCGGGCGACGCGGGCCGCGGAGTCGATCTCGACGCCGCCGGACAGTTCGGTCCTGAGCAGCAGCGCCTCGCCCATCGGGCGGGCGGTGGCCGAGCCGTGGCCGGTCGAGTGCGCACGGACCCGCAGGTTCTCCGCAACGGCGTGGGCGAGCGCGGCCCTGATCCCCGCGACGTCGCGCACCGTCGCCGCGACGGCGGGTTCGGCGGGCGCGGCCAGGTTGAAGACCCGTGTCGCCTCCGCGTAGCCCGCCTCGCCCCGGCGAGCGAGGCGGGCCTCAGGAGCGGTCATGGCGCGGTGAAGTGGACGCGGGTGAACTCGCGGTTCGCCACGGTCGGCAGGAAGACCGCGAACCCGGCGTGGCTGTGCAGCATGGACATGTCCCGCCACACCCGTTCGAGGCGTTCGCCCTGGCGGACCGAGCTGGACCCGGCCGTCGGGAACAGGTAGCTCTCCACCGCCGTCCAGCACAGCCGGATCGTGTGGCGGCAGATCGTGGTGATCCGCAGGTCCTGTTCCCTGGTGAACGCCTCGGGGCCGAGCGCGCACAGTTCCTGCCACTGCCTGATCGCGCCCTGCACCCCGGCCTCGGCCGCGGCGATCATTCCGGCGGCCTCGGCGTACCAGAACTGGTAGTCGGGGTCCTCGGCGCGGCCGACGACGGGCGGCAGCAGCGTTTTCCTCGACCGCATCAGCTCGCCGTAGACGTCGAGGGCGCCCTGGGCGATGCCGACGGCCAGCGACGCGATCTCCAGGACCATGTAGCTGAGCGGGCCGCCGCCGTACTGGGGGTTGCCGTGCAGCTCGCGGCCCGGGGTCCCGCCGGCGACGGTCGCCTCGCTCAGGTGTGTGCCGGGCAGCGCGAAGGAGGCCGGGATGCGGCCGTTCTCCATGGTGACGCTGTGCGACCCGCTGCCCTTGAGGCCGAGCTGCCGCCCCCAGTCGTCGACGAGGCGCCACTGGTCACGTGGGGCGATGAACAGCATGGGCGCGGGTGGCCCGTCGCCGGTCTGGGCCAGGGCGTGGCCGATGAAGTGCGTCGCGTACGGCGCGCCCGAGCAGTAGTTCCAGGTGCCGTTGAGCACCCACCCCCCGTCGGCGGCCGGTACGGCGGAGCCGCTGGGCACGATCGTCGCCGGGCAGACGAAGTCGCCGTCCCGGAAGATCTCGGCCTGCGCCTCCTCGCCGAAGAGTGTGGCGGCGGCGATGGCGTGGGTGGCGCCCAGGCAGTACATCCAGGCCGTCGAGGGGCAGCCACGGGCGAGCGTCGTCACCACCCGCATGAAGGTGTCGATCCCGAACTCGTAGCCGCCGTAGCGGCGGGGCACCAGGATGCGGTGGAAACCGGCCCTGGCGAACTCCTCGTGCGTCCGCCGGGAGTAGTGGGTGCGCTGCTCGGTCTCCGCCTGGAGGCCGACCAGCGTGGGCGCGATCGCCTCGGCCCTGGCCAGCACCTCGTTCGGGGTGAGGCCGGGCTCGGGCGGAGCCGGGAAGCCCTGTCCCGGGGCGTTCGTGACGGCCGTCATCGCTGATCGGCTCCTTCCGTTCTGGGATCTCGGTCCGGGGGCGGCGGGTCCTGGAGGGGTCTCGGCCCTGGGGCTTCGGGTTCCGGGGCGCCGGTTCCGGTTCCGGATGTCGGGTTCCGGGGCGGCGGTTCCTTCCGGGTCAGTCCCGGGGGAGCGGGGCGTCCGGGGCGGCGACGGCCTCGGTGAGCAGGCGGCCGTACTCGGCGACCAGGCCCGCGATCGTGTCGTGGTCGTACAGGGCGTTCTTGTACTGGACGCTGCCCACGATCTCGCCGGTCGGGTGGAGGTTCAGGGTCCACAGCGCGCCGTCGGGCACGTCGGAGCCGACGGACTGGTCGAGCAGGCGCAGCCGTACCTCCGTGTACTCCAGGTCGCCGATCACCTCGCCGTCGAGCACGAACGGGAACGGGAAGACCTGGAAGACCCAGGGCGCCCGGTCGGCCTCCATGGCGGGCCGCATCAGTTCGGGCGCCTGCCCGAAGATCCGCAGGGTCGGGATGTCGTGCGAGTACCCCTCAAGGCAGGTCGTCCTGGTCCGTTCGACGACCTGGCGGAAGGTACGGCAGGCCGCCAGGTCGGTCCGCAGCGGCAGGAAGTTGAAGCAGGAGCCGACCATGTCCCCGAACCCGTCCCGTTCCCGGCCCCGGCCGGGGGTGAAGGTGGGCACGGTGATGTCCGTACGGCCGGTCTCCCGGTGTTCGAGCAGGTAGAAGGCGGACAGCAGCACCATGAAGAGCGTGCCGCGCACCGCCCTGGCCAGGGCCGTCGCCCGGGAGATCGTCTCGGCGCCGATCAGGAAACGATGCACCGACGTCTCCTGCCCGGCCTCGGCCGACCGGGGCCGGTCGGTGCGCACCGTGAAGATCTCCGCGCCGCGCAGGTTCTCCCGCCAGTAGGCGTGGTCGGCCTCCGCGCCCCCCTCCTGCGCGGAGGCCAGCTGCCAGCGCGCGTACTCCCGGTAGGGGCGCGTCTCGGGCAGCGCGGCGGGGACGCCCTCGCGCCGCGCCGCGTAGTACCGGGCGACGTCCCTGATGATCAGCCGCATGGACCACCCGTCGGTCGCCGTGTGGTGCGTGATGATCACCAGGATCGCGTCCTGGTCGTCGAACCGGCCCAGTACGGCCCGCAGGTGCGGCAGCGTCCCCGACTCGATCGTGGACGCCTCGACCTCGTCGAGCAGGTCGTCGACCACCGCGTCCCGCCGTTCGGGGGCGGTTCCCGACAGGTCCCTGACCTCCAGCTCGACCGGGCAGGGCGGCAGGATCTCCTGGTGGCGGGAGCCGTCCTTCCTGACGATGAGGGTGCGCAGCGCCTCGTGCCTGACGACGACGTCGGCGAGGGCGCCCCGCAGGGTCTCCTCGTCCACGCCGCCGCGTACCCGCCAGCCGTGGACGAGGTGGTAGCGCGGGCCGAACGGGCCGCAGTCGTCCCCCTGGTCGAAGACGCAGACGAACTCCTGGTTGAGGGAGAGCGGCGCGATGGTTCCGGTGACGGTGTCCGAAGTGGTCATGGCGTCCTCACCGCAGCGGGCGGGCGAAGGCCCGCACGTCCTCGACGAACAGTCCCGGCTGCTCCATGGCCGCGAAGTGCCCGCCCCGGTCGAACTCCGACCAGTGCGACAGCGTCGGCAGCACCCGTTCGGCGAACGAGCGCACCGGAAGCACCACGTCGGAGGGGAAGACCGCGACCCCGACGGGGGCCCGCAACGGCCAGGGGCCGCCCCAGGTCCGCAGGAAGTCGGCGGTCAGGTGGTTGGACTCGTAGTAGAGCTGGGCACTCGACCCGGCGGAGGCGGTCAGCCAGTAGATCGAGGCGATGGTCAGCAGGTGGTCGCGTTCGACGGCGTCCTCGGGCGACTTCGCCGAGTCGGTCCACTCCTTGTACTTCTCCACGATCCAGGCGAGCTGCCCGGCGGGGGAGTCGGTCAGCGCGTACGCCAGCGTCTGCGGCCTGGTGGACTGGATGAACCGCCAGCCCGCCCCGTCCTGCTCGAAACGCGCCGCGAAATCGAGGCGCGCCAGGTCGGACTCGCTCAGCTCGCCCCACTCGGCCGGGTCCTGCGGCGGGAACGCGGCGAACATGTTGACGTGGACGCCCAGCACGTGGTTCGGGTCGGCCAGCCCGACCTCCAGGGAGATCGGCATGCCCCAGTCGCCGCCCTGCGTGAGGTAACGGTCGTAGCCCAGGCGCCGCATCAGCTCCGCCCACGCCCGCGCGACCCTGCGGGTCGACCACCCCGGCTCGCCCGGGTGGCCGGAGAAGCCGTACCCCGGGATGGAGGGGACCACGACGTGGAAGGCGTCGGCCGGGTCGCCGCCGTGGCTCGCCGGGTCGGTCAGCGGCCCGACCACGTCGAGGAACTCGGCGTAGGAGCCGGGCCAGCCGTGCGTGATGACCAGCGGTACGGCCGTGCTCCGCGGGGAGCGGGCGTGCAGGAAGTGCACGTCGACGCCGTCGATCTCGGTGACGAACTGGGGGAAGCGGTTCAGGCGCTCCTGCGCCGCCCGCCAGTCGAAACCGGTGCGCCAGTACTCGGCCAGCTCCCTGAGGTAGTCCGGGGGGACGCCGCGTTCCCACCCGGCGCTCGGCGGTTCACCGGGCCAGCGGGTCCCGGCCAGTCTCCGGTTCAGGTCGTCGATGTCCGCCTGGGGGAACTCGACTCGGAAGGGACGCATCGAAGGGCCTTTCGGTCGGTGCGGAGGGGCTGGAGTCATGGTTTCCGTGCGCGGCCGGGGATCGCCGTGACCCGCGCAGCACCCGGACGACGTGGCGGGGCAGCATGAGGGAGGCGGGCGGGTCGACGAGCCCGGCGACCCTGATGAAGGCGTTGGCGAGGGTGGGGTCGTTGACGGCGGCGTCCTGGAGCCTGGCCACGTACGCGTTGACGAACCTGACCTTCGCCGAGCGCTTCCCCCGCACCCCGGCGTAGCCCAGGTCCGACCCGGCGGCCAGTTCCCAAGGGGAGTCGATCTCCCGGGAGAGGTCCCTGAAGAACGCCCTGGCGTCCGGTTCCGTCCCCTGCTCCAGGTGGCGCCGCAGGACGAGGGACCCCAGCGCGGAGACCGTCATGCCCTGGGCGTAGACCGGGTTGAACGTGCACACCGCGTCGCCCATGACGAGCAGGCCGGAGGGGAAGTCGGCCAGCCGTTCGTAGTGCCGCCGCACGCTGGCCGGATACTTGAACGTCACCGGGTCGTCGAGCGGTTCGGCGTCCTTGATCGACTCGTGGATGTCCGGGATGGGCAGGGACCTGGCGAAGTCGAGGAAGCCGTCGGGGTCGGTCGGCGGGTGGTCGCCGAGGATGCCGGTGAGCGAGAGCTCGACCAGGCCCTCGCCTCCGGAGATGGGGAAGAAGAACGCCCCGCGCGGGGTCCGCGGGGTGGCGGCCGGGATGATCGCCAGGTCGCCGCCGAACGGGTCGGCGCGCAGCCGGTAGTGCCTGGTCGTGTAGGCCAGGTCTATCTTGATGCGCTCCTCCTCGGGGCGTCCGTAGCCCAGCTCCTCAAGCCACAGCGGGGTGCGCGACCCCCGGCCCGTGGTGTCGAGCACCAGGTCGGCGTCGAGGGTCTCCGCCGGGGCGCCGCCGTCGTGCCGCTGCACCCGCGCGCCGGTCACCCGGCTCCGGTCGGCCGTCGTCTCAAGGCCGAGGACGTCGTGGCCCTCGACGAAGCGCACGTTGGGGATGGCCTGGACCCGCAGGCGCACCTGGTTCTCCAGCACCGGCCTGGTCGCGGGGACGCACCCCAGCCCCGAGTGGGACGGGGCGATCCGCCGGCCGTTGAACAGCCAGCGGATGTCGCCGTTGAAGTCGCCGGGCCGTACGCCCGCCGCGACCAGGTTCCCGGTGAGGCCGGGGAAGTGCTCCTCCAGGATCTGGTGGCCCCTGGCGACCAGGCCGTGGGCGTGCCGCCCGTGCGGGACGCCCGGCCGGTAGGTGGCCACCCCGGTCAGCCGGTCACGATCGACGAGCAGCACCTCGGTGAACCGTTCGGAGAGCACCCGGGCGGCCAGCAGGCCCGCCATGCTCCCGCCGAGCACCACCGCGCGGGTTCCCGCTCCATCGGCCATCAGGGGTTCACCTCACAAGTTCGACTCCGTGGCCTGGGTACGGCCGGGCACGCGGAAGGGACAACCGAAATGGATTTCCCAGTGGATTCCGTGCGCCCTCTCCGCCACTGCATGGTCGCACCGGGGACACGGGTGAGACATCTTCTGAATTGCTCCGGGTCATCGCTTTCCAGGTGTCGCCGACGAACATGGCAATACGGGAGATGCGTTTTCCGGGGAGCGGACGTGAAACTCCCATTGGCGCCTTCAGCCGCGATCTTTCTCTCCCCCGGACGACGTTTTCGGCCCTGGGCGGGGCCGCCTAGGAAAAGGTGGAAAAGCAGTGACGAAGAAATCCGAAGGGACCCTGGTCGACGGGCTGGAGGACAGGGAGGGGGGCCTCACGCGACGTTCCCCGTGGCCGTGGTGGCGCAGCCCGTGGCTGTACGGGCTCGGCGCGCTCGTCGTGTTCAACCTGATCTACGCGCTGCCGCGCTACCTGAGCTTCGACCCGGTCCTGTCGCGCACCCGTATCGACCCGGGCTTCGCCCTGCACTACCCGGTGGTCGTGGCGCACGTCGTCGCGGGCAACGTGGCGCTGGTGACGGTCTTCGTCCAGTTGCTGCCGTGGGTACGGCGTCACCGTCCCGGCCTGCACCGGATCTCCGGGCGGGTCTACGTCTTCGCCGGGGCGCTGCCGGCCTCGCTGCTGTCGCTGGTGCTGCTGCCGTACTCGACCGCGCCGATGGGCAAGCTGGGGCTGGCGACGATGGCGGTGCTGTGGATCGCGACGTCGCTGGCCGGGCTGCGGGCCGCGCGGCAGCGCCGTTACGTGGACCACCGGCGCTGGATGGTCTACAGCTTCGCGCTGGCCATGGGCACCTCGTGGGGCCGGGTGATCAGCCAGTTCGCCATCCCGGGCAACGGCATCGACGTGGCGGTCTTCTTCGACATCTCCTCGTGGATGGGCTGGGTGGTCAGCCTCATCGCGGCCTACCTGTGGCTTGAGCGGACCACCCCCAGGAGGCGTGTCCCCGCCGGACGGTAGGGCCGTCCGCGTCAGGGGTCCTCACGGGAGACCTCCCGTGAGGACCCCTTCGGCGGTTCAGAGGTAGACCGTGTTGGGCTCAAGGCCGCACAGGACCCGGCCGTACAGTTCGAGGTTGGTGTTGGGGTGCATGATGGCGTGCAGGTTGAGGGTCTGCACGTCACGCTCGATGCGCTGGATCGGGACCGAGGTGTAGACGGAGGAGCCGCCGCTGGCGGTGTTGAGGATGTCCACCGCCTCCTTGGCCCGCCGGCAGACCGCCCCCAGGTCGAGCCGGACACGGGCCCGCTCCTCAAGCGTCCACGGCTCGCCGGTCGGCCCCTTGGTGTCCACCAGGCGGGCCGCGCGGAAGGCGTGGAACTCGGCCTCGTCGATCTTCGTGACGGCCTCGGCGACCTGGAGGTGGGTGAGCGGGGCGTCCTTCTGGCTGTCGTAGTTCGTGTAGCTGATCTTCCGGCCGGGCAGGCGCTCGAAGAAGGCGTCCCTGGCGGCCCTGGCCAGGCCCAGCGCCGTGGCGCCGACGGTGGTGCAGGCGGTCGGCATGAACGGCGCGCGGAAGATCGGGGAGTCGGCGTTCAGCTTCGAGGAGATCCGGCCCTGGAGCACCGGCCCCATGGCCAGCACCCGCTCCCGCGGGATGAACAGGTCATGGGCGACGGTGGTGACGCTGCCCGAGCCGCGCAGCCCCGAGGTGTGCCAGTCGTCGATGATCCGCAGGTCGGGCAGCGGGATCGCGACCATGATCGGTTCGTAGCCGCCGTCGGCGGTGGCCAGGACCGCGGCGTTGGTGTTCCAGTGGCTCTGCTGCGAGCCGGTGTTGAACGACCACTTGCCGTTGAGCACCACACCGTCCTCGACGGGTACGGCGACCGCCGTCGGGCTCAGGATGCCGCTGACCCGGACGTCGGGGGTCGAGAAGACCTCGTCCTGCACCTCGTCGGGGAACAGCCCGACCATCCAGGTGCTGATCGCCCAGACCGCGACGGTCCAGGAGTGCGAGCCGTCCCCCCTGGCCAGTTCGGCGAGCACCTCGACCACGGTGCCCATGTCGGACTCGTAGCCGCCGTACCTGGTGGGGACGCGCATCTTCAGGATGCCCGCCTCGGTCAGCGCCTCGATCGACTCCTCGGGCAGACGCCTGTTCTCCTCGGCCCACAGGGCGTTCTTCTGGAGCAGGGGCACCAGTTCGGACGCCCGGCGGACGAGCTCCTCCCTCGACGGCGCCTCGGTGATTTCCATCGGTCCTCCTCGGGAAAAATGCGGCAGGTTTCGGTGCACGTTGACCCTGACAGTCGCATTCACCGTGACGCATCTCCCTGATTGCCCACCTCCCACACCGTTCGCATGAGAGAACAAACGCCGCAACCAGGAAGATGCCTTTTCGGGGAACGGCCCGCATCATTGGCTTCGAGTTTGTTTTCCCCGCGATTCCGGCCATCCCGGGAAAACCTCTGCCACGGGGTCGCGCGCGGAATCATCCGCCAAGGGACCACCCAGAGATGAGGGAGCACGCCGGATGAGGATCGTCATCGACGCGTGGCTGCACTACTACAAGACCCCGCGTTTCCTGGACAGCACCAGGGACGCGATCAGAGGCTTCAACGAGGCGCACCCCGGCTACGAGGTCAGGCTGCACGAGCACGACTACGTGCGGATGCCCCTGGAGATCGCCCGCGCGGTCGAACGGGGCGTCATCCCCACTCTTGGCCAGTACTACTCGACGTCGAGCCAGGTCGCCTTCGACATGGTGCGCAACGACGGCTCACCGCTGTACACCTCGGTCGCCGACGCCATCGGAGGCCGTACGGAGATCCTCGGGGAGCCGGTCGTCGACCACGACGTGCTCTCCCACGCCCGCCACTACTTCACCGCCCCCGACGGGCGCACCGGCCTGTCCCCGCTGTCCTCGACGACCCTGCTGTACGCCAACATGACGCTCCTTGAGGCGGCGGGCATCACCGAGGTGCCGCGGACCTGGGCGGGGATCGACGCCGCCTGCCGGGCCCTGGCCAAGCTGCCCGACCCGCCCGCGCACGCGATCACCTGGTGCAACCACGGCTGGATGTTCATGCAGGCCGTCGCCGCGCAGGGCGGCCACCTCGTCAACCGGGACAACGGCAGGGCGGGCGTCGCCGACACCGCCCACCTCGACTCCGAGGAGATGATGGCCTTCGTCGACTGGTGGCGGCGCCTGCACCGGGACGGCCACTACCACTACACCGGCACCAGGATGGACTGGGTCGGCAGCTTCGGGGTGTTCGCCGAACAGCAGGTGGCCTTCATGTTCACCTCCTCGGTCGACGCGCCCCGGCTGGTGCAGGTCGGAAAGGACCGGGGGTTCGTCGTCAGGGCGAGCCGCCTGCCGTACAACGACGACGTGCCCTACGTGGGCAACGTGCTCGGCGGGGACGGGATCTTCCTGGCCGACGGCCTCGACGAGGAGGTCAGGGACGGCGCGCTGGCCTTCCTGCAGTACCTCAACAACCCGGCCAACGCGATCGACAGGCACCGGCGCACCAACTACATGCCGATCACCTACTCCGCGGTCGAACTCCTCCAGGAGCAGGGCTGGTTCGAGGAGAACCCGCACCGGAAGGTGGCCGTCGACCAGCTCGAAGGCTCGGACGACTCGCCCGCTGCGCTGGGCGCCCTGGTGGGGGAGCTGCCCAGACTCCAGGACGTGATGACCTACGCCATGCACGACGTGCTGCTGTCCGGCGCCGACCCGGTCGCCCGTTTCGCCCAGGCCAACGCCGAGGGGCAGCGGCTCATCGACGACTACAACGCGCACCGGGGACCGGGCAGGGACCCCGGCAGCTACCGCGTGCACTGACTTCTGACGACCGGAGGGAACACCGTGAGGTTCGGCTTGGGACTGCCGCAGAGCAGCGGCTTCGACCTGCGCTTCGACGTCGCGAGGATCGCGAGGGGAGCGGAGAGCGCCGGTTACTCCAGCCTCTGGGTCTACGAACGGGTGCTCTTCCCGCTCGAACCGGCCGAGGGCATGAACGGCGTGCCGGGGCTGCCGTGGATCGACCACTACCGGGAGTGCGCGGACGCGCTGACCGTCCTCACCCTCGCCGCCGCGGTGACCGACACCGTACGGCTCGGCACCGGCGTCCTGGTGGCACCGCTGTACCGTTCGCTGCACCTGGCGCGGGCGCTGGCGACGCTGGACCGGGCCAGCGGGGGGCGGGTGGTCGCCGGGTTCGGCAGCGGCTGGTCCTCCGACGAGTACCGGGGGATGGAGGCCGACTTCGCGGCGCGGGGCCGTACCCTCGACGAGACCCTCGACGCCTGCCGCGCCTTCTGGGGGCGTGATCCGGTCTCGTACCGGGACTCACGGCTCAGCGTCGAGGGCGCCCTGGTCGCCCCGAAACCGGCCGGGCGGATCCCGGTGCTGCTGGGCGGCCGTTCCGTCAGGGCCGTGGAGCGGGCCGCCCGCAAGGCCGACGGGTGGCTTCCCTCGGGGCTGCCCGCGCCCGTGGTCGCCGAGCTGTGGGACAGGATCAGGCAGCGGGCCGTGGAACACGGCAGGGACGCCGCCGCGCTGGAGCTCGTCCCCAGGGCCGCCGTCGTGCTGTCCGAGACGCCCGCTCCCGCCGGGCGCAGGCCGTTCCAGGGGTCGATCGGGCAGGTGGTCGAGGACGTGGCGGCGCTGGCGGAGGCCGGGGCGACCGAGATCCTGCTCGACCTGGTGCCCTCGGCGAAGGGCGGCGAGGAACTGCTCGACCGGGCCCTTGAGGTGTTCGAGGCGGTGACGGACGCCGGGTTCTGAGCCTTTTTCGGGCCGGGTTTCGGGGTTTTCGCCCTGGGGCCCGGCTTTTTTGTGATTCACGCGGCGCCGGATGTCAAGGATCGGTCCACGGCTCCGACCCAGGGGTAGAGGGGCCCACAGGGGGCCGCACTGAGGAGGAGACATGTCCGCACAGAGCTTCGCCGGCATTCTGCTGGGTACGGCTGACGCCGAGCGGCTTCGCGAGTGGTACGTCCAGGCGTTCAACCCCAGGACCGAGGGACCCGCCCTGTTCTTCGGCGACGTCGCCCTGTTCTGCGACCAGCGTGAAGACGTCGCGGAGAAGAACTCAGAACCCGGCAGGCACATTCTCAACTTCAACGTCGAGAACGCCGTGGAGACCGCCGAGCGGCTCAACGGGCTGGGGGTGACGTGGCTGTCCGAGCTGAGCGAGAACGACCACGGGTGGATCGGCACGCTGGTCGACCCCGACGGCAACTACGTCCAGATCATGCAGCAGAAGTAACGCGGTGGACGTGGACCTCGGGCAGGGCGGGCCATGCGCGCCCGGCCCGAGGTCCCGCCGGCGGAGGCCCACCTCCGTGACGGCGGCTTTACGACGGCTCAGCTCTGTGACGGTACGGCGCGCCTGGGTCTGCGACGGCCTCCCCACGGCAGCCCGGAGGTCCGGTCGAGCCACCACTGGGCGATGCCGAGGTGCACGATGAAGGGCAGCCAGCCGATCAGCTCGAAGCACAGGTTCATGTTGGCGCCGGGGATGCTCGACACGTAGATCGCGATGGGCCTGCTGTAGATGTTCGTCAGCGACAGCGCGAAGCTGTAGGTCATCCAGCGGCGGTGTTCGGCCCACCGGTGCTTGCGTCCCATCCGGTAGCCGACGAGCGTGATGACCAGCCACAGGGCGGCCGTGATGTACAGGCCCGAACTGCCGGGTTGTACGCCGCCGTCGCGGTCGTTGCGGATGCGCATCAGGACGATGGCGACGATCGAGGTGGGGACGGCGCCCGCGAAGACGAACAGCCGCCCGCTGATCCGGTGCACGGCCGGGTAGCGTCTGCGGACCAACGGCCACACCTGCAGGCAGGCCGTGGCCATCGCGACGCTGGCGGTCACGATGTGGGTGACGACCAGCACGTAGTGCAGGGGGATGCTCTGGACCAGGTGCACGGTCGCGGTGCGCGGGTCCAGCCTGATGTAGGGGCCCCAGATGTAGGTCAGGAACACCCCGACCAGGATGACCAGCGGGATCATCCACGGCCTTCGCCACCACCGGGGCCTGGGCGAGATCCGCCTCGCCCGTTCGGTCAGCCTCCGGTCGAGCTCGGCCATCTCGTCCGGCGCGTCGCGGACGTCGAATGCCTTCTCCGGTGATTGCGTCACAGTCGACTCCCTCTCTGGAAGATCTCGGCGGGGGACGCGGACGGCGTTTTTCGGCCGGGGCGTGAATCCCTCCGAGGCCGTTCACGAATGCGCGCCGAAAAACGCCTCATCGGCGTTCGAACACGGCGTGGGAATGTCGCGCCTCGATGGTCCCACCGGGATCGGGACGGCGTTTCTCTGAAAATGCGGAGTTGTGTTCTCAGGAAACAGGTCGATTTCCGGGTCAGGGGCGGCGCAGGGTGGCCGCAGTGAGGGCGGCCAGGCAGACGAAGACGACGACGCCGATGGCGCCGACGGTGTTGAGCCCGGCGGTGAAGGCCTCCCGCGAGACGGCCAGCAACCGGGCCGCGGGTTCCGCGGGCAGCCCCGAGGCCACCGAGACGGCCCCGGCGAGGGTCTCCCCGGCCTGTCCCGCCTGGTCACCGAGCCCGGCGGGCAGCGCGCCCGCGATGCGCGAGCGGTAGACGGCGGCGCCGACCGTGCCCATGAGGGCCATGCCGAGCGTTCCGCCGAAGTGCAGGCTGGTCTCGGAGATCGAGGCGGCCGAGCCCGCCCGCCCTGGCGGCACGGAGCCGACGACCAGGCCCGTCCCCAGCGAGACCAGCGGGCCGTCGCCGAGCGCGATGACCGCGATGCCGAGTACGGCCAGGGCCAGCCCGCCGGGGCCACCGGAGCCGCCGGTCAGGGCGACGAGCGCGAACCCGGCGGCGGACAGCGCCAGGCCGCCCGCGATGGCCGTGCCCGGCCGCATCCTGCGGACCAGGGCGGGTGAGAGCACGGCTCCCGCGGCCAGCGCCAGGCCCATGGGCGCGTACCACAGGGCCGCCGTCGCCGGGGACAGGCCGAGCACCGACTGGAGGTACTGGCTGACCAGCAGCCCCGTCCCGGCGATCATCGCGCCGCCGAGCAGCATCGTCACCAGGACGACGCCGAAGGAGCGTTCGGCGAACAGCCGCAGGTCGAGCAGGGGACGCTCAAGGCTGAGCTGGCGCCGTACGAAGACGAACCCGAGGAGCAGGCCGGTGGCGAGCGCGGCGAGGGGTACGGCGGGCGCGGTGCCGTCGCCGACGGCCAGTTCCTTGACCCCGTAGACCAGGGGCAGCACGGTCGCCAGCGACAGGGCGACGCTGACGAGGTCGAGGCGCCCGGCGTCCGGGTTGCGGTACTCGGGCAGCAGGAGCGGCGCCAGCACCAGCAGCAGCGCCATGACGGGGACGCCGAGCAGGAAGACCGAACCCCACCAGAAGTGTTCGAGCAGGACGCCGCCGATGACGGGGCCGAGCGCGGCGCCGCCGAACTGGCAGGCGGCCCACAGCGAGATGGCCAGGCCACGCTGCCCGGCGTCGGCGAACATGTTGCTGATCAGGGCCAGGGTCGAGGGCATGAGGGTCGCGCCCGCGACGCCGAGCAGGGCGCGGGCGGCGATGAGCATGCCGGGGCTGCCGGAGTAGGCGGCCAGTATGGAGGCCAGGCCGAAGGCGGCACCGCCGATGAGCAGCAGTCTCCTGCGGCCGACGCGGTCGCCGAGGGTGCCCATGGTGATGAGGAACCCGGCCAGGAGGAAGCCGTACACGTCGGCGATCCACAGCTGTTCGACACTGCTGGTCCCCAGGTCGGCGCTGAGGTGGGGCACCGCGAGGAACAGGACACCGATGTCCAGCGCGACCAGCAGGGTGGGCAGGGCCAGCACCGCGAGCCCGGTCCACTCCCTGCGTCCGGCCCTGGGCGGTGCCTCCTTCGTCGTCTCGTCATGCATGGGGGCTTGTCACTCCTCGTCCGGTCGGATGGCGGTTGGTGAGGACGGTGCCGAAGGCACCCCTCATGGACAGATCGGAGCCGGTTCGAGGATCTCGACGCCCTCCTTCGAGAGATTTGCCGGGTTCCGCGGCTGGATGACAAGAACGGGACGTCCGCTCCGACATGTCTACGGAACCGGCGCGAACGCTAGGAGCGAAGACGTGAAGTACCTGCTGGCGATCTACGAGAACCCCGGCGTCTGGAACGGCCTGCCGGAACGGGTCCGCGCCGACGTGCACGAGGGCCGTCACCGGTTCGTCGAGGAGATCGGCGCCAGCGGGGAACTCCTCGGCAGGATCACGCTCGGGGACCTCTCGCACGGCGCCGTCGTCCAGGTCCGTGACGGACTGACCTGGGTCACCGGTGGCCTGCACGCCGAACGCGCCGACCACCTCGTCGGCTGCTACGTCGTGGAGTGCGAGAGCAGGGAACGCGCGCACGCCATCGCCGCGATGATCCCGGACACGGGAATCGAGGGACTGGGCATAGAGGTCCGGCCGATCGCCTTCTCGGTGGGCGTGGGTGTCTGAGAAACGCCTTTCCGCACCGCGTCAGAGCATCGGGAAAGGCGTGTTTCCGCTTCGGCGGGAGGTCTTTTCACGGGGGTCGGAAATCTTGGACGCGAGGCCGGGAGAACCCGGTCCCGTGGCCGGGAAAGGAATCGCGAACATCGAGGAAGGGCCCGTTTCCCGGGTCCTCGACCGGAGGTGGAACCGTGAACGTCCCTGAACTGCTGCCGGGAAAGGTGGTCCTGGTCGCCGGAGTCGGCCCCGGCCTCGGGCGGGAGTTGGCCGTACGGTGCGCCCGCGCGGGAGCGGACCTGGTGCTGGCCGCGCGCACCGCGTCCCGCCTTGAGGTGGTGGCCGACGAGGTCAAGCAACTCGGCCGCCGGGCGCTGGTCGTACCGGCCGACCTGACCGACGAGGCGGAGACCGAGAGCCTGGTGCTGGCGGCGCTTGAGACCTACGGGCGGGTGGACACGCTCATCCACAACGCCTTCGCCGCGCCGCGGCACCTGACGATGGTCGAGGTCGGTCTCGACGAGGTCCGCGAGGGGTTCGAGATCAACGTCTACGCGGCGTTGCGGCTGGTCAGGCTGCTCGCGCCGACGCTGGTCGAGAACCGGGGCTCCGTCGTGATGGTCAACTCCTCTGTCCTGCGACACTCCATCGAGCGCTGCGGCTCCTACAAGATGGCCAAGGCAGGGCTGCTCGCGCTCGCCCAGATGCTCTCCACCGAACTCGGCCCGCAGGGGGTGCGCGTCAACAGCGTCGCCCCGGGGCCGATCCTGATCGACACGGTGAAGGCGTTCGTCGAGGAGATCGCCACCGCCCGCGGTGTCCCCCCGACGACGGTCTACGACGAGATGACGAGCTCGATCGACCGCCGCAGGCTCCAGGAGCCCGAGGAGGTGGCCGACGCGGTGATCTTCCTGGCCTCCGACATGGCCCGTGCGATCACCGGGCACTGCCTCGACGTCAACGGTGGCGAGTACCACAGCTGACCCTCCCGAACTCGTCGGCGCCGGGATGTCAAAACCCCGCTCCCGGCTCCGACCTCTCCATGGAAGACATCGAAAGCCCAATCGGAGGAGCGAGTCATATGTCGAAGTTCATGCTGATCATGCACACCAGCCCCGCGGTCATGGAGAAGCTGTCCGAGGCCGAACTCAACGAGATCATGAGCGGTCACGGCACCTTCCAGGAGACGATCAAGGAGTCCGGGGAGTTCGTCTCGACGCACGCGCTCGGTGACACGTCCAACAGCGCGGTGGTCAGCGTCGCCGACGGCACCACCGTCGTCAAGGAAGGCCCGGCCGTGGTGAGTGAGCTGGGCATCGGCGGTTACTACATCGTCGAGTGCGAGAGCAAGGACCGCGCCTACGAGGTCGCCGCGCTGATCCCGGACGCGAAGATCGACGGCCTGGCCGTCGAGGTCCGCCCGATCCTGTTCTCCGCCGGCGCCAACCTCTGAGCACCTTCCCGTGACCCGTTCCCACCCGGCTCGGGGCGGGTGGGAACGGGCTCACCTTCTGTCGGCGAAGCCGGTGCGGTAGGCCCAGACGACTGCCTGGGTGCGGTCGCGTACGCGTAGTTTGTACAGGATGTGTTTGATGTGGGTCTTCACGGTCTCCAGGGAGACGTGCATCGACCGGGCGATCTCGATGTTCGACAGGCCCTCGGCGAGGGCGCGCAGTACGTCGGCCTCGCGTTCGGTCAGCTGAGCCGCGAGGGCGGCGTCCCGGCCGCCGGTGCCGCGCCGGGCGGCGAGCGTCTCAAGCAGCCTGCGGGTCACCGAGGGCGCGACGAGCGCGTCCCCGCCCGCGACCGTGCGGATGCCCTCGACCACCTGCTCCGGGGTCGCCCGTTTGAGCAGGAAGCCGTCGGCCCCCGCCGCGATGGCGTCGTCCACGATCTCGTCGAGGTCGAAGGTGGTGAGCACCAGCACCCGGGGCCTCGGCCGGGGCCAGGAGGTGATCTCCCGGGTGGCGCGGACCCCGTCGTGGCCGGGCATCCGCACGTCCATCAGCACGACGTCCGGCCTGCTCGCCCTGACCCCGTGTACGGCCTGCGTCCCGTTGGCCGCCTCTCCCACGACGACGATGTCCTTCTCAGCGCCGAGCAGGGCTCGCAGACCACCCCTGACCAGCGCGTCGTCGTCGGCGAGGAACACCTTGATCATGGCCGCGCCACCGGCAGGACCACCCGGACGCCGAAGCCGCCCGCGACGGGGCCCGCCTCCAGGTCGCCGCCCTCAAGCCGGGCCCGTTCCCGCATGTTGACCAGGCCGCGTCCCGGCACCGGCTCGGGGAAGTCGTCCCCCTCGTTGGTCACCTCAAGCAGCACCCGGTCCCCGGTCTGCGTCAGGTCGATCCGGATACGTCCGCGGGAGGTGTGCCGCAGCGCGTTGGTCACCGCCTCCTGGGTGATCCGGTAGACCGCCCGCGCCCCGCTGGCCGGAAGCTCGACCTCGCCGGTGTTGAGTTCGACCTCCCGCCCGGCGGCGCGCACCCGCCCGGCGAGGTCGGCGAGGTCGGCCGTCGTGGGGTCGACGTTCGTGTGCCCCGAGCCGTCGGCGGCCGGGTCGAGGACGCGTAACAGACGGTCGAGTTCGTCGAGCGCGCCCCGGCCGAGGGTCTCGATGTGCCCGAGCGCCTCGTGGCCGAAGTCCGGGTTCTCCGCGAAGACCCGCCTGCCGACCCCGGCCTGCATGACCATCACGTTGACGGCGTGGCCGAGGGCGTCGTGCAGTTCCCCGGCCAGCCGGGCGCGTTCCTGGAGCAGGACCCGTTCGGCGAGCGCCACCCGCTCCCGCGCCTCACTCACGGCCCGCGCCTCGGCCGCCGCGGCGTACGCGCGGCGGCTCAGCGCGGCGTCACCCCCGATGGTCGAGATCAGGAAGCACATGGTGATCCCCGACAGTTCGAGCGGGCTCACCTGGCCACGGTCGAACACCACGTACCCGAGGACCGCCAGCCCGCCGGACAGGGCGGCCACCAGCCTGTGCGGCCAGTCGCGGTACAGGGAGAAGCAGGTGAACAGTGCGATCCAGGCAGGCCACTGCACGACGGTCACCGCGTATCCCGCCGCCTCGTTGACGATCAGCAGCGCCGAGACGACGGCGACCACCGGCAGCGGGAAGACCTGCCGCCACAGCAGGGCCAGCGAGGCGACCGTGACCAGGGCGAGCCCGGGAAGGTCGGCCTCCCGGTAGGGCGGCCCCGCGGCGGCCAGCAGGCTCGCGACGGCGGACCCGGCGGCCAGTGCTCCCGCCAGCCAGCGGTCGGCCCCGGCGGGCCGGGTACGGCGGAAGCCGCCGGTCAAACGCATGTCCCCATCTTTCCCCGAACCCGGGCAAACGGGTCAACCGGTCTCCCTCTGATGAGGGAGACGCACTTCCCTCGGCAGGGGGGCGACCGCCGTACCGGGACGAACCTACGTTGTGGACGGCCGTTACGGACGGTCGATCGACGATGGGGGCGTTCATGAGAAGAACAGTCGGACTGTGGTGGGTCGTCCTCACCGCGGTGGGAATCGCGGTGTACGCGCCGCTGCCGTACCTGACGGACACGCTGCGGCACCTCGCGCGGAGCGACGTCGGGATCGCGGCCACCTACGTCGATCAGCCGGGCTGGGCGCAGGCGGCCCTGTACGTGCACATCTGCTTCGGCGGCCTGGCGCTGCTGGTCTCACCCACCCAGTTCGTCGTACGGCTGCGTACCCGCTTTCCCGGGTTCCACCGGCTCTGCGGGCGGGTCGTGATCGTCGCCATGATCGTGGCCGGGGTGGCGGGACTGGTGATGGCTCCGGCCAACATGGCCGGTCCGGTGGGAACGGCGGGCTTCGGGACGCTGGCCGTACTGTGGACGACCTTCGCCGTGGCTGCCTACCGGGCGATCAGGCGCGGTGACGTCGCCGCGCACCGCCGCTGGGCGACACGGGCGTTCGCGCTGACGTACGCCGCGGTGATGCTCAGGGCGTGGCCGCTTGTCCTCGTTCCGCTCCAGACCGCGTTCGGCGTGGACGAGGTCACCGCCTTCGACCGCTCCTATCTGGCCGACTCCTTCCTGAGCTGGGTGCCGAACCTGCTGTTCGCCGAGGCCCTGCTGCGGCGGAGCCGCGGCCGCCGGGCCGTTCCTCAGGGGGCCGGTTCCTCGCGGGCCAGCCTGCGGATGACGGCCTCGGCCAGTTCGGCGGCGGAGACCACGCTGTCCAGGTCGACGTTGTCGGGGACGTCGGAGTCGAGGTGGTAGTGGGTGATGAGCTTGTCGTGGTCGAGCGAGACGATCGTGGCGACGGGGTACCCGTGCCGCCGGGGGACCTCGCTGTCGGTGCTGTTGCGCGAACGCAGTCCCCGCAGGAGCGGCACCCCGATGTCGCGCGCGCACTCCGCGACGAACCGGCGGAACGGCTCGGGGTAGTCGCGCATCAGCACGGGCCCCTCACCTTCGAGCAGGGCGAGCCTTCCCGAGCCGACGCTTTCGAGGTTGACGAAGCAGGTGCCGGGGCCGAGGTCGGGGAAGTGCCTGCGGGCGAACCCGCGGATGCCCTCCTGCAGGGCCTCCTCGGCACCGGCGGACAGCAGGACGACCCGCAGCCCGGAGACCGGCTCCCGCTGGAGCGCCCGCGCGACGCAGACCAGCGCGGCCACCCCGGAGAGGTTGTCGTTGGCCCCCGGTACGGCGGGCCTGCGGCCGATGTCGGCAAGGAACGCCAGGTTGGCCGCCGTGATCGCCGTTCCCAGGCCGCCGAGCCTGCGGTCGCCGCTCGCGGCGCCCACGGCGACCAGGGCCGGTCCCAGGATGACCGGCCACCAGGTCGGCGGGTTCTCCTTGGCGGCGGCGATGACGGCGGGGAAGTGGCGGGCGACCCAGCGGAGCACCCGCTGGTCGAAGATCACTCCCGACGGGGCGGCGTCGTGGTGGGCGAGGACGACCACCGTCCGGGTCGCCGTCGGGTCGCCGCCGTACGCCACGACGTTGTGGGCGCGCCGGTGGGGGAGCGCGACCCGGCGGAACCAGCGGGCGCCTCCCGCGACGTCGTCGGCGATGGCCGCCGACGCCGCCGCCGCGACCACCGCGGCGCCCCAGCGGGCCGCCGCCCTCCGCGCGCCGCCGTACGAGCCACCGCCGTGTGAAGGGACGCCGTACCGGGAGAGGAGTCCCGCGGCGAGTCCGGCGGCGCTGAGCAGGCCGATCGGCAGCGCGTAGGAGCTCGTCGCGCGCACCGGCTCGACACCGACCCGGTAACCGAGGCCGCGTAGCCGTTCCGCGAGCGCGGCGGCCACCCGCTTCTCCCCGGGCGAGGTGGGAAGCCGGGCGATTCCGGCGTAGGCGCGGATCACCTCGTCGCAGGTCCGCCGTCGCCATCCGTCCGGTAACCGGTCAGCCGTCATGGCCCGTCTCACCCGTCTCTAGTTGTGCCACGTCAGGAGGTACTCCTGGAACCTCACATGGCGGAACTGGTAGACGGCGCCCACCCGGCGCAGGAGGCCGCGCCGGTGGGTGTCGTCCAGGAAGTCCATGAACCGCCACGGCACCCTGCCCAGCAGGGCGAGCCACGCCTTCGCCACCGCGTAGCGGCCCCACACCGACGTCGTCAGCCCCATGAGGTGGTCGGCGAGCGCGTACCCGAGCCCGAAGACCGTCGCCGGGAGCACGGCAGCCCGGACGCCGTAGGCGAACGTGTAGGCGATGCCCGTGGTGACGCCGATCGTGGTGAACAGCGTGAGGCTGCGGGCGAGGGCCGCGAGCCGTTCGGCGCGCCGGGTCGAGCGCGGGCTCAGCGCGAGGGTGACGTCGGTCGACACGTCCAGCCAGATGTTCAGCCCGTCGATCACCCCGAACGCGAGGCCGACCAGGATGCCGACGAGCACGCCGAACCACGACGCCGAGATCGCCCAGGCCGTCACCCCGACCCCGACGCCGGTGACACACCCGATGGCGACGTGGCGGACGAACGCCACGGCTCCCCGGCGGGAGGCGAACCTGACCTCGCTCGGCTCGGACCGGGTCGAGATGGTCAGGTATCCGTCGGCGAGGCCGACAGCGAGGCCGAGGCCGACCCCCTCGGCGACCGCCCGGTACAGGCCGCCCGTCTGGTAGACCACGAACCCCTGGACCAGCCCCGTCACCATGCCCAGGACGCGGCCCGCGCCCAGCGCCAGCCTCCGTTCGAGGGGCGTCTTCTCGTTCAGGCCGATGAGGGGGGTGAGGAGGCCGCCCCGCGTCCCGGACTCCCGCAGTCCGCGCAGCCAGGCGTTCATCGGCCCCTTCAGGATCCCCTCAAGGCTCCACCGTTCGGTACGGCGGTCGCCCGCCAGGAGGAGCACGGCGACGGCGAAGACGACGGCGGCGACGGGGCCGAAGACGAAGCCCACGACACACGCCCCGACGACGGCGGCCGGGGCGTGCACGACGGCCGCGGGGGCCGCGGTCTCCAGGTGCCACCACGCGATGTCCGGCCGGTCCCTGCCGCTCAGGTTGCGGGCCAGGAAGGTCAGCCAGACCTGGACGTCGCCGGCCTGCGGGCCACGCCGTTCGTCGGGGTAGGCGGCCCGGACGAGCTCGCCGAGCAGGTGCTCCTCGACCAGGCCGGCCGTGGCGAGACGCGGCTGGAGCAGGACCGCCGCGTCCCCCGGCCGGTCACCGTAGATCGCGCGCGCCAGCGTCACCATGAGCGGCGTGCGCAGCGCCGTGGCGACCGGCCCGTCGGGGTTGTCCCGCATCTCGGCGAACACCGGGTCCCAGCGGCGCACGCGGGGCCTGGCCGTCGCCCCCCTGAGGTACTCCTCGACCCTCGCGCAGCCGAGGGGCTGCAGCACGACGGCCGCCCCACGGGTGACGGCGTCGCCGGCCAGTACGGCGGCGCGGTACTCGTTCGTCCTGCTCGTCAGGACGATCTGACGGTCCCGTCCCAGCCAGCCGTTGACGTCGGTGATCGCCTGGGGCCGGGTGGGTTCGGCGAGTTCGTCCAGGCCGTCCAGGATCGGCAGGACCAGGTTGTCGTGCAACAGGCGCCTGGCGAGCTCCCGCGCGTCCCGGTGCCGGGGTGAGCCGAGCTGGTAGTTCGTCGCCAGCTGGTCGGCCAGCCACTCCTCCAGCGGGATCTCGGCCGGGTTCCACCTGTTCAGCGGGATCAGGACCGGGACGGGCCGCCCGGGCACGCGGCGTTCCAGCAGATCGAGCAGGAGGGTCAGGGCCAGGACCGACTTGCCGGAGCCGAGCGGCCCGAGGATCACCAGCCGCCCGCCGGGCAGGCTCTCGAAGAAGTCGGCGACCTGGGCGAGGTCGCCGTCCAGGGGCACGTCGGCACGGACGGCCCGCGCGTCCCCGGCCCTGGCGGCGGGCAGCGCGTAGATGGGGTCGGTGAGCTCCTCCTCCTTGGTCCAGCTGACGTTCAGCGGCCAGGGGTCGTTGAGCCTGCGCAGGGCCGCCTCCGCCTCCCACTGCTCACGCACCGCCACGGCCAGCTGGTCGGCGACCTTGAGCAGCGCGTCCGCCTCGGACTTCGGCGAGGAGCCACCGGCCCGAGGCCCGAAGAAGCGTTCAAGCTGGGACAGGAGCAGGCCGGCCGCCGCCGTGAGCACTCCCAGGACGGCGCCCCACCCGGCCGCCTGGTCCTGCCTGACGAAGAAGATCAACACTGAGATGAGGACGGCGGACCCGCACACCAGGGAGAAGACCGCTATGAAGATCCTTCTGGCCCACGATCGCCTTTTGGGGACCATTCCCACTCCTTGGCCGGCCCCGTACGGAATCTGCCGCTAATGGAATCAGGTGGCCAACCCTGATTCAAGGAGTTTTTCCCGTTCTGTCCTGGCCGGTCGTGGATTTGTGGCGGCCTTCCCGGGCGTGGTGGGGGTTTCGCCTGGTTGGCGGACGGGGTGGGTGCCTTTCCGTGGCTCTACCGGGTCCGTGCGGGATTCCACGTCCGGGGATTCGAGGCGTCCCCTCCGGTGAGTGTCATTTTTCCCGATAATCCAGAAATATCGGGTTTTGTGGGAATGGTGGGGCCTCTACTTCTCGTGGACCGTCAGAACCCCGGCGAGGTCGATGTCGCTTGAGCGACCGCCGAAACCGGACTCCGAGATCAGCCGGGCCCCGAGGACGGCGCTCCAGAAGGTGCGCGCCTCGACGGCGGCGGGACGGTCGACGACCCAGCCGTGGCGGTCGAGCACCACGGTGAGATAGCGCTCCGCCAGCCGGAACAGCAGGGTGAGGTTGTGCTGCGCCACCGGCCGCAGCTCGGGCCTGAGCCGCGTCGTCGACATCGCCTGCACGGCGACCGGTACGGCGGGCAGCGCCAGCGCGGTGCGGGCCATCGCCTCACGGAACGCCCTGGGCGTGCGCTGCCGGTGCCCGACCGGCTCCAGCCGTTCGGCGTCGCGGAGCAGCATCAGGAACGCCGCGTGGACGAACAGGGCGTCCTTGGACCCGAAGTAGTAGGTGATCTGGTTCGGGTGCGCGCCGGCCGCCGCCGCGATCTCGGCCACGCTCACCGAGCCGAAGGGGTGCTCGGCGAAGAGCGCCACGGCCTGGTCGAGAAGCTGCGCGCGGGTGCGTCGGCCCCGGCTCCGGGGAGGGTCGCTCGTGGGCATGCTGTATTTGTATGCGATACAACTATGCGGGAGCAAGCCGGAACATCGAGGGGATCAGCATGAGCGTTCAGGACGTCGTCGTCACCGGTCTCGGGGCGACCACGCCTCTCGGTGGGGACGTCGACTCACTGTGGGAGGGGCTCCTCGCCGGGCGCTCCGGCATCCGGCGGATCGACGACCTCGTGGCGCCCTTCGCCCACGCCGACGACCTGCCGGTGCGGATCGCCGCCCCGATGGCCGTCTCCCCCGACGAGGTGCTGCCCCGCGTCACGGCCCGGCGGATGGACCGCTGCCAGCAGGCCGTACTCGTCGCCGCGCGGCAGGCCTGGGCCGACGCCGCCATGCCCGAGGTCGATCCCGACCGTCTCGCGGTGGTGGTCGGCACCGGCATCGCGGGCATCGGCACCCTCCTGGAGCAGGACGACCTGATAGAGGAGAAGGGGCCCCAGCGGATCGCCCCGCTCGCCGTCCCCATGCTGATGCCGAACGGCCCGGCCGCCTGGATCAGCCTGGAGTACGGCGCCAGAGCCGGCGTGTACACACCCGTCTCCGCGTGCGCGTCGGGTGCCGAGGCCCTCGCGTTCGCCGCCAGGCTCATCCGGTCCGGCGAGGCCGACGTCGTCATCGCCGGTGGCACGGAGGCCGCCATCACGCCGTTGACCATCGCCGGTTTCGCCCAGGTTCGCACGCTGTCGAAGCGCAACGACGCCCCCGAGCGCGCCTCACGGCCGTTCGACGTCGACCGTGACGGCTTCGTGCTCGGCGAGGGCGCCGGTGTCATGGTCCTGGAGCGGGCGGACTTCGCGGCCGCGCGGGGCGCCCGCCCGATCGGCCGGTTGGCGGGCTTCGGCATCACCTCGGACGCCCATCACATCACCGGCCCCGACCCGACGGGCGCGGGCCAGACCCAGGCGATCCTCAGGGCCGTCTCCTCCGCCGGGCTCCGGCCGGAGGACGTCGACCACGTCAACTGCCACGCGACGTCCACCGTCGTGGGAGACGTGGGCGAGGCGGCCGCGATCCAGCGGGCGCTCGGGAACGACGTCGTCCTCACCGCGCCCAAGTCCGGCCTCGGCCACCTCGTCGGCGCGGCCGGTGCGGTCGAGGCCATCGTCACCCTGCTGTCGGTCGCCAACAGCGTCATCCCGCCCACCCTCAACCTCGACAGCAAGGACCCCGAGGTCGAGCTTGAGGTCGTCAGCGGCGAACCCCGCAAGCAGCACCTCGGCGCGGCGGTGTGCAACTCCTTCGGGTTCGGCGGCCAGAACGTCTCCCTGCTCTTCACCGCTCCCTGACCGGTCAGCGGACCCCGGCGCGCTGGGAGGCGGCGGCGTCGGGGCGCAGGTCGGCCAGGGTCAGCGGGTGCGCCGGGGGATCGGTCAGCAGCGCCGTACGGACGAGGCCCAGATCGGGGCCGTTGTGCAGGAGTTCGCCGGGCTCCATCAGCCGCCAGCCGGGGTTGTCGTCCATCCGCTCGCTGGCCACGACGAGCGCGGGCGCCCGCGACAGGTCGCCGGAGTGCACCCGGATGCGCCCGCCGGTTCCCGTGTGGTCGAGGTGCCGGTCGCCGTGCCTGCCGCCGGGGGCGCGTTCGAGCACGTACAGCTCGTGGGTGTCCGGATAGCGCAGCGCCCACAGCCCGCCGGGGGTGGCGAGGACGAGGTTGAGCGCGTACAGCGGCAGGTGTCCGGCGATCCATCGCACGGCCCGGCCGAGCCCGGCGGCCACGTCCCCGCCGTTCGCCCTGATCTCCTTGGTGACCAGGGCGAACACCCGTTCCGAGTCGGTCTCCCCCTTGACCAGTGAGCGCGCGTCGCCGAGGTGCTCGTCGAGCAGGTCGAGGCCCTCGACGACCCCGTTGTGCGCGAACAGCCGTCCGTCCTGCTCGAAGGGGTGGGTGTTGCGGACGTCGAGGCCGCCGGTCGAGGCGAACCTGATGTGGGCCACGAAGGTGGCCGAGCGCACGGTCCTGGCCTCCTCGGCGAAGCGCCGGTCGGCGTAGGCGGCGACGGGCTCCTTGCGCACCCGCGGCTCGCCGTCCTCCTCGAAGTAGCCGAGACCGGTGCCGTCGGGGTCGCGGTGCCCCTGGACGCTGAGGCTGTCGGGGGCGTCGAGCAGCCAGAACGTGGCGCGGGTCCGTTGCGGCGCGCTGGTCATCCCGAACAGACGGCACATCCCGCCTCCCTTCTCTCAGGAGACCTTCCCCGGGCATGGCAGATCTTGCCCGGTCGGCGGTGAAAGTCCAGGTGGGGAAGTGCCCTGGGTGGCGCAATCCGACCGTTATGCCATTTTCCCTACTCATTTAATAGGCTTTTTCTGTGAGACAGTCCGACGGCCGCGTGAGAGCGGCAACGGTGGCGTCCCGGAGCAGGGCCGACCGGGCCAGACAGGTGGCCGACCTGCTGCGGCGGGAGATCGTGCACGGCGGGTACGGCGCCGGGCGGCTCCCGCTCGAAGCCGCGCTCGCCCGCGAGTTCGGGACCTCGCGCAACGCCATCCGCGAGGCCCTGGACCTGCTGCGCGGTGAGGGGCTCGTCGAACGCTGCCCCGGCGTCGGCACCACGGTCGCCGCCGAGAAGTACCCCCACGACCTGCACCGGCTCCTCGGCCTCGCCGAGACCCTCCACGAGCACGGCCGGGTCACCAACGAGGTCCGCACGATGAGCCTCATCGCCCCGCCCGCCGCCGTCGGACGCAGGCTCGGTCTCGCCGCCGGGGAGCAGGTCGTCTACCTCGAACGGCTGCGCAGCCTCAACGGCCTGCCGCTCTCCCTCGACCTGACCTACCTCGTCCGCGACGTCGGCGAACCGCTGTTCGACGCCGACCTCGAAGGCAACGACATCTTCGTGCTGCTCGAACGCGTCACCGGCCAGCCCCTCGGTACGGCGGAGCTGACCATGGAGGCCGTCAACGCCGACGCCCACACCGCCGCCGTGCTCGACGCCCCACGCGGAGCCGCCCTGCTCATGATCGAGCGGCTCACCCACCTGTCGGACGGACGCCCCGTCGACCTGGAGTACGTCCGCTTCCGCGGGGACCGCCTGACCATGCGCGGCCACCTGCACCGCGGCCGGGAGGAGGACACATGCCCCTGATCAACCAGCGCGTCGAGGTCCCGGTGACCATCGACGAATCCCTGTGCATCGACGGCTGCACGCTCTGCGTCGAGGCCTGCCCGCTGGACTCCCTCGCCATCAGCGACGAGACCGGCAAGGCCTACATGTACGTCGACGAGTGCTGGTACTGCGGCCCCTGCGCCGCCCGCTGTCCCGTGGACGCGGTCACCATCAACATCCCCTACCTGCTGCGCTGAAGGACCTGACCGTCAGATGAGACCTCTCCGTACGGCGGCGCTGGCCGCCCTGACGCTCCTGCTCTCCGGCTGCTCGGTCGCCGGTGCCGGCGGCTCCGACGGCTCCGGCTCCTCCGGGGACGGGAAGATCCACCTCGTCGTCGGCTACCAGTCGAAGACGATCAACACCGTGACCGCCGGGACGCTGCTGCGCTCGCTCGGCTACCTGGAGAAGAGGCTCGGCGACCGTTACACCGTCGAGTGGCAGGACCACGACACCGGCGCCCCGATCACCGCCAAGATGGTGGCCGGGAAGATCGACATCGGCTCGATGGGCGACTACCCGTTGCTGATCAACGCCTCCCGCACCCAGCAGACCCCCTCGGCCCGCACCGAACTGGTCTCCATCACCGGCTACAACCTGCGCGGCGCGCTCAACATGGTCGTCGTCGCCAAGGACTCGCCCGCCAGGACGCTGGCCGACCTCAAGGGAAGGAAGATCTCCGCGAGCGTCGGCTCCGCCGGGCACGGCACCCTGGTCCAGGCGCTGGAGAAGGCGGGCATCGACCCGGCGACCGGCGTGGAGACCGTCAACCAGCAACCCCCGGTCGGCGCCTCGGCGCTGGAGTCAGGCGGAGTCCAGGGCTACGCCCAGTTCGTCGCCTGGCCCGGCCTGCTGGTCTTCCAGGACAAGGCGCGCCTGCTCTACGACGGCGCAGCCCTGGACGTGCCGACCTTCCACGGCGTCGTGCTGCGCCAGGCCTACGCCAAGGAGCACCCCGAGGTCGTGGACGCCTTCCTCAAGGCGCAGCTCGACGCCACCCGCTACCTGCACGAACACCCGCTCCAGGCCGCGCTGACCGTGGCCGGCCAGACGGGACTTCCCCCCGAGGTCGTCTACCTCTACAACGGCCCCAACGGCATCTCCACCTTCGACGCCACCCTGAAGCCGCGACTCAGGGCCGCCCACGAGCACGACGTGCCCTACCTCAGACGCATCGGCGACGGCTTCTCCGGGGTGGACGTCACGACGTTCGTCAACGACACCTACCTCCGCAGGGCGTACGGCCCGGCCTACGAGACCGACCTCGCCTCGACCGTCAACCCCGCCGCGATCACCGGCACCGACCCCGTCTGCGACGTCCCCGTCAAGGACCCGGCGACCGCCTCCGAGCTGTGGCTGTCCGGCCAGGACACCACCCGGCCCGCCGCGACGCCCACCTGCCTGCTGCGGCAGATCGCCGGGGCGGGCACCGCGAAGGTCCGCGCCGCCTACGTCCCCGACACGGCCACCGGGACCCGCTGGTTCGCCGACCGGGCCGTCTGGGTCAGGGACCCCGACGGCGGGAGGAACGCCGAGTTCCTGCCCTTCACCACCGAGGACGGCGCCAGGGCCTACCGTGACGCCCACCCCGGCACCGAGGCCGTCACCTACGACGACGCCCTCAAGGCCGTCCTCAGGGCGTCCCGGTGACCGGCCCCGCGCGCCGGAGCGTCCAGGACCGCCCGGTGACCCGCCCCGCCGTACGGCGCAGGCACTCCCAGGGCCACCCGGCCGCGCGGTGGGCGACCAGGATCGGCTGCCTGCTGGTGGCGGCCGGGCTCTGGCAGGCGCTCACCGCGACCGACGCCCGGCTGTGGCTGAGGTTCGACCGGCTGCCGGGACCCGGTGAGGTCGCCGCGCGCTTCGCCACCCAGCTCACGACCCGGCTGTACTACCTCGACCTGCTGCAGAGCCTCATCCGCATCCTCACCGGCTTCGCGCTGGCCGCCGTCGCCGGGATCACCGTCGGCGTGCTGATCGCCCGCTCCCGCCGCGCGGGCGACGTGCTGCTGCCGCTCCTTGAGGCCGTACGGCCCATCCCCGCCATCGCCCTGGTGCCCATCGCGATCCTGCTGTTCCCCACCGACGAGCAGGGCATCGTGTTCATCACCTTCACCGCCGCCTTCTTCCCCGTCATGGTCAGCACCCGGCACGCCGTACGGGCGCTGCCCACGCTGTGGGAGGACGCGGTCAGGACGCTCGGCGGGAGCCGTCGCCACGTGCTGTGGAACGTCGTGCTGCCCGGCACCCTGCCCGGCCTCTTCGGCGGCCTCTCGGTCGGCATGGGGGTGGCGTGGATCTGCGTGATCTCCGCGGAGATGATCTCCGGTGAGTTCGGGGTCGGCTACCGGACCTGGCACGCCTACACGATCGTCGACTACCCCGGGGTGATCGTCGGGATGGTCACCATCGGCGCCCTGGGCTGGCTGACCTCATCCGTCGTCGAACTGGTCGGCAGACGCGTCACCCGCTGGCTGCCGCGTGGGGAAGGGAGCGGGACGTGACACTCACCAGCGGGATCACCGTGGGCGCGGGCCGTACCGGGCTTTCGTTCCGGCTCGACGGGGCCGGGTTCGGCTACGGCGGGACGGCCGTGCTGCGCGACGTCGTCCTCGACGTCGCGCCCGGCGAGGTCATGGTGGTCGTCGGGGCCTCGGGCTCGGGCAAGTCCACGCTGCTGCGCGCCCTCGCGGGGCTGCTGCCCGCCTGGGAGGGACGTGTCCTGGCCGGGGACGAACCGGTCACCGGCCCCGGCGCCGAGCGCGCCATGGTCTTCCAGGACGACGGCCTGCTGCCGTGGCGCACCGTACGGCGCAACGTCGAACTGCCGCTGGCCATCAGGGGGGTCCCCCGGCGGGAACGGGCGCGGGCCGCCACCGAGTGGATCGACCGGGTCGGCCTGGCCGAGGCCGCACAGCGGCTGCCCAGGGAGCTGTCCGGCGGCATGCGCCAGCGGGTGCAGCTGGCCCGCGCCCTGGTCGGCGCGCCGCGCGCGGTGCTGATGGACGAACCTTTCGGCGCCCTGGACGCCCAGACCAGGGCCGACATGCAACGCCTGCTGCTGGACGTGCTGCGCGACACCTCGGCGACGGTCGTCTTCGTCACCCACGACGTGGACGAGGCGCTGCTGCTGGCCGACCGCGTCGCGGTGCTCGGCCGTACCGGGGTCAAGACCGTCCTGGAGACGCGGGGCGGGCCCAGGGCGGCCCTGCGCGAACGCATCCTGAAGGAGCTGTAGTGGAGATTCCCCCGGTCACGGACCGTCTCGAACTGGTGTGCGAGGTGCTCGTCGTCGGCGGCGGCACCGCGGGCACGATGGCTGCGATCACCGCTGCCGAGCGCGGCGCCCGGGTGCTGCTGCTGGAGAAGGCCCACGTACGGCACAGCGGCGCCCTGGCCATGGGCATGGACGGGGTCAACAACGCCGTCATCCCCGGCAAGGCCACCCCCGAGGACTACGTCGCCGAGATCACCAGGGCCAACGACGGCATCGTCAACCAGCGGACCGTCCACCAGACCGCGACCCGTGGCCACGACATGGTCCGCAGGCTCGAAGGCTACGGCGTGAAGTTCGAGAAGGACGAGTACGGCGACTACGCCGTCCGCCGGGTGCACCGTTCGGGCAGCTACGTGCTGCCCATGCCCGAGGGCAAGGACGTCAAGAAGGTCCTCTACCGGGTGCTGCGCCGCCGCGACATCAGGGAGAAGGTCAGGATCGAGAACCGGGTCATGCCGGTGCGCGTCCTGACCGAGGGCGGCAGGGCGGTCGGCGTCGCCGGGTTCGACACCCGCAGCGGAAGGTTCGTCGTCGTACGGGCCGGGGCGGTCATCCTGGCCACGGGCGCCTGCGGGCGGCTCGGCCTGCCCGCAAGCGGCTACCTCTACGGCACCTACGAGAACCCGGCCAACGCCGGGGACGGCTACGCCATGGCCTACCACGCCGGGGCCGAGCTGAGCGGCATCGAGTGCTTCCAGATCAACCCGTTGATCAAGGACTACAACGGCCCCGCCTGCGCGTATGTGGCCAACCCGTTCGGCGGGTACCAGGTGAACGGGAAGGGCGACCGGTTCGTCGACTCCGACTACTGGTCGGGGCAGATGATGGCCGAGGTCGCCTCCGAGATCGACTCCGCCCGCGGCCCCATCTACCTCAAACTCACCCACCTGCCCGAGGAGAGCGTCTCGGCCCTGGAGACCATCCTGCACTCGACGGAACGGCCGACCCGGGGCACCTTCCACGCCGGGCGGGGCCACGACTACCGCACCCACGACGTGGAGATGCACATCTCCGAGATCGGCCTGTGCGGCGGCCACTCCGCCTCCGGCGTCTGGGTGGACGAGAACGGCGCCACCACCGTCCCCGGCCTGTACGCCGCCGGAGACCTGGCGTGCGTCCCGCACAACTACATGATCGGCGCCTTCGTCTTCGGCGACCTCGCCGGGGCGCACGCCGCCGCCGGCCACCGGGTCCCCGCGACGCTCCCCGAGGACCAGGTCGCCGCCGCGCACGAACTCGTCTACCGGCCGCTGCGCAACCCCGAGGGGCCGCCGCAGCCGCAGGTGGAGTACAAGCTGCGCCGCTTCGTCAACGACTACGTCGCCCCGCCCAAGACAGGCGCCAAGCTGGAGATCGCGCTTGAGTCCTTCGAGCGGATGCGCCAGGAGATCGCCGCGATGGGCGCGCACACCCCGCACGAGCTGATGCGCTGCGTCGAGGTGGACTTCATCCGCGACTGCGCCGAGATGGCCGCCCGTTCCTCCCTGGTGCGCACCGAGAGCCGCTGGGGCCTCTACCACGACCGCGCCGACCTGCCGGAACGCGACGACGAGGGCTGGCTGTTCCACCTGAACCTGCGCCGCCGGTCCGACGGCGCCATGGAGTTCGTCAAGCGTCCCGTCGAGCCGTACATCGTGCCCGTCGAGGAGTTCCAGCCGGTCCAGGCCGAGCCCGTGCTCATCGGCGCCCACACCAGCGCCCCGGTGCGCACGGCCGTGGAGACCCGCTCGACCGGGACCGCCGTCGGCCGCTCGCCCCGCATCCTGGAACTGCACCGGCTCGCCGAGGAGCAGCCGCCGGTCGAACGGCTCACCCCCTACCTCGCCGACCCCGACCCCAAGGTGCGCCGGGCGGCCATCGCGGTGCTCACCGAGACCGTGCCCGACGGCGCCGGTCAGGCGCTGGTCGCCGCCCTGGCCGACGACCACGGCATGGTACGGCGGGCCGCCGCCAACGGCCTGCGGGAACTCGTCGAGGTGCTGCCCGCCGACGCCGCGCTCGGCGCGGGCCTGACCGCCCGGACGGACAGCCAGGACGCCGTGGTCAGGGCGAGCGCGCTGGACGTGCTGCGCGCCCTGCGGCTGGGGGACGCCGAGGTCTTCGCGGCGGGCATCCGGGACGCCGACCACCGGGTGCGCATCGAGGCGATCCGCGGCCTGGTCTCCCTCGACGCGTCCGGCCTGGTGGCCGAGGCGGCCGGAGACGCCTCCCGGGAGGTCCGTGTCCGGGTGGCCGTCGGCCTGGGCACCGTCGGCGAACCGTCCGCCGCCCTGGAGACGCTCGCCGACGACCCCGACCCGCTCGTCAGGGCCGCCGCCCTCGAATCGTCCGGCGCCACCGGTTCCCCGCTGACGGCGGCGGCCGTACGGGGGCTGGGGGACGCGGCCTGGCAGGTGCGGGTGGGGGCGGTCCGCTGCCTGGGCGCGTCCGACCCCGAGGTCGCGGTGCCCCTCCTCACCGAGGCCGCGACCGACCCCAATCTCGACGTGCGCAAGGCCGTCGTCCTCGCGCTGACCCCCTGGAGCGCGCGGCCGGAGGTGACCGAGGCGCTGCGGGCCGTACTGTCCGACCCGGACGCCGACGTCCGCGCCTACGCCCGCCGGGCCCTGCCCGCCTGACACGCGCGAGGCCCCGGCGCCGTACGGTGCCGGGGCCTCGAAGGAAGGGCGAGCGGTCAGGCGTCGAAGGTGCCGGTGTTCACGTGGCCGATGAACGAGCGCCACTGGGTGGGGGTGAACGCCAGGGCGGGTCCGGAGGGGTCCTTGCTGTCACGGACGGCGACCAGGTTGGGGAGGTTGGTGGCGACCTCTACGCAGTTGTCGTGGGTGCCGCTGAGGCTACTCTTGCGGAACTCAGCACCGGATAGATCGGTGATCTTATGCATGATCGCTCCTTACCGTGGTGATGAGCGCCACGGACTCCTCGGGGGTCAACGCCTTTTGGAGAAGGCGCTCGAAAGCCAGCGTAAGGTCACGAACTTGGGCAGGGTCTTCCAGGTATGCTTCGCCTGCGGGGCCTCCGGCGTAGGCAACGTCTGGATCTTCTTCGTCGAAGGAGAAGATGGAGAAGGAGCCGTTCAGCCCGGAATGCGGGCCTGCTGCCATCGGCAGAACCTGGATTGTGACGGTGGGCCAGCCAGAGATCTGGACAAGATCGTCGAGTTGGGCGGCCATGGCGCTGGCGGCTCCAATTGGTCGACGGAGCGCTGTTTCGTCTATCAATACGTGAACGGTGGGTTTGGAGCTCAGTAGCGCTACTTTGCGCTGCATTCGTGCCGCTACGCGACGTTGCAGCTCGTCTTCGTCCAGGTCGGGGCGCTCGCTGATGATCGCGCGTGCGTAGTCTTCGGTCTGGAATAGCCCTGGGATCAGCAGGGGTTCCCATGTCCGGATGTGGGCTGCGTCCGCTTCAAGGCTGACATATGCCCCGGCGAGCACGTCGCTATAAGCGGCCCACCATCCTCGTTGATTTGCCTCGCGGCCCAGTTGGGCCAGGGTTGCCTTGGCTTCTGCGGTGACGCCGTACAGATCGCAGGCTTTGGCGATGTCGGGGACGGTTACCTTGATCCGTGCGATCTCGATCCGGTTGAGTTTGGATCGGCTCCAGCCAAGGTGTTGTGCCGCCTGTTCTGGGGTGAAGCCCGCCTCTTCCCGGAGTCGTCGCAGCTCACGGCCAAGACGGCGATGGCGGACGGTTGGACTCTTCAGGACCATGGCGTAAGTGTGACGTCCTTTCTCAAGGAAATCTTAGAGTAGTGCTTGCGTGCGTGCGCAGGGCACGATCATTATGTGAGGTGTCCCGGAGGAAGGATGGCCATGGCGGCGAGGTTGACCATCGCGTCACTCCTCGCCCGTCTCGGGTGTCCACTTCTCCTGGGGCTGCACGACGGTTCCCACGCCTTGCTCGGGGCGCACGTACCCTTCCTGGGTAAGTCTGGCGAGCGCTTTGCGGACGGTGTTGCGCGCCAAGCCGAACTCCTCTTCCAACTGGATCAGGCTTGGTATCAACCGCCGGGTCGGGTAGGTGCCAGCTTCGATGCGGGCTCTGAGGATGACGTAGAGCTGCCTCCATCGGGCTGTCCCCTCCTCCCAGACCCACTCCCCCTGAACGATCATAAGGAAGACCGTAGACATGGAGGCTCTGGTTTGAAGAGTCACGACCGTCCATGCTCTGGAGTGATAGACCGTGAACGTTCAGGTAAGAGTAAGTCTCTGAACTGCATAAACACATAAGAAGATCATCTAACGTCAGACGGAAACGGCCTGCCGAACGCTGCACACGTCCGACAGGCCCTTGATCAGGAAGGTGTCTCCTGACGTGAGTAAGAGTAGTGCCCGGGACTCCAGACCGGACACGTCGATCCGGGACGGTTGTGCCTGCTTCGCTGGTGCCGTTCCCTTGCCGATGGGGTGTGCCCGGTGTGGGCATGCCCCCTATGCCCACGGGTGTTCGCAGCAGGACGGGCACGAGTACGTGCAGCCGTCCGGGCTGTTGATGAACGCCCGTCTGCAGGCTCGTCGCGAGTACGGCCCGCAGGTCCTTCCCGCTCCCCGGCTTCCGGTGGAGGTGGCGCCCGCTGAGGTGGTTCCGCTGGTACCCGCTCAGCGTCGGCCCGACCCCGATCCTGAGCCGGAGGTGCCCGCGATGGTTCCGGCTGCGAAGGCCGTACCGGACGACGGCGTGGAGCCGGTTCCTGTGGATGCCCCGGGGGCGGCTCCGGAGGCGGTGCCTGTCACGCCGATACGGCCTGCTCGGCTGCCGCTGCCTCGGCGGGTTCGGCGTCCGTTCCCCAGGGTTCCTCGGTCGGGGGTCATCTGGACGCGGGTGCACCAGGCCCACCACCACGGCGTACGGCCCGCGAGCGGCGGGCCGCCTCGGCGCGGAGACCGATGTCGCGTTCCTCGTGCTCGTACGGCCTGTCGGCCGGTTCGGGTTCCGGCTGTTTCTTGTTTCGCAGGGCAGGCCCGTCTGGTGAACGCCCTGGCCAGGCATGCCTCTGATCGGATCTTGGAGGTTCAGGTCATGCAGCACCCCACCCCCAACCGCCCGGTGATCCCGGGCTGGCGGTTGATCATCAGTGACGCGGGCCGGTTCTGGGCCTTCCGCAACCACCTCTTTCCCCGCGCCGCCGTACGGGCCGGAGCGGAATCGGCCGTGGACGCCGACACCTTCGAGGAGATCCAGGCCGTCGTCGCCGAGCAGGAGGAGACCGCCCGCGTCGCCCTGGTCGAGGAGGTCACCTCGTGACCGGACGGCACAGGGACGGTCTGCCGTACGCGCCGGTGTATCGGCGGGTGTGGGACGGTCCGGCGCGGGCGGAGGCCGAGCGGATCGACCTGGCCTGGGTGGACTGGACGGTGCTCTACAGCCTGGGACGACGCGCCTTCTACGCGGTGGCCGCCTGGGACGGTCCCCGGCCGGTGATCGTCGAGGACCCCACGGCTGACGGGCTGGAGGAGCGGATGCGGGAGGCGGAGATGATCCGAGCCATCCGGCTCTCGCCGCAGTCCTCCCCGGCGCCGGTTCGGCGTAGGAGGGGCGGTACCGGCCGTCCGTCTTCCGGGGCGCGGAACGGGGAGGTCGGCGGGGAGCGGGGTTCGCCGGGTGAGGAGACGGCATCGGCTGGGGGACGGTCTTCGCCGGGTGCTTCGCCGGGTGAGGGAATGGTGTTCGCCGGTGGACGGCCTTCGCCGGGTGGGGAGACGGTGTCCGCCGGAGGGCGTTCGCCGGGTGGGAGGGCGGCATGATGCCGTTCGTCGAACCGACGTGTCCAGTGGATGGTGTCGCATATCCCAGTTGCGACAGCTTGCGGCGGGCTCATCCTGACTGGCTGGTGTTCCACAGCTCACGGTCCGGACTGTGGAGCGCCTATCGGAGTGTCCTGTCCGGCAGGCCGTGTCCCGGGGACGTGCTGCTGGTGCGGGCCGGGTCGGTCGGGGAGTTGGAGCGCAAGCTGACCGCCCAGGCACCTCCGGTGGTGCCGCCGAGCATCCAGGCCGTGGCCGTCGCCCGCGCGCTTCGGACTCGGACCGCTCGGGTCGTTCAGGCCGTATGCCCTGGTCAGGCCATCGCGCCTGGTCGGTCTACGGCGTTGCGCAGGTTGCTGCGCTCCCCATAGCCGGTACGGCGGCTCGCCGTGCCCCTTGAGCGTGCGGTCCAGGGATGAGGGACCTGGACCGCACCCCTCCGCACCCCATGAGCGTGCGGTCCAGGCGGGAGGGGTCTGGGCCGCACACCCTCGCAGACGGCTCCCACGCACGCCGGGACAGATGGGCGTGCCGGGGAAGAGGGAGTCGTCTGGCGCACCGGCCCCGAGCACGTGGGGCCGGTTCTCCTCCAGGGCGCCCGGCCAAGTGCTCCCCGGCTCGGGGCCGGGCACCTGCCCCACGAAAAGGCCCCGAACTCCGGGCTTCGTGGCCAGAACGAAGGCCCTCGAAAGGTCGGCTCGAACGAAGGTCCCGGACCTCACGACCCGGGTCGAAAGACCTCGGAAACCCCGGCCCGAGCGAAGCGTGTTCCTGTCCGCCCTCCGAACCGGGAAGACCATGACCGACGACGAACGACGGTTGATCGACCTGCTCATCAGCACCCACCCCGGCTGGCGGTACGAACAACACGATCTGCCCGGCCTGCCCCGTTGGTGGGCCATCCGGTACGAACCGTTACGCCCCGACCAGCGCAGAGCCGGAGCCCGGGACGCCCTCGGCCGTACGACCCTGCGCCGGCTCGCCCGCGCGCTGGCCCGGCACGACCAGATCCTGCACATGCTCCGCTACTGAAGGAGAACCCCTATGTCCCCCCTCAAAGCCGTCGCCCCGGACGGCACCTTCTCCACCGGGCCCGACACCACCGAACGCCTCCTCACCCCCGGCGAAGTGGCCCGCATCTTCGGAGTCGATCCCAAGACGGTGAATCGGTGGGCGCTGACCGGGCGCATCCCCTCGGTCAGGACCCCCAGCAGGCAACGCCGCTACCGCCAGAGCGATATCAACGCCCTTCTCAACGCCTCACCTTGACCGTCACCTTTCGGCGGTCTCCTGGCGGACGTGCGCCTGTCGGCGGAGCGGTGGCCGTCGGCCTGGGTGCCGTCGGCAAACCGTCCGCCGCCCTGGAGACGCTCGCCGACGACCCCGGTTTCGACACGCGCGAGGCCGGAGGTGACCGAGGCGCTGCGGGCCGTACTGTCCGACCCGGACGCCGACGTCCGCGCCTACGCCCGCCGGGCCCTGCCGGCCTGACCGCTCCCCGGGTCCTCGGCGAAGGGCCCGGACGGGGTGCTCCGGCTGTCTCACGGACGGAGCGGGGATCTGAGACCCGGGGCCCACGCGGGGAATTCACCGGGTTTCGACGACGGTCGGACCGGTGAAATGTGAGGCGTTCTCAGCGCATAGAACTTCTCGGCCTTTCCGGAGGTGGCGGGTGCCGTACGACCGTGGTCTCTTCGGGTCGTGCGGCATTGTTCGGGTGTCAACAGGGCGGCGAGTGGGCGGTATTTTCCCGGCCGGGCGTCGTGTCGATTCGCGAACGGGACAGAAGTCCCTTTCACGGAGGGGGCGGGAGCATCGTCGCCGCGTCCGTGTGAATAAGCGGTTGACGGGAGGATCGAAGCGGCAGAGGTCGCGATTACCTGTCTGACAATAGTTGACAGTCACTCTTGAGGGTGACATATTGTTTTGCGATATCAACAGGGTGAATGTTTTACCAGGTCAATCTGTTCCGGTCGGCCCGTGTGGTCTTCATGTCTCGGGGAGTGGGGGGTCGTCTTTCGCAGCCCTGGGGCGCTGAAAGAGGGAACGGTCCGTGTCGGGCCGAAACGGGCTCCGGGCGGGGCGTTAACGGTCGTGTCGATATTCGTTCAGAACGTGTTCTTCCTCCGCCCGTCGTGCCGGAGGTTTCTGGGGTGCGCCGCTGACGGGGCCGGGTCGCCGTCTCCGTCGACCGGTCGGCGCCTCTGTGGCGGTATTCCATGAGAAGAGTACGGCCGTCGGCGATTTATCGGCCGTGACGCCCGCGGAAACGAGATATCGGTAAAGCGGTGGTGGGGCATTCCTTCTTTCGGAGCGCGCGACACCGGAACGCGTGATCGGCGTGTCGGACGACCTGGTCCAGGAACGGAGAAAGGGCACCCTTCGCCGAGGGAGAAGAGAATTGGCTGTTCAGGCCGGAGAGACGTCGTCGTCAGACGGCGCCCACACGAGAGAGGGCTATCAGCCCGAGCTTTCCGCGGTTGAGACGGTCCCCGTCGGCTCGCTGCTTCCCGCTGACTCCCCACGGCGCCTCGGGGAGAACGCCCAGCACATACGCATGCTCTCCGGTACGGAGGACACGTTGCCTCCGGTGATCGTGCACCGGGAGACCATGCGGGTCATCGACGGGATGCACCGGCTACAGGCGGCGGTCGTACGCGGTGAGGAGACCATTCGTGTGCGGTTCTTCGAAGGCGACGAACACGACGCCTTCGTGGTGGCCGTCAAGGAGAACACGGCGCACGGCCTCCCGCTCTCCACGGGGGACCGCGTCGCGGCGGCGGCCCGTATCCTCCGCTCGCACCCACACTGGTCGGACAGGGCGATAGCCAGGATCTCAGGCCTGTCCGCGCGGAAGGTGGCGGACATCCGCCGCACCGTACTCCCGCAGGACGCGCAGCCGAAGGCCCGGCTGGGGCGTGACGGCCGGACACGCCCGCTGGACGGCTCCGCCGGCCGGATGCGCGCCGCCGAACTGATCGTCAAGGAGCCGCAGGCCTCCCTGCGGAGGATCGCGCAGCAGGTGGGGATCTCACCGGGCACGGTGCGGGACGTCCGCGACCGGCTGCGACGCGGGGAGGACCCCCTGCCGAGGGCGCTGCGCCCGCGGGCGCCGGAGAGGACGCCGCCCGGGTCGCGTCGGCCTTCGGCGTCCGAACCCGGGCGCGACCAGCGCCGGAGGTCGCCCCTGAACATCCTGATGAAGGACCCCTCCCTCCGGTCCGCGGAACGCGGCCGGCACCTCCTCCGTCTGCTCAGCGCCAACGCCGCGCTCGCCCAGTCCTCGGAGTGGCTGGTCGGCGTCGTCCCGGAGTACTGCGTCGGCCTGGTCTGCCAGGTGGCCATGGAGAACGCCGCCGTGTGGGAGAGGTTCGCCGAGAACCTTCAGCGGCGGACGGTGCGGTCCAGACCCCGGGAAAGCTGACCGGACTCCCGCCGGTCCTGGGCGTGCCGGTCGAGGGGGACGCGTACGGGCTCCCGTAGGACGGCGCCCTCGGTTGTGCCCCCAACGGTGCCCTCGGTGGCGCCTTCGGTGGCGCTCCCAACGGTGCCCTCGGTGGCGTCCCCGGTGGTGCTCTCGGCGGCGCGGCCCGCGCGGTGCCGGCGAACCGCGTCACGGTTGGCGCACCGCTGGGAGCAGTAACGCTGCCGCCCGGTACGGGAGGTGTCGGCGAAGACCGTGACGCACTCGGCCACGGCGCACCGCCGGAGCCGGTGCATTCCCCGCCCGACCAGATGCAGCGCGGTGCCCACGGAGATGAGCGCGAACAGCACGGCGCCGAGCGACCGCTGGTCGTCGCGGTAGTGCAGGTGCCAGCCGCTGCCCGCGTGGTCGGTCAGCCGTGGGTAGGCGGCGGACCCGGCCAGCATGCGGTTGACCAGTTCGGCGCGTTCGTGCTCGTCGGCGGCGTCGACGACCTTCTCCCACGCGTCGAGTACGGCGTGGACGCGGTCCACATCCTGCGGTGTGACCGGGTGTTCCAGCACGAGTCCGGCGGCCTCGCAGCGGTCCGCGAGCTCCTCGGCGGTCGCCGGGCGCCGGTTGGCCAGATCCGCGGCGAGGTTCACGGCGTCTCCGCCGTAAGGGTTGAGGTGCATAAGACCATTACATCACCCTTGTCCATATGACACATCACACCGGCGTGCGCCAGGCGTCCCAGGACGACATCGCTGAACTCGTCCGCCTGCGGGCGCTGCTGTTCGGGGACCTCGGCGGAGACTTCTTCAACCCCTCGTCGGCGGGCGACGAATGGCGGACGGCCCTCGCCGCGGTCCTGAAGGAGAAACTGACGCGGGACGACGCGCGAATCCTCGTCGTGGACGGCCACGAAGGCCTCGCCGCCTGCGGCATCGGCACCGTCGAGCAGTGGTTTCCCGGCCCGCACTCGCGCAACGGCCGCATCGGACACGTGATCGGCGTGGTCACCGATCCGGCGTATCGCCGACGTGGCCACAGCCGCGCGATCATGCGGGGCCTGCTCGACTGGTTCAGGGAGAGCGACGCCGTCCGGGTCGACCTGTACGGCTCCCGCGAGGGCGAGCCGCTCTACCGGGAACTCGGCTTCTTCGACCATCCCGACCCCGCGCTGTGCTGGCGCCCGTGAGGGAGCGGTACCGGTGGGTCGTCCTCGGCGTCGCCACCTTCACCCAGGCCGCCTCAGGATTCTTCGTGCAGGGCATCGGGGCGATGGGCGTCCACCTGCAACGTGACCTCGGCCTGAGCACGGCCCAGCTCGGCCTGCTGCTCTCGGCGGCGCAACTGGCCCCCCTGGTCGGGCTGCTGGTCGCCGGGGAGCTGCTGGACCGCCACGACGAGCGCTGGGTCGTCGGGGCGGGCGCCTGCGTCGTCGCCGTGAGCCTGGGGGTGGGTGGCACGACGCGGACGTATGAGTCCCTGCTCCTCGTCCTGCTGGTCGTCGGCGCCGGATACAGCACCGTCCAGCCCGGTGGCAGCAAGTCGGTGGCGTCCTGGTTCGACACGTCCCAGCGGGGGCTGGCGATGGGAATCCGCCAGGCGGGCCTGCCGCTGGGCGGCGTGCTCGCCGCGGCCACGCTGCCCGCCCTCGCCGCCGAACTCGGCCTGCGGGCGGCGCTCACGGCCGGTGCGCTCGTCGCGCTGCTGGGCGCCGTCGCCTTCGTGGCCCTCTACCGCAGGCCGCCCGTGCGGCCCCTCCCCGGTCCTCCGGGCGGCTCGCTCGGATCGCGGTCACGGGCGCTCCGCGAACCGGCCATGGTGAGGACCGTTGTTTCCGGGATGAGCCTGGTCTCGGTGCACAGCGGGATCGGCGTCCTGACCGCGCTGTACCTCCACGAGGTGACGGCCCTCGAAGCGGGCCCGGCGGCCCTGGTCCTGGTGGCGGTCCAGGGGGCGGGGGTCGCCGGTCGCGTCTGTCTGGCGGCCTGGAGCGACCGAGGCCGATCCGGACGTCACACCTGCGTCCTGACCTGCGTGGCCGCCGTGACCGTGGGGATGTCGGCGCTGGCCACCCCGGTGGGGCGTTCGCCCGTGGCGGCCTGCCTGGTGTTCGTCTGGCTCGGCTTCTTCGGAATCGGCTGGTACGGCCCATGGGTCGCCCACGTGGCCGAATCGGCGCCCCCGGGCAGGACGGGCTTCGTCCTCGGCGCGGCCATGGCCGCCAACCAGATCGCCGTCGTCCTGGCGCCGCCCGCCCTCGGCCTGGTCAAGGACCTGACCGGCGGCTTCACGGCGCCCTGGCTGCTGCTGTCCGCGCTGACCGCCGTCACCCTGCCGGCCACGGCCTCCGGACGCCACCGGCCCCGACGGTACGGCCCGGCGGAAGCCGTACGAGAGCAGGACACGAACGAGGTCTCAGGTCACTGACGGTCTTTCTGGCGGCCGGAACCGGCGGATCCGGCCGTTGGTGAGCGCATGCCGGAGCGAGGAGGCCCGACGCGTCGCCGCACGCGTCCCAGGCGCATGGCCGGGACCGACCCGGTGACGGCGACGCCGGGCGCGACCTCCGTACATCAGCCGGCCCCTTTCCCGGCCTTCCCGGTCTTCTCGGTCTTCTCGGGGGCCAGCAGGTCGCGCAGCCGGGTGCACTCACGGACGAAACGGCTCCTGCCGCCCCGCGCCGCGTGGGACGCGACCTCCGGGATCTCACCCTTGGCCCCGGTCCAGGACGCCACGTCGGCGGTGAGGGCCACCAGCTCGGAGTGGACGACGGTCGGCCGTTCCCCCTTGCCCGGCAACAGCATCGGCGTCATGGTCCTGAGGATCTCCCAGACCTGCCTGTGCGCGCCCTGGTGGACGGCCTCGGTGAGGGCGGCCAGCACCGGACGGGTCTCGAACCAGGCGCGGCGGATCAGGTACGCCAGCTGACGGCCGACCGCCGCACCGGGCAGATCCCCCCTGGCCGCCATCCGCAGCAACGCCTGTACGGCCTTCGGGCGTTCGGCGGCCAGGAAGTAGGCCAGGACGAGCGCGGTCGCCTCCCCGGCGGGGCCGTCCGCCTGGGTCAGGGCCACGAGATGCGGCGGGTACACCCCCGGACGGTCCCACTGGTAGAGCAGGTGGGGCAGGTAGTTGACGGCGACGACCTCCCGGTGCGACGGCAGGATCGCGGGCCACCACTCCATGGCCTGGCCGTGCCCCTCCCGGTACCACCGCGGCGGCTCGCCGAGCAGTTCGTCGACGAGGTCGTGCCCGGTCGGCTCGGCGCGCAGCACCGGTATCAGCCGGATGTTCGGGGAGCGCGTCAGCTCGTCGTCGTCGAAGACGCGCTCACGCGCGTTCCTGACGTATCCCCACTTCACGCCTGTCTCGGGGTCGGGCAGGCCGCCCCCGGCCAACCAGGCGGCGACGGCCGCCGCCGCCCGCGACCCGACCCGCGCGGCACGCTCCGCCGCCTCGGCGTGGCGCCCCCTCGGCAGCCGCAGCAACGCCTGCCACAGGTCGGCGGGCAGCGGTTCGACCCCTGCCGCCGCGCAGACCTCCAGCCGTTCGACCAGCACGTCGGGCGCGAGATGCCCGGTCATCGACGTGGGCGTCGCCAGCAGAACGGGCGGCAGCGCGCCCTTCCGCAGCGCGCCGTACAGCTCAGCGAACCGGCGCAGCAGGAACATGTGCGGCCCCGAGACGTTCCGGGGGTCGGGCAACCGGTTCCGCGTGCGGTACTTCGCTGGGAGAAGGCTCAGGCCGAAGCGCGGTTCGGCCCGGTCCGGCGAGGGCATGAGCAGCCTCTGCGCGAAGACCCCGAGCTCCGCGACCCGGCGGAAGATCTCATCCCGCCAGTCCCTGGGCAGGGACTCGTCCTCGTCGGCGGCGGCGTGCGTCACCGAGAAGCCCGTACCGGCCAGGGGATCGGCCGGTGCGGGATCCGGCACCCCGGGGTCGCTCCCGGAGGCGAGGACCTCCCTGGCGAGGGCGGTGATCCAGGAGGAGGCGTCGAGCCACGGTCCCGTCCCGTCGTCCAGGGGGGAGAAGGCCGCCAGCCGCTCGCGCAGGGCCGTACGGTCACCCCCGGCCTGCCCGACGAAGGCGGCCAGCCACCGCTCGCACCCCACCCAGCCGCCGTGGGGGTCGTCCAGCGAGGGGGCGGGGAAGGGGTCGGGCTCCTCGACGGCGGGCAACGCCGCTGGGGCGAACGCTTCGGGCGTCTCCGCCCCCGCGATCTCGCCACCGAAAACCGCCGCCACCTGCGCGCCGAGGTCGGCGGGCAGCGACGGAACGGCGTCGGTGATCGTCGCGGCCCCGCCCCCGAACGCGGCGGCGCGCTTGACGGCGATCCGGGCCGCGCGCCGCTGCACCTGGTAGGAGGTGTGCGCGAACGCCGTGGCCAGCGCCGACGCCGTCTCCCCGGCCAGCTCGGGCGCCCGCCGTACCTCCTCGTCGAGCCAGCGCAGGCCCGCGTCGGCCAGCTTCGCCTCGGGCCGGAAGACCAGCGCGTCGATCGCCTCGGCGACGTCGGCCGCGTCGTGCGGGCCGGTACGGCGGACCTGGGCGAGCGCCAGCGTGGCGACCGCGCTGGGAGCGGTGGGCAACAGCCGCAGGTAGTCACGCGCCCGGGCGGCGGCCTCGTGCGGCTCCGGCGCGAGGAGTTCGTGCAACCGTACGAAGAACCGCAGGTCAACGGCGTCGCCACCCCGCAGGAAACGGCTCAGACAGCCGTCGAGGAACTCCTCACGTGAGACCTTCCCGGCCTTGAGGAGCCACTGGATCCGGGCGAGCCACAGGGTGGGGGCGGGGGTCAGCCGCTCCTCTCGCAGGGCGCGGCCCACCCCCTCCGCCTCGAAGATCCGGGGAAGCAGCGTGTCCGTCAGCGGGTCGTCCTCAACCGTCCCGGCGGAGAGCCAGGCGAGCACGAGCGGGTCGTGCCTGGGCGGCTCGACGCCACACGTCCGCAGCAGCGCCAGCGCCAGCGGGATGACGTGGTCGTCCGCCGTACGGATCTTCCTGGCGAGCCGGACCGCCACGTCGGCCTGCCAGGCAGCGGGACGGGTGGCCAGCGTGCGGACCAGCTCTGCCGGGGGCGGCGCCGCCGCCCATCGAGGGGCGAACTCGCGGCGGGCCAGCCAGGCGACCGCCGCGGCGGGGCCCGAGATCGTGCCCGCGCCGACGATCCGCAGCGGCGTCCCGAACTCGGCGAGCCCGTCGCGCCCCGCCGAACGGGCGGCCGTCTGCGCGGAGGACCGCAACCAGGAGGGCCAGTCGTCCTCCGCGCCGTAGTCGGCCAGGAGGCGGGCCCGCCAGTCCTCACGGGTCTTCCGCTCGGCGTTCTCCCGCAGCTCCGCCAGGAGCTCCGGCAGCCGACGAGCCACTTCGGCCCGCTCGGCCTCGGTCAGTACGGCCACGCGGCCGACCAGTGCCTTGACCCTGCGCGCGACGACGAGGTCGCGTACCTCCTGCCAGGTGGTCACCGGGCCCCCTCCACGACGATCCTGGTGGTCCGCGCACACCCGGAGAAACCACGTCGGTGAGTCGGCGTGCGGCGCGTTCCCGGCGGTTCGGTCTCCCACGCGCTCGACACGACGTAGCCGGAGGCCGGCCGTTCCGGACGACCCTCAACCGGCTTGGGAGGCGCGGCGTAGCCGTACGCCCACGTCGCACTTGTCATGCGCGGGACATTAGGGATCGTCACCGACAAAACGTATGCGCACATGGGAGCCGTCGCCCCAAGGGCCCTCCTGCGCGCACGCGGGTGAGGCGTCGTGTGGCCCGGCCTCCTGGGACACCCGCAGGGTCCTCCCGCGCACGCGGGTTACGACGCCGAACGGGGCGCCTGGGCCCCGCCCGCGCGGACGCGGGTGGGGCCGTTGTCAGGTCCTACCGGGACGGTTCCCCGGCGGAGGCCACGCCCGGCACCGGGGCGTAGCCCGCGGTCCGGGTGGTGAAGGTCCCCCGGCCCTGGGTCCGGCCGCGCAGCCGGGTCGCGTATCCGAACACCTCGGCCAGCGGAACGGTCGCGGTGATCACCACCGTGTCCGTCCTCGCGCTCGTGTCCAGGATCCGGCCACGCCGTGCCGCCAGGTCGCCGAGCACCCCGCCCGCGGTTTCACCGGGCACGACGACCGTGACCTCGACCACCGGTTCCAGCAGCACCATCCGGCAGGCGCGCAGGGCCTCCCGCAGCGCGAGCCGCCCGGCCGCCCGGAACGCGAGCTCGGAGGAGTCCTTGGGGTGGGTGGCCCCGTCGGTGAGCGTGACCCGCAGACCCGTCACCGGATGACCGCCGAGAGGGCCGTCGGCCAGGGCGTCCCGGCAACCGGCCTCCACCGCCCGGACGTACTCCCGGGGAACCCGTCCACCGGTGACGGTCGAGTGGAACTCGAAACCGGCCTCCAGGGGACCCACGTCGAGGACGACGTGGGCGAACTGACCGGCGCCCCCGTCCTGCTTGACGTGCCGGTACAGCAGCCCGGACACCCCTGAGGCGACCGTCTCCCGGTGGGCGACCTGCGGCCGGCCCACACCGACCTCCAGCCCGTTGGCGCGACGGATCTTCTCGACCGCGACCTCCAGGTGCAGCTCGCCCATCCCGGAGAGCACCGTCTGACCGGTCTCGGCGTCGGTCCTGACGGTCAGCGAGGGATCCTCCTCGACCAGCCGCGCCAGAGCCGTCGCCAACCGGTCGGCGTCGCCGCCCCCGCGCGCCTCGACCGCGACGGAGACCACCGGGTCGGTCGCGGCCGGCGGTTCGAGGAGCAACGGAGCCGAGGGAGCGCACAGGGTGGTTCCGGTGCGGGACGTCTTCAACCCGACCACCGCGACGATGTCCCCGGCCACCGCCCGGTCCACCTCGGTGTGCCGGTCGGCCCGCACCCGCAGGATCCGGCCGATCCGCTCGGTGCGTCCCGTTCCCGCGTCCAGCACCGTGTCCCCCTTCCGTACGGTTCCCGAGTACACACGCACATACGTCAGCCGCCCGGTGGCGGTCGCGTTCACCTTGAACACCAGAGCGGAGAACGGCGCCGCCGGGTCGGCGGCGCGCTCCTGCGGCGAGCCGTCCTGGACGCCGCGTACCGCGGGCACGTCCAGCGGGGAGGGCAGGTAGGCCACGGCGGCGTCCAGCAGCGGCTCGATCCCCCGGTCGCGGTAGGCCGATCCGCACACCACCACGACGCCCTCACCGGTACGGGTCAGGTCGCGCAGCACGGAGGTGAGGGTTTGCGCGGAGATCGCCGACTCCGCGCAGAACTCCTCCAGCGCGACGGGATGCAGTTCGGCCACCGTCTCCTCCAGCAGCCGGCGACGCCGGAGCGCCTCCTCCAGCAGGGGCTCCGGCACCGGACCCTCCGTGAACGCGCCGTCGTCGTCCCAGAGCAGCGCCCGCATCCGCGGCAGGTCCACCACCCCGGTGAACGTGTCCTCCCGCCCGATCGGCAGCTGGACCACCAGCGGGGTCCCGTGCAGCCGGGCGCGGATCGACTCGACGGCCGTGTCGAGGTCGGCCCCGGCGCGGTCCAGCTTGTTGACGAAGGCGATCCGCGGCACCCCGTGCCGGTCGGCCCGCCGCCACACCGCCTCGCTCTGCGGTTCGACTCCCGCGACGCCGTCGAAGACCGCGATCGCGCCGTCGAGCACCCGCAGCGAGCGCTCCACCTCGTCGGAGAAGTCGACGTGGCCCGGGGTGTCGAGCAGGTTGATCCGGTGACCGTCCCAGACGCAGCTCACCGCCGCGGCGAAGATGGTGATCCCGCGATCGCGCTCCTGGGGGTCGAAGTCGGTGACGGTCGTCCCGTCGTGCACCTCGCCACGTTTGTGGGTGGTGCCGGTGACGTACAGGATCCGTTCGGTGACGGTGGTCTTCCCGGCGTCGACGTGGGCGAGGATGCCCAGGTTGCGGACGTTGTTCAACTGGTCGGTACGCACGGCCTACGGCCCTTCTCGGGGTCCGGACAGGACAGCGCGATCGCCTGACGAAACGGCCCGGGACCGGGCCATGGGGAGTCCTCGTGCGGGGTGACCGCATCGGGAGAGACCCGGCCGGCGACTTCGGCGCCGGACAGGGATCAGATGGTCGTCAGGAGGTCATCCGGTGTCAGCCGCGCAGCGGACACCGGGACGACGAAGACACCAGGATCACCTCGTGTCGTGACGGGGGGACGATCGCAGCGGTGCTGTGTCGCACGACTGGCCCCTCTCTCGTCACAACGCCCGGTGCGCCGTTCGTGGCGAGTGTATTGAAGCCGGTTCAGACGGAAAACCGGTTTTTCCCGGCGGGGCGTAGAGCATCCCGGTCCCGCGTCCGGCGATGCGCTCGGGGAGTGTCCCCGACGGATGCCGTCAAACCCTCCAGCCGGGCCGTACCAGCCCAGCTTCGTAGGCGGTGATGACGAGCTGGATGGACCGTCGATCGCCGACGGAACGTCGGGAACGTCGCGTTGAAGACCCTCGGAGGCCCGTTGCAACCGATGTTCCTGCGACTCGAACAACGGTCCTCTTCTGGGGAGAGGCGTCAGACGTTGGGATTTGATTTTCGGATATATGAATATGGGCGCACCGAAAACCGTATTCAACTATTGTTGATGATCGTTATACATTTCTGGGGTATGCATTGATGTTCTTCCCCCGGAGGTTGTTTCATGTTCTTCCGCCCATCCGGTACGGCTGGTGCGGGTGCCTCGGCGTATGCGCAGTACCGGGCGAAGCTCGCCGAGGGGCGGACTCGGCGGCTGGCGCTGCGGGCGGGGCTCGTGCTGGTGAGCGCGATCGCGGTGTGGTGGCTGTGGAACTGGCCGACGGCCCTGCTGGTCGCCGTTGTGGTCGGGACCGCCGACACGGTGTACCGCTGGCGTCGGCACGAGGCCGTACGAACCTGGCGCAAAGGGGCGATCGGCGAACGGCGTACCGCCAGGATGCTGCGTCCTCTGGGACGGCACGGATACACCGTGCTCCACGACCGGGCCCTGCCCAGCGGCCGGGCCAACGTCGACCATCTGGTGATCGGGAAGACGGGCGTCTTCGTGGTGGACACCAAGAACTGGCACCGGGGAAAGCGGCTGGTCCGGCGCGGACGGTCGGTCAGGGTCGGCGGCGCCTCCGGCGGGCAGATCGTCAGGCCCGTGCTCTACGAGGCGGGGCGGGTGGCCGACACCCTTACCCGGGAACTTGGGCGTCGCGTCATCGTCGTCCCCGTAGTGGCCGTCCACGGAGCCGACATGCCGTTGCTGCGGGTGGCGAAGGCGTCCGGCGTGCCGCTGCTGCGCGCCTCTCAGGTGCGTGGCTGGATCACCAGGCAACCGGCGACACTGAGCGCGGCGGAAATCGCCGAAGTGAGCGCGACCGCCGAACGCCTGCTCCCGCCGTACACCACCTGACCTCCGCCCACAGCGACCTCAATCGGGCAGGTCGCACAGCCGGGTGTGGTCACGCCGTGAGTTCGAGGAAATCCCGGACGACGGGTGTGGAACGGTGTGGCTTCAGGCGTTTGCGGAGGTCGGTGATCGCTCCGGAGGGACGGGTCGAGTCCACGCCGCTGCTCTGCTCGAAGGCCTGCCGCGCAGCTGTACAAGCCTCTTCGATCTCGCCGAGGGCGAGGTGGGCTTCGGCGGCGCGGGTGAGGTAGAGGGCGTTGTCCCGGACGTAGCCGTCGGCGGAGTACTCCGCGGCGCGGGCGGCCTCGAAGAACCGCAACGCCTGCCGGGGGTCGCCCAGGTCGAGGGCGCACGATCCGGCGAGCATCTCGATCTCGCCCTCGGTCATCCAGTAGATCCACGGCGGATCGTCGTCGTGCGCCCCGCGTGCGAAGGTCTCGCGGGCCAGGGACAACTCGTGGGTGCAGGCGTTGCGGCCATGGGGGGTCTTGGACAGGGCGCGGGCCGCCCGTGCGTGGAGCATCGAGCGGACCCGGGGAGTGGTACAGCGCTGCCCGGTCTGGTTCTGGGCGGCCTGGACGAGGTCAACGGCGTCCTGCGGGTTACCTACGGAGTAGGTCTGAATCGCCATGAAGGACAGGACGTGCGCACCGGCCTCCGGGTCTCCGGCGGTGGCCGAGGCCCGCAACGCGGTGATGAAGTACTTCTGCGCCGCGGCCTGCCGGCCCGCGTCGAAGTACTGCCAGCCGCAGATACGGGCGGCCTCCGAGACGGTCGTGAACAGACGACGTCCCGTCTGGGAGGTGTAGGCCGCCCTGTCGGCCAGGGAACTGATCAGCTGGAACTCCGCGGTGGCAATCTGGCGGAGTTCGCCGCCGCCAAGGACGTCGTCGAGGTGACGTAGGTCGTCGAGGCGTTGCTCCAAGCGGGTGACCATGTCGCCGGTGAGGGTTCGCCGCCCGGTCGGGGCGGTGGGCAGCTGGTCGAACGACTCGCTCCACTGCGTGACGATGCCACCCAGCGTCGCTCCGGTGGCTATCAGGAATCCTCGACGGTCCACGGATCCTCCCCGCCTGGAAGCGGCCATTGAAGCCACGGTACCTTCCCGGGTCCAGGGGGCGCCAAGGGCTGTTCGATCGTCGGGAAAGGTGAGCAGAAGCCAGTCAGGCCAACCGAGTTCGTGTACAGCCTGTTCGGCGATGCCGTGCAGGCTGGCGATGGCCAGTTGGGCGGTCGGTTCGGGCGCGCACACTCCTGATTCCCAGCGGGCGACCTTCTCTCTGCGAGTGGCCATGGCCCCGTAGCCGAGTTCGCGATGTCGCCGATCGAGCAGAGTCAGGTACTCGCTGGCGGACAGGCTCAGCTGGGCACGAAGTGCGGCCAGCGGGTGCCGGTAGGACTCACTTCCCATTGCGCGGCTCCTCACCACGACCCACCACGGCTGGTCCCTGCTCGTTCACCGTACTCGCTGAACGTCTTCCTCCGGGGCCATCGGCAACAGCCGGGCAACACCTTGTTCGTAGCCAGGTACCGAGCGTGCTTGCTCTCATGGCGTTCACCGGGTCCGAACAGATGGTGAAGGGCGGGACGACGATGCGTGAGCGGCAGCCCCTGGTGTCGCTGGTGACCTCAGTTCGGGGGAACGCGCTCCGAGTGCGGGGTCTCCTGGCCGCGCTCGCCGAGCAGAGATTTCCCCTCGAACGGCTGGAGGTCGTGCTGGTCGACAACGACCCGCTCTGGCGGCAAGGCTCGGTGGACCTCGCCGCCTCCGGCAGCTGGCCCTTCCCCGTGCGAGTGGTCAGGGAGCCACGGGCCGGACTCAGCCGGGGACGCAACCGGGGCATCCTCACCGCGCGGGGACGCTTCGTCGCGTTCACCGATCCCGACGTCATCCCAGACCTTTACTGGCTCACCATCCTGGTCGACGCGGCCGAGGAGGAAGGAGCCTCGATCGTGGGCGGCCGTACGGAAACCGTCTATCCCGAAGGGAGCGTCGTGCCGCTGCGGGACGCCGCCGCTCTGCCGTTGTGTGAGTGCCACGGTCCGCCGGAGTGGCCACAGCAGCGCACCGGACACGGCTGGCCGTACTGGATCACCACGGCCAACATGCTCGTCGAACGCGCGGCCGCGTTGCAGGTCGGGCCCTTCCGGACCGACCTGGGACGACGCGGCCGACTGCCGCTGGACTGCGAGGACCTGGAATGGGTCGACCGCGCCGCCCAGCAAGGCCTGAAGGTGGTGATCGAGCCGGCTGCCGTCGTCACTCATCCCGTCGGCCGTGAACAGACCACCGCCCGCTGGTTCCTCATCCAGGGGATCTGCCACGGCGTCTGCGTGGCGCGGATGCACTCCAGCGTGCGCGTGCACCTCGCAGCGATCCAAGCGGACAGGCAGGCCCTGGCCCTGGCTTTCGAAGCCCTCGTCATGGGGTGGGGGTTCCTCGACCGCGCGAGCGCGGTGCGCGGTATGCGGGACCTGGTCCGCATCGGCGCCTACCACGCCGAACGTATTCGTCTTCTCCACCGATCCAAGGAGTGCTGACGTCATGAATCTCGTCACCGCGACCGGTCTGACCGGTGCCGACCAGCTCAACATGGAGCTCGTCGAACGTAAGGGGGCCGGACACCCTGACACACTCGCCGACGGTGTCGCCGAGGCGGTCTCCCGGCACTACAGCGCCTACTGTCTGGAGCACTTCGGTGCGATCCTGCACCACAACACCGACAAGACCGCCCTGCTCGGCGGAGCGGCCGAGGTCGGCTTCGGGCACGGGCGCCTCACCGAGCCGATCGTCGCCCTGGTCAACGGACGGCTCACCCCCGCCCTCGGCGACCACATCATCCCGGTCGAAGAGATCATCACCACCGCCACGACGGAATTCCTCGGTCGCGCCCTGCCGCTGTTGAACGCGGAGACCGATCTGGTCATCCGCTCCCGCATGTCACAGGCGTCCAGCCCCGGGGCCGTCACCGGGCCGACCGACGACCAGCAGGCGGGACGCCGGTTCTGGTTCGCGCCGCGCGGCCTGGAGGACCTTCCCGAGCTGAAGCGGATGTTCGCCAACGACACCTCCGCAGGTGTCGGGTACGCCCCGCTCGGTCTGGCCGAACAACTCGCGTTGACCATCGAGCCCCTGCTGACGTCCGCGGAGTTCACCACCGGGCACCCGCAGTTCGGGACGGACGTCAAGCTCATGATCGTACGCACCGGAGTACGGCTGAACATCACCGCGTGCGTCCCGCAGATCGCCGCGCACACCCCTGACCTGGACACCTACGTCGCCCACCGGAACCAGGCCAGAGAGCTGATCACCGACCTCGCCGCAGAACTGGCCCCCGACCACCAGGTGCACGTGGCCGTCAACACCCGGGACGACGACACTCGCCGCGAGCTGTACCTCACCGCGATCGGCTCCTCAATCGAGTCGGGAGACGAGGGCGTGGTCGGCCGCGGCAACCGCGCCAATGGACTGATCTCGATGTTGCGCCCGATGTCCATGGAGGGCGTCTCGGGCAAGAACTCCGTCTACCACGTCGGCAAGCTCTACAACCTGGCCGCACAGCGGGTCGCGGCGAAACTGCACGAGGAGACCGGCAGAACGTACGCGGTTGCCCTGGTCTCCCAGTCGGGGCGTGACCTTGAGGACCCCTGGCAGGTCCTGGTGCAGGCCTCCGGTGACGAACGCATCGATCCGGACCTGACCCGCAAGACGGTGACGGCCGTGATGGGCGACCTGGACGACATCCGTACCGCGCTGCTGGACGGCGCGCTCCCCACCGCGTGAAAGAGCGAACCCATGACTTCTCGTCCCACCCGACCTCCACTGGAGCCCTGCCTGAACCCGGCCACCGTCACCGGACTGGACCTGGAGGACTTCCTGTGCCTGGCCGCGGTGACCTCCTTCCACACCGTGGAACTGTCGATCCAGCAGGTCGTCGCCTACGGGCCGGAGAAGGTCGCCACGCTTCTGAGCGCACTCGGCCTGAGCGTGGCGGCAGCCAGCGGCATCATCCCCGCCGGACCGGTACTGCCCGCCCCACTGCTGCTCACCGATGACGCCTACGTCGCGACACTGGCCGACCTGCCCGAACGGCTCGCCGCGTTCCAGATGATCGGCTGCCGGGTCGCCACCGTACTGCTCAACCCGCGCACCGGCGACGATCCGCAGTCAGCCGGCGCGATCGCGGTGAAGCGGCTGCGAGGTCTGGCCGAGGTGGCCGCCCACTACGGAGTACGGCTGGCCGTCGAGGCCGTCGGAGTTCGCGCCGGTCTGGACCCCTGCCTGGAAGGGCCGCACGAGGTCGCCGCCACCCTGCCCCACCTGGCCGAACTCCTGGAGCGCGTCGGCCGCGACGACGTGGGTGTGTGCGTGGACTCCTTCCACTGGGCCGCCACCGGCGCCGATCCCGGACACCTGACCGGACTGGCGCCGTTGCGCATCGAGCATGTACAGCTCGCCGACGTTCCGGCCGGTCTGTCGCCGGACCGGTGGACCGACGAGATGCGGCTGTTCCCCGGTGAGGGAGCCCTGGACTGGACGACGTTCACCGAGGCGCTCGCAGCTGCGGAGTACGGCGGGCCGCTGTCGGTCGAGCTGTTCAACCCCGAGTTGCGGCTGCTGCCGGAAAGCGAGATCGCCACCCGCGCCTACGTGACGGCCCGAGCAATCGTGGACACCGCGTGAGTACGAGAACCGGTGAGAGCCGGAGATGGAAGCTGGCGATCGTGGGATGTGGTGGAGCGGCGTTCGGGATACACCTGCCGCTCCTCACCGCCCATCCGGCGTTCGAGGTGGTGGCCGTCGCCGACCGTGAGGTGAGCCGGGCCTGGGAGGCGGCGCGTCGCTTCGCCGTACCGCACTTCGCCGCCGACGCGACCGAAGTGCTGGACGAGGCCGACATGCTTCTGGTTCTGACCGGCGTGCACGAACCGTTGGTCGAGCTGGCCCTGAAGCAGGGGAAACACGTCTTCACCGAGAAGCCCCTCAGCTTGGACGTCACACGTACCGAAGAGCTGCGTCGCCGAGCACTTCAGGCGGGACTGCTGCTGGAGGTAGGCGCGATGCGGGCCTACGACCCGTCTCTGCACACGCTGCTGGAGACGATTTCGGCAGGGAAGATCAACGGTGGCGTGCTCATCAAGGCCGACGGAGCCGATCAGACCACCAGAGCAGACTTCCTCCCGGCTGGCTTCACGCCGTACACCTTCGACGCCGATCCGGCGCCGCTCCTGCCGTCCGGACTGGACGGGCACCGGGCCCGAGTCCTGCAGGTACTGCTGTGGCAGGGGTATCACCAGCTCACCGCTCTGACGGTGATCTGTCCCAAGCTCACGGCACTCGCCTGCGTCACCACCCCCGGGGTGGGGACGCTCCACGCCCTCATCCATGGGGGTGGCGCCGTGTTCACCATGATCATCACCGGTGCATCGGCCGGGATCTACCGCGACGAGATCTACCTCGACGTCGGAGACCGGACGGAGACCCTCACGTTCGCCCCGCCGTACCTGGCGGGGCTGTCAGGGAGTGGAGAACGGCAGGCGCACCGGGTGTTCGCCTCGATGTGGGGTGGCATCGACGTCCGCCTGCGCCGCGCTCACGGTCTTCCCGTCCTCGGAGCCGAGCCTTCTTGGCAGCGGACGGACAGCGCCGAGCTGGCGGAGCGGGTCGAGCGGCTTGCCCTGGAGCTGGCCGTGCTCGCCTCCGTTTCGAATTGTGTAGAGAGGCGGCTCATCGTATGACACGACAGAGGCTCGGGACACAGCCGCAGGTGGGTCTGATCGGTGCGGGCCGGATCGCCCGCACCGGTCACTTGCCCGCCTACGCCGCCGGTGACGTCCCCCTGGTCGCCATATGCAGCAGCACCGGAACATCGGCCCGTGCTTTGGCCGCCACCTGGCCGGGTACTCCGCCGCGCGTCCACGCGAGCGCGACCGAGCTGGCCGCCGACCCGGACGTCGATCTCATCGACATCACGACTCCGCCGACCGGCCGCACAGAACTGATCGCCTCGCTGCTGCCGTACGGCAAGCCGCTCCTGGTCCAGAAACCTCTGGCCTACACCCTGGAGGAAGCCACCACGATCGTCGAGCAGGCGGCGACCGCAGGGGTGCCGATCGCGGTCAATCACAATCTGCGCTGGGCACCGCCCCAACGGGTGCTCACCGAGTGGATCACGGACGGTCGCCTTGGGGAGATCGTGCACCTGGCCCACGTGCACCACTTCGGCGAGGACGAACGCAACTGGTACACCGATCACCCCGACTACCTGTTTGTCGATCACGGCCTTCACTACCTGGATCTGGTCCGGTGGCACACAGGGCGCGACCCGGTCGCCGTCACCGCTCGCACCGCCCGTGTCCCAGGGCAGAGCGCGCTCTGCCCACTGGCCTACACGGTCATGCTGCGGTTCGACGAGCCACCGCTGGTCGCTTCTCTGGCTTTGTACGACGCGACCCGTTCGGTAGCGGCGTGGGCGAGCAACTGGTTCGTCAACGGCACCAGGGCCGACGCCCATCTCACCTACACCACCGCGACCCTGCACACCGCCTCGGGGAAGACCATCTCGCGCACGCCTCCCGGCGAATGGGTGCCCGACGGGATCCTGACCGCCTACACCGCGTTCGCGGAGGCTCTCGCCGAGGACCGGCTCCCACCCCACCACGCCGGTGATCACCTTCGCACCCTGGCCCTGGCTCAAGCTGCGGCGATCTCAGCTCAGGCCGACGGAGCGTGGATCGACATCCCCGCCACCGAAGGAGACCAACCCCGATGCCTGTGACATTAGCCTTCGAAGGACCACCCGGTGCGGGCAAAACCAGCCTGCTCGCCGCTCTCGTCCCGAGGCTCGGCGACCGGTGCGTGTTCTTCTCCGAACCCAACGTCAAACTCGTCAGCGGTACGAAGGCTCCCGTCCACCCGGGCACCGCGGCTCACACCCTGTGGTATCTGCGATCGGAACGACTACGCTCCGCCGCCCTGTCGGCCTGTGCTGAGGAACACGACGTCGAAGCCGTACTGCTGGATCGCAACCACCTCGGCGTGCTGGCCTACTGCTTCGCCACCCGTCATCCCGACGCGTTCCCCTACGCCAAGGCCTTGGACTACCACCGACAGCGCATCGCACCGGTGCTGCCCGCCGACATGCGCACGGTGATTCTCCAGGTCGGGGTGACCGACAGCCTGAACCGTCGCGGTGGACGCGCCTCCCATCCACGCTGGCAACAGTGGTACGAACCGGAGCTGCTGGAGCGGATGGACATGTTCTACCGCGAACACGCGCCCGAACTCTGCCCTCGACCGCCACTGATCATCGACACCAGTTCACTCACCCCAGGGGCCATCCAGGAGATGGTGGCCGTCGAGCTGGCCTTGTCCGGGGTTTCGTCGGAGGGGTGGTCGGTAAGTTCCCGCCCGCTCATCGCCGACGCCTTCGCCATCGCCTACAACGCCGCAGGTGGAGCCGCTGTTCTCGGTAGCCCTGTCACCACGGCCTTCGCCTACAGGGGCGGGCTGATGCAGATGTTCCAACTCGCCGCCCTGCACCAGGTCGGCGACCACACCTTCGTCTGGAATCCCCTCGGGTCCAGCCAGTTCACGGAGACAGGCTCATGAGCAGGAAGACACCGTGCGCGGTGGGCATCAACCTCGGGCACGATGGCGGCACCGCTCTGGTCACCCCCGATGTGATGATCGCGATCGGCGAGGAGCGCCTCAACCGCACCCGCTACAGTCCCGGCTGGCAGGCAGCTTTGTTGTACTGTCTGCGCGCCGCCGGACTACGTCTCGACGACATCGATCTGGTCGTGATCAGCAACGTCGGCCGTACTCCGGCCGTCCCGTCCGATACCGGGCTGGCACACCTCGGCGTCGAGGAGGAGCGAATCCGCGTTCTCGACCACCACCTCTCCCACGCCTACACCGCCTACTGCCTGGGTCCGTACGACGTGGCCACCGTGCTGATCGCTGACGGCGCCGGCAACCACGCCGATACCGAGACCTTCTACCTGGCAGGCCCGGACGGCATCGAGCGACTCGGCGGCAACGACTCCAACCGGGGCCGCCACGGTGGGATCGGCGCTGCCTACGAGGCCTTCACCGAGCATCTCGGCTGGCACCCTCAGGAGGCAGGAAAGACCATGGCTCTGGCCGCCTACGGCGACCCGACCGCCTACCTCGCGCCGCTGTTCGACCTCCACGACACCCGCGTCTACGGACGACTGGAGAGCACGCATGCCCGAGGCGTGGCCGCACTCGCCGCGACGACCGGTTTCGACTTCGGTCCGCCCGGCAGCCGGGGTGACCACCCGCGTGGCATCGACGCCGCGGCCTACCTCCAAGACCAGGTGGAGCAGGTACTGTGCGCGCTCATCCAGGCTGTCATCTCGGTCACCGGGGTGAGTGAGGTGTGCATGGCCGGTGGAGTCGCGCTCAACTGCGTCGCCAACGACAGGATTCGCCGCCTGCCCGAGGTGAGCGGCCTGTTCGTCCCGCCCCCGGCCTCCGACCGTGGCCAAGCTCTTGGCAACGCCCTGTACGGCCTGCACCAGCTCACCGGCGAACTACCTCGCCGCTCATTGACTGTGGATTCCTTCGGCCGTTTCTACTCCGGCGAGGAGATCGAGCTCGCGCTGAACCGTGATACTCGCTCAGGGCTTGTCGAGCGCCGCTTCGTCCCCTTCACCTGGCGCTGGGAGAGCGACATCGCCACCTGCGCCGCGCAGATGCTCGTCGACGGACGTCTGGTCGGCTGGTTCCAGGGCGGTAGCGAACTCGGTCCTCGGGCGCTGGGCAACCGCTCGATTCTGGCCGACCCACGCGGCATCGCGGGCAGGGACGCGCTGAACGATCGGATCAAGCATCGCGAACCCTTCCGGCCGTTCGCCCCCGCCGTTCTCACCGCCGACGCCTCCCGTTGGTTCGACCTGGACGGCCCGTCCCCGTTCATGCTGCTCGCACCCGCCGTCCGCTACGGCGCCAGGAGCCGGATCCCCGGTGTGGTTCATGTTGACGGAACCGCCCGCGTTCAGACCGTCGACCCTGCAGCCTCTCCACGTTTCGCCGCGCTCATCGAACGCTTCGGGGCACTCACCGGCGTGCCCGTCGTGCTGAACACCAGCTTCAACGACCGTGAACCGATCGTGGAGACCCCGGCCGACGCGCTCGCGACATTCCAGGCGAGCGACCTGGACGCCTTGTGCCTGGGCGAATACCTGGTGGAGAAGCTCTGAAGGAGGATGGAGAGATGAGCACTCCGAGAATCCGAGAGGCCGCCCGCGCCGTCGTCCTGGACGAGAACGACCGTGTCCTGCTGCTCCGCTACGACGAGGGCGGCAAGGTTTTCTGGGCGACCCCCGGAGGAGCGCTCGACCCGGGAGAGGACTATCAGGCTGCCGTTCGCAGGGAACTCGGCGAGGAACTCGGCGTCGCAGATGTGGAGCTTGGCCCGCAGATCGCCACCCGCAGCAAGGAGCACCTGGTTCAGGGAGAGACCGTTCGGCAGGTCGAGCGCTACTTCGTCGTCCGCCTCTCAGCCGACCATGTCGATCCTGCCCGCGCCACGCAGACCGACGGCATCCTGGCTTGGAAATGGTGGACGCTGGAGGATCTGAATGCCACCGACCAGACGGTCTACCCGGTAGAACTTACAAGGTTGATCGGCCATTTCCTTGCTGACGGTCCCTCGGCCGGTTCTTCCAGGATGAGGCTCTGACGCTTGCATAGGCCTGTGCGCGTCCGTGGCTGCGGGCCACGCCCATTGCTCTATCTGTGGATCGCGCTTTCCGCTGCTTAAGAAAGGCTCTGTATAATGAGAGCGGCAAGATCGAAATTCTTCATGATGTAGGTCATGAAGACGTCTTTGACGGCCGTCAACAAAGTGACAGAAAAGGGCATGGTGAACCCGGTGTCCTTTACATCGAGGGATAGCTGTCGGCTTCTGTTGCCGCGTTCCTATCGTACTCGATGCTTTCTGTGGAGAGTGTTATCTGCACAAGGCGAAGGGTTCATGTCCAACTGACCGATTTTGGGTCTGCTATGGCTCGACTGGAACGATACAGGGAAGGTCTGCTTGCTTCAAGGCTGATCTGGTCTGCCCGGTGGGTCTGAGTGCCGGTTACGGCTGGTGCGGCCGAGTGGGTTTCTATGATTGCCGAATGGGGTTCCGGGTGGCCTGTTTCGATGAGTCTAGATGCCTTTGTAGGCGTGGGGATATGTTACTGGCGTCACTCTGCCTGTTTCGTCTCTCTCGCGGGGGTGAGTGTGGATCCCATCTCATCGAGGATTCTTGCTTCCTGATGAATTTCGCCGATGCTACGAGCCAGATCGAGAGCTTTCTTGAAGAATCTTAGGGCGATTTCATGCTTTTTTGTGTTCCGATATATTGTGCCGATGCTGCGAAGGGAAACAATTTCCTGATAGTGGTCTGATATCTCGATCGATATGTTCGCGGCCTTCTGGTGATGGATGAGTGCCTCCCGGCTTCTTCCCATCCGCATATAACAACTTCCGATGTCGTTTAGGATGCCGGCTTCGTGCCCTCGGTCGCCGATTCTCTGGTACCCCTTGAAGGATTTTCGGTAGAATTCAAGGGCGTCTGTGTAGCGCCCCATGCCCTGGTAGGCGTTGGCAACGTTGTTGAGCCAGATTGCCTCGCTCTGCGGGCCCATGTGCGGGTCGAAGGAAGCCGCCTGCTGGTAGTGGCGTAGCGCTTTATCATAGTGACCGAGACTTATCTCGACGTCGCCAATGTTGTTCATCGTGACTTGCTGGCCACGCAGGTCAGCATCCTCCTGACACATGCCGAACGCTTCCCACAGACATTCGGCGGCCCAGAGATGGTTTCCTCGGTGACTGTGGATGAAAGCGATGTGGTTGAGGCTGTCTGCCTGGCCATGACGGTCCCCAATCGCTCTGCGCAGTGATAAAGCCTGATTGAAGTAGCCGAAGGCGACGTCGAACTCGGAGTGACGCCAGTGCACTAGGCCAATGTGGTCGAGTAAGTAGCTGACCGCCTTCTGGTCTGCTGCAGTTCGTTGGATCTCTAACGCCTCGGTTGCCAGATGAAGCGCCTCGTCGTATTGGCCGGTCTGCCACCTGGCCACGCTGAGGTCGGTCATGGCACGAGCCAGGCCTGGACGGTCATCCAGCTCGTGCCAAGTCACCATCGCCCGCTCGTGGAGGGTGGCCCCCTCGATCCAGTGTCCCCACAGGTCCAGGTGACGGCTGAGTACGTATGCGAGTAGGGCGGCGTGTTTGGCCCATCCGTGGCCGGTGGCATGGTGGGCGACAAGGACCAGGTTGTTCAGTTCGGCTTCCAGCCAGGAGTGAGCCTGGTCGGTGTCGCTGAATTCGACCACCCTGGGCGACGAGCCAGGAACCTCGATCGGGTCGCGGGCGCGGTAGGGGTAGAGGAGACGGTCGGCTGCGTCCGCTGTGAGGAGGTAGTGGTCGAAGGCTCGGCCGAGGACTTCGGTGCGGGACGCCTCCGGTTCGCGGTCCGACAGCAGGAGGGCGTACTCACGGATGAGATCGTGGAATCGGTAACGGCCCTTGCGGGGTTCGTCGATTAGATGGTGATCGACGAATTCGTCGAGGATCTCCTCGGTCTCGGTGAGGCTCGTGTCCAACAGTGCCGACGCGCTCTCGGGGGTGAGGTCTGCGCCGGGGTGCAGGCCGAGCCGCCAGAACGCCTGCTTCAGGCGTTCGTCAAGAGCGTGGAAGGACAGTTCGAAGGCAGCAGTGATTTCGCGGTTCCCAGCCTTGATGGCTGGAAGTCTTCGTCGAGTCCTGCTGAGCAGTTCCGCGATGTCGGCCGCGTCCCAGGCGGCCCTGTTCTTGAGCCGACTGCCGACCAGTTGAATCGCCAGGGGAAGGTGACCACAGAGCCGTACGACTGAGGCGACTCCTTCTTCCTGGAAGGCACGCCCTGGACCGGCGACGCGACGCAGGAGTACGGCGCCGTCCTCGGGCGGCAGGACGTTCAGCGAGAGGGAGTGGACGTCGTCGAGTCCGGCAAGCCGCCGTCTGCTGGTGATCACGACGAGGCTGCCGGGCGTCCCAGGAAGAAGGTCGCTGATTTGGTCGTGCCGGGCGGCGTTGTCGAGGAGGATGAGCACCTTGCGGCGGGCCAACTCGGCCCGCCACATCGCGGCCCGGCCGTCCAGACCGTTCGGTACGAGCTTGCCGGGAATGCCGAGATCTCGCAGGAGCCGGTCAAGGGCGGTCGCCGGGTCCATCGCGTCGTTCTGGGCGTCGTGGCCGTGCAGGTCGAGGTAGAGCTGCCCGTCCGGATAGTCGCCGGTGAGCCGGTGCGCCAGATGTACGGCCAGTGCCGTCTTGCCGACCCCTGCCATGCCGTCGATCGCCAGCACGGTGACCGTGTCCCGCCGGGCCTGGAAACCGACGAGTTGGTCCAGCTCCGCGGTGCGGCCGGTGAAGGTCTGCTTGTCCCGGGGCAGGGTGTTCGGAGCAGCCTCTTTTCTGGGCGCGGGCAATAATGTGGGGTCGTTCTTGAGGACGCGCAGATGCAGTTCCTGTAACGCCGGGTTGGGTTCCGTGCCGAGTTCACGGAGTTCCTGGCGCGCCCGGTTGTAGGCGTTGAGCGCCTCCGTCGGCCTTCCTTCGTGGCAGAGCCTCCGCATGTGAAGCTCCACGAGCTTCTCGCGGAACGGAAATTTGTTGACCAGCTCAACGAGTTCCGCACTGTCTTCGGGTTTTTGGCCGTGCTGAATTTCGAGTTCGATGCGTTCGATCCTGCTGTCGAGCACTTCTCCTTCGATTTTCTCCCGGGTTTGTTCGGCCCATGATCCCGTCAGGCCCGTCAGTGCCTCTCCCCGGTGGAGCGCGTCCGCCTCGCGATAGAGGCGCAGGGCATGTTCGGTCGTCTCGCTTTCCCTGGCCTGTGCGCGGAGTTTCAGGAACCGGTGGTAGTCGATGTTCTCCGGGTCGGTCTCAAGGAGGTAGGCCCCGGCATGTCGCCGCAGGTGAACGGTGCCGTTGAGGGAGCCTCTCAGCCGGGCGACGTGGCTGTACAGGCTGTCTCTGGCCTTGGGGGGCGGGCCGTCACCCCACACCTTGTGGACGAGCGACTCCACGGTTACCGGTCGTCCCGGAGTCATGAGGAGGATGGCCAAAACGAGACGTGTTTTGGCCTGTCCCAGGTCGTGGCGTTGCCCGCTGGACCATAACTCGACTGGACCGAGAATACGGAATTCCATTCGAGCCCCTTTTCCTAGGGCGTCAGCATCTACGTGAGATTTTTTCATCGAAATTGGAGCGGATCCAGGGCCGTGATGTCACTTCTGTATCTCACGTCATTCACAGCGAGGTCCTATGAGACGGCGCAGGGTTCCGACAAGGAGACCGCAAGGGGTTCCGCAAGGTTCGGGGGTGACGCTCCGGTTAGTGGGCTTTGCCCACTGCCGAAGGCCGGACGAATCCAAGAGGTGGGGCAGGAGAATGGTCGAATGGAACAGGGTGGCAGTTGGGCTCGATTCCCGTCGATGGGCGACGCGCAGAGTCCACAAGACGGTCCTGGTGGCCGTCCACACCGTGACCGCGGGGCAGCGGCTGCTGGACACGGCCCGTCTGCTGGAGTCGAACCTGGGGATCCAGGTCGTCTTCACCAAGGCTCCGGACATCTTCAACGCCGGGGTCGATGAGTTCATCAGCGGCCTGGGGGGCGCCTCCCTCCCCTGGGCGCAGGTCCCACACCAGGTGTTCGACCTCGCCCTGGCCGCGAGCCTTGGATCGATCCACGAGATCCACGCGCCGCTGGCCGTCATGCCGCACGGCGCGGGTTTCAACAAGCTGGTTCCCGCCAGGGACGGGGCCAGGGCGGAGGACCGCGCGCCGTACGGACTTGACGCTCAGCGGTTGATGCGCGACGGCGTCGTGCTGCCCGCGGCGATCATCCTGCCGCACGAGATCGAACTCGGGCGGCTGGCCCGCACGTGCCCGCAGGCGCTTCCCGTCGCGGCGGTCGTCGGCGACTCCTCCCACGACCTGCTGGTGGCCAGCCTGCCGCACCGCGACCTCTACCGGCAGGCGCTGAAGGTCGGTCCGGGTCAGAAGCTGGTCGTGGTCACCTCGACCTGGGGGCAGCAGTCGCTGTTCGGCAGGCACTCCGACCTGCTGCCGCGCCTGCTGGCCGAACTGCCGCGCGAGGAGTTCCGCGTCGCGGTGCTCTTCCACCCCAACGTCTGGTTCGGGCACGGCATCTGGCAGGTGCGGGCCTGGCTCGCCGACGAGCTGAGGAACGGGCTGAGCCTGATCCCGCCCGACGTCGACTGGCGCGCGGTCCTCGCCGCCGCCGACTGGATCATCGGCGACCACGGCTCGGTCACCCTGTACGGCGCCGTCACCGGTAAGCCCGTCATGCTGGCCGGGTTCCCGAACGCGGACGTCGACCCGGCCTCCGGTCTCGCCAAGCTGGCGGCCGTCGCCCCCCGGGTCTCCCGGCGTGGTTCGCTGCGTGCCCAGCTCGACCGGGCGGCCAAGGAGATGCGGCCCGACCGCTACCAGGCGGTCACCGAGCTGATCACCTCGGAGCCGGGCCGTTTCGACCAGAACATGCGCCGTCTCATCTACCGCTTACTGGGCTTACGACGGCCCGAGCACGTCCACGCGACCCCGGCGGTGCCGGCTCCCCGGCTCGCCGCGTGAGGAGAACGGCCATGACCAACAGGTTCGTCACAGCCCAGCTGTTCAGGGTGGGGCACCTGCCCACGGTCGAACGGCGCGGCGTTGCCATACCGCGCCAGGGGACATCGGCACTCATGGTGACGTCGGTCCGTGAGACCCACGTCATGCTCCTCACCCCCGGCCGAGGAACCCTCAGGCGCGGCACGCCCCGAGGCACCAGGATCTTCGACGGCACGCACGTTGTGGCCCGTCTCGACGAGCGGGCGGACCGGGACTGGTACGAGGTGGCCGACGTGCTCGTGACCCCGCAGCCGGGAGGCGAGATCCTCGGCCGCTACCCGGGTTGCGAGGTCGCGGTCGGCGCGCGTCCGCCCGGCTGCCTGGCCGCGCTGCGCGACGGACGGCTCGTCACGATCGCAGGAAGCGCGCGTCCCGCGCTCTGCGGCTCCTTCCTGTACGGCTGGCGCGCCGCCGGGATGCCGCTCGACGCCCTGACCACGGACTCGGTGTTCTTCGGCCGGTACGTGGGACGGATCGAAGCACTTGAGACGACCGGACGGGCGTGTGTCCGTACGGGAGAGGAGGCGGCGTGACACGCCGGATCGTGGTCGCGGGCGCGGTCAGTCTCTACATGTCGGTGGGGGTGACGGAGTTCCCGGTACGGTACGCCTCCACCTCGTCTCCCCGGTGGATCGCCACCGGGGTCTCCGGGGCGGCCGGGCACATCGCGCAGATCCTCAGAACCCTGGGGGACGACGTCCGCCTGTGCACCGTCCTTGGCCGTGACCTGCCCGGCCTCGGCATAGCGGCCGAGCTCGGCAGGAACGGCCTGCTCGGCCCTGGGATCGTCGAGGGGGCCGAGTCGTCGGTGGGGGTGGCGCTCGTCGGTCCGGACGGCCGCCGGATGGGGCTTCCCCATCTGACGCCGGTGAACACCGTCCCCTATCCCGTGAACCTGCTTGCGGCGAATGCCCACGGCGCCGACCTGCTGGTCCTGACGAACACGAAATTCGTCCGTGAGCTGGTCGAACCTGCCTCCCGGCTCGGCGTCCCCATCGCTGTGGATCTCCACCTCGTCTCCGACCTCGACGGGGAGTACAACCGGCCGTGGCTCGACGCGGCGACGGTCGTCTTCTGCAGTGACGAACGGCTCCCCGACCCGCCCGAGGTGTGGGTGCGGCGGCTGTTCGCCCGCTACCCGCGCTGCCGGTTGGCGGGGGTCGGTCTGGGAGCCCGGGGGGCGCTGCTGGCCACCAGGGAGGGAACGCTCGTCCGGGTGGAGGCGGTCGCGCCTCGTGGAGTCGTCAACACCACCGGGGCGGGCGACGCACTGTTCGCCACGTTCCTGCACTTCTGGTGTGAGGCGGAGGATCCGGTTCGGGCATTACGGCTGGCGGTGGTGCACGCGGGCTGGAAGGTCGGTGCTCCAGCGTCGGTCACCGCGTCACTGACCCTCGACGAACTGTCAGCCCTTGACGCCGTCCACACGCCCAACACTGTCGTCGGACGCTGGGACAGCTGAACTCATCGCGCGCCGTAGCGTTGCCTGTCTGGGCATCGGTACGGCGCGCTCTGTCTGGGCGGTTGACGTGGCGTGGTCACCTGGCCAGCCGGGACAGACGTTCCTGTAACTGTCTGCTCCGGCTGCCGCTCTGTGCCAGGACGCGCTGGGCCTCCTCGTAGAGGGTCCGCGCGTCCTGTTCACGGTGCTCCCGCAGGGCGAGGTCACCCAACGCCTGAAGGGCCTGCGCCTGGCCGATCGCCGAACCGATCCTCTTCATCTCCTCCAACTCCCGCTCGACCAGGGCCGTCCCAATCTCTCCTCCCCTGGCACTGCCGAGAAGAATGCGTGCTCTGGCCCGGTTGTGTGGGTCGTCCACCTCGGCAAGCAGGCCCTCGGCCTCCGCGAGGTGGTCAACGGCCTCGGCTGTCTTCCCCAGTTCGATCAGTGCCTCACTGAGGTCGCAGAGGAGAAGCGCGACCTTGCGCGACTCCTTCGCCGCTCGGTACTGGCTCAGTGACTCCTGGAGCAGTACGACGGCCTCCTCGATATGGCCTCGGTCCAGTTCGATCAGTCCCAGCCTGCGTGTACTGCCGGATATGCGATACCGGTTCTCCTCCCGGCGCCAGATCTCCAGCGCCGCATGGAAGTCGGCCGCGGCTTCGTCGAGTTCACCGAGGGCGCGGTGTGCCAGCCCGGTCCGGTTCAGCATCTTGGCCTCGGCCTCGGCGTCCGCGCAGGCCCGCGCCGCCTCAAGGCCCATCCTGTCGATCTCAAGGCGTTCGTCATGGCGGCCGCGGTAGAGGAACAGCGGCCACAGCGCGTCCACCAACTGCCATGCCGTGGGGAAAAGCCGCTGCTCCATGGCGACCTGGATGGCCGCCCTGAGGTTGGGGAGTTCGTCGTCGAGCCAGTCGAGTGCCTGTGCTCGATCAGCGAAGGTGAGAGGTTCGGCGGGCTCGTTGACGACCGCGTCGAAGTTGACCTTGCGGTAGGGCATGACCAGTCGGTTCACGGTCGTGGCGGTGGACAGGAACCAGTCGACCGCCCGGTGCACGGTCCGCGCGCGGACCTCCTCGGACTCGTCCCGTTCGGCCATCTCCCGGGCGTGCAGCCGAATCAGGTCGTGGAAGCGGTAGTGGCCGCCGGGCGCGTCGTCGAGCAGGTTGGCATCGATCAGGATCTCCAGCAGTTCCCGCACGTGGGCACGCGGCATCGCGACCGTCGCGGCGGCCGACCAGCTGTCGAAGGTGGTGCCGGGGAAGAGGCCGAGCCGCCGGTAGATCCGCCTGATGTCGTCGGAGGAGAGCCCGTTGTAGGAAAGCGCCAATGCCGCCTGGACCTTCGTCTCGTCCTCGTCGCCGATCGACAACTCCGCCAACCTCCGTCGTTCGTGGGTAAGGGCCTGCACCATCTCGGACAGGGGCCAGCGAGGCCTGGTGGCAAGCCGGGCGGCGGCGACGCACAGGGCGAGCGGCAGCCGGGCGCACAACTCGACCAGCCGTTCGGCGGACTCCTGCTCGGCGCGTATCCGCTCGCCGCCGACGGTGCGTCCGAGGAGTTCGATCGAGGACCTCGGGCTGAGCTGCTCAAGCTGTACGGCTCGGGCACCGCGCATCAGCAACCCCGCCAGGCGCCAACGGCTGGTGACGATCGTGACGCTCTCCGCCGAGGCGGGCAGCAGGGGGGTCACCTGTGCGACCGATATGGCGTTGTCCAGCATGACCACCAGGCGGCGTCCGCTCACCAGCGACTGGTAGAGCGCGGAACGTTCCGCCAGTCCGGCGGGGACGCGCTTGGGTTCGACGCCGAACGCGCGGATGAACCACCCCAGCACCTCGGTCGGCTGGATGGGTTTGTCGGTCGCGTGTCCCCGCAGGTCGGCGAAGAGCCCGCCGTCGGGGAAGGAGTCGTGTTCCCGGTGCGACCAGTGCAACGCCATCGCTGTCTTGCCGACGCCCGCCGGGCCGCTGACCACCGCGACCTTGGGAGCCCCTGTTCCGCCGGAGCCGGAACGGATGTCGTCCAGCAGGGCGAGCTCGTCATGGCGATTCACGATGGGATGCCCGGCCGGGAGCTGGTTGGGCTTGAGCAGCGGGGCCTCAGGGGAGGCGGTCTGGTGCAGATGGATTCCGCCGTGAACGTCACGGGCCTGGAGGGCCGGCCCGAACACGGTCCCGCCCAGCTCGTTGGAGTGTCCCTGGTCTCTGAGGTCCTCACCCATCGCCCTGCTCGCGTCGTGAGCGATAATTCATGCTCCTGAGATTTTTGACTGCGGTTATATCTCTTTGCGGTTGGGGAAATCTGGCCGGAACTTCCATTTTTATCGTTGCTCTTGAATTCGTCAAGCGGTCGAGATGGTTATTTCATCGGCCTATCCAGGATTATTATGGTGATGGCTTGCCGGGTGATGCTGAGTGTGGTGGTTGTTCCGGGCCTTCCGTGTACATAGGGTCACCGTATGGCTAATGGGGAACGCGTCGTAAATCCACTGCCCGCTCTCTGGAGAGACGCTCTGGTCCGCCCCGGATGGCGCTCCGCCCCAGCCGTGTCCTGGAGCTTCGACTTCGGCGATCGATTCGGGGGCGGAGTTGTACGGACCGCTTCGACGACTTGGGGAACTCCAGGGAAAAGGGAAGTGAGCAAATACGGTCACCTTGTTCGCGGACGGTTCGTTCGACGTGAAAGGGCCAACGCCCGGGTTCCCGCAAGGGGAAACGTCGGAGGGCGGCTGCTCCCGGTACGAACTGTGAGAGACGCACCATAAAGTCGTGATGTTTCACACTCGAACGTAGGTCCGAAGATTCGGATTGCGGCCCCCGACGGTGAAACCGCCATGTTGGCTGCGGACGGTGAAGAACACGGAGGCAGGCGGCTCCACAGCTCGGGCTGCGAGCCATGGGGCACCGGCCGACCGGGACAGGCCTGTCATACAGATTCCTGCCGACGCCGACAGGTCACGCGTGATCCGCATGGATTTCGCCGTGGATGCAACAGTTTGGGGGGCGTTCTCATCTGGGGGGTGATGAGGACGACGGGAGGCGAAGGTAGTTGGAAGCGGATCCACGGTTCGCGGAGTTCGTCGCCGAGCGGGGGGACGCGCTGTTGCGCTACGGCTACGTGCTGGCCGGGAACCCACACGACGCGGCGGATCTGGTGCAGGAGGCGTTGCTGAAGCTCCGCGCCGCCTGGCCGCGCCTCCTGACGAAGGAGAATCCGGAGAGTTACGTGCGCACCATCATGGCCAGGCTGCACGTCGCCGTCTGGCGGCTGCGGCGCCGTGAGGTGCTCAGCTGGGAGCCGCCCGAGCACGGGTACCACGACAGGCTGCCCGACGGTGGGGAGCAGGCGATGTGGGAGGCGCTGGCCGTACTGCCGCGCAGACAGCGGGTGGTGCTGGTGCTGCGGTACTACGAGGGGCTCGACGACGCGGAGATCGCGGCGGCCCTGGGGATCTCCAGGGGGACCGTACGGAGCCAGGCGTCACGGGCGTTGGACAAGCTTCGCTCCGCCATGCGGACGGAAAGCCACGAAATTTCGGGAAATATCGGCGCAGTGCAGGGGGAGTGGCGATGAACGATTTCGAAAGGAGCCTGCAGGAGACCCTGGGGCACGCGGCGGGAAACGCACCCCGGCTGGCCGGTACGGCCGCGGCCCGGCTGGAGACCGGATACCGGCGGCGCAGGCGGCGGCTGCAGGCGGCACTCGCGACGGCGGCCGTGGTCGCGGTCGCGGGAGGAGGCGTGGTCGGGCTGCGCGTGGGCGGTGACACGGGGGCCTCGTCGGCCAGCGCCACGGGCGGGAGGTCGTCCCAGGTGATGACCTCAACGAAGATCGAGGCCAAGCCGATCGAGCAGGTGTGGCCGCAGGCCGTGGTGAAGCTGCCGCTGAAGGCGCCGAACGGCCGGGACCTGCGACCGATCACCCTGATCGACGACCAGACGCTGCTGGTCGCGGCGGACCGTGACTTCGAGCGGCCGGAGACGATCTACGCCTACCCCCTGGCCGGCGGGGAGCCGCGGAAGATCGCGGACGTGCCCGAGCCTCAGGGGGTGGTGCGGTTCTCCGGCGGCTTCAGCGTCGGCGACGGTCAGGTGGCCTGGTGGAACACGACGAAGGGCAAGACCCACATCTGGGCCGCGTCGTTGGACGGTGCGGGGGCCCGTCCCGTGGCCGACCAGGACATGGAGGGGTTCGACGGCTTCGGCGTGGCGAACGGCAAGGTTGTGTTCTCCCCGGTGAACGGCGGGGTGTTCACCGTTCCCCTGACCGGGGGGAAGGCGACGCGGATTCCGGCCGGCGACAGGCAGCACCTGCTGTCGTGGCCGTGGGCGGGTTCGCCGGGCATCGGCGGCGGGCGCGACAAGCCCCTCTTCACCCGGCTGGTCAACCTGGAGACCGGAAAGGTCGACTCGGCCGCCGTCGACGGGAAGGATCGGGTGTACGCCTGCGGGGTGCACTCCTGCATCGGCGTGACGGCTGACGAGGAGGGCTTCGTCCGGTTACGTGACGGCTCACAGCAGAAGGACGTGCCCCTCGGTTACCAGATCCCCGAGCCGCTGAGGCAGGACCGTTTCCATCTGTGCAACATCAAGGAGGACGAGCAGGCGCTCGGGCTCTTCGACGTGAGCACCGGCACGATCGTCGACTTGGGCCTGCGGGAGGAGGTGGCGAACGGCGGGATCCCCGTCACCGACCCGACGGGCCGGATCATGTCCTACCGGCTCAAGGGCGAACTCCACGTGGTCGTCCTGTCCAGGATTCCGTGACCGGTCACCAGGAACGTCCCCGTCGTAGCAGGTGGTCGCGGACCGCGACGGCCATGGGGTGAAGCCTTCCCGCCCTGGACACCAGGAACAGCGTGTTGATCGGCGGCAGCTCGGGCTCCAGCAGGGGGACGAGCAGGCCGCCGGTCAGCTCCGCCGTACACAGGTAACGGGGCAGGACGGTCACCCCCGCGCCCGCGACCACCGCGGCGAGGACCCCGCGCAGGTCCGGGACGACCAGGGCGGGCACGCGCGTCAGACGGGTCCCGAAGACGACCCGCCAGTAACGGCGCAGGATCGGCAGGTTCTCCGCGTAGGCGACCAGGGGAGCCGCCTCAAGCCGGTCGAGGTCCCAGCCGGGGGTGCCGACCAGCACGAACTCCTCGTCGCACAGCGCCTCGGCCGTCAGGGCGGTACCCCTGCGGGGCCGTACGGTGGAGACCACCAGGTCGAGCGTGCCCCCGGCGAGCGTGGTGAGCAGGTCGTCGGCGAGGCCGAGCGTCACCCGCAGCCGCAGCCCCCCGGCGACCATGGGGGCCAGCGCGGGCAGTGCCAGGACGGACATCAGCTCCGCGGGCCCACCGAGGTGTACGGCTCGCTCCGGTACCTCGGTGACGTCGAGTTCCTCAAGCGCGTCGAGCGGCGCCGCGACGCGTCCGGCCAGTTCGTCGGCGGCGGGGGTCGGGGCCATGCCCCGGGGCAGCCGTTCGAACAACGGCTGTCCGAGTGCCCGTTCCAGCGCCCTGACCTGCGCGGTCACGGCGGGCTGCGACAGGCCGAGGTGCTCGGCGGCGCGGGTGACCGAACCTGACCGGTGGACGGCCAGGAACGTACGCAGCAGGTCGAGTGAGATCAGATTTCTGATGGTAGTACCCGGAAGGCGTTATTGGTCGTCCACGGGGAGATGGGTGACGATCATGGCATGCGTATCGCGATTGTCCTCACCAGCCATGGCGAACTGGGTGAAACCGGCAGGAGCACCGGTTTCTACGTGTCGGAGGCGGCGGAGCCGTGGGAGATCTTCACCGAGGCCGGGCACGAGGTCGAGGTGGTCAGTGTGGCCGGGGGTGTGCCGCCGCGTGACGGCGAGAACGCCGACGACCCGGTGCAGCGTCGTTTCCTCGACGTGCTCGGGGAGACCGCGCGGGTGGCGGACCTGGAGCCGGAGAGGTACGACGCCGTGTTCTTCGCGGGCGGTCACGGGGCCATGTGGGACTTCCCCGGCGACCCCGGGATCGGCCGGTTGACCCGGGGGGTCCACGAGCGGGGTGGTGTCGTCGCGGCCGTCTGCCACGGTCCGGCCGCGCTGGTCGACCTCGAACTGTCCGACGGGAAGCCGCTGGTCGCGGGCAGGCGGGTCGCGGCCTTCACCGGCAGCGAGGAGGAGGCGGTCGGGCTGACCGCGGTGGTGCCGTTCCCGCTGGCCGAGCGGCTGCGCGAGCAGGGGGCCGAGCACGTGCCCGCCGCCGACTTCGCCGCCCAGGTCGTCACGGACGGCCGCCTGGTCACCGGCCAGAACCCGGCCTCGGCCCGTGGCGTGGCCGAGGAGGTCGTACGGGTACTGGCCGGGGAGTGAACAGGCCCTGAGCGTCCGAACGGGGGCCGGCGCCCGAGCGGGGCGGAGAGCTTGAACGGGGCCGGATAGAGGCTGACGCGGGACGAAAGCCGGGAGGGGCCGGGCGGGGCGGGAGCCTGAGCGGGGGCCGGGTGAAGGCTGACGCGAGACGAAAGCCGGGATCCTGAGCGGGGATGGGGCGAGCCGTGGTTCGAACCGGGGCCGGTTCGGTGGGGATGGTGGTGCCGGCCCCACCTTCCGGCCTTCCTGTCAGCCCCAATCCAGGTCGGTGGCGGACCGGATTACCCAGGTCCTGGGGTTTTCCTAGGGTTTCGGCATGAACTATTTCCCGGTTCCCCGCAGGCGTTTTCGGGCCGCGCGTGCTCTGCTGTGGATGCTCCTCGCGGTCAGCGCGACGGTCAACGTGGTCTCCAACATGGCCAACGGCGGTGAGGGCAGCACGCTCGGGCTCACCGCGGGGGTGGTCACCGTCGCCTGCGCCGTGGCCCTGACCGTGCGCCACTTCAGGCCGCGTGCGTAGCCGTGCGGTCAGCCCCGCTCGCCGGCGCGGGTTCCACGTGCAGGACGGCCTTGCCGCGGATTCTCCGGTCCCGCAGGTCCGCCAGCACCGTGGCGGTGTCCGCCCAGTCCGTCTCACGTCCGATCTCGGGATGGAGCCGCCCGGTCGCGGTCAGCCTGACCAGGGTAGCCAGGTCGGTTCCATCGGCCACGTCGCTGTCGGCGTAGTGGAAGTGGTGCAACCGGGCGGACTCGGGCCCGGCGAAGAAGTCGAAGAAGCTGAAGGTGGCGGGTTGGCGGCTCGCCTGGCCGAACCAGATGAAGGTCCCCCGTTTGGCCGTCTTCAACAGTGCCTTGGGAGCCGAGTCGCCGCCGACCGACTCCAGCACGACGTCGAACGGTCCCGTGGCCTCCGCCACGTCGTGCACGACGTCCGCCGCGCCGAGTTCGGCCAGCCGTAGCCCGCGTTCCGGCGAGGCACTGACAGCCGTCACCTCGGCGCCCGAGGCGGCGGCGAGTTCGACGAAGTAGTGACCGACGCCGCCGGAGGCGCCGGTGATCAGAATCCTCTTTCCCAGGACGCCGCCGATCCGCCGCATCAGGCGCAGGGCGGTCAGTCCCGCCAGCGGCAGCGCCGCCGCGGTCACGGCTGTCATCGAGCCGGGCAGTACGGCGAGCGAGGAGATGGGGACGGCCGCCTTCTCCGCCCACCCGGCGGACGCGGGATGGGCGACCACCCGTTCTCCGACCCCCGGTCCGGTCCCGTTGTCGGCTGCCCGCACGACCGTGCCCGCGATGTCCTTGCCCGGCCTCCAGCCTTCACGCGGTCTCGCCAGGAGAAAGAACTCCCCCCGGTTGACCGAGAACGCCTCAACCGCGACCAACGCCTCGTCGGGTTTCGGGCACGGGGCCGCCACGTCGTCGTACCGGACCAGGGAATCCAGGTCGCCGGTGGGCACCAGAGCCTTCATGTGAAACTCCTCCTTCTCCATCCGGCGAGCATTCGAAGTTCGGGAAACCCGCCGACCGGTCTCGGAGTCTAAAAACGGTTTCCCGCTCCCGGAAGTCGGCACTTCGAGGTGGCCAGGGCACCTGGAGGAAACCGAAAAGGCCGAGGCTATGATGTCGCCATGGCAGACAGCTCCTCTTCCCGCTGGAACATGCTGAAGTCCGCCTGCCCGACCCGGGAGATCCTCGACCGCATCGCCGACAAGTGGACGATGCTGGTGATTCTCTCGCTGGGAGAGGAGACCCTTCGTTTCACCCAGCTGCGGGCCAGGATCGAGGGCGTCTCCCAGAAAATGCTGACGCAGACCCTTCGCGGCATGGAGTCCGACGGTCTGATCCTGCGCACCGTCTACCCGACCGTCCCGGTGACGGTCGAATACTCGCTGACCCCCCTGGGCCACAGCCTCGCCGGGACGGTGGACGTGGTGCGTGAGTGGGCCTACGGCCACATCGGGGAGATCCTGCTCGCCCGTCAGGAGTACAACGACCGGGAAACGCCGCGGGTGGGCATCGGCTGAGAGCCGGACGGACCATTTGAATCCTCGGCGCGATTTCCGCGTTTCCGCTGGGACCCGTGAACGGGGCTGCCGGTCTCCGCTGCCCGTCCGACCCGACAGGAAAACGTCCGGCGACAAAGCCGTTGGACGGTCACCTGTTCGGAGGTAGGTCACCCGGTGGTGCCCATGGCACCTTTCGGTGCCGTCTTCCGCCCGCGGCCGGCCGTTCGGAAACTGGTGTCGGCTCCGAAATCCGGGGCCGACATCATTGGGAGTAACCATGCCGGTCGTCACTGTGCTTCAGGGTCCGCGGGACATCGAGCCGAAGCGCGAACTGGTCAGGAGGATCACCGACGCCTTCGTCGAGTCGTACGGCCTGCCGCCGGAGACCGTCCAGGTGTGGATCACCGAGGTTCCCGCGGACAGCTGGGGCGTCGCGGGCACGTTGGTGGTGGACGACAAGTAGGCCCGCGGTCCGTACGGCGAGCCGGGCGTTCCGGGACACCGTCTCGATCGCCCGGCACGGCGCCGCCCCCTTCCGGGGAGGAACCTTCCGCGGCAGGGGAAACGCGTAAGCCCGGACCGCTCTCACCGGCGCGTCGTGACCGCTTTCCCGGCGGGGGAATGTCGGTGGCCGGTGTGAGAATCGGCGCCGTGAGCGCAGGCGTGCGGCTGAGGGCCGTTGTGGAGTCCGATCTGGAGTTGTTCCTTGAGCACGAGCACGACCCCGAGACGGTCAGGCGCTCGATGTTCACCCCCAGGGAGCGTGAGGTCTTCATGCGCCACTGGCGGACGCGGGTCCTGGGCGATCCGACCGTCCTGGTGCGGACGGTCACCGTGGACGGCGAGCCCGCGGGAAACGTCGTCTCCTGGTGGGCGGAGGACAGGCGTTTCATCGGCTACGTTCTCGGCAGGCCGTTCTGGGGCCGGGGCGTCGGCACCGAGGCGCTGAGCCTGTTCCTGGCCCTTGAGAGGGTCCGCCCGCTCTACGCCGACCCGTCGGGCGGCAACACGGCCTCGGTGCGCCTGCTGGAGAGGTGCGGTTTCCGGCGCGTCGACACGGTCCGGTACGGCGAGCACGAGCACGTGCTGCTCGCGCTGCCCGAGGGGTGAGCGAAGGGCCAGGGTGATCCATCGCTATATAGTGTGATATCCGGATATTTCATATCAATAAGCCTTTTTCGCTCTCCCGGGGGTCGCCGCCTGGCCGGGGGTGACGCAGGGGAACGGCACCCCGTGATTTCGCTCGCAGCCCTTGTCGTCGCAGGTCATGGGCCGAGCCTCGCCCGCTCCTGTGGAAGCCGGGACGAAAAAGGCTTAATTTATACCGGTGAAAATGGCAAATATGGAGATCCGCATGGAAGCGATCTCTTTTTCCTCTGTGCGGAACCAACCTCACGGCCGGGGCGTTTCCTGAAATAATTCAGCGCGTTGTCGAGTGTCCCTCCGCCCGGCGGGCCGGAGGGCCGACAGGTCAGAGGTGCCGATGGATGCCCTGGTCCAGGTCTCAGGTGGCGACGAGATCACCGAGATCACCGAACTACGCGGGTGGTTGTCCGCCGAACGCGCCCTGACAGGCGGGGTTCGCGTGGTGCGGCGTCCCCCGGCCGAGGGCGAACTGGGCGGGGTGCTCGACACGCTCGCCGTCGCACTCGGGTCGAGCGGTGCCGGGATGGCCCTGGTCAGGGCTCTGACCACATGGCTGCGGACCCGTCGCGCCGATGTGACCATCACGGTGACCTCTCCCTCGGGGACCGTGGAGCTCAACGCGCAGCGGGTCAGGGACACCGCTGTGCTGTCGCTGCTTGAGGAGATCCTGCGGGACGGCGAGGAGGAGATCCTTCGGGACGGCGGCGAGGAGAAGACCCAGCGGGACGGCGATGAGGGGTGACATCCACGACCGTTCGGGCTCGCGGGCCGTTCTCATCGGTACCTCCGAATACTCCGACCGGCGCTTCCCCCAGCTTCCCGCGGTGGCCAACAGCCTGCGCGGCATGGCGGAGGTCCTGACCGATCCCGAACTGTGCGGCTGGTCCGAGGAACAGGTCGAGATCTGGCGAGACCCCACCGACATGCGCAGGCTCGTGCAGAACCTACGACGTGTGGCCGAGGAGACCACCGGCGTGCTGCTGGTCTACTTCGCCGGGCACGGCACCATCACCCGGCGCGGGCAGCTGTGCATGATCCTCAAGGACACCGACTTCACCGACACCGACATCACCGGCCTGGAGTTCGAGCGGCTCAGGGAGGTCCTGATGGACAGCCCCGCCCGGACGAAGATCGTGATCCTGGACTGCTGTTACTCGGGCCGCGCCATCGAGGCGCTCTCCAGCACCGTCGTGGACAGCACCGACATCCACGGCGCCTACACCCTCACCGCCAGCGACCACACCGCCCACGTCGTCTCCCTCGACCAGCAGGCGGACACCCCGACCTCCTTCACCGCCGAGCTTCTCGACCTGGTCCGCACCGGAGTCTCCGGCGGTCCCGAGTGGCTGACGATGAACGACATCTACTCCCACCTGAGACAACGGCTGCGTGGACGCGGGCTGCCCGCCCCCAACCAGCGGGGCACCGACACCGCGATCCACCACCCCTTCGTGCGCAACCAGGCCGCTGACAGGTCACCGTCCGTTCGGCCGGTCCCTCCCTCCAGGAAGGCCCCGCCTCTCAGGGTCGGGCGCCGTGCCGTCCTGGCCACGGGTGTCGGCGCGGCCGCGGCCGCCACGGTCTTCGGCGTCGCCGAGGTCGGCAGACGCTTCTACGGCGGTACGGCGGCCACACCGCGTCCCACGAACACACCGAGCCTGAGCGTGACCCCGACGGTCGACAGGAGCGTCCTGACGGGTCACACGGGTGCGGTGAACTCCGTGGCGTTCAGCCCGGACGGGAGAACACTGGCCAGTGGAGGCGCCGACGGCGGCATCCGGCTGTGGAACCCGGAGAGCGGAGGGGCCGTCGCCGTACTGACAGGGCACGCGGGCGCGGTGAACGCGGTGGCGTTCAGCCCCGACTGGAGAACGTTGGCCAGCGGGGGAGCCGACGGCACCGTCCGGTTGTGGGACGTGGCGAACGAGACCACGACCGCCGTCCTGACCGGCCACACCGGCGCGGTGAACTCGGTGGCGTTCAACGTCAGGGGGAACATCCTGGCCAGCGGGGGAGCCGACCGTTCCGCCCGGCTGTGGACCGTGGCGAGCAGGCGCACCGCCGCGACCCTCACCGACCGTCCTGCGGTCGTGAACGCCGTGCGCTTCGGCACCGACGGAACCGTGCTGCTCACCGCCTACGGTGACAACCACGTGCGGTTCTGGAACGTGGGGACCCACGAGAAGATGGGCCTGCTGACGGTGAACGGGATCAGCTCGGTCAACACCCTGTCCGTGAACAGCAAGGGGGTCATCGCCCTCGGCAACAGCCCCGGCGACGTCACGCTGTGGAACGGGAACGGCGGGGGCCACCCGGAGGACCCTCCTCTGCGCACCGGTAACCCCGTCAACGCGGTGGCCTACCACCCCAAGGCGAGGACACTGGCCGTCGGCACCGGCGACGGCAGGATCCAGCTGTGGGACACCAAGACCCACAAGCACAAGGGGCCGCCGCTCACCGGCCACACGGGTGGCGTCACCTCACTGGCGTTCAGCCCCGACGGCCACACCCTCGCCAGCGGCGGCCTCGACAGAACCATCCGGCTCTGGCGAACCGGCTGAGAAGCCGCCCCGAACCCCACCGCCCCACCCGGATCGGCGACCAAGGCCGCCGGACCGCTCTGAGCCGTGACCAAGGCCGTGACCAAAGCCGTCCCGGACCATGGCCGGAGCCATCGTGGGAACCGGTGGGAACCCGAGAGAACCCGTGGGGTCAAGACCGGACGACGACCCCACGGGCTCCTGGCGGGCCTACCTCTCCGGGGTGGCCACGGCGATGTGCGGGCGGCCGGTCAGCGGGTGGGGGCCGACGTGCGCCCGCACGCCGAACACCTCCTCGATGAAGGCCGGGGTCAGCACGTCGAGCGGCCGGCCGTGTCCCACGACGCGGCCCCGCCTGAGCACCACGATCCGGTCGGCGTAGGCCGCCGCCTGGTCGAGGTCGTGCAGGGCGGCGAGCAGCGTCAGGCCGAGGGAACGGACCAGGTCCAGCAGGAGAAGCTGGGAGCCGACGTCCAGGTGGTTGGTCGGTTCGTCGAGGACCAGCAGCGGCGCCTCCTGGGCCAGCGCGCGGGCCAGGAAGATCCGCTGACGCTCACCCCCGGACAGCGTGGTCATCAGCCGGTCGGCGGCCCAGTCCATGCCGACCCGCCGCAGCGCGGTCGTGACCGCCTCGCGGTCGGCCGCCGTCTCCCTGCCGAGCGGTTTCCTGCGGCTGTGCCTGCCGACGGCGACGACCTCCTCGGCCGAGAACCCGTCGGCCGCCTGGCCGTGCTGGGGCAGTACCGCGCGGCGCCGGGCCGCCTGCCGGGGACGCATCCCCCACAGGTCCTCGCCGTCCAGCCGTACCACCCCGCCGGAGGGGCGCAGCGACCGGTAGACGGTGCGCAGCAGGGTCGACTTGCCGCTGCCGTTCGGGCCGACCAGCGCGACGAACTCCCCGGGTTCGGCGGTCAGGTCGACCTCGCTGACGATGGGGCGCGCGTCGATGCGCGCGCTGACCCCGGCCAGGTCAAGACGCATCGGAGCCCCCGTTCGTACGGCGGCGCAGCAACCACAGGAAGAACGGCACGCCGAACCCGGTGGTGAACACGCCGACGGGCAGTTCGTTGGGGCGGTCGACGACCCTGGCGGCCAGATCGACCAGCACCAGGAACAACGCCCCCGACAGCAGGGACGTCGGCAGCACACGCCGGTGGTCGGCTCCCACGACGAACCTGGTGCCGTGCGGGATCATCAGCCCGACGAACCCGATGCCGCCGACCACGCTGACCACGGTCGCGGTGAGCAGCGACCCGACCAGCAGCAGTCCGACGCGCTGCGCGGCCACCGGCACGCCGACGGCGACGGCCGCGTCCTGCCCGGCCAGCAGGGCGTTGAGCGCGCGGGCCTGGGTCAGCAGCCACGCCACGCAGGCCACGATGACCAGGGCGGGCACCCCGAGGTCGTCCCAGGAGGCCCCGGCGACGCTGCCCATCAGCCAGAACATCATCCCCTGCAGCTCCGTCGGGTTGAGCTGGAGCTGGACGAAGGTGGTGGCCGCCGTGCAGAGGTATCCGACGGCGACCCCGCTCAGCACCAGCCAGGAGTCGAGCAGCTGCCCGGATCGCTGGGCCAGCACGTAGACCACCAGCGCCGAGGCCATCGCGGCGACGAAGGCGGCGCCGGTGACGCCGAGCGAACCGGCCAGCCCGGCCAGCGCCGTACCACCGAGGGCGGGCACCAGCACGGCGCCGAGGGAGGCCGCCGACGAGACACCGAGCACGTAGGGGTCGGCGAGCGGGTTGCGGACCAGCGCCTGCAGCGCCACCCCGGCCACCGCCAGGCCCGCCCCGGCGAGCGCGGCCAGCAGGGCCCGTGGCGTACGGATCTCCCAGACGACCTGTCCGAGCATCGGGTCGGCCTGGTCGCCGTGGCCGGACAGATGCGCCCAGACCACCTGCCAGACCTGGCCGAAGGGTAGCGTGACCGAGCCGACGGAGACACCGAGCACCAGGGCCGCGACCAGGGCCGCCGCCAGTACGGCCAGCAGCGCCCCGGTCGCGGGTCCTGAGATCAGGTGGGGGCGGCTCTTCGCGGGGGTTGCGAGGTCAGTCACCGGGGTGCACCACCCGGGAGATCTTCTCCACGGCCCAGGCGTTGAGCGGGCCGAGGTAGGCGCCGTCGGAGACCACGGTGTAGCTCCTCGACCGGGACGCGGGCCACTGCGGGTAGGCGGCGAACAGCCTGGCCGCCTCCCGCTCGCCGTCCTCCCGGGGGCCGAACAGGCCGACGACCAGGACGTCGACCGGGGCGACGGCCAGCTGCTCCCTGTTGAGGGTGCGCGTCATGTCGGCGGTCTGACCGGCGAAGACGTTGACGCCCCCGGCCGCCCTGATCACGTCGTCGTAGATGCCCCCGGTCATCACGGCGGGCAGGCCGTTGGCGTTCATCATGGACATGCCGGGGTAGGCGATGAGCACCCTCCTGGCGGGGCGGCCGGAGACCCGCGCCCGTACGGCCTCGACCCGGGAGCGCAGCTGTCCGACCAGGTCCAGCGCCCGTTCCTGGACGTCGAAGATCCTGCCGAGCAGGCCGATGAACTCGAAGGTGGAGCCGATGGACTGGCCCCGGTAGGCGAGTTTCTCCTCCGGTGTCGCGTCGGGTTTGCCCATGGCGCAGTTGACCGGGTTGACGAGTGAGGTGATCCCGGCGGCGGCGAGCTGCTCGCGGGTGGCGAAGCCGTTCCTGGCCTCGAACCCGCCGGACCAGGTGGAGACGACCAGGTCCGGTTTGAGGTTGAGCACCTGTTCCGCGGGCACGTCGAAGTTCTTGTTCATGGTCAGCCCGCCGGTCGGCAGCGCCCTGACCCTGCCGACCATCGACGGGTCGTCGGAGACGCCGTAGCTCTGCGCGTTGGCCAGGACGTTCCGCTCCAGGCCGAGCAGGACGAAGCTCTCCGCCTCGCCGACGCTCGTCCCGTTGAGGATCAGCACGCGTCGTGGCGGAGCCTGGAAGGTGATCCGCATGCCGCAGTTGTCGAGGGTCAACGGGTATTTCGTGGGGCCGGGGGCCTCGGTGACCTGGGGTTTCGCGGCGGCCGGGTCTCCGCCCCGGGCGCCGCAGCCGGTGAGGGCCAGGGCCGTCGCGAGTACGGCGGCCAGTGGTCTGGTGAGACGGTCGAAGGACATGGGTGTTCGCGCTTTCTGCCGAGGGGAGAGCGCGCGCCGGGGCACTTTGAGCAGGCACGGAGGCCGTACGGAGGAACACGGGAACCGTACGGGAGGCCACGTAGGAAGGTCGCGGAAGCCGTACGGAAAGGGTGCGCGCCGGCGCGCGGGACCGTGCCGGGCGGCCGTGACGGGCCGTCCGGTGCGGTCGCCGGATGTCAGAGGGCCGCGACCGACGCGGCGCGCGCTCCCGGAGGCCCTCTGCGCACGAGGGCGTGTCTCAGCAGGGTGCGGGCTCGGGGAGCCCTGATCTCCTCGGCCACCGGGACGGTGACCGGGCCGTACGGTTGCGGGGGCGTCAGGATCAGCAGGACCAGCAGGCGCCGCAGCACGTGCCCGGCCAGCTGCCTGGCCAGGGCGCACAGGTTCTCCTCGGCCCAGCGCAGCCACACCGAGGTCGCCACCACGCTCGCCAGGTGCATCAGCGGCATGCCCAGGGCCGAGGTGGCCATGTGGCCCATCTGCCCCGGGGATGTGCCCGTCGTGTGGTGCGCCACCGCCGCCTGCGGCTCGCCGTAGGAGAGCAGGGCGTGCAGGACGACCTGCGACAGGCCGGTCGCGGGAAGGATGGCGCCGAAGGTCCGCTCACGTCCGGTGAGCGCCAGCGCGACCGGCACCAGCAGCAGGACGCCGCCGGCGGCCGCCGCCGGGTCGAAGGATCCGCCGCCGAGCAGGTGACCGAGCACGGCCAGGGTGGCGCAGGTGACGGCGAACCCCGTCGCGCGTACCCACCTCACCGCCGAGAACGGCCCCATGGCGACAGATCATCTCAGACCACCACGGAGACCACCGCACCGGGCGAACGAAGCGGTCCGGCCGGGCCCTCGACGACCCCACCCGCGCTATCCCGGCCGCAGGGCCGCCAGTCGTCGCCTGCCGAAGCCGCTGGCCGCGACGCCGACGCAGGCCGCGCCCAGCGCGACCAGGAAGGCCGCCAGCGGGCCGTACCGGTCGGCGAGGGTGCCGGACAGGAAGGCGCCGATCGCGTAACCGATGACGACGGAGGAGGTCAGCACGGTCATGACCCACGAGATCCGCTGCACCGGGACCGTCATCTCGGCCTGGGTGTAGGCCGTGACGAGGATCGGGGCGATGGTGACGCCGGGCAGCACGATCAGCAGGCCCAGCGGCCACAGCCCGCCGATGTTCAGCCCGCCGACGATCGCCAGCGGCAGACTGAGGACGGCCAGCAGCGCGAAACCCGCCTGGAGCCTGCGGGCGAGCGGGAAGGAGGCGGGCAGCATCGGGACGAAGACCCCGGCCAGGGCGCTGCTCAGCCCGAGGATCGCGTAGATCAGCCCGGCGGCCCCCTCCGAGCCCGCGTCGACCGCGCGCCAGGTGACCCCGGCCTGCACCGAGCCGAAGTAGCAGCCCAGACCGGTCAGCCCGGCGGCGAGCAGGAACACCGGGACGCGCCGCACCGGAGCCGTGGCGGCCCCGTCCCGATCCTCGTGCCGGGTGACCATGGTCGCCGTCGGGTGCAGGGCGAAGGACACACAGGCCGTGGCGGTGAGCGCCGCCGCCATGAGCACCGCCGTGCGGGGGGAGGTGACCGTCGCGATGATGCCGACCAGGGCGGGGCCGAGGACGAAGGCGAACTCGTCGCTCGTCCCCTCGAAGCTCATCGCGGTGGGGAAGCGGTTCAGGGACAGCTTCCCGCGATGGACCAGCGCGGTCCAGCGGGCCCTGGACAGCGGCCCCACCTGCGGTACGGCGGAGCCCGCGACCACCGCGGAGGCCAGCGCCGCCCAGGTGGGCGCGTCCTGTTCGACGCACACCACCAGCAGGACGAGGGCGGCGGCGTGCAGCAGCGCGGCGACCAGCCCGGTCGGCCGGTGGCCGTACCGGTCGGCGGACCTGCCGATGAGCGGCCCGCCCGTGGCCTGCCCGATCGCGAAGGCCGAGGCGGTGGCGCCGCCCAGTGCCAGCGACCCGGTCGCCCCGCTGACCAGCAGCAGCGAGCCGAGCTGGCCCATGGAGGCGGGGATGCGGCCGAGCAGGGTGATCGCCAGGTACCACGGGCCGGTGGTCGCGGGCAGGGCGGCGTAGGCGCGTAGCGCGTTCCAGCGGCTCACGGCGTGTCCGGGGTTCGTCCGTCCGAGGCGCGGAGGTCCACGCCGTACTCCATCAGGACCTCGCGGGGGATCACCTCCAGGGCCCTGGCGTTGGTCGCCGCGAGGTTCACCGGGCAGGCGTGACCGGCCAGGTAGGCCTCGTACCACTTGGCGGCGATCACGCACCAGTGGTCACCCGGCTTCAGCCCGGGGAAGGCCAGGTCGGGCCGGGGGGTCGCGATGTCGTTGTCCACCGTGGACTGGAAGGCGATGAAGCCCTCGTCGACGATCGCGCAGACGGTGTGCCCCTTGGGGTTGTCGGGGCCGGTGTGGCAGTGGCCGTCGCGGCGGTAACCGGTGATCGGGTCGAAGCCGCAGGCCTCCAGCGGCTCGCCGAAGACGTTCAGTGCCTGCTCGGTCATCGTTGGCTCCCGATGGTTTCGTGGTGCGGCGGCACGGGGCAGCGGAAGACGCGCTCGGCGAACTCGGCCGCGACCCGGGCCAGGCGGGCGTCGGCGCCGGGCCGTCCGACCAGCAGCATGCCGACCGGCAGTCCGTCGACGAATCCGCACGGGACGCTGAGCGCCGGGTGCCCGGTGAGGTTGAAGACGCAGTTGTTGTCGTGCATCTCGAAGGGGAGGTCGGTCTCGATCACGGCCTCGCGGGGGTCGGCGGGCAGCGGGTGCGGCGGCATCGGGACACTCGGCAGGACGAGGAGGTCGACCTCCCGCAGGGCCAGGTCCACCTGCTCGCGCAGCCTCCGGCGCAACTGCTGGGCGTAGGCCATGACCTTGCCGTGGGTGGCGTCCCGCAGCAGGGTGGCGCCGACGAGCGCCAGCACCCCGCCGACCGGGATGTCCTCCGGACGGTCGGCGACGGCCTGGCCGAAGGTCTCCCCGAAGTTCGGGTGGTAGGGCCCCTGGTGGTTGTTGCCCTGCAGCCGTGACTCGAAGACGGTGGTCAGGCCGCCCTCGATCGAGATGGGCAGGTGGATGTCCCTGCCGTACCGGTGCAACGGCACCGAGACATCTGACACGGTCAGCCCCAGTTTCTCCAGCGCCCGCGCGGCCCCGCGGACCACGTCGTCCAGGCGCGGGTCGGAACGGCCCGGCCAGCCGAACCCCTCGGTGAGGACTCCGGCCCGCAGCCCGGCCACCTCTTCGGCATACCCCTCGGCGTACGGCCCCGGCACGGCCGCCGCCTCAAGGAAGGCGACCAGGTCGGCGGCGTCCCTGGTCAGCACGCCGATGTGGTCGAGTGTGCGCTCGGTCGGCATGGCGCCGTCGTAGTCGACGATCCCATAGGTCGGCTTGAGTCCGAGGACGCCGCACCAGGCGGCGGGGTTGCGGACCGAGCCGCCGTGGTCGGTGCCGACGCCGTAGTCGGCCTGCCCGGTGGCGACCAGGACCGCGGCGCCGCTCGACGAGCCGCCCGCCGACCGGCTCGGGTCCCAGGGGTTGCCCACCGGGCCGTGCGCGCTGGTGAAGCTCGACCCGGAGTAGCACAGGTCCTCGCAGACCGACGTGCCGACGATCACCGCCCCGGCGTCGCGCATCCGGCCGACGACCACCGAGTCCGAGCCGGGGACGAACCCGGCCATGAGGCGGCTGCCCAGGGTCATCGGCACCCCGCGCACCGCGACGGACTCCTTGACGGTCACCGTCCGCCCGGCCAGCGGCCCGGTTCCCGGCGTTTCGGGGTCGTCGATCCGGTACAGCCAGGCACCGTGCGGGTTGTCCGGACCGCGCGGCACCCGGGTGACCGCGACGGGCGGCGGTTCCGGGGCTTTGGAGGCGCGATCCTCGGCCGCCAGGTCCCGGACGCGGCCGTAGGCGTCGCGCATCCGGTCGATCGCCGGGCCGAGCCTGCCGACCAGCCCGGGGTCGAGGTTCCACCGGCCCGCGACGGCCTCCAGGTCAGCTGAGGTGAAGGAAGGGAGGCTCACCCGCGCCGCTCCGTTTCCTCCGTGAGCGCCTGGCTGGCCGCGACGAACGGTTCGATCGGGATCGAGGTGATCCCGGCGCCGACCCGGCCGCGTCCCGGCTCCCGGTGGGCGAGGCCGTTGTTGATGACGGGTTCGACGCCGAGGGCGCGCACCCGGTGCACGTCGATGCCGAGCGGGGTGCCCAGGAAGTCCTCGGCCGGGATGAGGAACCGCTCGCTCGTCCCGGCGCACAGGGTCCGCATGCGCCGGGTGATCCCCTGGGCCAGGGCCATGTCGCCGCCGACGAAGGACATGATCGCGGGGGCGGCGGTCATCGCGAGGGCGCCGAAGCCCGCGGTCTCGGCGATCATCGAGTCGCCCATGGTCGGGGTGACGTCGTCGAGGGTCGCCCCCTCGACGAGGACCGGGTCGCCGACCGGCGAGGGCACGGTGAACCAGCGGTCGCCGAGGCCGCTGACGCGGATGCCGAACTCCCGCCCGTTGCCCGCCATGGTCGTGACGATCGGGCTGCCCGCGATGCCGCTCGCGGTCAGCGTGACCGCCTTGGCCGCCGAGATCGCGAAGGGCAGCGCGAAGTGCCCGTTGCCCGCGACGAAGGCCACGACCTCCGCCAGGTCCTCCCGGTCGAGGCGGGAGCGCAGCAGGCCGGGGGTGAGCGTGACCAGCAGGGCCGCGCTGGTGGCCACCAGCCGGTTGTGGCAGTCGTCGCCCCGGCGCAGCCCCTCGGCGACCAGGGCGATCAGGTCGAGCGGCTCGGAGTTCGCCACGGCCTCGTCGAGGGCGGGGGCGAGCACGTCGCCGAGCCGGCGCAGCCGCGCCAGCGTCACCTCGTCGTACGACCCGTAGCGCATGGCCCCGCCGATGCCCTCGTTCAGAGGGGAGAACGTCCGCAGCCCGCCGGCGGTCTCGGCGACCACGACGGGGGTGCCGGGGGTGACGATGCCGGCCATGGCCCCCACGGCGCCGGCGTCGTGGCAGGGGCTGATGCTCACCTCGCCGTGGTCGATGATCGCCTCGGCCTCGGCGACGGACCCGGCCTCCTTCTCCAGGAGCAGGCCCGCGATGATCCCGCCCCGCATGGGCCCGGGGATGTCGGCCAGGGCGATCGGCGGTCCCGCGTGCAGGAAGTGTCGTGGCCCGACCTGGTCGGTGGCGTCGCGGGCCTTGCAGACGCGGCGCAGGTGGACGTCGGTGCCGTTGAGGGCGTCGAGTGTCGCCCGGGTCGGATCGGACATGGCGGTGCTCCTGATATGTGGGAAGGCGAAGGCACGGCGGGGTCGCTCGCCGTGGGGGAAACGCTGTGTGGATTTCTCGAACAGGCCTAGGCGGAGGGGGCCTGGTGCCGCTCGGCCAGGAGCTTGCGTACGATCTCCCGGTTCAGCCGGGCGTGCCTGCGCGCGTGCTCGGCGGCCAGGTCGGGGGAGCCGGAGGCGATCGCCTCGAACCAGGCGGAGTGCTCCTCGAACAGGTCGTGCGGGTCGCCGGTCTGGCGCAGCAGCCAGTGCAGACGTCCCTGGAGGGGTTCGAGCACGGTCTGCAGGAGGACGTTGTGGGACAGCTTCAGGATCTCGTCGTGGAAGGCCTCGTTGGCCTCGCCGAGGGCCACCCGGTCTCCGGCGTCGAGGGCCTTGCGGCCCCTGGCCAGGGCGTTGCGGACCCGCCGCAGCTCGGCCTTGGTCGCCCGGGTCGCCGCCTGCTGGCTGGCCAGGACCTCAAGGGCCTCCCTGACGTCGAACAGCTCCTCGACGTCCTGCTCGGACAGCTCGACGACGACCGCGCCCCTGCGGGGGACCGTCCTGACGAACCCCTCGGTCTCCAGCGCCCGGATGGCCTCGCGCACCGGAAGCCTGGAGACGCCGAGCTGGGCCGCGATCTCGGTCTCGACGAGCCGGGTGCCCGCGGGGTAGACGTCGTCGATGATCCGCTGGCGCAGCTCGTCGCGGACGCGGTCCCTGAGCGGCTTGTAGTCGGCGTCGATGTCGAAAGAACCCGGCGCGTCCGGCTGCCTGCTCACAGGGTCGTCTCCCCGGTGTTCGGTCTCGGCCCGGGACCGTCGCCGACGGGCGCCGGACGATCGGTCTCCTCGAAAGGATAACGCCGCCGGAAGTCGTCGGCCGCCGCGTCGAAGGTGGTGAACTCGACCCCGGGAAGGCCGAGCCAGTCGTCGAAGAGCCGTTCCAGCATCATCAGCACCTGGGGCCGTCCGGAGACGTCGGGGTGGAGCGTCATGGGGAACACCGCGTAGTCCAGCTCACGGTAGACCCAGTCGAACTGGTCGCGCCACAGCTGCTCGACGTCGCGGGGGCTGACGAAGCCGTGGCTGTTGGCGGACTTCTTGACGAACATCATCGGCGGCAGATCGTCGACGTACCAGTTGCCGCAGAACTCGACGAGGTCCACCTCGGTGCCGTGTTTGAGGGGTTTCATCCAGTCGGCGGCCCGTCCGGTGTAGTCGATCTTCGTCCACTCGTCGCCGACCCGGGCGTAGAAGGGGTGGAAGTCGTTGTAGTTCTGCGAGTGGTCGTAGGAGAAGCCGAACTCCTTGAGCAGGCCCGCGGTGTTGGGGCTCATCTCCCACCAGGGGGCGACGTAGCCGCGCGGGGGCCGTCCCCACAGGCGTTCGACCAGCTCGACGCAGCGGCCGAGCACGTCCCGCTCCTGGTCGGGGGTCATGTCGATGGGGTTCTCGTGGGAGTAGCCGTGCGCCCCGATCTCGTGCCCCGCCTCGGCGACGGCCGCCATCTCGGTGGGGAAGGTCTCGATGGAGTGGCCCGGGATGAACCAGGTCGTCCGCAGGCCGTACCGCTCGAAGAGCTGGAGCAGGCGTGGGGTGCCGACCTCACCGGCGAACACGCCGCGCTGGATGTCGTTGGGGGAGTCCTCGCCGCCGTAGGAGCCGAGCCAGCCGGCGACCGCGTCGACGTCGACTCCCACGAGGATCTTTATGTCCTTGGCCATGCTTTTCCTCATCTCTGGGCGGCGAGCAGCTCGCCGTACCCGGTGATCGGAGTGGTGTCCCCGGCCAGGACGAGGGCCCGCCACAGGGTCGCCGCGACGCTGTCCACCACCGGGACGCCGTACCCGGCCTCCCAGCGGGTGGCCAGGTGCGCGGCGCGCACGTTGGTGCACACCACCGCGACCGCGTCGCAGCCCGCGGCGGCGAGCCCGTCGAAGGCCGCGTCGAGCTCGGCGTCGCCGATCAGCGCGAAGTCGTAGTTGGTGGTGCGGCCGAGGTGGCGGGCCGCCCGCACGGGAAGGCCCTGCTCGGCGTAGTTCACGGCGATGGCCTCCCCGACGTCCGGTGTGTACGGCGTGAGCAGGCCGGGACGTTCGGACCCGAAGGCCCGCAGCGCCGTGAGCATGGCCAGGGTCGAGGTGGTCGCGGGGACGCCGGCGACCTCCTCCATGGCGCGGCACAGGCGTTCGTCACGGCCGGGGCCGAGCCACGAGCCCGAGGTGCCGTTCCAGGCGACAACGTCCACGCGGGCGTCACCGAGGAGTCTGGCGGCGTCGGTGAAGGTGTCCTGGTCGAACTGGCGGGTGTCGGCCGGATCGAGGCTGATGCTCGTCACCCTGATCCGGGTGAAGTGGACCGAGACGTCGTTCCTCGCGGCCAGCAGGGCGCCGGTGACGGGTTCGACGACGGTGTTGGAAGACGGGGCGATCATGCCTATCCGCCGGGCGGCCGGCTGCACTGTGCCTCCGCTCAGAGGGGTCGATTAGGGATACGGTATACAGAATCCTAAGAAGTGGTCCGTAGGAAAACAAGTCGTTGACACTGGTATAGGTCGCGCTTAATCTCCATATACCGCTAACCGGATACCCACTGTAACGGCGCTCTGACGGGCCACCCCGGCCGTCGGACCAGCGAGGATTCCCGCTCCGGCGGGCATCGAACACGTCTGCCCATAGCTCCGGATCATGGCCACGTCGACGCCGCCGGAGGGACCAGGGCGCGTTCCACTCAGTGCCCAGGAGACCGTCGTGTCACCTACCGTCCGCGCACCCCAGTCAACGGCTTCGGACCGCCATCCGGTAGACGAAGTCCTGCCCATCCCCCAGTTGTTCTTCTTCGGCCTGCAGCACATGTTGATCATGTACGCGGGCTGCGTGGCCGTCCCGCTCGTGCTCGGAGCGGTGCTCAAACTCGACACCCACACCATCGCGCTGATCGTCAACGCCGACCTTCTGGTGGCCGGAATCGCGACCATCATCCAGAGCGTCGGCCTGACCCGCTTCTTCGGCATCCGGATGCCGGTGGTCGCGGGGGCCTCGTTCACCTTCCTCACCCCGATGATCCTGATCGGCTCCGAGTACGGCCTGCCGACCATGTACGGCTCGATGATCGCCGCCGGCGTCTTCGGCATCCTGGTCGCCAGACCGTTCTCCAAGGTGCTGCGGTACTTCCCGTCCCTGGTCACCGGCTGTGTGATCACGATCATCGGGTTGTCGCTGATCAAGGTGAGCGCGGACCTCATCATCGGCTCCGACCCGGCCGCGGCGGACTACGCGAGCGTGCGGTACATCCTGCTGGCCTTCGGCGTCGTGGCGATCATCGTCCTGGTGAACCGGGTCTTCGGCGGGTTCGTCCGCAACGTCTCCGTGCTCTTCGGACTCGCCATCGGCGCGGTGATCTCCTGGTTCATGGGCCTGGCGGACTTCTCCTCCGTCGCCGGGGCCAAGTGGTTCGGCTTCTCCACCCCGCTGCAGTTCGGCGCGCCGGAGTTCCGGATCGTTCCAATCATCGCGATGTGCGTGGCCATGCTGGTCGTCTTCAGTGAGATGACCGCCTGCGTCCTGGCCATCGGGGACGCCGTCGGCAAGAAGGTCACCGACAGGGACATGGCCAGGGGCCTGGCCACCGACGGCCTGTCCTCCCTGCTGGCCGGGTTCATGAACTCCGTGCCGGACTCCACCTTCGGCCAGAACGTGGGCCTGATCAGCCTCACCAAGGTCAAGAGCCGCTACGTCATCACGGTCACCGGAATCCTGCTGGTGATCATGGGAGCCATTCCCAAGCTCGGCGAACTCGTCGCCAGCCTGCCCGGACCCGTGATCGGCGGCGCCGGCCTGGTGATGTTCGCGATGACGGCGGCCGTGGGCATCCAGATGCTCCAGAAGGTCGAGTACGAGGGCAACCAGAACCTGCTCATCGTCGCCGTGGCACTCGGCGTCGGCATGCTGCCGGTCGTGGTGCCCACGATCTACCAGAAGTTCAGCCAGGACACCCAGTTCATCCTCGGCAGCGCGATCACGGCCACCGTGTTGGTGGCGCTGCTGCTCAACCTGCTCTTCAACCACCTGTTCGTCCGCGGGGAGACCCGCAGGGAAGAACCACCCGCCGAGGCACCCGAACTCGCCGAAGCCCAGGAGGGCACGGCCTGAGTCCCACGCCCCGGCGTCAGCACACACGTACCTAAGGAGCACCACGTCATGGGTCAGGCGCCCGTCTCAGCGAACCTCCGGCGAATCCTCAAGGTCATCGAGGACGGCTCCCACGACATGGCCACCGGGTGGAACCTCCCCCGGGAGTGCTACGTCGATCCGGAGTTCTACGCCTTCGAGCAGGAGGCCATCTTCATGCGGCAGTGGCTGTGCCTCGGCCGCGTCGACGAGATCCCGAAGCCCGGCGACTTCGTCCGCGTCGACATGGGCGACGAGCCCCTGATGATGGTCCGTGGCAAGGACATGGAGATCCGGGTCCTCAGCCCCATCTGCGCGCACCGGGCCCACCTGGTGTGCGAGGGGTCGGGGAACACCGGCAGGCTCTTCCGCTGTCCCTTCCACGCCTGGACCTACGGGCTGGACGGCAACCTCATCGCGGCGCCCTCCATGAACGACACCGTCGGCCTCAAGAACCTCAAGGGAGAGGCCTACCTCCCCTCGCACCGGGTCGAGATCTGGAACGGCTTCGTCTTCACCAATCTCGACCCGAACGCGAAACCCCTCGCGCCCACCCTCACCAAACTGACCGCCGAGCTGGAGAACTACCACATCGGCGACATGGTGAGCATGCCGGTGGCCGAACTGCGCGACAACCCCTGGAACTGGAAGTCCCAGCTGGAGAACGGCATCGAGCCGTACCACAGCGCCTATCTCCACGGCATGCTGCACGACTTCGCGCACGTCAGGCTGACCAGCTTCGTGGAGATCAGCCCCGACGAGGGCGCGATCTACCATCCGACCGGCTTCTACCACGCCGACGCCGGATTCAACCCGACCACCAAGGCGCTGCTGCCGATCATCCCGACCCTCGGCGAGAAGGAGCGCAACCAGGTCATCTTCGCCTCGATCCCCCCGAATCTCGGCTTCGGGGCGGTGCCGGAGGGCCTGTTCTACTACCTCGTCCTGCCCGCGGGACCCGAGCACATGAACCTGCGCATCGGCCACCTCTACCCGGAGGAGTCCACCAAGCACCCGCGGTTCGAACAGCTCTACAAGATCGCCCAGGACGGCCTCGTCCTCTTCCACCAGCAGGACGCCAGCTCGGACGCCTCCCTGCAGAAGGGCATGCGCTCCCGGTTCCGCCGTCCCGGCCGCTACTCCTTCCAGGAGGAGTCGCTCCTGCAGTTCAACCAGTGGCTGCTGAAGCGCTACCAGGACTACGTGGACCTGGTCGAAGGCGCCCCCGAACCCTCGGCCACCCGCTGAACTCCCGAGTGAGGAAACACCGTGAAAATCTCTGTCGACCGCACCCTGTGCGACGGTAACGGCGTGTGCATGGGCATCGCCCCCGAGGTCTTCGACATCGACGACGACCTGAACCTGCACATCGTGGACGAGATCCCCGACGACCCGGCCGTCCAGGCCCAGGTCCGGCAGTCGGTCACCTCCTGCCCGGTCCTCGCCCTGTCCCTGGAGGAGTGATCGACCGTGGTGGGCGACACGTCACAGACCATCGTGGTGGCCGGCGGCTCCCTCGCCGGTCACACCGTGGTCACCGAACTCGAACGGCGCGGCTTCACCGGGCGGATCGTCTGGGTACGGGGCCAGGAGGGCACGGCCCCCTACTCCCGGCCCGCGCTGTCCAAGGAACTCATCCAGGGCAAGGTCACCGCGGAGACGATCCGGCTGCCCGTGCAACGGCCGTACGGCCCGCGAACGCGGATCATGGACGGCGCGGTCTGCGCGCGGCTCGACCCGCACGCCGACCGGGTCCTCGTCACCCGGGCCTCCAAGGAGGAGTGGATCTCCTTCGACGCCCTGTTCGTCTGCACCGGGACCAACGCCAGGGTGCCCAGGACGTTCGCCGGCCTGCCCGGCGTGCACAGCCTGCGCACCCTCGCCGACGCCGAACGGATCAAGGAACGGCTGGCCGTACGGCCCCGCACCGTGGTCGTCGGCGCGGGCCTGGTCGGCAGCGAGATGGCCGCCTCCCTGCGCTCCTGCGAACTGCCGGTCGAACTGATCGTGCAGGGACAACTGCCCATGGAGGCCGTCTTCGGCGCCGAACTCGGCCGGTTCTGCCTGGAACAGCACCACGCCAACGGCGTCACCACCCGCCTCGGCACGACCGTCACCGCCCTGTCGTCGGCCGGGCCGCGGGGGCCGGTCACGCTGACCTACGACGACGGGCGGGAGAGCACGGCCGACATGGTCGTCCTCGGGCTCGGCGCGGTGACCTCCTGCGACTGGCTGGACGGCTGCGGCCTCGACCTGTCCGACGGCCTCGGCTGTGACGAGACGCTGCGCACCGCGCGGCCCAACATCCTCGCCGCGGGGGACGTCGCCAACTGGCGCCACCCCCTGTTCGGGCACCGGATGCGGGTCGAGCACTGGAGCAACGCCTCGGCGCAGGCACGGCACGCCGTGGAGAGCTGGCTGGCCGGCCAGGAGGACAGGCGGCCGCCCGCCTTCGCGGACGTGCCCTACTTCTGGTCCGACCAGTACGGCCTCAAGTACCAGATGGTCGGCCACGCCCGTGGTCACGACGAGGTCCACGTCGAGGAGGCAGGGGCGGGCGGGTACCCGTTCGTGACCTACCTCCGCGAGGGCCGGATCGTCGCCGCGGCGGGCGTCAACGCGCCCCGCGCGGTGATGCGGATGAAGGCCCGCATCCAGGCCGAACTGGCCGAAGCCCCTTCAGCCGGGGGTTCGTCGGCCGGAGACCCTTCAGCCGGAGCACCTCCGGCCGGGGAAACGACGAGTGAGGAGGTGTACGCACGGTGAACGGCGAATCCACCGGTGACCGGGCGTTGCCCGAGGTGATCAGGGACAGCATGTGGTCGCTGCTGAGCGACCGCTACCGCACCAACCGCCGCGCCCCCCACACGCCGACCGAGGACGAGTACCTCCACGACCGTCCCTTCTGGCCCGCCTTCACCTTCGAGGAGGTACGGCACACGGTCGAGGACGGCAAGGACCGGATCCTGGTGATCTTCCACGACACCGACGTCCCCGAGGACACCCTCGGCTTCCGGATCGACCTGGACACGGCCATGGCCGAATGGTCCCGGCGGGTCGGCGGACGCGATCCACAGCGACACCCGGAGATGTTCGCCGCCGAACTGATCTGGTTCATGGTCTGCTTCATCGGCGTCGCCGACCTCGACGGAGAGGCCGGAACGCCCGAGGCGCCGCACTGGATCAACACCGGCTCCGAGATCTTCGGAAAGCTCAGGAACAACCCCAACATGGACACCTTCGAGTCCCATCACTGACGCCCTCGCCGGGCGTAGGAAAGGCCAGGAGTCACCCATGGCAGTTGTCGAGATCGAAAGGCCTCGCGACGGCGTCGCGATCATCCGGCTCAACCGGCCGGAGGTGCGCAACGCGCTCAACACCGAGGTACGTGAACTGCTCGCCGCGGCCGTCGAGGAGCTCAACAAGGACGACGACGTCGGCGCCATCGTCCTGACCGGCGGCGACACCGTCTTCGCCGTCGGCGCCGACCTGGGCGAACAGGCCGGACGCGACGTGGTCGGCGCGATCCGCGCCTACACCCACCAGGCGTTCTGGTACAGCGGCAAGCCGGTGATCGCCGCCGTGAACGGCGACGCCTTCGGCGGCGGCAACGAGTTCATCCTCCAGTGCGACTTCGTCATCGCCGCGGAGAACGCGCGCTTCGCCCAGACCGAGGTCACCATCGGCCTGGTCCCCGGCGGTGGCGCCACCCAGCGCCTGCCCAGGGCCATCGGACGGCAGAACGCGATGTACGCCCTGCTCACCGGCGCCCCGATGAGCGCCGACGACGCCCACCGGCTCGGCTACGTCTCCGAGGTGGTCGCCGGAAACGCCATCGACCGGGCCGTGGAACTGGCCGCCCTGATCGCCTCCCGCCCCAGACTGGCCGTACGGCAGATCAAGGAGGTCGTCCGTCTCGGCCTGGACACCTCCTTCGAGGCGGGAATAGCCCTGGAACGCCGCGGCTACCAACTGATGTTCGGCACCCAGGACCTGAGGGAGGGCTTCGCCTCCATCCAGGAGGGCAGAACCCCAAAATTCACCGGCGACTGACCCCAGCCGGTCGCTTCGGTACGGCCTTCCAGATCCGAGCCGGCCTGGATCACCTGCGCCGAGGCCTCAGAAACCTCGGCCTCAGGAGAGGATGGAACGCGCAGGAGCCAGGCTGAGCAGGCCACAGCCGTACGCCTTGGCACGCCCGACACCGTTGACCAGCGCGGCGGTGAAGGCATCGAGATCGGTGACCACCAGATGACCGTCGTAACGGACGGGATCGATGATGATGCGCTGCGCCTTCTGCTTCTTCCCGACCAGCCTGGGAGCGGGGGTGGGAACCACGTCGGGCGTGCCCTGGCGGCTCACGGGAACGACGAACCCGTGCCGCCGTGTCGATCGGCCGCCTCGCGGGTTCGGCGGTCGGCGAGGCCGTTGTTTCAGCAGGCGCGGCGGGAGTGGGAGCGGTAGACGAACGTGTCGTCCTGGTCCGTGGTGAGGTCGCTGACGATGTGGTGATCGGGCGAGAGGGAGCAGGCCGGGTCGGTACGGCCCGCGTCGCCGGTCAGGGCGAACGCCTGGCAGCGGCAGCCTCCGAAATCCCGGTGCCTGAGGGGGCAGCCGGAGCACGGTTCGGACATCCAGGAGGTGCCGCGGTAGGCGTTGAACGCCTCCGACTCCCACCAGATCCACTCCAGGCTGTGCTCGCGCACGTTGGGCGGCCGTAGGGGGAGGGAGTAGGCGGCTGGACACGGCAGCGCGCGCCCATCCGGTGCGACGGTCAGGGAGAGCGTCCCCCAGCCGCCCATGCAGGGTTTGGCGGTGCCGTCGAAGTAGTCGGGAACCACCCAGATCAGCTCAAGGTCACTGCGGCGGCGCCATCGCTCCACCTTCTCCCTCGCCGTGGCGAGCTGGGCTCGTGTGGGCATCAGGGCGCGCCGGTTGACCAGGCCCCAGCCGTAGAACTGGACGTTGGCCAGCTCGACGCGCTGCGCCCCCCAGGCGATGCCCAGCTCCACGATCTGGTCGATGGCGTCCAGATTGTGCCGGTGCAGCACGACGTTGAGGCCCAGCGGCAGACCGGCCTCCACGATCAGCGTCGCCGCCCGACGCTTTTCCGCGAAGGACGGGCGGCCGGCGACGCGGTCGGAGGCCGCCGCGTCGGCGGCCTGCGTGGACAGCTGGACACCGCGCACCCCGGCCCGCACGAGTTCGGCCAGCCGCTCCCGGGTGAGGCCGACACCGCTGGTGACGAGCTGGGTGTAGACACCCGCCGAGGCCGCCGCCGCGGCGATCTCGGCCAGGTCGCCACGGAGCAGTGGTTCCCCTCCGGACAGGTGGGCGTGGACCACGCCCAGCGCGGCGGCCTCGTCGAAGACCCGGACCCAGGTGGCGGTGTCCAGCTCCGCCGACCTCGTCACCAGGGAGGTGGGGTTGGAGCAGTACGGGCAGCGCAGCGGGCAGCCGTGGGTCACCTCGGCCAGCATGGCCCATGGCCCGTTCACCGGATCCATCCCTGGGCGCGTACGTCCCGGAGGAACTCCGTGACGTCGGCGAAGACCTCGCGGGGGAATCGCGCGGCGATCTCCTCGACGGTGTTGTGCCCGTCGCACAGCCCTACGATGGCGGCCGCCTCGGCGTTGAGCACCACGATCCGTTCGGGCACGATCAGCAGGTCCGCCTGCCGTACCGGGCAGTGTCGTAGCAGCGCACCCGGGCTCAGCGACGGACGCCAGGTCATCGGTAGGCCCGCTCGACCGCGTTCAGAAGCGTCCACAGCACCTCGCACTTGTATTCCAGCGCTCTGATCGCCGTCTGCCGTTCGGTGGGGCCGCGGGCCCAGGACAACACCAGAGGCAGCGCCTGTTCGCCGTCCTCGCGCCCCTGGTCGATGCGGACCTGGAAGTACCGCAACCCGTCGGAGTCGATCCACGGGTAGTGCTTCTCGAACGCGGCGATCCGGGTCCTCATCAGGTCCGGGGCGAGGAGCTCTGTGAGGGAGGCCGCCACGGCCTCCAGCGCGCTGCCGTGCCGGCAGAGGTTCACGTATCCGTCCACGGCCAGCCGGACCCCCGGCAGGACCGCCCGGCCGGACCACATCTCCTCCCGGCCGCACCCGGCCGCCTCGCCCAGGCGGAGCCAGCGCTCAAGGCCGCCCTCCCCGTCGGAGGCGCCGTCCTGGTCGACGATGCGGCGGATCCACAGGCGGCGCAGGTCGGGGTGGTCCAGCTTGGCCAGGATGAGCGCGTCCTTGATCGGCAGGTGCCGTTGGTAGTGGAAACGGTTGAGTATCCACCCGCGCAACTCCCGCCGGGACAGCAGCCCCGTGTGCATGCGCTGGTTGAAGGGGTGCAGGTCGTGGTAGCGGCTCCTGACCACGGCCCGTAACTCGACCTCGAAGTCCCGCACAGCTCGATCACCGTTCCCTCGGCGGTCACCTCGACGCCCGGCCGGTCCGCGGGCGACGGCTTATCGGTCGGCCAGGAAGTAGGCCGACACCTCCATGGACGCCTCGATGACGCGGTAGGAGGGTCTGTGCCAGGTGGCTTGCCCGTCGTGGTCGTGTGCCGGTTCCCGGCGAACCTCCGCGGGCTCGTTCCGCTCGTTCATGATCTCCTCCTTGTCGTGTTCCGGCCGACGTCCGTGAGGTCACGGCCCGGCGCCGGTCAGGGCTGGTACGGCACCGCCAGGATCGCGCCGGGGTCGGCCAGGTGAGTGGTGGGCGCTCCGCGCCGGTCCCTGGTCACCCCGGCGGAGTCGACGGCGATGTAGAGGGTTCCGCCATCGGGGCTGATGGCCGTGTCGCGGTAGCGATTGATGGTCCGATACCTTTTGTCCTTGGTCGTGCCCTTGTCCGAGACCCGGTGGACGATGCCTTCCTTGAGCATGGCGACCACCAGGTCGTCGCCCGCGACCTCCACGCTTGAGGGCGCCAGGGTGGGCCAGCACATGTAGGCGAGTTTCTCCTCGGTGCACGGCGGGGTGAGGCCGAAGTCGTGGCCGTTCCTGACGGTTGTGCCGTACGTCGTCAGCGGGCCTTGGGCGGCCTGGGTGAAGGCGCTCTCCTTGGTCTGCGGCACCTGCGGAGGGATCTTGTTGGGGTCGTAGGGCAGCTTGGCGCAGTCGGGCGCCTTGGCCCAGTCACCGTAGACGTAAGCCTGGTCGTCCTTGTATCCGGCGATGTAGGGCCAGCCGTAGTTCTTTCCCGCCTTGATCTCGTTGAGTTCGTCGTCGGTGCTCGGCCCCTGGTCGGCCACGAACAGCCGTCCGCCCTTGAAGACCATCCCGTCGGGATTACGGAAGCCGTAGGCGTAGACGTGACTGCGCACCCCGTCGATCACGGGGTTGTCGCCGGGGATCGAGCCGTCGGGCGTCATCCGCAGCACTTTGCCCTGGTAGGCCGTCCAGTTCCGGCCGGCGACCTGATCACTGGTGGGCAGGGTCTGCGCGTGGTTGGGCAGGCAGTGACGCGTGTCGTAGTTGTTGCCCTGGTCGCCGATCGTGTAGTAGAGCATGCCGTCCGGTCCGTACCGCAGGCGGGCGGACTGGTGATCGATGCTGGATGGAAGCCCGGTGAGGATGTCACGGGCGCCGGTCAGTCTGCCGTCGGCCCAGGTGTAGCGGGTGAGCTTGGTGTTGTTCCCGTCCTTGCCCTTGTAGGTGTAGGACAGGTACACGTAGTCGGTGCCCTTCCCCTTACCGAAGTCGGGGTGCAAGGCCAGCCCGAGCAGTCCGTCCTTGCTCGTCGGGGTGTGGACCGCCTGGCCGGACAGGTCCAGTACGGTGCTCACCGCGCCGGTGTTCGGTTTGACCCGCTTGACCTTCAGCCCGCTCTTCTCCGTGAGCCACAGGTGCCCGTCGGGGCCCATGACCAGCTCGTACGGATCCTTCAGGCCCGTGGCGACGATCTTCGCCTCGGGCGTGGGAGCGGTCCCGGAGCCGGGTGCCGCCGGGCCGGTCAGCACGGACGCCGCGGTCGCCGCCACGGCGAAAACCTGCAGCTTTCTTTCCATGCGGGCCATGGTGCCCACGGTAGGCATAAACCAACGCATAAGTGGATATTGCGGACAGTTTTTGAGCCGTGTTTACCGCACGCATGGGGGCGCCGGTGAGGGGATTTCCCCGAAGCATCACCCGGGCGCGTCGCCGGAGAAACGCCGAAGCGCCACGCGGAGGTGGCGCTTCGGGGGAAGGAGGGTCAGTCGGAGGTGACGACGGACCGCCAGGACGGGGGCATGTTCTTGGACACCTCTATGCCGGAGAAGATCGAGGGCTCCTGGGGGCCGTGCTTCTTGGCCCAGGCGGCCATCTGGGTGAGGCCTTCCGACAGGGGGACGGAGCCGGCGCCGACGCCGAGGATCTCGCGGGCCCTGTCGTGCGAGGAGAAGGCGTGCACGACCTCGTGCCTGGCCTCGACGTGCCGCACGCGCGCCTCGACACCCATCGCCGCGGCGACCGCCTCGGCCAGCTCGTTGACGGTGTACGGCGTGTCGCCCCCGATGTTGAAGGTCTGCCCGTAGGCCCGGGGGTTCTCGATCGAACGGGCGATGGGCGGCGCCACGTCGTCGATGTGGCTGAAGGCCCTGGTCTGCTCGCCGTCGCCGAAGATGACGCACTCCTCGCCGCGCAGGATCTGGTTCATGAAGATGCCGATGACGTTGCGGTAGCGGTCGCCGATGTTCTGCCGCTCGCCGTACACGTTGTGCGGGCGGAAGATGATGTACGGCAGGCCGAACATCTCGTGGCTGACCTTCAGTTCCTGCTCGACGGCGTACTTGGCGATGCCGTACGGGTCGACCGGGGAGGGGATCAGGTCCTCGGTCATCGGCGGTTCGGCGTGGCCGTACACGGCGATGGAGGAGGTGAAGACGAAGCAGCGGACGTTGCCGGAGTTGACGGCCGCGTTGATGAGGTTGACGCTGCCGACCACGTTGTTGGTGTAGTTGTAGCGCTTGATGAAGTGGCTGAGTCCCTCGGCGGCGTAGGCCGCCAGGTGGAACACGTGGTCGAACCTCCACTCGGCGAACAGGGCGTCGACCACGCCCGGGTCGCAGATGTCGCCCTGGTGGAAGTGGGCACCGGCCGGGACGTTCCCGGCGGTCCCGCCGGACAGGTCGTCGAGCACCACGACCCGGTGACCGGCGCGGAGCAGGTCGGCCGCTACGTGGGAGCCGATGAACCCGGCACCCCCGGTGACGAGCGAGGTGTAGGTCATGGGACTACTTCCTTTCACCGATGAGGATGTGAGACGCGGGCTTGTCCAGGGTGCGCAGCCAGCGCAGGATCACCAGGGCGTGGACGAGTTCGCCGAAGGCCAGCACGGTCACCGCGCCGAGCGCGCCCGCCCACGGCACGATCGAGAAGGCCAGCGCCCCGACCGCGACCAGCGAGACGGCCGCCCCCGCCGAGGTCGCGGCCAGGGCCCCGGCGCTGGCGTTCTCCATCACGTAGTTGGCGCTGCCGACCGCGAAGATGACCGGCACGCACGCCGCGTAGACGATGACGACCCCGGCCCCGCCGTACGGCCGCAGCACCGCCAGCGCCAGCGCCAGTACGGCCGGCACGTACACCACCCCGGCCAGCACCAGCAGCCGCAGCCAGCGCGACAGCCGGTCGTAGGTCGCGGTCAGGTCGCGCTGGTTCAGGGAGCGTGAGACGTCGGGCTGCAGGACGCGCAGCAGGTAGGAGAAGGCGTTCAGCAACAGGGCCGAGGCGACGGAGGCCATGTAGAGGCCGGTGCTCTCGGCCCGCGCGCCGGTCACCGAGAGCGCCACGAACAGCAGGCTCATCGACAGGCCGCCGACCAGGTCGGGGATCGCCATCAGCAGTGACGTCCGCATCGCGGCCCGCACGAGCGTAGGGCGCCGCAGCCCGTCGAACCGGGGCCGCAGCATGACCAGCAGCACCACGTTGACCGTGGCCATCGTGGCCACGGTCAACGTCAGGAACGTCACCGGGGAGACCTTGAGGACGACCACCACGACCGTCCAGCAGGCCAGCGCCACGCAGAGCGTCAGATGGGCGGCCACGTCCCGTTTCGGCTTGCCGAGGGCCCTGGACAGGCCGACCATCACCTGGGTGAGGCCGACGCAGATCGCGTACAGCCCGGCCAGCCCGGCGGTCGCCCAGTGGCCGGAGTGACCGAGGGCGACCGTGGTCGCCAGCACGGTGAGCGCCACGGTCAGCAGCAGCGCGCAGAGTGTGACGAAGACGCCGACCAGCAGTGAGGCGACGGTCGGCCGCAGCCTCGGGATCAGCTTCAGCGCGCACTTCTCGATGCCGATCGAGGCCAGGGGAGCCAGGAACATCATGCTGCCCATGGCCTGGGCGTAGTCCGCGTACCCGTTCGCCCCCCAGGCGGCCAGCAACGCCAGATTGGACAGCAGCACGGTGCCCCGGAACGCCGCCCGTCCGCCGAGCAGCATCACCAGGGCCCGTGTCTTCGGAGTCCCCGGCAGCCTCATGTGAGGGGGGCGGCGTAGTCGGAGGTGACGAACCTTCCCTTTCCCCCGACGGTGATCCGTACGGTCTCCGCGGGCACGACCTCAAGCGGGAACTCCCCTCCGGCCAGGGTGAACAGCTTCTGCCGTACGGTCGTGTACACCTCCTCGCCCGCCTCGTCCGCCGGGACCACGTGCACCCGCACCAGGCCCGTCGCGTCCTGGTGCACGAAGCACTCGCTGACCCCGGGATGGGTGGCGGCCAGGTGCAGGAACGCGTCCGGGTAGAGCTTCTCCCCCGAGGGGAGCGTGACGTAGTCGTTGCTCCGCCCCGTGGTCAGCCGCAGGGTGCGGAAACGACGCCCGCAGGGGCAGCGCTCCGGGGAGATGAACCCGATGTCGCCCAGCCTGTAGCGGACCAGCGGCATGGCCCGTTCGAGGAAGGCCGTCACGACGACGTTGCCCGGCTCCCCGTCGGGCAGCACGGCGCCGTCGTCGCCCACGATCTCGCAGTACACCCGGTCCTCACCCAGGTGGGCGCGGCCGTGACGGCAGTCGTAGGTGACGTTGAGCACCTCGAACGCCGAGTACTCGTCGAAGACCGGGGCGCCGAACTGCTCCTGGAACAGCTTCCGGTGTTCGGGCAGCAGCAGTTCGGACTCGGTCATGACGATCCGCAGCGTACGGCGCAGCTGTGCCATCTCCTCCGGGGTGAGTGCCCGCAGCAGCGCCCGCAGGTGGACCGGGTAGCCGATCAGCACCTTGGGCCGGTTGGCCAGCAGTTCCGCCTTGATCTCCCGCATCGGCCGGTTGGAGAGGATCACGTGCCTGCGGAACAGGTTGAACCTCTCGAACATGCGGGCCGGCGGCGCGAACGGGCGGATGTGGCTGAGCCGGTCGGTCGGCAGGTAGCGGCCGGTCGCCAGGAACCGGCGCACGCAGGCGGCCATGTGGTAGTCGTGGCTGTCCTGGTCGTGCACGATCCTGACCCGGCGCCCGGTGCTCCCGCTGGTCTGGAAGGACAGGCAGTCGTCCAGGTCGACGCCGTCGGCGAGCATGCGTTCGAGCGGCTCGTCGCGGAGCGCCTGCTTGTCCAGCACCGGAAGGCGTGCCAGGTCGGCCAGGCTCCGCAGCGGCCCTCCGGCGTAGCGGGGGTCGTCGCGGTAGTAGGGCACCCGGGTACGGGCCACGTCGAGTATCCGGTTGAGCCCGTTGAGCTGACGGCGGCGCAGCCCGGCCGCGCCGCCGTACTGCCGGGCGATGGTGAGCGGTATGTATGCCGCCTCCCGGACCAGCATCGTTACGCGCTCTCCGACCGCGTCCCGCGCGGCCTGACCCGGTTGGCCAGCGCGTCCCACCAGCGCTGGGGGCTGAAGAACACCAGCAGCGCCAGGATGACGTGCACGATGATGAAGGCGTAGGCCTCGTTCCTGGTCGGCGGGTGGCCGATGAACACGGTCATGTGCGAGGCCCAGTCCCACACGGCGGGGATGGTGGCGTAGGCCGGGTCGGTGTGGTCGTTGACCGTGAGGAAGGCGAAGTCCTCAAGGCCGGACAGCATCAGCAGCAGCATGCCGTAGGCGAGCCTGCGGGTGAGGGCCGCGGTGCCGCCGCCGAGCCGGTTGGCCAGCGTGATCGTCAGGATGATCAGCGGGGTCAGCGTGAGCACGTGGTAGTACAGCGCGTAGAAGGACTCCCTGGTCCCGGTCTCCACACCGCCGTAGAAGAAGATCTTCGGCACGAAGTAGAGGAAGAACACCAGAAACGCCACCGGCAGCGTGATCAGCGGAAGCTTGAGCCGCTTGGCCCACTCCACGTCGAGCCTGGCCAGTGCCTCGGTGGCGAAGACGAACGGCAGCAGCTTCACCAGGAACAGCCCGAGTGACTTCACCTCCCGGTCGTGCGGCAGGCCGAACCAGACGAAGGCGGCGGCGGCGACGGCCAGCGCGACGAATATCAGGAAGCCGAGGGGCTTGCGGGGGAGCATCGTTGACCTCTCGTGTCAGGCTCGATCTCGAATCGGAGGGTGCGCAGAGCCCGGTCGACGGCCTCGTCGAGCGCCTCGCGCGTGTCGGCCACCATCACCAGGTAGCCAAGTTTGTGTCCCGCCTGCGTGTAGGCGTTCACGTGGTCGCCGGGTGCCTTGAACACCTGCACCTCGACGACCTCGGGCATCCGCCGCAGGGCGTCGAGTCCCTCGACGGCGGTGAGCGTCCCGTCGGTCTCGGCCGCCAGGATCCGCAGCGTCGCCGTACGGTGCTCGGTGACGTCGATCGTCAGCGGCTCGCCGAGGGCCAGCCGGATGGCGGCCTCGACGGTGTTCAGCCCGAAGGCGTGCCTGACCATCAGCGGCATGCCGTTGCCGCCGAGCCTGGCGCCCATCTCGATGAGGTGGATGTCGCCGGTCGGGGTGAGCACGAAGTCGAGGTTGACCGGCCCCTGCCGGTGCCCGACCTCGGCGCAGATCGCGACGACCGCCTCGCGCAGCCGCGTGTGGACGTCCTCGTCGAGGTCGGCCGGGACGGTGTGCGCCACGCTGATCATCGCGGGCGGCCCGGTGATGACCCGGTCGGTCACCGCCATGAACGCCAGCTCGCCCCCGGCGAGGAAGCACTCGACGGCGCCGTGCCTGCCCTCGATCAGCTCCTCCAGGATCACCTGCCGGGAGAAGGAGTACTTGCGGGCGTGCTCGATCGCCCCCGGCAGGTCGGCGGGGTCGTCGAGGACGGTGATCCCCTTGCTGCCGGAGGAGTCGGCGGGCTTGACGATCAGCGGGTAGCCCAGTTCGGCCGCCGCCGCCATGAGGCTGTCCACGTCGTCGTGCTGGACGTGCCGGTAGGTGGGCAGCCCGACCCGGGCGACCACCTCACGGAAGAAGCCCTTGTCGACCGAGCAGCGCAGCGCGTCCGGCGCGACCTGGTGCGCGGTCCGGTAGATGCGGCTCAGCTCGGCGACCGACTCCTGGGCGGCGTCGCTGGCGGGGGAGATGACGGCCGCGACCTCGATCGGCCCCAGGGCGCGGGCGATGCCCTCGGGGTCCCTGCTGGTCATGCAGAGGAAGTGGTCGGCCTCGGCGGCGCCGAGCGCGTCGGGGCGCTGGTCGACGCCGATCACCCGGTAGCCGAGCCTGCGGCCCTCCCGGTACGCGGGGATCTGGTCCTCGCCCCCGCCGAGCACGATGAGGTTTCTCAACTGGCGTCCTCCCAGACCTCTGGTTCCCTGAAGTGACCGCTGACGTCGGGTGTCTCGTAGCCGTAGAGGGCTTCCTGCGCGCGGATCGGGATGTTGGCCTCCCGGATCTGGTAGCGGGGCACGCCGATGGCCTGCACCCGCATCACCCGCACGAGGTAACGCGCGATCACCATCAGCAGGGCGAGGGTGACCAGTACGGCCGTCAGCCCGGCCAGTTCGACCGCGACGGCCCCGAGCCCCCCGGCGAGTGCCAGCGCGAGCACCGCCGTACCGATGGCCATCACCGCCGCGGACAGGCCGATCAGCCAGGTCAGCGGCCGGAACGAGAACCCGAAGAACAGTTCGACGGCGTGCGAGAACAGCTTGCGCAGATTCCACTTGCCCTGGCCGTCGAGGCGGGGCTGGTGCGCGGTGGGCAACGTGGTGTAGCGGGCGCCGAGCAACGGCGCGGTGGCGATGAAGTACGGCGTGGACAGCCTGCTGTCCACCACCTTGTGCGCCACGCTCGTGCGGACGATCCGGAACACCGACGCCCCCTGGGGCAGCTCGATGCCCAGCCACTTCCTGGCGATCGTCTGGTGAGCCCAGGTGCCGAGCCGCCGGTGCCACGGGTCCTGCCGGTTCTCACGTACGGCGAAGACCACGTCGTACCCTTCGAGCGCCTTGTCCACCAGACGGTGCATCTCGTGCGGCGGCGACTGCAGGTCGGCGTCGAACTGGACCGTCCACGGTTTCGAGGCGTACTTGAACCCCGCGGAGAAGGCCGCCTCAAGACCGAAGTTCCTGGCGAAGGAGATGTACTTCACCTGGGGGTCCTCGGCGGCGAACCCCTTGATCGCCTCAAGCGTGCCGTCGGTGCTGCCGTCGTCGACGAACAGCAGCTCGACGTCGTCGTACCTCGACAGTTCGGCCCGGATCTCCCGGTAGGCACGATCGACGCAGGCGATCTCGTTGTAGCAGGGGACCATCGCGGTGATGCCGGGGGGCGGGACACGGCCCGCCCCCCGCTTCACCCGTGTGTCCATCGAACGCACGGAGTCGGCCATCGGTCAGTCGAACATCGCGTGCATGGTCTCGTGGGTGGCTTCCTTCTTGCTGTCGGACTCACTGCCCCAGCAGGTGTTGAGGATGATGCGGGTCTTGTCCGCGTTCAGCGGGATGGTGCGGTGCAACGTGGTGTCGGACCGCAGGAAGTACAGGTCGCCGGTGACGTGTCCCCAGGTCCTGATCGGGTGGGCCTGGAGGTACTCCTCGACGCGCGGGTCCTGCTTGTTCCAGTCGGTGTGCGGGACACACTGGAGCTGGCCGCCGTACTTGGCCTCCGGGGCCTCGATGATCCAGATCACGGTGAAGCTGAAGTCACCCCAGTGCCAGCCGTGTGTGTCACCCTGCTTGTGCTGGCGGATGGCGATGTACTTCTCCTCCTCCCACGGGCACTGCAGAACCGGCTGGGCCGCGATCCTGGACAGGAAGCCCATCAGCGCCTGCGACTCGTAGACGGCGGGGATGAGCTCGCTGTCCTTGGCGATGGCCTGCTGGCTGATCGTGCTCATGTAACGGGGGGAGTTACCCGTCTCGGCGAGCTGGATGTCGATCCGCTTCTCGTGCAGGTCGAGCAGGCGGTGGACCTCCGTGCTGACCTCCTGGAACAGGTCCTTGGAGACCAGCTCGGGCAGCTTCACGTAGCCCTCACGGCGGAAGTGCTGCGAGAGTTTACGCACGGCGTGCTCGTCGGTGTAGGTGGTCTCCAGGTGCTCGGCGAGACGCTGGTCAATCGTTTCCTTCAGCGACATCTGACATCCGACCTTTCTGTGGTAACGGTCCGCCCTCCGCTGAGGCAGGACCCCCGGAAGGCACACGTTCTCCGGTGGGAGTGAGCACCTTCACAAGCTTGATCTTTCCGTTGGCTTCTGGAGTGATCCGATGTGTGCGCCGTACGGTGACGTCCAGGCCGGGCGCTCTGCGCCGGACCTCCCGCTCGATGTCGGCTGTCACGTCGTCGGGCGCGTCCCCGGACAGGATCACCAGCACCTCGACCGCCCCCGGTCGCGGCTGGAGTATCTGCAGCCGGACGACCTGGGAGAAGTCCTGGATGACGGTGGAGATGAAGTCGCCGTAGTAACGCCTGCCGTCGGCGGCGACGATGCGGTCCTGACTGCGGCCGACGACCTCCCGCACGATCGGGGTGGTCGCGACCCCGCAGGGGCAGTCGTTGGGGGAGATCCGCACCCGGTCACCGAGCCGGTAGCGGATCAGCGGCATCGCCTCGCTGCGCAGCCTGGTCACCAGGATCTCCCCGACGCCGTCCTCGACGGAGACGGTCCCGTCGTCGTGCTCGACCTCGACGACCAGGTCGGAGGTGCGCAGGTGCATGCTGCCCGCCGGGCAGGTACGGGCGATCGTGAAGACCTCGACCGAGGCGTACACCTCCCGGTGGGAGGCGCCGAAGTAGTCGAGAATGTGGGCGCGGGCGGTCGGGGTGAGCCGCTCCCCGCCGAACAGCACGGTCCTGACGCCCTCGTGGGTGATACCGCGCCGCTTCAGCTCGTCCACGATGCTGGCGATGACGTTGGGGAAGCCGATCAGGAAGGTCGGCCTGGCCGCGAGGAACGCCTCGACCTGCTCGTCCAGCGGCCGGTCGGTGCGAATGTGGTGGTTGCGCAGGATGCCGAACCGCTCCAGCGGGTGCCGCAGGAACGACATGACCCGGAAGTAGGCGATGCGGTCGGTCGGACGCAGCCCGTTGGCCAGCATGTCCTGCAGGTAGGTCGCCCGCAGGTACCCCAGGTCGCGTTCCGAGTTGCGGACCGTGATCGGGATGCCGGAGGAACCGCTGGTCGTGGCGGCCCGGGTGTTCTCCGTGGTGAAACCGGCCGCGAGCATGTCCCGCGCGGGGGCGTCGTGCAGGGTGATCCGGTCGAGCGTCGGCAGGCCGGCCAGGTCGTGGGCGGTGCGCACCCCCTCGACCTGGGCGGCGGTGAGCGTCCTGCGGTAGTGCGGGACGTCGGCGTGGGCGTGCCGTACCAGCTCGCGCAGCAGCCGGGACTGGATCCGCAGCTGCTCGGCGTGGGGCAGGCGCTCCTGCCTGCGGATCATGGCCAGGTTGTAGGCGACGGGCGCGAGACTGATCGTCGAGCGCAGCCTGCTCATCGCGGCCCCCCGTCCAGGGTCGGCGTGCCGTGCTCGGCGCAGCGGCCGACGGTGAGGTGGGTGGTGCCGGGCAGGGCGATGTTCGCCAGCGTCGGCCTGCGCCGCCGCGTCATCGTGAACAGCGGCCCCGACCCACCGGTCCGCGCGTGGACCCGCCGCCAGTTCAGGTGCGTACGGCCACAGCCCCGGTGCCGTGCGCCCAGGTAGCCGAGCCGTTCGTCGTGCACGACCTCGGTGACCCCTGCGGTCGCACCGTCCTCGGCGAGCTCGGCGGGGGAGCGGCGCAGGAAGACCCGGGCCCCGGCCGTCCCGCCGTCCAGTTCGGTGAGCTGCGCGGCGTCGGCGAGCAGCCCGGGATCACGGGCCTCCCGCAGCGCCCGCAACTGCCCCTGCCGGAGCTCCGGGTCGGCGACCTCGGCGGACGCGCTGAGCACGACGTGGTAGCGCCCCCCGCCGGGACCGATCCGCTCCCAGTCCAGCAGGGACGTCCGTACCTCGAACAGCGGCAGGTCACGCCGGTGGGCGCCGGTCAGTTCGAGCGCCTCGAACAGCTCGGCGGGCTCCCCGACCCACAGCGGCTCCTCCCGCCGCCGCACGTACGGCGCGTCCAGCGGATACAGCCGGTCGAGCACCGTGTCGAGCCGCGTCACCGGCGTCGCCTCGGGCTCGTCGAGCCGCGCGCCCGCCACGGCCCACATCTCCCGGTAGTACGGCACGGCCGCGAACGCCCGCGCCACCGTCTCCCGGCACCCCCGCTCCCAGGCCCTTTCCGAGAACCCCCGAGTCCACATGTCAGCAGAAGGTGTTCTGGTCGTGCAGGAGCAGCCACCGGCCCTCGACCAGCGTGAAGTACAGCGTCAGGTAGTACTCCTTCTGGTACGGCTTGCCCTCGGGGTCCAGGTCGTCGTAGACCACGGAGAGCAGCGCGAACGCCGACTCACCCGCCGTCGAGATGCGGACGGTCTCGGTCCGCAGCGACCAGTCGGGGTCGCCGAACCACGAGGTGTGGAACTCGGCGACGGCGTCCCTACCCCGCAGGAACGTCCCGTTCGGCAGGATCACCGTCGCGTCCGGGTGCACGGTCTCCAGGTATCCGTCCAGGTCACGGGAGCGGATCGCCGTCAGGTGCGCGTCAAGCGCCTGGGGGAACTCCATGGTCTTCCTCTCTGAAACGCTCTGGGTCACCAGGCGGCGATCACCAGGGACTGGGGGACGAGCTCGCTGCCGAACCGCTGTTTCAGCTCGGCCATGCCCTTGCCGAACTCGCAGCCCTCACGGCCGTGCGAGATCATGTAGTCGATCTCCCGCAGGTACAGGTCGAAGTAGAGGTCGCGCCGTCCGCCGTCCCGCACGTCGAGCGAGCCGTTCACCGTGGTGACCAGCCGCCTGCCGTCGTCGAAGGTCAGGTCGAAGGACAGCAGCCGGTCCCCGTCGAGGTGCCCGAAGTAACGCACCCCCTCCTCCCCGCCGAGCGCCTCGAAGTAGCGCACGGGCAGGGGCGGGGCGTACGGGCTGTGCTTGCGCACGGTGGCGCAGGCCAGCGCGCTGGCCCGTGCGGCGTCGATGCCGCAGGTTCCCCGCAGCACCCGGGTCCGTTCGGACGCCTCGGTGTGGATCCGCAGCAGCCTGCGCCGCCGGTCACGCGGCAGGTCGGCGAAGTAGTCGTCCAGGCTCGCCCAGCGGTTGCGCAGCAACGTGTTGGGCGCCGTGGTGATCCTGGGCCGGAACCGGCGGCCGAACACGGGCATCGTCTCGGCGGTGACCTGCCGGTACAGCACGCCCAGGCAGCGCCTGCCCAACCTGCGGCGCACCGCCTTCTCGAACGCGGCCGCCGCCTCGGCCCGCTCCGCGACGGACAGGTCGGCGGCGAAGGCGAACCCGCCGGTGAACCCGACCGGCAGGTGGCAGTCGAACCACCCGACCGGCGGCATGGAGCCGGGCTCGGCGTACCCGCGCCGCCGTGACGGCCCGCCGGCCGAGCCGGTGAACAGGCAGACCACCTGGCCGCCCTGCCGTACAACGCCCAGGTAGACCGGGCTGGTCGAGCACCAGGCGATCGCGGTGAGCGCCCGTACCTGCCAGGCCGCGATCAGACCCTCCTGCTTGCGGAAGATCTCCCAGTCGGCGGGCACCGGCTCGGTCGTGGGGTCGATGATCTCAGCGCGCACCGGGATCACCTGGCCTGAGCCTGCCCAGCACCCGCTCACGCAGCGGGCGCTCGGCACGGTCACGGTAGGCGTGGACGGCGGCGACGATCGCGTCCCGGCCGAACGTCCTGTCGAGCCGCCGCAGCGGCGGACCGGACTCGGTGCCGAACAACGTCAGGTAGAGGTCCCGGTAGGAGGCGCGGTCCCAGCGTTCCGGCAGCGCGTCCCCGGCCAGGAGCGGGCCGGGTTCGGCGTCGGAGACCTCGTCGATCCAGCACCGCCCGTACCCGGCCAGCCAGGCCAGGGCGTGCCCGACCCGCTCGGCGACCTCCGGGGTCCCCCCGGTCAGGGCGACGACCCGCTCGGCGTCGTAGCTGTGCGAGTGCAGCAGCCCGAGTACGGCCCGCATCCGGGGCAGTGGGGCGGTGTCGCCGTCCCCGTCGATGAGCTCGTGGAGCGCGACGGCCTTCGGGTCGCCCTCGCGCACCTCGGCCAGGAACCGGTCGTAGGCGTCGTAGGCGCCCAGGAAGGAGGCCCGGTCGAGACCGAGCCGCATGTCGGACAGGCAGTTCGGCCTGCCGTACAGGAACAGGACGAGCCGGGGCGGCATCACCCGCAGCAGGTCGCCGACCGTCATGCCGCCGCCCCGGGAGCCGGAGACCTTGCCCCGGTCGCCGAACTGGCGGACGAGGCCGTACGGCACGATCACCGGCTGGTGCGCGCGCAGGTAACCGCGGTAGATCGGCTGGGTGCGGTCCATCGTGCTGCCCGCGCTGCAGTGGTCCTGACCTGCGGGTTCGCAGTCGATGCGCTCGTGGGTCACCCGCAGCGTCCAGTCCAGCGCCCAGGAGGGCTTGACCAGTTCGACGCGCCTGGTGGTGGCGAGCGCGCCGCAGGACTCGCAGGCGTACCGCACCCGGTCGTGGCCGAGCCGCAGGTTACGGGTGCTGCCCCGGCCGCACTGCTCGCAGTAGACCGTGAACAGGTGCTCGGGGGCTTGGTCCAGCAGCTTGGCGAGCTTCCTGGCACCGCGCAGGTAGCGGCGCTGCAGGGGCACGTAGGTGCCGGACAGGTAACGTTCGTACTGGTAGTGGGTCTGCCAGGGAGAACCGGCCGGGGTACGGCCGTCGGCGTCGGCCTCGGCGGGACAGATGCCCATCCGCTTCAGCTCGTCGATGTAGCGACGGCAGATCCGCCTGCTGCGCTCGGTCACCGCGCCCAGCGGACGCGTCCCGTACCCGGCCAGTTCGGACTGGGCCGCGGCCTGGGCCGGCCGCACCGGGTCGTAGTCGTCGAAGCTGAGCAGGATCGACGACCTGCGCCCGAGCCGTTCAAGCGCGCGGTGCACCAGGTAGGCGCAGGCGGTGTCGCGGAAGTTGCCGACGTGGAACCAGCCCGTCGGCGACATGCTGGTCTGGATCACCACCCGCCGCTCGGGGCCGTGCCGGTCGATCAGGCGTCGCGCGTAGTGGTAGGCCCAGTGCGGCTGGGTGTGATCCTGCTGGAACAGGTCGGCGTAGCCGGTCCTCGTGGTGCTCATGCCTTCGTCCTAGGAGACCGCTCCGGCCAGGTTCTCGACGCTCCACAGCCGCGGATGCTCCTGGAACCAGGCGATGGTCTGCCGCAGCCCCTGCTCGACCGGCGTCCTCGGCGCCCAGCCGAGACGGGTCGTGGCGAGCGTGATGTCGGGACGGCGGATCTCGGGGTCGTCCTGCGGCCGGGGCACGAACGTGACCCGCGAGGCGGTGCCGGTGAGCTCCCTGATCCACTCGGCGAGGTCGAGCATGGAGATCTCGTGCGGGTTGCCGATGTTGACCGGGCCGGGCATGTCCGAGTTGAGCACCCGGAAGACTCCCTCGACCAGATCGTCCACGTAGCAGATCGACCTGGTCTGGCTGCCGTCCCCGGCGACCGTGATCGGCTCGCCGAGCAGCGCCTGCCTGACGAACGTCGGGATCGCGCGGCCGTCGAAGGGCCGCATCCTCGGACCGAACGTGTTGAAGATCCGCAGGATCGCGGTGTCCACACCGTGCGCCCTGTGGAAGGCCATGGTCATGGCCTCGGCGAAGCGCTTGGCCTCGTCGTAGACACCACGCGGGCCGACCGGGTTCACGTTGCCCCAGTAGGTCTCCGGCTGCGGGTGGACCTGCGGGTCGCCGTACGCCTCGGAGGTCGAGGCGAGGACGAACCGCGCGCCCTTCTCCCTGGCCAGTTCGAGGGCGTTGTACGTGCCGTTCGAGCCGACCCGCAGCGTGTCGATGGGGAGCCGGAGATAGTCGATGGGCGAGGCGGGGGAGGCGAAGTGGAGGACGGCGTCCACCCTTCCCACGACGGCCAGATGCTCGGAGACGTCCGCGCGTACCAGGCGGAAGTGTCCGTCGGTCATGAGGTGTTCGACGTTGGCGACGGCCCCGGTGAGGAAGTTGTCAATGCAGATGACCTGGTACCCCTCGGCCAGAAATCGCTCGCAAAGATGCGAGCCGAGAAATCCGGCACCTCCGGTAATGGCCACGACGGGCCTTATCATGAGATCTTCTGACTTTCCTCTGTGGCCCCGAAGACGGTTATGGGAAACACCTTGACATTCCTTATTCGCATGTTTTCTGGGTGCGGAAAACTAATTCTGCGCAACCGAAGACGCCGCTGGGTGATGAACGCTTCGTTGAGGGACGGTTAAGAGCGCTCTTGACGTTCCGGAGAGTATTCCGACGGCGGTGTCACCGTCAACACCTTCGTCGCCGAAAGCTGTAAACAAGGTGATATATGCATATATGTCGGACATCTCGGGTGCGGCGGGCGGGCTTTCGCCCGCTGGACGGGGCGCCGAAAAATGGCCTCTGACCTGCGGTTATGTGGTCCGTTGAGCACGCCTTGATCATTAACGATCACTGTACGTGTGTTTAACGGCGCCCCTGTCAATCATTTGGGTCCGTTGTCATCCGGCCCTGACTGTGCATGTGGCGACAACTTTTATCCTCGGACGCCGATTGGCATGTGGAGGACGCTCCGCCCCTCCCCTGACCTCCCCAAACGTCGGTAATCTGCTGCAACGCCCTCGGGTGATGACCTGTCCGGTTTCCGGACAGGAACGTTCCATGAGGAGGTGGCCCCACTTCTCCCGGGCACGCGGAGCGGAGCGTGCAGAAGCCAGGCCGAGGAGCCCTTTTCCCCGGCGCCGATTCCCCCTTCCCCGCGCCCCCGGAAAATCACCCGGCCGGCCATTTCCTTTAGCCTTCACGTTTTCTTCTGGGAAGAGCGCTCTCCCGCCCCCGGTGCGTCCGCCAGAATGAGGAGATGTCCCGAGAACACCTGCGAACCACCTTCGACACCGTGGCCGCCGACTATCAGAGGGCGCGTCCCGACTATCCGGCCGATCTGTACACCGACCTGCTCACGATGACGGGGATCGAACCGCCCGCGAACCTGCTCGAAGTCGGCTGCGGCCCGGGAAAGGCCACCATCCCCCTGGCGAGGCTGGGCTTCCGGATCACGGCGGTCGAGCTCGGCGCGGCCCTCGCCGGGGAGGCGCGGCGCGAACTACGCGACTTCCCCGCCGTCTCGGTGGTCACCGCCCCGTTCGAGACCTGGCGGCCACGGGACGACTCCCCCTTCGACCTTCTCTACGCGGCCACCGCGTGGAAGTGGATCGACCCCCGGCTGAAGTACGACAGGGCCGCCGCCCTGCTGCCCTCCGGCGGCCACCTGGCCGTGTGGGACGCCCAGCACGCCTTCCCCGAGGACTTCGACCCCTTCTTCACCGAGATCCAGCGGGTCTACGACGAGATGGGGGAGGGCGACGGCGCGGCCTGGCCACCACCGACGCCCGAGGAACAGCCCGACCCGACCGCGGTCGAGTTCGAGGACTCCGGACAGTTCGCGGTCGTCGGGACGCGACGCCACGTGTGGGCGCGGAAGTACACCGCCGAGGAGTACATCGCGCTGCTGGACACCTTCTCCGGCCACATCGCCATGCAGGCGTCCAAGCGCGAACACCTCTACGGGGAGGTGCGCCGCCTGCTGGCCGTACGCCCGGACGGCCGGCTGACCCGCCACTGGCTGGCCGTCCTCACCGTCGGCCGCCGCCTGTGACGGTGATGAGCGACCCACCGTCTACGGCCTCGGACCGCGCACGCGGTCGTCGCGAACCCTTCAGGGCGATGAGCAACCCGAGAGTAAAGTCCCAGTTCAGGAGGGTGCGCAAAGGGAAGTCGGAAAAAGGGGCAGAGGTATGGCCGCCGATCACTGATCTTTAGTTCGTGGGGTTACGACGACTTGAGAGCCAGGCCGGTCCCGGCCAGACAGCCGTCGATCAGATGCGGCCGGTACTGGATCTTCTTCAGCCCCGCTTGATCACGCGCACCAGGTGATCCAGGCTTGCCGCGGCGAGGTCGGCCGGCCCGCCGCGGTTCAGCAGGACCAGACGCCCTCCACCGGATTGAGGTCGGGAGCATAGGACGGCAGCTGGAAGACCCGCAGCCAGTCATCGTTGTCGGCGATGAAGCGCCGCGTCTCCGGGCAGATGTGCCGGTTCAGATCGCCCCAGTCGTGCGCGGCCGGACCTCGTAGCGGCGCGGCCTCCAGCCGGGCGAACCGCGCCTGGCTCAGCCGCGGCAGCGACGCCGGGCCTTTGAAGGCCAGGGCCGCGTAGCCACCACAGGTCCAGGCCCGGCGCCACCGGTTGGCCGACATCCGACTGACCCGTAGTTCTTTGGCCACCTGCTTATCGGTGTATCCGCGGGCGAACAACTCGGCCGCGCGCAGCCGTACCTGCTCACGCTTGGCTCGTTGGACGGCGGTCAGTCCACCGCCTTGCGCATACCGCGTGACCTGGACACACCGCAGAACCCTACGCGCTCACACGACTGTCGATCACCACGAATTAAAGATCAGGAAGGTAATTTTTTCGGATCGGCGATCAGTCAATGCGGCTGCGGTTCACCGCTCGGGCGGAGACAAGGTTGCCGTGCCGCTCAATGAGTACAATACTTATTGTCTACATGACTCGGTTCATGGCTTTTTGGGTACGGCGGGTGGCTTTTTTCGTCAGTGGTCACTCTGTAAAGCTCTCGCATTATTTATGCGGTGTCGATACTTAGGCCGGACTGCTGTCGTTAATTCTTCGGGATAAGCTGATCGCGAGGCACCTGATTTGCGATGGCCTTCTTCCACCGCTCATGAACTGCCGCCCGACTGTTTGTCTCTCCGACACTGTTCGCCTCGCCTGAAAGCGGAACGTCCCCATATTTGGGGGTTAAGACGTTCAGGCCGGCGCTGTTGACTCGAGTTGCAAACAGATACTCTTGACCAGCGCTGAGGAGGGTGTCCTCTTCGAACACTTTCAGAGTGTTGGTCAACGAGTTATATCCGCCACGCTGAGCTACAGTGACCGTACCGGTGAAGGTGCCCTTCAGGCTTTCGGAGACATCTACACTCCAAAGCGTGACTGGAATGTCTGTAGTGCCATACGTAGTCTGTCCGGTCTTGGCGGTTACGCGTCCGATAAAAACGTTGTCAGCCCATCCCGCGAGCTTTCTTTCATCGGAGTAATCGAAGGCGCGCTGGCTGTGAACGTGGCTTACCGAGAAGTCGGGGCGAGCGATCACCCCGATCGCCCCGACGGTCAGTGCCCCCGCAACGCAGCCGGCGAGCACCTGATATAAGGCAGGGCGTGCTATTTTCACCTTCAGCACCATTGGGCTCTGTATCCGTTTCTGTCGTCGGTTTGTGGTGACGTAATTGTTGTATTGTCGTAGTACATCAGGGCTGATCCATTCGACACGTGGCCGAGCCCAAGGGCATGCCCTAGCTCGTGGGCGGCGACGTTACGCCTTCTTGCAGTGCTGAATCCGGACATGTAGTACGAGTTTAAATAAATTTCGTCCGTTCCGATCGAGTCATTATCGTAGATGCCGTACGTGTCGTCATTTTCTGAATAGTCGAGCCATTCTATATCGCTATACGTTCCACTGGTGTCGGCGGCTATCGTAATGCACCCGAGTGCATTCCAGACGCTATGGGCATTTTTGCGCGCGTCATCCCACCGGGTGCTGTCGACCCATCGAATCTCGCCCTCGTCTACTGCGTACTCGCCTGTAAGGACATATGCGTGTGCCGCAGACTGATAACCGAGGCCGAGGCCTAGGGCGAGAATGAACGATGCGCCAACTCGCAACGCTCCGGCCCTGAACGATTTTTTTACCATGGTTAAGATGTTAGGTACGAGGTCGCGTGGAAGCAAGAGTTGTTTTGAAGTAGTCATAATCGTTCTTGATGTCTTGGTGCCGACCAGGCAATGGTTACCCTTGGTGTTCCGTTACGGGATGTCTGAAACTATTAGAGGGTGCTTAAATTGTCGGGTGGGAATCCGGGTGAGATGAAACAGGGCGAAGATCGCAGCCAGATAGGCGATGTTTACGAAAGTAGCCGGCAGATACATGCACTCCTCGAGACGGGCAGGTGCAGCGATTCAGGTGGGTAAGTGTCTGCTCCACCATTCAATCGCGGGGCCATGCCCAACGAGGCACGATCCGGGGGAGTCTCCGCCGATACCTAGGTGTGTCGTGTACCGCCATCACATCGGGTGGCCACCTGCAAGGTGATCCCGGTGACCTGCTTGGCCCAATGCAGGAATGGATAAAAGTGACCCTGTTTATTCGGCCGACCGTATCCTTGCTTGACTTGTATGGAGCCGTACCGGGCAGGCACGGGTCAGATCCGGTAACCGCAAATAAAGGTCACCGTAACAGCTTATTGTTTTCGCCCTAGTACTCCAGCCGTACATCGTGAGGCTGAGTGAGAGCGTGCGTGTGTGAACCTGTGGGGCTAGGGCCACAACTACGACGGACGGCCACCGCTGTGATCATTCAGGTGTGATGGAACTGAAGATCATGCGGTGGCCGTGTCGGCCAGACTAGAACACCTCAGCGCTACCCGTCTGCAGGCCGGACTGGACGACGCCTTCGCTCACGTGGCAGGGCGTTTCGGGAGACGGGAGGTACGGCTGCGCGCCCGTTCCTGCCTGCAAGGACTACTGTCCGGCCTGCAACGCACGACCGGCTGGTCGTTGGCCGAGCACGCCGGGGAAGCCACCCCGGACGGCATGCAACGGCTGTTTTCGACCGCCAAGTGGGACGTCGACGCAGTCCGCGACGACATCCGCACCTACGTGATCGACCACCTGGGCGACGCCGACGGAGTGCTGGTCGGCGATGACACCGGCTTTGAGAAGAAGGGCACCTGCTCGGGAGGGAGACCTCCCCCTGAGCCTCCCCCTGAGAGGAGCGACCGCCTACATCTCCGCCACGGGTCGCATACGGCTGGAGCGAGGCGACTGGGTCGGGAGAATCGGCTGAACGGGCGACCGCAAAAATCCAGCACACGCGAGCACTGTGTGAGCAGCCCGAACACACAAGACCTCGGCGTCGTGTTGCGAACCCTTCAGGGTGATGAGGGACCCGAGGGTAAAGTCCCAGGTCAGGTATGTCCGCGTGGGGGGACTGTTTCTGCGGCAGTCCGGCGGCAGTGCAGCGGCGCAGGTCAGAGCGTTGATCATTATTGGGTACGGCCTCGGGCTGTGGGGCTCTGTCCATGATGGCGGGTTCGTGGGTTAGGAGTCGAACGTTCCGAGCTTCACATCGTCTATGAAGGCGTTCCACCTGGAGGTGCTGAAGGTCAGTGTGGGGCCGGGGGGCTTTGCTGTCGCGGATGGCGATCAGGTCGGGGATCAGGGAGTGGGTTTCATGTCGATGACGATCACGGTGACGTTGTCGGGGCCGCCGTGGTCGAGGGCCAGGGTGATGAGGTGGTCGGCGATCTGGGGTGGGTCGGCGGGTGCGCGCAGAGCCTCGGTGAGGAGTTTGCCGGGTACGGCCCCGGTGAGGCCGTCCGAGCACAGCAGGAACCGGTCGCCGGGGTGGAGGGTGTGGGTGGTCAGGTCGGGGGAGCGTCCTTCGGGGCGGCCGTCGAGGAAGCGGGAGATGCGGGCGGGCAGGTTCGGTACGGCGTCGGCGTCGGCGATGAGGTTCCGGTAGGTGTGGTCCTCGGTGAGGCGCCGTAGCGGCGTGCCGGGGGCGGCGTGGGCGGGCAGCAGGTAGGCGCGTGAGTCGCCGACGTTGGCCACGACGGCGGTGGTGCCCGACCACATCAGGGCCACGAGGGTGGTGCCCATCCCGGTCAGGGTGGGGTCGGTGGTGATGGCCTCGTGCAGAGTCCGGTTGGCGGTGTGGATGGCGCCGCCGAGCAGGTGGGGCAGGTCGGCGGCGTCGGCCGGGTGATCGCAGGGGCGTAGGACGTCGATCACGGTCTGGGCGGCGATGTCGCCTGCGGGGTGGCCGCCCAGGCCGTCGGCGACGGCGAACAGGTGGGTTCCGGTGTAGGCGGCGTCCTCGTTGCGGCGGCGGACGTGGCCGACGTGGGTCCGGGTGGCGGCGTGGGCGGTGAGGGTCATGGCTGCTCACCGTCACCGTCTGTGGGGTTGGGCCAGGGGGGTTGGGCGGATTCGTCGCGGTGCAGGACGTGTACGGTCTCCACCCGGTCGCTGGCCACGACGTATTCGGTGACCTCGATGGGCTGGTCGTCACCTCCGGAGACGCCTTGGCGGACGATCTCCAGGATGGGCAGGCTGGTGGGGATCTCCAGCAGGGCGGCCTCGTCCTTGGTGGGCATGCGGGCGCGATGAAATTCGATCCAGCTGATGGGCCAGTGTCCGGCCTGTTCCAGCCGGTACAGCCAGTCGCCCGGTCCGGTGGCCTGGCCGGTCACCTCAGGGGCGTCGGTCAGGCCGCGGGGGTGGATCCAGGAGACGGCGATCTGGAACGGCGGCTCCGACTGCGGGCCGGTGACACGGAAGCGGCGGGTCACTGTCGTGCCGGGCGGGACACCGAGCAGTTTGGCGATACGCGGATCGGTCAGGGGCTCGGCGGACACCGTGGGCGGGACGTGGTGTTTCCAGACCTCCTGCCCGGATGCTGAGGGGAAGGAGTAGCCGGGGCCGTCGGTGGCGACGTTGCGTTTTACGAGGTTGCCGCGCGGCCTGCGCAGTCGCATCATGCCGTGCCGGACGATGATCCCTCGCCCCTGGACCGCCCAGACATACCCCTCGGATTCCAGGACGCCGATGGCTCGGCCGATGGTGTCGCGGTTGGCACCGTACTGCGCGGCGAAGTCATCCAGGCGCGGCAGCCTGGCTCCGGGTTCCCACTCACCTGCTTCGATCCGTGTCCGGATTTGCGTGGCAAGGTCCCGGTAGCGCGAATGTAGGGCCATCGTGCGGCTCTCCTGCTGGGTTCAGGGGGCGGCGGGTTCGTTGGTCCAGATGTCGCGGCCGTGTTGCCACAGTTCGTTGACGTGGTAGGCGAAGCGGTCGTAGAGGCCGTCGTCCTGGTGGCGTTTGAGGTGCAACATCGGGGAGTCGTGGCCGACGAGGTTGGCCAGGTGCGGGGTGACGAGCATCTCGTCGTCGAACTGGAAGACCGACAGGGCGATGTGTTCGTCGCCGAAGCGGGCCTCGATGCCGGAGAGGTTCTTGAGGGGGTCGAGTTCGGCCAGGGTGATGCGGATGCGGGTGGAGACGGTCAGCGGTACGGCTTCGGCCTGTTCGCGGCGGCGGGTGACGTCGCTGTCGGGGTCGCCGATGAGGAAGCGGACGCGGCAGCCCTGTTCGGCCTTACGTTTGAGGACTTTGGCGAAGTTGGGGTGTTCCAGCCAGAGGAAGTAGTTGGTGTATCCGGCCAGGACGATGGTTGAGGTGGCGTTGGTGATCAGGGAACGCCACACGCTTTTGGGGCAGGCGGATCGGTAGGGGTAGACCGACAGGACCTCGCGGTCCGGGCCGGTTTTGACCGTGTTACGTATCGCGTCGGGCCACAGCACGGACTCATCCACTTTCAACGCTTCGGAGGCGGCCCACCGGTGGCGTGGGTGGGGCACGCGCCCTTCGTCCGTCAGCCAGCGTTTCCGATTCCCCCGGTGCGAGCAACCCTCCTGACATGGACAAGGCCCTGGCGCCGTAGGGTGCCAGGGCCTTGCGGAGAGGGCAGGCGATCAGGCGTCGAAGGCGCCGGTGTTCACGTGGCCGATGAACGAGCGCCACTGGGCAGGGGTGAAGGTCAGGGCCAGAGGGGTTCGACGCCTTCCGGGCCGTTCTTGGAGGGGTGGCTTACCCTGCCAGGTGTGATCAGGGTTGTGGTGTTCGACATCGGTGAGACGCTTGTTCGGGATGATCGTTATTGGGCGTCCTGGGCTGATTGGCTGGGGGTTTCCCGGCACACTCTGTCGGCTCTGGTCGGTGCGGTGACGGCGATGGGGCTGGACAACGCGGAGGCGATCCGGCTGTTGCGTCCCGGGGTGGATTTGCATGCCGAGCGGCGGGCCCGGGAGGAGGCCGGACGCGGGGAGTTCCTTGACGAGAGCGATCTGTATCCCGATGTGCGGCCGGGGTTTCGGGCGTTGCGGGAGGCAGGGGTGCGGGTGTGTGTGGCCGGTAACCAGACGGTCAGGGCCGGGAATCTCGTGCGTGGCCTTGGCCTGCCCGCCGATGAGATCGCCGTCTCGGAGGAGTGGGGGGTGGCGAAGCCGGACCCGGAGTTCTTCCGACGTGTCGTCGAGCTGGGCCGGGCGGCACCGGAGGAGACGGTTTACGTGGGGGACCATCCGGCCAACGACATCGTTCCGGCCAGGGCGGCGGGTTTGCGGACGTGCCTGATCAGGCGAGGCCCATGGGGGCACCTGTGGGGAAATGATTCGACCATTCTGGAGTCGGTTGATTGGCGAATCGATAACATTCTGGAACTGCCTTCTCTTCTCCATGGAAGTTCCGAATGGAGCTGAAATGTCCCCCGCAACGCCTGGTGACGGTTTGGGGAAACGTATAGCCGCGATTCGCGGTGCGCGACGTATGACCCAGGCCGACCTTGCGCACGCGTCCAATGTCTCTCTGAGCATGATCCGTAAACTTGAGCAAGGCGTTCGCGACCCCAGCGACGGTGTACTGGAATCCATAGCGGCGGCCCTGGGGGTCGAACCCTCACGCTTGCTCGGCAACACCACACGTTTCGACGGGCGTGTTCATGACGCCATCCCACTCCTGCGCACGGTCATAGCCTCCTACGACCTTCCGGAAGACGGCCAGGTACGCCCTGCCCACCAGCTACAGGCAGCCGTGAGCGAAGCGGTCCAGCGTCGTCTGAACTCGCAGTATGTCCGCCTGTCCGCAACGCTTCCCGACCTGGTCTCAGAACTTATCCGCGGACTTCACACAGCAGTCGATCCGGCGCGTTCCGGCATCGCCGCATTGCTTGTCGCCACCTATCGGTCCGCTGACGCGATAGCGTACAAATACGGCTATCATGATTTGTCGGCGCGTCTGATCGAGCTGATGCGAAGCGCTTCCGGTATCGCTGACGATCCGCTGCTTGTGGCGTCAACGGCCTACGTGCGGACGGAGATCTTCTTCGCCGCCCAGGCGTACAGCGCCGGATTGCGTGCCATTGAATCAGAGATCGATCGTCTTCCGGCGACACAACAGCGTCAGCGGCTGGGAGTTCTGGGGTCTCTTCATATGCGTGCAGCCGTTGTCGCGGCCCGCGCTCGAAACCCTGAAAGCGCGATGGAGCATCTGGCCGAGGCCAGGCACTTCGGCGATCTCATTCCTGAGGGGATCTACTACGGCACGGCCTTCGGCCCAAGCTCGGTCCGTATCCACGAAGTCTCCGTCGCCGTCAGTCTCGGAGATCGCTACCTGCGATCCGCTCTTGAGATCGGCGACACCTGGGCACCTCCACCTGAGATTCCCGCCGAACGCCGAAGCGGCTACTACGTAGAACTGGCCCGTGCGCAGTTGTGGGCCGGTCACAAGGAGGCGTCTTTCGAGTCGCTGAGGATGGCCCGGCGTATCGCGCCTCAGCACACACGCGAGCATCAATGGGTCCAGGAAGACGTTGAGACCCTGCTTCGCCTGTACCGGATGAGCAATGAGAGCCTGATCGGTTTCGCTGAATGGGTGGGCGTGGCCTGAAGATGATCAAGGTGACACAGGGTGTGTCACTTCCCGGGGGTTGACTGAAACACCATGGGGCCGTCCGAAACCCCGTGCGACCAGCGGCGACCTTATCGACGCAGGCGCGCAAAGACCGACCCGCCCGGTGCTCGTCACGTCCGGACGGGGCCTTGACCAGGAGGGTCCCCGACCCGTGACCAACCCCAGCACGTCAGCTCTCGACCGAACCCGACCACCCCGAAGCAACTGCGGCTGCTTCGCCGACACCGTCCCCCTGCCCATGGGGTGCGCTCGTTGCGGCCACTCCCCGTACGCCCATGGGTGTTCACACCAGGACGGACACGAGTACGTGCAGCCGTCCGGGGCGTTGATGAACGCTCGTCTCCAGGCCCGCCGCGAGTACGGTCCGCAGCTCCTCCCGGCACTTCGGCCTCCGGTGGAGGTCGCGCCCGCCGAGGTGATTCCGCTGGTGCCCGCCCAGCGTCGGCCCGATCCTGACCCTGAGCCGGAGGCGCCCGCGATGGTCCCGGCTGCGAACGCCGTACCGGACGGTGCCGACGAGATGCCGGAGCTCGTGGACGAGGCGGCCGTCGCTGCGGAGCGGGTTCCAGAGCCTGCGCCCGTTGTGCGGGTACGGCCTGTTCGGGCGTCGCTGCCTCGGCGAATCCGGCGCCCCGTTCCCGGTGCTTCCCGGTCTGGGATCTCCTGGGCAAGGCTGCGTCAGCCCGGCCACTTCGGTGTACGGCCCGCGAGCGGCGGGCCGTACCGGCGCGGAGACCGATGTCGCGTTCCCCATGCTCGTACGGCCTGTCGGCCGGTTCGGGTTTCGGCTGTTCCTTGTCCCGCAGGGCAGGCCCGTCTGGCGAGCACCCATGCCAGGCACGCCTCTGATCGGATCACGGAGGTCCCGATCATGCACAACAACACTCCCACGACCCCGGTGATCCCGGGCTGGCGGTTGATCATCAGTGACGCGGGCCGGTTCTGGGCCTTCCGCAACCACCTCTTTCCCCGCGTCGCCGTACGGGCCGGGGCGCAGTCGGCCGTGGACGCCGACACCTTCGACGAGGTCCAGGCCGTCATCGCCGAGCAGGAGGAGACCGCCCGCGTCGCGGCTCTCGTTGAGGAGGTCACCTCGTGACCGGACGACACCGTGACGGCCTGCCGTACGCCCCCGTCTATCGACGGGTGTGGGACGGGCCCGCGCGGGCCGAGGCCGAGCGGATCGACCAGGCCTGGGCGGACTGGACGGTGCTCTACAGCCTGGGACGACGCTGTTTCTACGCCGTGGCCGCCTGGGACGGCCCCCGGCCGGTGATCGTCGAGGACCCCACCGGAGACGGGTTGGAGGAACGGATGCGGGAGGCCGAGATGATCCGGGCGATCCGGCTCGCGTCGCGGCCTTCTCCGGCGCCGGTTCGGCGCAGGAGGGGTGGGACGGGTCGTCCGCCTTCCGGGGCGCGGAACGAGGTGGTCGCCGAGGAGCCCAGTGAGGAGCGGGGTTCGTCGGCTGGGGAAACGGTGCCCGCTGGGGGACGGCCTTCGTCGGGCGGGGAGATGGTGTCCGCTGGGGGACGGCCTTTGTCAGGTGAGGGGACGGCGTCCGCCGGAGAACGACGTTCGTCGGGTGGGAGGGCGGCATGACGGTTGGTATCGCGCGTCAGAGTTGCGACGCCGTACAGCGGGCCCACTCCGGCTGGTTGGTCTTCCACAGTTCGACGACCGGTTTGTGGAGCGCCTACCGGAGTGTCCTGCCCGGCAGGCCGTACCCCGGGAACGTGCTGTTGGTGCGGGCTGACTCGGTCGAGGAGTTGGAGCGGAAGCTGACCGCTCAGGCGCCTCCGGTGGTGTCGCCGAGCATCCAGGCCGTCGCCGTCGCCCGTGCTCTGCGGACTCGAACCGCCCGGGTCGTGCAGGCCGTATGTCCTGGTCAGGCCGCTCAACCGGGTCAGGCTACGGCGTTGCGCAGGTTGCTGCGCTCTTGAAGCCGGTACGGCGGGCGTGGACGTCATCCCACCCGTCGCTCGCCGTACCTCATGAACGTGTGGCTCAGGTAGGAGGGACCTGGGCCGCACACCTCCGCAAGACGGCTCCCACGCACGCTGGCGTGCTGGGGAAGGGGGAGTCGTCTGGCGCACCGGCCCTGTGCGTGGGGCCGGTCCTCCTCCAGGGTGCCCGGCCCGTGCTCCCCGGCTCGGGGCCGGGCACCCGCCCCTCCTCCCTTCGTGAACCTCATGGCCCGAACGATCAGGAGCCCAGCCAGGACTCCCGGCCTCACGGTCCAAACGGTCGGGAGCCCTGGTCGGGTGAGGTCCTGGCCTCATGGTCCGAACAAAGGCCCTCGGAAGTCCGGCCTGAACGACGTGTGTTCCCTGTCCGCCCTCCGAACCGGGACGACCATGACCGACGACGAGCGACGCCTGATCGACCTGCTCATCAGCACCCACCCCGCCTGGCGGTACGAGGAACGGAACCTGCCCGGACTGCCCCGGTGGTGGGCCGTCCGCTACGAACCCCTGCGCCTCGACCAGCGCGGAGCCGGGGCCAGGGACGTGCTCGGCCGTACCACCCTGCACCGGCTGACCAGGGCGCTGGCCCGGCACGACCAGATCCTGCACACCCTCCGCTACTGAAGGAGAGACCCATGTCCCCCCTCAAGGCCGTCGCACCGGACGGCACCTTCTCCACCGGGCCCGACACCACCGAACGGCTGCTCACCCCCGGCGAGGTGGCCCGCATCTTCGGCGTGGACCCCAAGACCGTCAACCGGTGGGCGCTGACCGGGAAGATCCCCTCGGTCAGGACCCCCAGTCGCCAACGCCGCTACCGGGAAACCGACATCAAGGCCCTCCTCGACGCTTCGGCTTGTTGAGAGGGGCGGCAAATGTGGTCGTGACGCTAGTTGTGGCCTGTTGGGGACACGCGGTGAGGTTGGCATGTGGACGGTGAGGACTTACCGGGGCATCCCGGGCCGCCTGACTACCGCAGGCGGGACACGACAGCTGACGGACCGACCGTGGCACGGCTGTACAACGCCTACCTGGACAGCGAGGGCACCGACGCGGTCGATCACGAAGCCGCCGACGACCTGCTGCGCCGTGCGCCTGATCTCAAGCCGGTCGCGCGAGCCAACCGCGAGTTCTTGGCGCGCGCGGTTGGCTACCTGGCCGGTGAGCCCGGGATCGACCAGTTCGTCGACCTGGGCACGGGGCTGCCCACCCACCCCAACGTTCACCAGGTGGCCCGCGAGAGGCGACCGCAGGCGCGGGTGGTGTACGTCGACAACGACCCGGCCGTGTTCGAGCGTGGCCGTACGGTGCTGGATGACGGCGAGCGCACGGCGATGATCCAGGCGGACATCCGTCGGCCATGGACGGTCATCGACGACCCCCGGACCCGGTTGTTGATCGACTGGAGTCGGCCGGTCGCCGTACTGATGTCGTCGGTGCTGCATTTCCTCACCTCGCCCGAACCGATCGTGGCGGCCTTCCGCGAGGTCATGACGCCGGGAAGCCACCTGGTGATCTCGCACGCCACCGACACCACCAGCCGGGCCGACGGAGTGATGGAGATCCAGCGGCTGTACCGGTCGGCCGGACTGACCGTCGAGATCCGCCCCCGTCGACGCATCGAAGGGCTGTTCAGCGGCTTGGCACTCGTCGCGCCCGGGCTGGTCCCGGCGTCGTACTGGCGGCCGGAGGCTGAGATCCCGCCCGAGCAGCAGGGCGATCGGGTCTGGATGCTGGCCGGAGTCGCGCGAGTACGGGACGGGTAGGGCCTACCCGATCGTGGTCTTGGCGCCGAAGGCGTTCGCCGGGTTCCAGCCCTCTCCGGCGCGCCCCGGGCGGCCGTTCCCTGTCAGGCGTGGTGCCGCCGCCTTCTGAGCAGCAGGGTCACGCAGACGCCCAGGCACGCCAGCCCCGCCACGGTCGTGATCACCGTGCCGGCCAGCGCGTACTCCTGCACGGCTTTCTGGTGTGCGGCCATCTCGGCGAAGGTCGAGGGCACGCAGTCCGCGCCGACGGGACAGCGTGGCGGATCGTCGGCGTCGAGCTTGCCGAAGCTTTCGTCCGCCTGGACGAAGACGCCCGCACCGGTCGCGGCCAGCAGGAACGCCGCGACGCAGGCCCGGCCCCACCACGCCGGCGTTCGCCAGGCGGCGGGCTGCCCGGCTCGGCGGCGGCGTACGGCGGACACTCGCAGGCTGACCATCAACGCGGCGGCGGCCACAGCCAGCAGGGGCCAGGCGATCGCCGCCACCAGCAGGGCGATGAACAGGGCCGCCCCGAGCCAGTCGAACATGGCGGACAAAGTAGCACTTCATGCCCTGGTCTTCGGGCAGCCCGCGTTCCACTCCGCCAGGCCCAGGTAGCCGGGGGCAGGTCAGGTGGCGTCGAAGGTGACCTTCGCGGTCTCCACGGTCGACGCGTGGCGGCCGGGGGCGCTCTGCCAGTGCCAGTAGAGGTTGGTGTGGGCGATGACCTGCGCGGCGGAGGGCAGGCCCTCTCCCGCGTCGTCCGTCGTGTGCGCGTCGCCGACCAGCGTCACGTCGTAGCCACGGGTGAAGGCGCCGTGCATGGTCGAACGGATGCACGCGTCGGTCTGCGCGCCGGTGACGACGAGATGGCCGACGCCGTGTTCGGCCAGGAGTTCCTCAAGGTCGGTGGCCTCGAAGGAGTCGCCGTAGTTCTTGTGGACCAGCGACTCCGCGTCGCGGCGGGTGAGCTCGGGGACGTACCGCCACTCGTCGCTGTCGCGCTGGAGATGCTCGTCGGAGTGCTGCACCCAGACCACGGGCACGTCCTGCGCGCGGGCCCTGTCGACCAGGTCGTTGATGTTCGCGATGACGCCGTCACGGTTGTGCGCGTCCGCGACCACGCCGTTCTGGACATCGATCACCAGCAGGGCGGTGTTCGGGCGATTGGGCAGGGTTGTCACGTGAGCCTCCTTTTCGTGCTCCCCTCACGCTAGACCATCCCACCGACGGTTTCGGCGCCCCCGTCCGGCCGATGATTTCATCGCCGCCTCTCGAACCTCTGTGAAACATGAAAAAATTTCAGCGTTGAATCACAGCCGCAAGTCCTGATAAATCATGGAAAAGGTGATTTCGCTTATGGTGATTGCGAGGCTCTCCGGGGAGAAGGTCTCGGGGCTCTCGTCGTTGAGTGGGCGGCCGTCGTCAACAGGGCTCTGAACTGGGCAAATCATGTCCGTTGATCGGAGTGTGCGCCAGGAGGAACCGCATAGTAGATCATGATATTTGCTATTTTTGGGATTTGTTCCTTCGGCCCGCTTGATTATCGGTCGGATGGTAAACGCGTGGTCACGGTGTGGCATAATCGCGTGCGGTCCGGCCTCCGGCTTGGCCTTTTCATGAATGGCGCTGAAAGAAAGGTGGCAGAGCATGCAGAAAGCGGCCCTTGACCGGGTGAGGCTCGTCTTCACCCTGCTCGACGCCGACGGCACCGGCTACCTGGAGGCCGGTGACTTCGAGCTCATGGCGAGCCGGGTCATCGCGGCCTCCCCCGACTCGGGCGACGTCGCCAAGGCCGCCGTCCTGGCCGCCTTCCGGCGCTACTGGACGACCCTGGCCGCCGAGCTGGACGCCAACCGCGACGGTCGCATCAGCTTCGACGAGTACGTCGCGTGCGTGCTCTCCCCGGAGCGCTTCGACGAGGCCATCGGCGACTTCGCCGAGGCGCTGGCCAGGCTGGGCGACCCGGACGGCGACGGGTTCATCGGGCGGGACGACTTCGTGGCGCTCATGACGGCCATCGGGTTCGCGCCCACGAACATCCACGCGCTCTTCGACGCCTTCGGCCCCTCCGACGCCGACCAGATCCCCGTCCCGGTCTGGGCCACCGGCATCAAGGACTACTACAGCCCGGAGAAGACCGACATCCCAGGCGACCACCTGGTCGGCTGACCAGCCGAACCCCCACGTCCGGCCTTCGTCGACACCAGGAGCAACAGGTGGAACCAGTCATCGGACTCGCCGTGGGCCAGGGGACGGGCCCCGAACTCGCGGCCGTCTTCGAACGGGTGCTGACCGGCATCGCCGACACGCACTCCGTCGGCATCGACCTCACCCGGTCGGAAAGGCTCTACCACTCGTACTCGTCGCTGAGGGCCGGCGCCGGGGTCGAGCAGATCCGCGAACTCACGCGGCAGGACGCCGACCACTACGCGGAGTTCTGCCGCACGCGGGCCGCCCTCGGCGTCCCGGCCGTCTTCCGTACGGCGATCAACGCCCAGTCGCTCTACCTCGTCCGCCAGCGCCTGCGCGCGGTCAAGGTCGACGCCATCACCACCCCCGAGACGTCGTTGCTGCTGGTCAGGGACGAGGCCCAGGGCTTCTACACCGGGGAGAACACCCACGCCCCCGGCTTCCTCGTGCGCACCATGGCGTTCAGCCGGGACATCACCGAGCAGGTCATCGCCTTCGCCGTACGGCGCGCGCGGCAGGAGTGGCCGGACGGCGGAGCCGAGCGGATCATCATGGCCTACAAGTTCCACCTGCTCGACGGCGCCCTCGACGAGTGGGTGGCCGAGAGCGCCGCGCGGCACGGCGTCGAGATCGACCTGTTCCAGCCGGACACGGTGAACCGCAACCTGATCGAGTACGGCCCGCGCCCCCGCACGATGATCATCGCGGGCAACGAGTGGGCCGACATCATGCACGTGGTCCTGCTCGACCGCTTCGGCTCGGAGCGCCAGGAGAACCGCTGTACGGAGAACGTCTACCTGCACCCCGAGGCAGCCGGGCTGGTTGAGTACCAGACCGTGCACGGCTCCGCCGACGACCTGGCCGGGAAGGACACGGTCAACCCGGTGGCGACCGTACGGGCCGCGGCGGCGATCGCCGAACGGCACGCGGGCTGCGCCGGAGCGGTGCGGATGGTCGAGCGCGGCCTCGAATCCCTCGCCCGTCAGGGCGTCGGCACCCCCGACCTCGGCGGACGTCACTCCACGACGGCCGTGGTCGAGGCGCTGCTGGAGACGTTCGAGGCCCCGCCGGTGGAGTCGTGACGGCCACGGCCCTGGTCGTCGTGGACCTGCAGAACGACTTCTGCGCCGGTCCCAGGGCGCTGGCCCGCTACCCGGGCGACCCCACCAGGCTGGAGGTCGTCGCGGCGAACACCGCGCTGGCCGTCAGCCGGGCGCGGGCCCACGGCACCGAGGTGGTCTTCGTCCGCTTCGTCGGTGACGTCGAGCACCAGGGGCCCAGCTGGCGGCGCCGCGACCGCGCGCTGGGCAAACAGCCCAAATGCCTGGAGGGCTCGTGGGGTGCGGAGTTCCGTACGGTCTCACCGGAGCCGGGGGAGCGGGTCTTCACCAAGCGGGCGTGCTTCGACGCCTTCCTCAGCGAGGGGTTCGAGCGGCACCTCGTCAGCCGCGGGGTCGAACGGCTCGTCCTCGCCGGGCTGTACGCCGACGTCTGCGTCGACTCCACCGCCAGGACCGCCTTCCAGAAGGGGTTCCACATCACGGTGCTGACCGACTGCACCACCGGCCTGCACCTGCAGGATGTGGACATCCTGCGCTTCATGCGCGTTCTGTACGGCGCCTACCTCGCCACCCACGACCATCCGTGGACGCCTTCGGAGGAAGAGGAGAGAGCGTGCCGTACGCCCGGGACGAAGGCCTGACCTCGGCCGTAGGCGTCGGCGTCGAGGAGGGGGTCGGCCTGACCGCCCTCATGGTTGCCGCCGCGCGGGCGATCGAGACCCACCGCCCTGACGCCCTGGCGGGCGACCCCTACGCCGAGCACTTCGTACGGGCCGCCACCGTCTCGGCCGGTTGGCCGGTGCGCCCCGAGCAGGTTCCCGACGGGGAGGCCGACCCCCTGTGGGGCAGGCTGGGACGCTACTTCGGCCTGCGCACCCGGGTCATCGACGACTTCCTCGTCAACACGGCCCGCGCGGGTGTGCGGCAGGTCGTCCTGTTCGGGGCGGGTCTCGACACGCGGGCCTTCCGGCTCGACTGGCCGCCGGGCCTGGTCGTCCACGAGATCGACCGGGACGGCGTCCTGGCGTTCAAGCACCGGGTGCTGGACGGCCTCGCCGCCGTCCCGAAGGCCACCCGCCGCACGATCGCGGCCGACCTGCGGGACGACTGGGTCCGGCCGCTGGCCGAGGCGGGGTTCGACCCGGACGTGCCGACCGCCTGGCTGGCCGAGGGGCTGCTGCTCTACCTGCCGCCGTGGGCCGAGCGGGGGCTCGTCGAGAGCGTGAACCGGCTGAGCGCCCCGGGAAGCGTCCTGGCCTGCGAGGTCAAGCTCGGCTTTGAGTCGCCGCAGGTCCGGGCCAGTCCCGTCTACACCGTGGCCAGACAGCGGATCGGCGTCGATCTCCTCGCCCTGTTCGACGGGGAGCCCCGCCCCGACTCCGTCGGCCACCTGAAGGACCTCGGCTGGGCGACCACGGTCCGCACCCCCTTCGACTTCACCTACCACTACGGCCGGGGCCCGCTCCCGGTGCCGAACGACTCCCTGGCGAGCAACCGCTGGATATTCGCCGGAAAGTCCTGATCTCTCCGGGTCAGGGGTAGTCCTCGAACTCCCAGTGTCCGATGCGGCCGATCTTCGCGGCGAGTTCGCCCCAGGTCGGGGCCTCCAGCACGGCGACGCGGTCGGCAAGCCAGGCGGTCACCCGGTCGGGGTGAAGCTCGGAGACGAGGAGCCAGTGCCTGCCGATGAGGTAGGGGTGGTGCTGGAGCTGCTCGGCGAGGGCGGACGGCGTGCAGACCGTGAGGGAGAACTGTTCGTCACCCGGCCCGTCCTGCGGGCCGACGTACATCTCCAGGAGTTCGCAGGCGTGGGTCCGGTCGACGCGCCGCCCGTCTTCGAGATCGACCCAGCGGAAGGAGTTCACCCGTGCTCGCATCGCCACATCATTCCGCGGACCATGACGAGACGTCCTCCCATATACGCGGCAGCGATTGCACGCATGCCGTCTCGGGAGTTCACCGAGCTCACCGGGGAGCGGAGCAGCTCTGACGGTACGGCTCATACGGAATGAACCGCCGCCATTCCCGCTGGTCGAATGGCCGGCCCGCGACGGCGCAGACCGCCCCGGCCAGCTCGTCGGGCAGCTCCACGTCCCAGATCCGCACCGTCATCCCCGTGGTGACGAGCCGGGAACCGTCCGAGCTGAACGCGGCCGAGTAGACCGGCCCTTCATGAGCGGTCAGCGAATCACCGATCTGCCGATGGGTGGCCACCTCCCAGAGCCGGGCGGTGCCGTCGCCTCCGGCGGTGGCCAGGCGGGTCCCGTCCGGGCTGAAGGCCACGGTCTGTACCGGACCTTCGTGCCCGGTCAGCGGAGCTCTGATCTGCCGGTGGGTGGCCACCTCCCAGAGCCGTGCCGTACCGTCGCCTCCGGCGCTGGCGAGTCGGGATCCGCTCGGATCGAAGGCGATGGAGAAGACCGGGCCCTTGTGTCCGACGAACGGGTCGCCCAGCTGTCGGCGGGTTTCCGGATCCCACACACGAACGGCCCCGTCGCTCCCCGCGACGGCCAGGCGCGATCCGTCCGGGCTGAAGACGGCTGAGAAGAGCGGGCCCTGGCCTTCACTGACCGGCTTGCCGAGCTGCCGGTAGGTGGCCAGATCCCAGATCCGGGCGGTCCCGTCGTCACCGGTGGTGGCGAGCCGGGAGCCGTCCGGGCTGAACGCCACGGACTCCACCGGACCCGTGTGGCCGACCAGCGGCTCTCCGAGCCGCCGATGATTGATCACGTCCCACAGACGGACGGTCCCGTCGCCTCCGGCGGTGGCCAGGCGAGTCCCATCCGGGCTTAGGGCGACCGAGAAGAGCTCGCCCACATGGCCGGCCAACGGGTCTCCCAGGGGACGGCGGGTGGCCAGGTCCCAAAGCTGTGCCGCGCCGTCGCCTCCTGTGGTGAACAGCCGGGTCCTGTCCGGGCTGAAGACCGCCTTGCGTACCGAGCCGCCGAGTCTTCCCATCGGGACGCCGACCTGTCTGTGGACGGTGACGTCCCACAGCCGTACGCCGTCGTTCCCGGAGGTGGCCAGCCGCGCCCCGTCAGGGCTGAAAGCCACTGAGGACGGGTGCTGGTGGCTGCTCATCGGGGCGCCGATCTGCCTGTGGGTGGCGGGATCCCACACCCGCGCTGTCCCGTCGTCGCCGACCGTGGCGAGCTGGGCTCCGTCCGGGCTGAAGGCCACGGACCGTACGGCCCCTTTGTGGCCGGTCATCGGGCTGCCCACCTGTTCACGAGAGGCGGTGTCCCAGATGCGGACGGTGCCGTCGATTCCGGCGCTGGCGACGCGTGACCCGTCCGGGCTGAAGGCGACCGACCACACCACGCCGTCGTGGCCCTTCATCGGGGCTCCGATCCGCGCGTGGGTGCGGGTGTCCCACAGGTGTACGGCGCCGTCGTCGTCCGCGGTGACCAGGCGTGACCCGTCCGGGCTGAAGGCGGCCGACCATGTCCCGGCCATCGGGGCGCCGACCCGTTCGCGGGTCGTGAGGTCCCACATGTGGGTCTTACCGCCGGTGGTGACCAGGCGGGAGCCGTCCGGGCTGAAGGCCACGGACTGGATCTCGTCGTCGTGGCCCTTCATGGGGGCGCCGAGCTGTTCGTGTGTGGTGAGATCCCACACCCGCGTCGTTCCGTCGCTGCCGGCGGTGGCCAGGCGGGTCCCGTCCGGGCTGAAGGCCACAGATCGTACGGCTCCCTCGTGACCGGTCATGGGGGAACCCAGTCGCCTGTAGGTGGCGGTGTCCCAAAGACGTACGGCGCCGCCGGTCTCCGCGGTGGCGAGCCGGGAGCCGTCCGGGCTGAAGGCCACGGATTCGACCGCGCCCGCGCGACCTGCCAGGACCGCACGTTCGGGTCTGCTGAGAACCGCCACCAGGCCGGCCCGCGCCTCGTCGGTCGGCGCGATGGCCCATGCCGCCACGGCCAGCCGGGCCGACGTCACGGGATCGGCGGACAGCGTCTCGCTGTGAGCGGCCACCTGGCGGGACATGATCTCGTTGCTCCGCTGTTGTACCGCATCGCGCTGTCGGCCGACTTCCTGGTTGGAGAAGACCAGAAACACCGAGACGCCGACCAATCCCACGCCCAGGACGCCAAGCCCCACGAGTACCGTTCGCCACAGGCGCCGGTTCCGTGCGGCGGCGGCGGTACCGGCACGAAGGAACTCCTCGGCCACGGAGGTCAGCCGGAGGCCACGCCGGGGGTCGGCACGCCAGCGCGCTCCGGCCGTCCCGGCGTGCTCCAGTTGCGCGCCGTGGTAGAGAAAAGAGGATTCGCGCTCTTTCGCGTCCCACTCGGCGGCGGCCTTCTCGATCTTTCCGTGCAGAATCCGGTCGACGCGGTCGTCGTCCAGCCAGCCACGCAGACGACTCCACGCCGTCGTCAGCACATCATGGGCGAGTTCGACGGTCTCGGTGGTGACCATGAGCCGGTCTTCGGTGAAGGCCGTGACCACCTCTCTGACGGCTTCAGGCCGCTCCGCGCAGAGGACGGTCAACTCGTCGACACTCAAACGGCGGCGGACGACATGCCCGTCGTCGTTCAGGAGCACGAGCGCCATGATGACGCGCCTGGATATCTCCTGCTGTTCGGGGCCCAAGCGGCCATACACTCTCTCGGCGGCGTCCTGGACGGCGGAGGCCACACCGCCGGAACGGTCGTATCCCTGCCGGGTCAGCCGATCGCCGTCGCGGTTCTCCCAGATCCGCACCATCGCCATCGACAGCAGAGGCAGCGCCGTCCCCACGTCTTCCGGGGCTCGCAGGTGCCCCGCCAACTCCCGTACCACCTGCTCGGCCAGGTCCTTCTCCACCTCAAGCCCGGCCGCGGCCGCGGGTCCGGTGATGGCCCGCAGCAACTCCGCCTCACGCATCGGCTCAAGCACGAACATGCGCTCTTCCAGGGCCCGTGCCAGCGCGCTGTGGGCGGCGCAATGCTCCACGACGAAATCGCCGCGTACGGCCACCACGACCACCCCGGACCCTCCCGTCGCGATCGAGTGCAGCGCGTCCACGAAGGCGGCCCTCTCCGCGGGTCCCTCAGCGGACAGGGTGAACAGCTCCTCGAACTGATCGACCACCATCACCACTTTTCGCGGACCCTCGCCGTTCCCGCCCTGCTGCCGCCGGCGGATCATCACGGCGGACAGCATCTGCCGTGTCCAGTCGGCGGCCTGCGCGGGATCTTCACGCAGTTCGCCGAGGACCGCGCCGCTGTCGGCGCCGCACGGGACCGCGAGCTCCCGTGCCAGGCGCCGTAAGGGGGTCGTCCCCGGGGTGAAGGTGATCTGATGCGCGTCATCGAGATCATGGTGGGGAGACGGAGCCGTGAGCGCGGGCAGCAGCCCGGCATGCAGGAGTGAGGACTTTCCCACACCGGATGCCCCGGTCACGACGACGAGGCCTCCGCCGTTGACCATGGCGACCAGCCGGGAGACGGCCTGTCCGCGCCCGTGAAAGACCGTCGCCTGCGCCGGCCCGAACGGCGCCAGCCCTTGATAAGGGCAACCGCCGATCCACTGCGGTTCCGGCGCCGAGGACACCCCCGTCGTGAGACGGTGCTCCAGAACATTCAGCCGATCGCGTACCGTGACCAGCAACGCGGTCTGGTGGCGGCGCTCGGCGTCCTGCTGGTAGAGGATCTCCTGGATCTCCCCGGCCGCCGCGTCGAGCCGCTCCAGCATCGGCGCCAGTGCCGTGTTCTGCCGGCCCAGTTCGGCGAAACCCGACGCCATCCGTTCCAGCAGCTCCGCATGCCCACCGGCGAGCGCCTCGCCGAGAGCCGCGCGGGTGGCGTCCACCGCCTCCAGCGTCGCCACCAGGGCCTCGGCCAGCGCGTCGGCACGGGCGTCCCCCAACCGCAGGGCCTCTTCCAGCCGTACGGCCAGTTCTTCTTCCAGGCGCGCGGCACGCTCCTCCTCGGTGCCGCCGGTACGGGCGATGGCGGTGTCCAGAGCGGAGCTGATGACGGTGGCCAGCATGTTGCCGCCGACCGATCCGATGACGTTCATCCCGGCCAGTTGCACCGCCAGCCCCGGTTCGGCCAGGGCCAGCGGAGTCAGCGCGCTGGCGCACAGAGTCGCCAGGAGCAGTCGCGGCGTCGCCTTTGCCAACTGGCGGCCGGCCGCCCGGAGCACCCAGCCCCGGGCCCCCTGCTGGGCGGCCGAGATCTGTTCCGGAGACAGGGGTACTCCGTCCGATGCCTCCTGGCGCTCCACCTATCGCTCCTGATCTGAAGGCGTGGCTCCCCTGCGGGAAAGCAGATCCTCTCCACAGCATCATCGATACGGAGGGGACAGCGCTACCGATCACGACGGATGTTTCAAGAGCGGCACCGTCGCCCGCCCCGCGCCGCCCCGGCCACCGCCCATGCGGTCTTTCGTCGGACGTGGCCGGAGGACGTCTCGCGAGGGGTTACCGGCCTCCGGTGCGGGTGCTCCAGAGAGGGGTGCCGGTGGGGGTGTAGACGACGACGTTGCCGTCGTCCTGTACGGCCAGGCGGGCGCCGGAGGAGCCGCCGGTCCTGGTCGACCACAGGGCGACTCCGGCCGCGTCGTAGATGACGAAGTTGCCGTCCTGCTGCATCAACGCGACCGCGCCGGGACTGCCCGCCGTACCCGAGGACCACAGGGGGGCGGCGACGTTCACCTGGGTGAGGACCAGGTCGCCGTCCCGGCGGTAGGTCAGTTTGAAACGCCCGTCGCAGGAGGTCTGGGACGCCCCGGGGAACAGGGCCTCGTCGGGTTGGAACCAGATACAGGCCGTGGGGGCGGTGCCGACCTTGAGGATCGCGGGCTCGGTGACGCCCAGCACGTGGTGGACCTGCCCGGAGGCGAACTCCGGCTGCAGGGTCGAGGTCGAGGCCGCCTGCACCTGGTAGCCGCCCGGCCGTGACAGCGGGGTGCCGCCGCAGCCCGTGGTCGGGACGCCGACGTGCCGGGACTCGTCCACGTTGCCGGTGACGGTCCAGTCGCGGACGCCGTTGACCGCGTAGCCGTACCCCATGTGCAGGCCGCGCAGGGTGTTGCCGGTCACGGTCGCGCCGTGGACGGTGCCGGTTCCGCACGTCCACACCTGCCAGCCCATGGCCATGCCGACCTTGATGAAGGCGCTCTTGGCGTCGACCACGTTGCCGCGGACCGTCGTGCCGGTGTAGTTGCCGTCGACCGGGGCGATGTCGACCAGGTTGATGCCGCCGAGCAGCTCGCTGTGTTCGGCCCGCACGGTGTTGTTCTCGATGGTCGAGCCGGGGGCGCCGAAGATGACGATGCCGCCGTCGGTGGCGTCCACGACCGTGTTGCCGCTCACGACGGAGTCGCCGCAGGCCAGCGAGATCCCGTCGGCCCACTGGCCGCTCGGCCGGTCGACGCCCGCGGGGCCGACGCGGTTGCCGGTGATCCGGGCGCCCTGGCACTGCGGCGTCCCCGAGCTGACGGCGCCCTCGTAGTAGTGCAGCGCCGACCAGCTTCGCGGGTTCCTGATGGCGCTGTTCTCCACGATCTGCCCGGTGGCGGCGCCGCCCATCTGGACCAGGGCCGACCCGGTCTTCTGCCCGAGGGTGGGGCGGTCGCCGTCGATCTGGACGTTTCGTACGGCCACCCGGCTCCGGCCGACTCCGTCGACGGCGGTGGTGACGGTCGCGGAGGCGAGGCGCAGGGTGGCGCGTGTCGTGCCCTCGGGCAGGCCCTCGGTGAGCAGCTCCTGGTCGGCGGCGGTGAAGCGGACCGGCTCGGACAGGGTGAACACCGCGCCCTGGCAGAGCACCGCCTGGGCGCCGGGCCCCGTCAAAGCGGCGTTGATCGCGGTCTCGGTGCCCGACGGGATGCAGCCGGCGGACGACGGGCCGGTCCCGGCCCGCGCGGCCCCCGGTACGGCGGTCGCGACGAGCAGCGTGAGCAGGGCCGTCCCGAGTCTTGTCGTCGGTCGTGTGCTCATGGTCAGTTCACCAGTCCCCAGTCGAGGGCGCCCGAGTAGAAGGAGGTGCCGAAGCCGGTGCCGGTCGCCAGCGTGCAGCCGACCTTCTGGTCGGTGGCGAAGCCGGTGCGGCGGCAGTAGTCGATCTTTCCGTCGCCGTTGGCGTCGGACCAGTTGCGCCCCTCCGGGTAGCCCTGGTCGATCGTGTCCGAGGTGATTTCGGCGCCGAAGCCGGTGCCGGTCGAGGTCAGGCAGCCGACGTGCGTGTCGACGTGGTTCTGGGTGCCGAACACCCGGCAGAAGTCGGCCTTTCCGTCACCGGTCGCGTCGACCCAGGCCCGGCCGGTCGCCTGGCCCCAGTCGAGCGCGCCGGAGAGGAACAGCGGGCCGAAGCCGGTGCCGGTCGAGGTGTTGCAGGCGATGGTCCGGGCGGAGGTGGCTCCCACACTGCGGCAGTAGTCGGCGTTTCCGTCCCCGTTGACGTCGGTCCAGGACCGGTCCTCGGTGTAACCCCAGTCGGTGTTGCCGGAGTTGACGTCCCTGCCGAAGCCGGTACCGGTCGAGGGGGCGCAGCTGAGGTAGCCGTCGGTGTGGTTCTGGGTGCCGCGGATCCGGCAGTAGTCGGCCTTGCCGTCGGAGTTCACGTCGACCCAGGCCCGGCCGGTGGCCTGACCCCAGTCGAGCACGTCGGAGATGAAGGTCTCACCGAACCCGCCGGAGGTGAACGGCGTGCAGGCCAGACGCGACTCGGGGACACCGCCGACTCGGCGGCAGTAGTCGATCTTTCCGTCGCCGGTCGCGTCCACCCAGGCCCGGTCCTCGGGGAAGCCCCGGTCGAAGTTGCGGGAGTTGACCTCCATGCCGAAGGCGCTGCCGGTGGAGAGGGTGCAGCTGGCGTAGGCGTCGGTGTGGTTCTGGGTGCCGCGCAGCCGGCAGAAGTCCGTCTTGCCGTCGCCGTTGACGTCCACCCAGGCCCGGCCCGCGTCCTGACCCCAGTCGAGCACGCCGGAGGTGATGGTGATGCCGTACCCGCTGCCGGTGGACAGCGTGCACGCCACCTTGCTGTTGGGCACCGCGCCGACCCGGCGGCAGAAGTCGGCCTTGCCGTCGCCGTTGAAGTCGACGAGGCCTCGCACGACCCCGGTGGGACCGGCGACGTCGGGGACGACGCCCTGGAAGATCTGGATCTCGTCGAGGTCGCCCTTGACGAAGCCGCCCGAGGCGCCCTTGCCGATCAGCAGGGGCTGCTGGGAGCGCCACGGCTGCCACTGCGGGCGCATCCCCACGGTGACCTTGAGCGCCCCGTCGACGTAGAGCCGCAGGTGACGCTGCTGGGCGTCGAAGATGCCGACCAGGTGGTGGTACTCGGTGGGGTTGGCCACGGAGGTGATCGCGAAGGTGGAGTTGGCGGTGTCGGTCGCCGAGGCGGGCATCGAGAAGACCCACTTACCGTCGCCGCCCGGCTCGTAGTACAGGGTGAACCCGCCGGAGACGAACGTCTGGGCGCGGGTCAGGTCCGAGGGCCGTACCCAGGTGGAGACGGTGAACGACTGGTCGGTGAGGACGACCGGGTCGTCCGGCGCCACGTAGTCGTCGACGCCGTCGAGACGGAGACCGGTCGCGCCGCCGTGCCCCGCGCCGGAGGGCGGGACCTGCACGCCGCCGTAGAAGGTGAGGTCGCGGAACATGCCGGAGGAGTCGTGGGCCGGCCCCGGCCCGACCTCCTCGAAGTGCCACTCGGCCACCTTGCTGTTCAGCGTGGGGTCGGCGATGGCCGCCGCCTCGGTGGTGGCGATGGCCCGGTTCCATGCCCTGACCTCGGCGACCGCGCCGTCGAGGGGGGAGCCGCCCCAGCCGCCGCCGACCTGGAAGGCGCCGGAGGCGTCCCAGGCGGTGACGTCGCCGACGGTGGCCTCCAGGGTGCCGTTGACGTACAGCTGCACGGACCTGGTCCCCGCGTCGTACACGCCGGTGAGGTGGGTCCAGACGCCGGCCCTCGGCACGGTGGTCGACAGGGCGGACGAGGCGGTGGCCCCCGCGGTGTCCTGCGCCGGGACGGTCATCGCCCACCGGTCCTGGGCCGCGAGGTAGGAGAGGAAGAAGGCGCGGTTGCCGGTGCCCCGTTGCGAGACCACGGTGCTGTCGGCGCCCTTGCCCGCCAGTTTGACCCAGGCGGAGACCGTGAAGCTGGTCGCGGTGTTGAGGAAGTCGGCCCGGCTGGCGTAGTCGTCGGCGCTGTCGACGCGCAGCGCGCTGCGCGACCTGCCGTCGGGGCCGGGCGCCAGCCGTCCGGGCTCGCCCAGGGTGGCGCCGCCGTTGATCGTCAGGGCGCGTCCCTTGTCGGTGTCGTCGAAGGCCGTGGCCGACCCGGGGTCGTCGTTGAGCAGCCACCTGGCCAGCTCGGGCTCCGGTGAGCCGACGACGAAGGAGTGGGTCCTACGCGGCGACTGGTTGCCCGCGCGGTCCACCGCGACCACGTACAGGGTGTGGGCGCCGCCCTCGGTGGGGGTCCAGCCGACGGTCACGGGGGCGCCGACCGAGGTGGGGATGGCGACCGTGGAGGGCGGGTCGGAGAAGCCCCACTTGTAGGAGGCCACGTCGGGGGAGCTCTGGAAGGTGAACTTGCCGGTCTGGCCGACACCGCCCGCGACGTTGTCGCTCTCGGGGTAGATGTCGGAGGTCACGGTCGCCGTCTGCGGCCTGACGGTGTCGGTGACGAACTCGCACTTGACCGACTCGTCGCTGGTGGCGTTGGCGTCGGACGCCCTGGCCCAGAAGCGGTAGGCGGTGTTGTCGGCGATGCCGGAGGTCGGGGTGACCACGGCCGTCGTCCCCGAGCCCACGCTCGACTGCGTCAACGGTCCCTGCTGGGCTCCGGCCGGGTCGATGGCCTGCCAGTAGAAGGAGGCGGTCATCGCCTCGCCGTCGCCGTCGGCCAGGTAGGCGCGCCAACTCGGCGTCAGCGTGCTCACGTACGGCCGTTCGCCGCCGGTGGCGCACGCCTTGCCGTCCACGGTCAGCGAGCCGGGCGGGCTGGGGACGGTGTTGGTGTTGACGATGAGCCTGGCGGTGGTGGCGTCGAACTTCTTCCAACCCGACGAGCTGTCCTCGTCGTCGGCCCGCAGGCCAAGGGTGAGCCAGCCGCCGTACTGCCTGCCGGACACCACCCACGAGTCCAGCGGGAACTCGGTGAACTTCCTGGCGTACTGGCAGCTGTTGTTGGCGACGCTGGAGACCTCGGTGCCGCTCCACTTCGAGAATTCGGCGTTCCAGGTCGTGCCGGGCCCCAGGGTCGTGCCGACCGTGTGCAGCCAGGTGGTGCTGTCGGAGCAGGAGGTCGAGCTGAGCAGGTCGATGGTGAACCGGGAGCCGGTGAGGATCTGCTTGCCGGAGAAGGGGGCGGCGGAGAACTGGAACATCGACCGGTAGCGCGAGTAGGTGGCGCCGTCGTTGCCGCTGGGGTAGTAGCCGACCTTCGCGCAGTCGGTGTCCCAGCCGCCGGAGCAGTTGCGCCGGTCGTAGTCCCAGTACGACTGGTTCGGGGCCGCCTCGTTGATCATCGTCCAGTACGTGTAACCGACCGTGGGGTCGATGAACAGCGGGAACGTCGTCTTGGGGTCGGTCAGCAGGGCGGTGTCAGGCTTGAGGGTGAGTCCGCGGCCCGCCGCGACGCCCAGTTCGACGGGCGCGCTCCTGGCGTCCTCGGCCGGAGCGGCCGCGGTCGAGGGCTGTTTTCCCGAGGAGTCCCACATCGCGGGGGCGTCGGCGGCGAACACCGTCCTGCCCTGCTTGTCCACGGCGCGAGGCCCGTCCCACTTCAGGCCGGTCAGGGCCGTGGGCAGGGTGATCTCCCGCAGGGCCGGGTTCTTCGCGGCCTCGCGGGTCTTGACCACCAGCACGAAGGAGAAACCGGTGTCGAGCGCGGTCACCACGAGGTCGACGCCGTCGAGCACGTCGGGGTAGGTCGCGCGGGCGTCGCTCACCGTGGGCTGAGGCAGGCTGGAGGGCCAGGAGAGGGCCAGCTCGGCCTTGCCCTGTACGGCCCGCACGAGGGGGCCGGTGCCGCCGCCCGACAGGCGGACGTCGACCGTCGAGGCCCTGGGCCGCAGGAGGCCGTCGGTTCCGGGCACCAGGGTGGGGTCCGGCTTCGTCCAGGTGCCGTCGGCCTGCCGTACCCGGCGGGGGTGGGCGTACTGCTCGACGGTGCTGCTGCCGTCGGGGTTGACGAAGACCTGGGTGGTGGGGGTGCGTTCGCTCTCCACCTCGACTCTGGTCTTGCACGCCCTGGACATCTTGATCGCCGCGTCGGTCCGAGGCGCCGATTCGGCGCAGTCGGGGGCGGCGGTCGGGGGCGACTGCGCCGCCGCCGGGGTGCCGGTCGCGGACACCATGCCGATGATCAGTAATAACGACGCTGCGAGTACGGCCGACCGCCGAAGTGCCGCCACCGTTTTCCCCTATCCGAGTAGATCTTGCCGGGCTGGACTGTAGCCGTCGGCATCTCGTCAGGGTCGCCGCGCTGCCAAAAATGGCAGTAAACCAGCCAAAAATGGCAGATTTCCGGCGATGTGGAGATAAGAGAAGTGCAATTATTTTTCACCTGGTTAGGCGGCTTTTCGCGCATAAAGCCCATCAGGTGCGGTCGGCGGAAAAGTGCCACTTTCTCCCATGGCGAGGAACGTCCCTATGCGGAAACGAAACCGAAAACTGGTCGGCGCGGCGGTGATGACGACGGTGATGACGACCATGCTGGCCGCGTCCCTTGTCGCCGGTGAGGTCGGAGGGGTCGCCTCGGCCGCCACCACCGGACCCCCACGAGAACGCGCGGTGAAGGTGAAACGGTTCGAACCACCGACGCCGGGCAAGGTGCCCAAGGTCAAGGCGTGGAGACCCGAGCGGCCCGTGTGGCCCGGGCGGGAGAGCGCCGACGTCGTCCTGCCCGCCGTACCGGACGGTGCGGCGGGCAGGAGCGCCGACGGCGGTACGGCGGTGCGCGCGGGCGGGCTGCCGGTGTGGCTCGCGGCCACGGCCGGCCACGGCCCGGCGACCGTGCGGGTGGAGAACCTCTCGGTCGGGCAGAGCCGTGACGCCCTGACGCTGCGCCTGACCCGTACCGACAAGGTTCAGGGTGCCGAAGACAAGGTGCGGCTCACCGTGGACTACCGGGGCATGGCCTCGGCCGTCGGCGGCGACTGGGCCTCCCGGCTGCGGCTGTGGAGCGTCTCCACGTGCGTTCTCACCCCCGCGCACACGGCCTCCCCCGCTCCCGAGCACACCGCCGCCTCCACTCCCACACCGCCCGAGACTCCCGTCCCCGCGGGCACCGGGTCCAGGGCCCCCATCCCCGCCCCGACCGGGCCCATCCCCACCCTCACCCCCACCCCCGGCTCCCTGCCCCTGCAGCCCCCCGACTCCCCGGCCGTCTCCCCGACCCCCGACGCGGCCCCGACCGGGACGGCTTCCGGGTGCGGCCCCGTCGAGCTGCCCTCAACCGTGGACAGGGACAAGGGCACGGTCAGCGCCCAGGTGAACGCCACCGGGCTGGTCATGCTCGCCGCCGACTCCTCCGGTCCCACCGGGGACTACGCCGCCACCTCGCTCACCCCGTCGTCGACGTGGAACACCGGCGGCAACAGCGGCGACTTCACCTGGTCCTACCCGATGCGGGTGCCGCCCGGCCTCGGCGGACCCGAGCCGCAGCTCACGCTGTCGTACTCCTCGGCACGCGTGGACGGCCTCATGGCCGCGGCCAACACCCAGCCCTCCTGGGTCGGGGAGGGCTTCGACTGGAACCCCGGCTTCATCGAACGCCGCTACGGCGCCTGCTCCAAGGACATGGAGAACGGCGCTAACAACCAGGCCGAGACCGGTGACCTGTGCTGGGTCACCGACAACGCGACGCTGTCACTGCCCGGCCACTCCGGTGAGCTGATCAGGAACGGCGACCGCTGGCACCTGCGCGACGACGACGGCCTGAAGGTCGAGCGGCGCACCGGCGCGACCAACGGCGACGACAACGGGGAGTGGTGGGTCGCCACCGACACCGGCGGCACCCAGTACTGGTTCGGCGGACGCGCGGGCTCGCAGTCCACGCTGAGCGTGCCGGTCTTCGGCAACCACGACGGGGAGGCGTGCCACCAGAGCACCTTCGCCGCGTCGAGCTGCCGTCAGGCCTTCCGCTGGCAGCTCGACTACGTGGTCGACACCCACGGCAACACGATGCGCGTCTCCTACGCCAAGGAGACCAACCGCTACAGCCGCAACTCCACCACGACGGACGCCGCCGACTACGACAGGGCGGGCTACCCGGAGAAGATCGAGTACGGCACGCGCGGCCTGGACGACGCCCCGCAGACGCGGGTGGTGCTCGGCACGGCCGACCGCTGCCTGGCCGACTGCGGGACCAAGGACGCCGCCCACTGGCCGGATGTTCCCTTCGACCAGGAGTGCACCGCCTCCCCGTGCAAGCCGCAGCAGATCTCCCCGACCTTCTGGACGACCAAGCGGCTCTCGACCGTCACCACCCAGGTGTGGAACACCGCCGGGTCCGCCTGGCGTGACGTGGAGTCGTGGACCTTCGACCACACCTTCCCCGACCCCGACGACCGGGGCTCGGGCACCTCGGTCACCCCCGTGCTGTGGCTGAACACCATCACCCACACCGGCCGGGCGAGCACCGAGACCGGCTCGGCGGTGACGCTGCCCAAGGTGCGGTTCACCCCCAAGCTGCTGCCCAACCGCGTCGACACCGCGGGCGACCAGTACCCGGCGATGAACAGGTACCGGATCGGTGCGATCAAGACGGAGACCGGGAGCACGATCGACGTCACCTACGCCGGCGCCGACTGCGTCGCGGGCACCAGGACGCCCGCCCTGGACAACCTGCACGACCACGGCCTGCGGTGCTACCCGGTCAAGTGGACGCCGTCCGGCCACACCGAACCCATCACCGACTTCTTCCACAAGTACGTGGTGTCCCAGGTCACCCAGGCCGAGGCGACCGGCTCCTCCCCCCGGACGATCACCGGCTTCACGTACGGCGGAGCCCCCGCCTGGCACTACACCGACGAGGACGGCCTGCTCCAGGACGACGACAAGACCTGGTCGGTGTGGCGCGGCTACGGCCTGGTCACCAGGACCACCGGTGAGGGACCCACCCGCGTCCTGGAGGAGACCCGCTACTTCCGGGGGATGAACGGCGACCGGCTGCCCTCGGGGACCCGGTCGGTGACGATGCCCGCCGCGGGCGGCGCCCCCGCGACGGCCGACGAGGACGCCTTCGCCGGCATGGTCCGCGAGGTCGTCTCCCGCGACGTCAACGGCGTGGAGATCGGGGCCACGGTCTACCGGCCCTGGCAGTCGGACCCGACCGCCAGCCGTACGATCGACGGCTCGACGGTCCACGCCCGCCTCGTCGGCAACGGCGCCACCTACACCCGCACCACCAGGGACGGCGGCAGGGCACCCCGTACGACCACCTCCTCCACCGAGTTCGACGCCTACGGCATGCCGGTGTGGGCCGAGGACAAGGGGGACGACGCGGTCACCGGCGACGAGGAGTGCTCCACCACCGAGTACACCCGCAACGCCGGCATCTGGCTGGTCGACCGGGTCTCGCGCGTGCGCAGCTTCGCGCTGGACTGCGCCACGGCCAAGGCCAAGGTGACCGCGGGCACGGTGACCGAGACGGACCTGATCACCGACGTGCGCACCGCCTACGACGGCGCCACGGCCTGGGAGGGCGCGCCCGCCCCGACCAAGGGCGACGTCACCCTGGTCGAGTCGGTCAAGGCCCTCACCGGGTCCACCTGGTCGTACGTGACCGACAGGAAGGTCACCTACGACGCCTACGGGCGGGTGCTGACCGAGACCGACGCGCGCGGCGCCACCGTCACGACCGCGTACACGCCCGCCTCGGGCGCGCCGCTCACCGGGAAGACGGTCACCGGCCCGCTCGGCTGGACGACCGTCACCGTCCTCGACCCCGCCCTCGGCCTTCCCCGGACCACGACCGACGCCAACGGCCGGGTGACCGCCCTGGCCCACGACGGCCTCGGCCGGTTGACCGCGGTGTGGCTGCCGGGCAACGACAGGGCGTCCAACGCCGACAAGCCGTCGATCGGCCACGCCTACCAGGTGAGCGACACCGGGCCGATCGTGGTGACCAGCAGGAAGCTCAACCACGCGGGCGACTACATCACCTCCTACGCCTTCTACGACAGCCTGATGCGTCAGCGGCAGACGCAGAGCGCCGACGCGGCGGGCACGGCCGACCACGTGGTCGTGACCGACACCTTCTACGACTCGGCCGGACGCGTCCTCAAGACGCACAACCCCTACCTCGCCGACGCCGCGCCCGGCCCGACGCTCGTCGTGCCCGCGCAGGACGTCCCCTCGGCCGAGTACACCCTCTTCGACGCCGCGGGCCGTACGAGCGCCCAGGTGCACCTGGTGGACGAGGCGCCCGCCAGCCCGGGAGGGGTGGACGAGCGCTGGCGCACGGTGTTCGGCTACGGCGGCGACCGTGAGGACGTCACCCCGCCGGCGGGCGGCGTCGTCACCTCGTCGGTGAAGGACGCGGCCGGACGGGTCGTCGAGACGCGTCAGTACCGCACCGGGAACGTCGCGGGCAGCGCGGCCGGATTCATCAGGACGTCGTACGCCTTCGACAACAAGGGCAGGCTCGCCAAGACGACCGACGCCGAGGGCAACGAGTGGCTCTACACCTACGACCTGCGCGGTCGCCTGGTCGGCAGCACCGACCCCGACATCGGGACGGTCACCAAGACCTACGACGACGCCGGTGACCTGGTCACCGCGACCAACGCGAGCGGCCAGGTCACCGCCTTCACCTACGACGCCCTCGGACGTAGGACGACCGTCAGGGACGACTCGGTCACCGGCGACAAGCGTGCCGAATGGATCTACGACACGGTCGCCAAGGGACAGCTCTCGAAGTCGACCAGGTACGACGGCACCGACCAGTACACCAAGACGATCACCGGGTACACCGTCGGCTACCAGCCGACCCAGGTGGTCTACGGCATCCCGGCCGCGCAGACGGGCCTGAACAACACCTACACCTACGTCAACACCTACTGGCCCAACGGCCTGCCCAGGACCACCCGCCTGCCCGCCGTCGGCACCCTCGGCCAGGAGGAGCTGAGCCACGGCTACGACGCGCTGGACCTGCCGACCACGCTCGGCACCACCATGGGCGGCAGCTACGTGACGGGGACCGACCACACCAGCTTCGGCGAGGTCTCCAAGATCAAGCTGAGGAACAACGCGGGCAGGACCGCCGACATCTCCCGCGTCTACGAGAGCGACACCCGGCGCCTGGAGACGATCAAGACCGTGAAGGAGAGCTCTCCCGCCGTCGTCTCCGAGCTGAGTCTCGCCTACGACGCCGGGGGCAACGTCACCCGGATGTCGGACCTGGCCGGCGGCGACACCCAGTGCTTCGGCGTCGACTTCCTGCGCAGGCTCGAACAGGCGTGGACGCAGACGTCCACGACGTGCGCGCAGACGGTCAGCGCCGGGGTGGTCGGCGGGACGAACCCGTACTGGCAGTCCTACACCTACGACGACATCGGCAACCGGACACAGATGGTCAAGCACGGCACCACCTCCGGCGACGCCGTCACCACCTACACCGTGCCGGACGGCGCGCACCGGCTGAGCGCCTCCTCGACCACCGACGGCGTGGGCACGAGCTCGACCGCCCACACCTACGACGCCTCGGGCAACATGAAGACCCGTTCGTCGGCCGCCGGGACCCAGACCATGACCTGGGACAGGGAGGGCCGCCTGACCTCCGTGCAGGACGGCACCGGCACGACCGGCTACGTCTACGACGCCGACGGCGGCCGGCTGGTCCAGCGTGACCCGGCCGGGGCCACGCTGTACCTGCCGGGACAGGAGCTGCGTTACACCACCTCGGGCGGGGCCAAGACCGGCACCCGCTACTACTCCCACGGCGGACAGGTCGTCGCCACCCGTTCGGGGAACACCTCGACGACCGTCAGCTGGCTCAGCGGCGACCAGCACGGCACCGCGGGCAACGTCATCGCCAACACCGACACCCAGGCGGTCGCCGTACGCCGCATGACCCCGTTCGGCGAGGCGCGCGGCCTCACCGGGACGTGGCCGACCTCCATGAACAAGGGGTTCGTCGGCGGGACCATGGACGAGACCGGGCTGACCCACCTCGGCGCCCGGGAGTACGACCCGGCCATGGGCCGGTTCATCTCGGTGGACCCGCTCATCGACATCAAGGACTCCCAGCAGGTCAACGGCTACACCTACGCCAACAACAACCCGCTCTCCTTCACCGACCCCGACGGGCTGATCCACCGCTCGTGCCCCGACGGCGAGTGCAGCGACGGCAAGGGAGGCGCCCACCAGAACCGCGCCCACAACCCGGCGCACGACTACAACCCGCCCTACAACCCCGGCTTCAAGGGCGGTCCGTGCGGTGCCAGGCCGTGTCCCACCGCGGACAACGCGGACTGGGGGCCGCAGGGCGCCCGCCCGCGCGGCGACAACATGTCGCCTCTGAACGGTGGTCCGTGCGGTGCCCGGCCCTGCCAGGAGTACGAGGTCGCCCCGATGGGCTGGGACCGGAAGATCGACAATTCGGAGCCGGCGCCCTTCTGCGTCGACGGCCTCTTCAACTGCGCATGGGAGGGCGCCTGGGCCAACATACTTCCCCCCTCGAACCACATCCTGAAGCAGATGGGGCACGACCTCACTCCCGACTACATCTCGGTCGACTACACGGCGATCGTGCCCACCGGCCGTATGGGCGGAGCCGGGGGAACGGCGGGGCTCACGCTTACCAGGTACGGCCAGGTGACCGTCAACGAACCACGTGGCAGCCTGGGCACTCCCGGCTTCGGCGGGAGCGCACGGCTGGGCTGGACGAACGGCGCCAACGACCCCGCGTCGGTCAACGGCTTCGTCCAGGGCGAGGCCGCGAGCGCCGGGATCGCGGTGCCCGCCCACCGCCTGTTCGGGGTCGCCGCCGCCGGGGTTGCCTCCGTGGCCGACCCGAGTCAGCATGCCTTCGAGCTCGGCGTCGTGAGTCTGCCCCCGCCGACGGGGGTGGGCGTCGTGACGTCGGCGACCTTCGGAAGGTACTGGTTCACGCTGCCCGGCGGCCGGTGACCGGTCACCTCCGACGTCCCTCCCGGTCCCACAGGGCCGGGAGGGACCCTGGCCGGGGCGTCACGGTCCTGCGGGACCGGCCGCGACGGCTGTGGCCGTACGGACGAAGGCGGCGACGGCCGGTGACCGCGACTCCCTCGGCCAGGCCAGGACGAGGGTGAGCGGCGGGAGGTCCTCGACGGGCCGGTAGACGACGCCGGGGCGCGGATGGCGCCGGACGACCGAGGCGGGTGGGAACCAGACGATGCTTCCCACCTCGATCAGATTGAAGATCTGGGCCAGGTCCAGGGTCCTCGACCTGGGCCCGGCCACCGCCCCGCGCGGTCGCCGGTCGTCGTCGCCGGGAACGGGCGGGAGATCCTCCCGGTCGGCAGGGGTCCCGTCGGGCAGGATCCGGTCGGACAGGTCGGCCAGCCGCAGGCGGGGGCGGGCGGCCAGCGGATCGGCCGCGGCCAGGGCGACCAGCCGGGGTTCGGTCAGCAGCGGTTCCACGTCGAGACCGTGGTCGTCGAAGGGGATGGGCAGCAGCGCGACGTCCGCGCGGCCGTCGCGCAGCGCGGGCGCCTGCCCTCCCCGCCCGCCCAGCACGAGCCGCACCGGCAGGGCCGCGGCCTCCTCCCGGTAGCGGGTGAGGATCAGCGGCAGCAGCCCGCCGTCGTAGTCGGCCTTCAACGCCAGCCGCAGCTCGGGCTCGGGCCGACCGGCGTTCCTGGCTCGTCGTCCGGCGGCGGTGACCGCGTCGAGCGCGGTCCTGGCGTCGCGGAGCAGGACCTCGCCCGCCGAGGTCAGCGCGACCCGGCGGGTGGAGCGCGTCAGCAGCGACACACCCAGCTGCCGCTCCAGGTTCCGGATCATCCTGGACAACGGCGGTTGCGCCATACCGAGCCGCTCCGCCGCGCGCCCGAAGTGCAGCTCCTCCGCGACGGCCACGAAATACCGGAGCTGACGGACTTCAAGGTCATTCATACTCGTAAGGTATCAATCGCCACAAGATCGGTCCTTCAGCTTCGGTGCGGCCCCCGGTTGACTGGGCGGCGTTCCCTCAACCAACCCTTCCATGGAGCTTCCATGATCGTCGTCACCGCGCCCACCGGTCAGATCGGCCGACAGGTCCTCGGCCGCCTGCTGGCCGAAGGTGAGCACGTCCGCGTGATCGTCCGTGACGCCGCCCGCCTGCCCGCCGGGGCACGCGAGCGCGTGGAGGTCGTCGAGGGCTCGCACCGCGACCTCGACGTGGTCACCAAGGCCTTCGCAGGAGCCGACGCCGTCTTCTGGCTGGTACCGCCCAACCCCCGGGCCGAGAGCGTCGAGGCCGCCTACCTCGACTTCAGCCGCCCGGCCTGCGAGGCGTTCACGGCCCAGGGGGTCGCGCGGGTGGTCGGCGTCTCCGCCCTGGGCCGGGGTACGGCGATGGCCGGCAAGGCCGGTCACGTGACCGCGACGCTCGCCCTGGACGACCTGATCGCGAGCACGGGCGTCGCCTACCGGGCCCTGGCGCTGCCCTCGTTCATGGACAACCTGTTGCGCCAGGCCGAAACGATCAGGGACCGGGGCGTGTTCACCGCGCCGGTCTCCGGGGACCTCAGGGCTCCGACCTGCTCGACCGGCGACATCGCCGCGGTCGCCGCGGAACTGCTGCGCGACGACACCTGGACCGGTGTCGAGGAGGTCCCGGTGCTCGGCCCGGAGGACCTCTCCCACGACGACATGGCGCGGATCATGTCCGAGGTGCTGGGCCGCCCGGTCCGCTTCCAGCGGGTCCCGGACGAGGACTTCAGGGCCAGGCTGGTCGGCTTCGGGATGACCGAGGCCGTGGCCCGGAGCATGCTCGACATGATGCGGGCCAAGGAGGCCGGTCTCGACAACGGAGTGTCCCGTGCCTCGGGGGGCGGTTCCCCCACCGGCTTCCGTCAGTGGTGCCAGGAGGTGCTCAGCCCCGCCGTCCTCGCCTGAGCACTACGGCCGGGAGGCATTCCGATCACGGTTCATGAGGAGGGCGCCGATCTCCACCCAGGGAGACCTACGGTGCGATCATGCGGCGCTTATGTGGAATCGTCCTGCTGGTCATCGGGGTCATGAGCGTTACGGGCTGCACGCCCCGCGTGGTCGGGACGGCCGGAATCAGTGTCGACCCCCAGGGGCATCCCCTCATCGTCCTGGCCTGGTGCGGTGACAACGCACCCGAGGGGGTGCGGGTCGCCCGCTTCGACCCCCATCGGATACTTCCTGCTCCCCGAGAACACGAACGCCGGGATCACCTTCCCTCCTGAGCGATGTCCACGCCCCACGGCCGGAGCTTGTCGGGGTTGCGGACGGCCCAGATGTGGGTGATCCGGTGGTCCGTGATCTCGAACGCGAAGACCGTCATGGTGACGCCGTCCTCTTGGGCGACCAGGCCCGGCTGGCCGTTGACCGTGCGTTCGAGGAGCGTCTGGCCGTGGAACCTGTCCCGGAGGCGGAGCAGGGAGCGCACGATCCGCTCGGCACCCTCGACCGGGTGAAGCGCGGCCCTGACCAGGCCGCCGCCGTCGCTGGTCACCGTGGCGCCGGGGTCGAGAAGACCGATGAGGGCGGTGACGTCCCCGGCCTCCAGGGCGTGCTTGAAGTCCTTGACGATCCGGGCCTGCCGGGAGGCCGGGGCCGCGGGGGTGTGCGCGTCGCGGATGCGACGGCGGGCCGACGAGGCGAGCTGGCGGCAGGCCGCCGGGGTACGGCCGACGATCTCGGCCACTTCGGCGAAGGCGTAGCGGAAGACGTCGTGCAGGATGAACGCCACCCGTTCGGCCGGGGTCATCGACTCAAGCACAACGAGGAAGGCCATGTTGACCGACTCGTCCAGGGTGACCCGGTCCGCCGGATCGACGCTGGTCCACTCCGTGGGTTCGGGCAGCGGCTCGGGAACCCACTCACCCACGTAGGTCTCCCGCCGGACCCGCGCCGAGGAGAGCACGTTGAGACAGATCCGGCTGGCGACCCTGGTCAGCCAGGCCCCCGGCGACACGATGGCGTCCTGCTCCGGCCGGGACATGGCGTACCAGCGGGCGTAGGTCTCCTGGACGACGTCCTCCGCGTCGGCCAGGGAACCCAGCATCCGGTACGCCAGATTGATCAGCTGACGCCGTTCACCCATGATCACGCTCAGGCCGGGATCAACCGGTTCCGACGGAATGGCCATGGTGCCTCCGCACCCCCTTCGTTCGTCTCCGCCCTCATCCGTCCGACAGGACAGCGTGGCGAACTGTGAGGTCCTCACACATCGGGCCTCCACGCTGTCGGACGGGGCAGGTCAGGAATCGAGAAGGGAAACCTCCCCATGTCCACACCTTCCCACCGGGTCGTCGTCATCGGAGGCGGCTACGCGGGCACGCTCGCGGCCAACCGTCTGCGTGCGCACCCCGGCATCGACATCACGCTGGTCAACCCCCGCCCGGAGTTCGTCGAGCGGATCCGGCTGCACCAGCTCGTGGCCGGTACCGGCGAGGCCACGGCGGGCTACGACACACTGCTCGGCGAGGGCGTCCGGCTGGTCGTCGACAGCGCCACCCGCATCGAAACGGCCACCCGCACGGTACGGCTGGCCTCGGGCGAGGCGCTGGACTACGACCACGTCGTCTACGCGGTCGGCAGCACCGGGGCGATCCCGGCCTCGGTGCCCGGCGCGGCCGAGCACGCCTTCGACGTCGCCGAACTGGAGTCCGCACGACGGCTGCGCGCCGGTCTGGAGGAGTTGGCCCCGGACGCCCCGGTCACCGTGGTCGGTGGCGGCCTGACCGGCGTCGAGACGGCCGCCGAACTCGCCGAACAGGGACGGAAGGTCACGCTGGTGTGCGGCAGGACGCTGGCGCCCTCACTGAGCGAGCCGGGCCGCAGGTCAACGGCAAGATGGCTGACGCGGCACGGCGTGGCGGTGATCGAGGGGGCCACGGTGCGCGAGGTACGGCGGGACGCGGTCGTCTTCGACGACGGCGGGGTGCGCGCGAGCGCGCTGACCATCTGGGCGGCCGGTTTCGGCGTGCCGGGTCTGGCCGCCGCGAGCGGGCTGCGCACCGACGCGCTCGGCCGGTTGCTCACCGACGAGACGCTGACCAGCCTCGACGACGAGCGTGTCGTCGCCGCCGGGGACGCCGCGGCCCCATCGGGACAGCCGCTGCGGATGAGCTGCCAGGCCGCCGGGCCGCTCGGGGCGCGGGCCGCCGACACGGTGCTGAGCCGCGTCGCGGGGGCCGCCCCGGCGTTGATCGACCTGGCCTTCGTCGGGTCGTGCGTCAGCCTCGGCCGCCACGCGGGTGTCCGGCAGTTCGCCCGCAAGGACGACACCGCGACGAACCTCTACTTCGACGGCCGGGTGGCGGCGATGTACAAGGAGTTCACCTGCAGGTTCGCGATGTCGAGGATCCGCCGCGAGGCCCGCAGGCCGGGTTCCGCGACCTGGTTCAAGGGCGGCCCACGGGGCGACGCCGCCCTCAGATGAGACCCGCGTCGTGGGCGAGAAGCGCGATCTGGGTGCGGTTGTCCAGACCGAGCTTGGTGAGGATGCTGGAGACGTGGCTCTTCACCGTCGTGACGCCCATGGCGAGTTCGGCGGCGATGTCGGCGTTCGACCGGCCCCGCGCGATCGCGAGGGCCACCTCGTGCTCGCGCGGGGTCAAGGTGGCCAACGTGGCACGGGCCCGTTCGTAGGAGTCGGCATGGGTGAGCGTGCGCTCCACCAGCCGCCGGGTGACGCCCGGCGACAGGATCGGATCACCCGCCGCGACCCGGGTGATCGCCTCGACGATCAGCGCGGGTGGGGTGTCCTTGAGCAGGAACCCGCCGGCGCCCGCGCGCAGCGCGTGCAGGATGTTCTCGTCGGTGTCGAAGGTCGTCAGCACGATCACCTCCGGCGGGCGCGTCCTGGCGCGTAACCGGCGGGTGGCGGTGATGCCGTCCACCCGGGGCATCCGCAGGTCCATCAGGACGACGTCGGGGGCGTGGGCGTCGGTCTCGGTGATCGCCTGCATGCCGTCGGCCGCCTCACCGACGACGGTTATGCCCGCGGCGCCGTCCAGCATCATGGACAATCCGGCGCGGACCAGGGCGTCGTCGTCGACCAGGAGCACACGAATCACGCGGGCCATGGTAACCACGCCCGGAGCAGGAACCGCCCGTCGCTCTCGTGGTGGTCGAGCCGCCCGCCCGCCAGTCGTACCCGCTCGGTGAGCCCGACCAGGCCGACGCCGCCACCGGGCGGGGCCGGGGGCGCGTCCGGGGAGGGCAGCGGGTTGGTGACGGTGATCGTCAGGCGGGTTCCCGGGGAACCGTCCAGCGACACCTCGACCGGCCGGCCGGGGGCGTGCTTGCGGGCGTTGGTCAGCCCCTCCTGGACGACGCGGTAGCCGGTCCTCCCGACGGCGGGCGGCACGTCACCGGCGGTCTCGTCGCTGAGGTACACGCTCTGGCCCGCCTGCCGCGCCTCGTCGGCCAGCCTCGGCAGGTCGGCCAGCGTGGGCCAGGGCTCCCGCCTGTCCGAGAGCCCGCCCGGGAGGTCGTCCGAGGAGTCGTCCTCCTCACGCAGCAGGCCGATGACCTGGCGCAACTCCTCAAGCGCCTGGTGCACCCCGGAGCGGACCACCCCGGCGGCCCGGGAGAGCCGCTCGGGGGAGGAGTCGGGACGATACTCCAACGCCCCGGCGTGGGTGGCCACCAGCGAGAGGCGGTGGGCCAGCACGTCGTGCATCTCCCTGGCGAGCTTGCGGCGCTCGGCCGTCCGCGCCTCGGCGACCTTCCTGCCCTGTTCGGCCTCGGCGCGGTGGGCGCGTTCACGCAACGAGGCGAGCAGGGCGCGGTGGGAGCGGGCCAGCGTCCCCCAGCCGAGGAGCGCGCCGTACGAGGAACAGATCAGCAGCAGCCACCAGCCCAGGGAGATGCCGGAACTGGGCCGCCACAGGCCCTGGACCAGATGGGCCGCGGCACCCGCGACCGCCACCCCGGCGGCGAGGGGAAAACGCCCGCGCTGGGCCACCTGCAGCGCGCCCATCGTCGCCGCGGGCGTCCCCGTGGGGGAGACCGCGGCCAGGAGCGTGGCGGCGAGCGCCCCGGGGACCGGCCACCACAGCTGGGCGAGCGCCGCGACCAGGCTCGCCACCGCGACCGCGACGTCCAGCCACATCAGGGCCCCGCCGCTCAACCCCCACAGCGTCGCGCCGGTGAGCGCTCCGATCCCGAGGACCACACCGGCGACCGCCGCCGACCACGGGGACAACATCTCGCTCATCGGCTCAGGCTAACCACGGGTACGGCGACGCCGTCACCTACCAAAGGAGGACCCCGGCCCTGCCGGGGGAGGGCCGGAGGCGGCCACGCGCCGGATGTGGCGGACCACCCGGCCGGGCCATCCTCCTCGGCATGAACATCTCCGGTGGAAGACACCTCAGCACCGTGCTCGTCGCCCCCGTCGCCGCCCTGGCCGTCTGGATCCTGGCGGTTCCCGTGAGCGGGACGAGGGTGACCGTACGGATGGGCGAGGAAACACAGACTCTGGGCCCGGTGCCGGTGGTCGTGGCCGGTCTGGTGGCCGGGCTCGCCGGCTGGGCGCTCCTGGCCCTCCTCCGGCGCCGGGTCTCCCGGCCGCGCCGTACCTGGACGATCGTCGCGGTGACCGTGTGGCTGCTGTCGTTCCTCGGCCCGCTGGGCAGCTCCGTCGGCGGCGGGACCATGCTCGTGCTGCTCCTGATGCACCTGGTCGTCGGCGCCGTCATCGTCGTGGGCCTGGGCCGGGCTCCCGGGGAGGAACGGGGATGAACCGGTGGCCCGGTCGTGCTCTCACCGGTTCCTGCGGCGCCGGTGGTAGGCGTACGCGGTGACGCCGAGCAGGGGTCCCCACAGCAGCAACGGCAGGTAGCAGACGTAGAAGGTCGCGGCCTCCCAGCCGCCCGCCTCGGTGGGGAAGGCCGAGGGGATCGGCTCGCCGCGCAGGGTGACTCCGGCGAAGTGGGTGACGAAGGTGATCGTCCACACGGTCGTCAGGACCACGGCGCCGAGGGCCGCCGGGACGATGACGAACAGTCTCGGTATTCCCCGGCCACGCAACCCCGGGACCCAGCGCGGGAACCGTTCACCCCAGGCGGCGACCAGTCCGACCGCCGTGAACGCCACCAGTTCCGACACGATCGACAGCAGGACGACGTACGCTCGTTCGCCGACGCCGACCCCGCCGTCGAACACGATGGGCAGCCGCCAGAGGCCGGACGGCAGCACCGTGAACGGCACGGCGTAGGCGGTGATCCGCGCCCAGCGGGGAACCCCGGCCACCGGGGTGTGGGCCGCTCTCCACATGGCGCGCGTCGGGCCACCGGCCGGTGGCGCGTCGGTTCTCGTCATGCCGCTCACGCTATGAACGGCCAGGCCGGACGACCTCCCCCAGGTGGGGGAGGTCGCCCGGAGACCGGTCGGCTAACGTCGGTCCCCGTGAGGCGCCCCATCGTCACGGCCCTGCGGGCCGGGATCTACCAACTGCTCGGCGCCGCGCTGCTCACCCCGGTCGCCGTGGTGCTCGGCCTGCTGATCCTGGCCGAACCGACACCGGGACGTCTGGTGGTGCTGTGGGCCGCGTGCCTGCCCGCCGCGGTGCTGCTCGCCATGACACCGCTGATGCGGCGCCTTGAGGTGACCGCCCTGTCGGAACTGCTCGACGTCACCGTGCCCAGGCGGGCCGACCGCGTCTACCTGGTCGTCCTGACCAGCCTGCACCTGTACGGCGGCGCCACGCTCAGCGCCGGCGCGCTGGCGCTGTCTCCCGCCCTGCTGCCGTCGTTCGGGTCACGGCGGGCGTCCGGTGACCTGCCCGAGGCGCTCGCGCTGGCCGTCGCCGTACTGGCCGCGATGGTCGCCGCGGGGTTCGGCCAGCGTTGGGCGGCGCGTCGTCTGCTGCGCGCCGAGCCGTCACAGGTGATCGACGAACTCGGCCGCCGCCAGACCCTCGCCCTGGAGTTGCACGACTCCGTCGGCCACGCTCTCAGCGTCGTCCTGGTGCAGGCCATGGCCGCCGAGGTGGCGCTGGGGCGGACCGAGCCCGCACTCGTCGCGCGGTCGCTCGGCCATCTGACGGACATCGCCCGACACGCCCAGCAGGACCTCGACGTGTTGCTGACCGTGCTCGACGACGGCACAACCGCCGAGGGTCCCACGCTGGAGGAACTCGGCACGCTCACCCGGGGTCTTGACGTGCGGACGAACGTCGCCGACCTCGGCAGGGTGCCCGCCCCGGTCTCGCGTACGGCCTACGCCATCCTCAGGGAGGCGCTCACCAACGCCCTGCGCCACGGCGACGGCCCGGTCACCGTTGACGTCACCGTCGGTGCCGACCTGGTCCTGACCGTGAGGAACACGACCACGGGAACCGCCGGTGAACAGGGACGCGGCCTGACCGGTATGCGCATGCGGGCCCGCCTCGCCGGTGGGACGTGCGCCTGGGAGGAGGAGGGCGAGACGTGGCGCGTCCAGGCGAGGCTGCCGCTGTGATCCGGGTCGTCCTGGCCGACGACGAGAAGCTGATCCGTTCGGGATGGGCGACCATCCTCTCCCTCCACGACGACATCGAGGTGGTGGCCGAGGCCGCCGACGGCCGGGAGGCCGTCGAGGCGGGCGTCGGTGCGGACGTCGTGCTGATGGACGTCCGGATGCCCCGCATGGACGGCCTGGCCGCGACCCAGGAACTCGTTCACCGCTCCCCGGCGACCCGCGTCGTCGTGGTCACCACGTTCGAGAACGACCAGCTCGTCTGGGGTGCGCTGCGTGCCGGTGCCGCGGGCTACGTGCTCAAACGCGCCCCCGTCCACGAACTGGTCGAGGCCGTACGGCTGGTGCACTCGCGCGACGCCGTCCTCTTCCCCGACGCGCTGCGCCGCATCGCCTCCCCCCACGTCAGTACGGCCAGGCGCCGCGTTCCGGTCGAGTTGACCCCCCGTGAGCTGGACGTTCTGCGGCACATCTCGCTCGGGGAGAACAACATGGAGATCGCGGCGGCGTTGCGCGTGACGAGGGAGACGGTCAAGACGCACGTCGGCAACGTCCTGGACAAGCTCGGCGCCCGGGACCGCACCCAGGCGGCCGTTCTCGCCTACGAACTCGGCCTGATCTTCGCGGGTACCCTCGCCGACTCCCGTGGCGGCGCGCTACGCCGCCGTGAGTAGGCCAGCAGTGCGGCGCCCATCAGCGGTCCCCAGACGGGGCACGGGAACAACAGGACGAACAGGACACCGTCCAGTGCCGAGCCGCTCTGCACGGCCCCGGCCAGCACCCCCGGGGCCGAGACGCACAGGACGACGGTCGCGAAAAGGCCGGGACCGACGGCCAGCACCACCGGGACGGGCCGCCCACCGACCCGGGGCACCCACCGGGGGAAGACCTCGCCCCAGCGGCTGATCAGGCCCAGCGTCAGAACGACGGACAGGACCGAACCCATGCCGATCGTGAACCCCTGAAGCCGGGTGGCCGCGTCGATGTTCGCCGAGACGAGGAACTCGATGCGGCCGGTCCTCGGGTCGTAACCGCCCAACGGCCACGGCGTCACCCAGGACAACCGTGCCAGCGCGTACGGCACGCCGCAGCAGGCGGTCAGGATCGTGACGGTCTTCCCCCACCTCGGGTTCGCCGTCCCACGCTCATGGGCGAACGATCCGTACGCCAGCCACGCCCACCCGACCGTGATGGCCGCCATCACCCACGACCAGGCGATCCGCCCGCCGTACACGCCGAACCCGACGGCGAGGTTGGTCAGGTAGCGCGAGATCACGTCGGTCGTGGTCAGCCCCAGCACCAGCCCGGTCAGGAGCAGGACCGCCGTCACGTACGCGACGGGTCGCCGCCGTACGCACCCCACGACCACCAGCGCTCCCACTGCCAGGAAGACGACCGGGACCAGGAGGTAGCCGATGGACGACAGTACGGACGCGTCTGACATGACCAGGAGGAAGAAGACACTCTGCGCCGCGGCGCCCACACCGACAAGTTTCGGCCGGGACCGGATGCCCAGCGCCAGCAGCACCCCCAGCACCCCGGAGGCCACCAGCAGGCCAACGCCCACGTCGCGTTCGATCCAGTGGTTGAAGCCAACCGTGACCCTGCTGGCCGCGCCGTACGGATAACCGCCGGGGACGAACCACCACAGGGCCGCTACCGCCAGCGTGACCAGGGAAACCACCGATGCCGACAACCGGCGCATTGCTCATCCTCCCGATCCGGAACCCACCGGCCCCGAGCCTGGTCGTCGGCGGACGGAGGAGCCTCCCCCACGTGGGGGAGGGCGTATACCCGTTGCCGCGATCACCGGGGCGGGGGGACACTGCGGCATGGATCCCGACGAGTTACGTCAGACCTGGGGTCACCGGGACGCTCCGCATGGTCATCCCCGACTGGGACTCCATGGGCATGGCGTGGGTGGAGTTCGACGGCGCCTTCCAGGGCAACGGCATCCCGCCCGGAGCCGGGGGAGTCCTGAACGTGGCCGACGCCGCCCAGGAGGCGATCATGGAGGTGATCTGGAGGGCGTGGCCCGTCTGCCCGGTGCACGACCGGGGTCTGTACACCGAAGCGGAGAACGAGACCGCCGTATGGCGCTGCACGGCCGATGAAGGACACACGGTGGCCCCGATAGGCGAACTCCCTCCTCTGCCCCGGCGCCGAGGCCGCGTCAGATGAGCCCCCGGCCTTCGCAGGTTCCGCGCCGCTCCACGCCGCCTTCAGGGAGCCCAACCTCATCGTGATCGACCAGGTCACCCGCGCCCACATGGAAGCCGCGATCACGGCACTCGTCGACGGCCGCTTCGACCTGGTCCCCGAGGAGGGAAAGTGAGGGCCGCCGTGGTCTCAGCCGGGTGGAGTCATCGCCGGGATGCGGGAACCTCAACCGAGTAGCCGCCAGGAAGATGGGCCTTCGTGAGCTCCTGGACAATGTCCGCGCCCTGGTTCTCGGCCGCACTCCAGTAAGCGTGAAAGCGTTTCCTGTCCACCGTGGTGCTCTCGATTTTCGTGGCAGGAAACCTGCTGATGTTGGCAGTTCGCCCGCTCACGGCCCGGTGTGGGTTCCGTGAAAGTCTTTGGTCCATCGCATCCGCCAGGGAGGATCCACCTCGCATTTCACGGTGCGGTGCGGCTCCTCCCCCCGTACGGCTGTCAGAGGAAGGTGGCGACATGATTCGCGTCGCACGAAAGATCTCCACGATCGGTGTGGTCGCGGCCACTGCGGTCACCCTGTGGGGAACGGCCGCCCAGGCCGCCCAGGCGAACAGCGGTTCGGCACCGACGGCGAATGTCAGTGAAGAGGGCCACTGGGAGCGTTACTGGTACAACAGCTGGGACCAGTGCAACGAGGACAAGCGGGGATACCAGTTGGTGAACTACTGGGTGGACGGGTGTTACGGCGGGATCGGCACCTACTACCTTGACGTTCATCTCCCCTATTGACCCCGAGCCTTTTCGGCTGGGCCTTTTCGGCCTGAAGCCGCAGGGTGTGGACGCGGCGTGGTGAGTCGCGTCTGATCGTCAGTCGTCGACCAAGATCAATCTTTGCGCCGGCTGCTTTCGGCCGTTTTCATATCGTGCCGGGCTTTCGTCGTCACATCAGACGTCGTCCGGCCTGACCGGTCGCCACCGCCCGGCGACCGGTTCTCTCTGGCGCCGCATCGACCCCGGCCGCCAAGCTCTGCTCGTTCTCGTGCGTCTCCGTGAAGGAGAGACCCTTGCCGAGGGCACAGCCGGGTTCGGGGTCGGTGCGGTCGTCCACGCCAGACTCGGCCGGATCCATCGGTCGCACGCGACCTCACCGGCCTCCGGCTTTCTCAGGCGCCTGGTTCAGGACCTGGTAGAGAACGTGTTCCTGCCATTTTCCGGCGATTTTGAGGTACTGCGGAGCGATTCCGTAGGGAACGAATCCGTTGCGCTTCAGGACGCGCTGGGATGCCGTGTTGTGGATGAGCGTCTCAGCCTGGAGGCGGTGCAGCCCCAGTTCTGTGAAGGCGATCTCCTTGGTCTCGGCCACGGCCCTGGTGGCGATTCCCCGGCCGTTGTGGGTCCTGCTGACCCAGTAACCGACGCTGCCCGACTGGAAGGCGCCCCGGGTGATGCCGCTGACGGTGAGCCTGCCGACGAGTGTTCCGGCGTCGTCGAGGATCGCGAGCGGGAGCATCGTGCCGTCGGAGTACGCCCTGAGCGCCGTTTCGAGGAGGTCGCGCTGTGTGGCGACGGTGAAGAAGTCGTCGTCGCGGGTGGGTTCCCACGGGGCCAGGAAGTCGCGGTTCTCTCTCAGTCGTTCCACCAGTGAGGGTGCGTCCTCCACTGAGACAAGCCGTGTGTTGCCCATGCGAGGCACCTGCCTTGGTCGTGGTCTTCCACGTGCGGACAGCATACTTTGTAGTGATTTTTCCGGCGCTGTGTCGACGGACGTCGACGGGCGCCCCGGACCCGGCGGCACCGTCCGTCCAGGCTCGCCGTCCCGCGTGCCCAGGGGGAGAGCCGGTCCAGGAGGTCGCCCCCGGGCAGGTCGGTTCCGCGGATGTGGGACGCCCCGGCGGGCGCCTTCTTTTCGGTCCTGGGCCGTGGACGTGGAAGGGCACGCGGCAGTCGCCCTCGTTTCCCCCCACCACGCCGTCCAACTGGGAAGACTCATGCGCCGACCTTCGCCGGGGACGTGGGCCACCCGTGCGTACGGCAGGGAAGCAAGGTATAAATGCCAATATTCTGCGTAATTTAGGAACGGCGCATGGGAACGGTCGGTGTAGACGTGACGAGCTCCGATATCCGGTTCTCCGTCCTTGGTCCGCTGACCGTGACGCGGAAAGGCGTCGAACTGGATCTCGCCCCCCGGCTGAAGACCCTGCTCGCCACACTGCTCGTCGCCCAGGGCAAGGTCGTCTCCGTCGACCGCGTCATCGACGCCCTGTGGAACAAGGACGTCCCCAAAACCGCCGTCGCCACCATGCACTCCTACGTGACCAACCTCCGCCGGGCGATCGAGCCGGACCGGCCTCCCAGGGCGGTACACGGGATCGTGGACCGGCAGGGCCCCGGGTACGTGCTCCGCGCACGTCCGGAGTCGGTGGACGCCGAATGGTTCGTCTCACTCGCCGAACGCGGCGCCCGGGCGCTGGACAGCGATCCCGCGGCCGCGGTGGAGGACCTGTCGGCCGCGCTCTCCCTCTGGCGGGGCCCCGCCTACCTCGACCTGCGGGACAGCGAGGTGGTGGCGGCCGAGATCGCCCGGCTGGAGAGCGCCCGGCTTGAGGCCCGCCAGAACCACGCCTTCGCTCTGATCGCCGCCGGAGCGGCGACCTCGGCCGTCGTCGAGCTTGAGGCGCTGGTCCGCGAGGACTCCCTGGCCGAACGCGCCTGGGAACTGCTCGCACTCGCCCTCTACCGGACCGGACGGCAGAGTGACGCGCTGGGCGCGCTGCGCACCGCCCGTGACCATCTGCTGGAGGAACTGGGAGTCGATCCCGGCCCCGCGCTGCGTGCCATGGAGTCCGCGATCCTGAACCAGGATTCGGCGCTGGACGAGAACGTTTCACCGTCGGACTCGCGTTCCGTCGTGACACGGCCGCTGCCGGACTCGACGCCGGGCATCCGGGTCCCCACACCGCTGACCAGGCTGATCGGCCGAGACGACGACGTGGCGGCCGTCGGGGACCTGCTCGGGGCCCATCGACTGGTGACGATCACCGGGCCCGGCGGGGCGGGCAAGACACGCACCGCGTTCGAGGCGGCCAGGCGGTACGGCTCGGGCGAGGGGCCGTGGGCGGTGCTCCTGGCCGACCTGACCGACCTGGCACTCCTGCCCAGCCTCGTCGGCGCCGCGATGGGGGCGCCGTTCGTCAGGGGCGCCGAGGAACTGATCACGATCATCGGTGACCGGGAGGTCCTGCTCGTCCTCGACAACTGCGAGCACCTGGTGGAGGGCGTGGCCGCCCTGGCCGAGATGGTGCTGTCGCGCTGCCCGCACCTGCGGCTGCTGGCCACGAGCCGGGAGGCGCTGGCGATCACGGGAGAGGTCACCTGGGAGATCCCGCCGCTGGACCCCGAAGGCCCCGGCGTCGAACTGTTCGTCGAACGGGCCACGGCCCTGCGGCCGGGCTGGCAGCCCCGCCATTCGGAGCGGGAGCTCATGGCGGAGATCTGCCGCGACCTCGACGGACTGCCACTGGCGATCGAACTGGCCGCCGCGCAGACGCGCGTCCTGTCACTGGAACAGATCACCGACGGCCTCGCCGACCGGTTCGGCCTGCTCGCCACGACATCCCGTACGGCCCCGGCACGGCACCGCGACCTGGAAGCGGTGATCGAGTGGAGCGTCCGCCTTCTCACCGAGGACGAGCGGGAACTCCTGGGCCGCCTCGCCCTCTTCGAGGGGGGATTCGACCTGGAGGCGGCCCAGTGGCTGACCGACCGGTCCCGGATACTGCCGAACCTGAGTGCCCTGATCTCCAAGTCGCTGGTCAGGTCCGAGACCGAGGGCACTCCCCGGCGCTACCGGATCCTGGAGACGATCAGGCAGTACGCGGGGCGCCTGCTGACCGGCGACGAGGCGGGTCGTTGGGCGGACCGGCACCTCGCCTGGGCGACGGAGCTGGCCGAGACGGCGAGCCGGCGGCTGAGGTCGCTCGACGCCGACACCTGGATGCGCCGACTCCAGCACGAACAGGCCAACATGCGGGCGGCGCTGGGCCACGCCATGGTCACGGGTGACGTCGACCGCGCCCTGCGGCTCGCCTGCGCCCTGTCGTGGTACTGGTATCGCACCGGGTACGCGCACGAGGGAATCAGCTGGCTGACCAGGACGCTCGACGCCGCCGGTCCCGATCACCAGGGGCGCGGGCAGGCACTGCTTGGCCGGGCGATGCTGCGCTACCTCGTGGGCGACGCCGTGGGCGGCAACAACGACGCCGTCCACGCCTCGGAGGCGGCGGAGCGGTCCGGTGAGATCGAGATCCTCGCCCGCAGCCTGCCGTACCGAGCCTACTTCCAGCAGCTCACCGGCGACTCGGCGCTGGCGCAGGAGCTGATCCAGGAGGCGGCCCGGCTCGTCCCGGCCGTCGGTCTGCCATGGGTCGAGGCGGAGATGATGATGATCCGCGGTCAGATCACCAGGGCGACGGGGAACTTCCCGCTCGCCGCCACACAGCTCATCCAGGCCGCGGACATCAGCGACCTGTGCGGGCACGACTGGGCGTCCATCTCGGCGTGGTGGATCGCCGCGAAGGTGTCCATGGACCTGGGCGAAGCGGAGCGGGCGATCCGGCAGGCCGCGCACGCCGTCGTCCAGCTCGATCGGAGCCTCGACGTCACCAGCTGGCTGGCCGTCGTGCACGTGCTGGGCGGCGCGCTCGGTATGGCGGGGAGGGCGAAGGAGGGCGCCATGCTGCTCGGCGCGGTGCAGGCCATCGGCGGCCGGGTCGGTTACTCCCCCGAGATCATGGACCCGGTGGACGGCCGGCGTAACGTCGCCGCCGTACGCTCGGCGCTTCCTGAGGACGACTTCCGCCGGGCCCTCGCCGCCGGTCAGGCTCTGAGCAGGGACGACGTGACCGCGATGGCCCGCGAGCTGGTCGGAGACGCCCAGGGAGACCGCGGAACGCGGGCGACGCTCCCCGGCCACCGGTGAGCCGGTGACCGCCGGGCTCAGCCGGTCTTCCTGACGTGTGACGTTCCCGCCGAGAGCGGTGTGCCGTCCTGGCTGAGCGGACGGAGACGGGCGAGCTCCCGCCCACGTTCGTCGACGAGGAAGGAGCGCGGCTCGTCCGGGGCGAAGGCGTGGCGCTCACCCCACTGGCGGAGGGCGACGACGGTCGTGAAGAGGTCCTGCCCGGCCTCGGTGAGCCGGTAGGTGTGCCGTCTGCCGTCGGTTGCGGCGCTCCGGTCGAGGATGCCGTACTCGACGAGCCTGCGGAGCCGGTCGGTGAGGATGTTGCGGGCGATCCCGAGCCGCCGGCGGAACTCGGTGAAGGTCGTCGCCCCGTCCATCGCGTCGCGGACGATCAGCAGGCTCCACCGGTCGCCCACCAGGTCGACGGTCCGTGCGACCGGGCAGGCCGGGTCTGTCCAGGCGTTTCCCGCAGCGGGTGTGACGTCCACCGGCCCCTCCACGATGAGTTGCAATCTGAAACCATTATGCCCCAATCTGGATAGGTTGCATTTTGAAACCTTTTGGGGGTGGCATGTCGTCAGGACTGACCGGAAGGCAGCGGACCGTGCTCGCGCTGGTGTGCGCGGTGGCGGTGTCGGCCGTCTACGGCATCCAGCCCGTCCTTGAGGCCGCGGGCGAGGACCTCGGGCTCGGGGAAGGGGCGTTGGGCCGGCTGGCCGCCGCCGGGCAGATCGGCTACCTCGCGGGACTGGTGCTGCTGGTCCCGCTCGGTGACCTGTTCGACCGCCGCGGCCTCATCACCGCGCACCTGCTGCTCACGGCGGTGGGCGCCGGGGTGGCCGCGACCGCGCCCAACGGCGGCGTCGCGATCGCGGGACTGGCCCTGGCCGGGCTGTTCGCCGTGGTCGTCCAGACCACGGTGGCCTACGTCGCCGCCGTCTCACCGGCCGGCGAACGTGGCCGCGACATCGGGACGGTCACCTCGGGCGTGGTCGTCGGGATCCTCGGCGTGCGCGTGCTCTCGGGCACGCTGGGCGAGCTGGCCGACTGGCGTACGGCCTACCTCGTGATCGCGGGGCTCTGTGTGACGCTCGCGTTCGCCGTCCGGCTCACCCTCGGGGCCGAGACCCGCCGCCCCCGGGTCCGGTACGGCCCGCTGCTCGCGTCGCTGGGGCGGTTGGTCGTCGGCGACCGGCTCCTGCTCAGCCGTGGACTGGTCGCGTTCTTCCTGTTCGCCTCCTTCGGCACGCTGTGGAGCGGGCTGGCGCTCCCGCTCGGTGCCGCGCCGTGGCGTCTCGGCACCACCGAGATCGGCCTGTTCGGGCTCGCGGGCCTCGCCGGGGCGCTGGGCGCGGCCAGGACCGGCCGATGGGCCGACCGGGGCCTGGCGTCCTCGGTCACCGGCTGGTCGCTGGCCCTGCTCACCGCCTCCTGGCTGCTGATCGCCCAGGCGGGGACGTCGCTGTGGCTGCTGGTCGTCGGCGTCGTCGTCCTGGACTTCGCCGTACAGGCCGTGCACGTCAGCAGCCAGCACCTGCTCACCACCGCCCACCCCGACCGCGGCAGCGGTGTCATCGGCGCCTACATGGTCTTCTACTCCCTCGGCTCCGCGCTCGGCGCGGTCACCACGACCTGGGCCCACAGCGTCGCGGGATGGCCGGCCGCGAGCCTGTTCGGTGCCTGCTACGCCGCGCTCGGACTCCTCACCGCCCTCTCGACCCGGCGTCTCACCACCCCGGCGCGAGCGCGGTCAACGCCATAGGTCCTGTTCGCCGGGTCGGCGCGGACCGAGGATACGTCGCTGGTCCGCGGTGATCCGAAGGTCGTTGACGCTCGCCTCGCGTCGTCGCATCAGTCCTTCGGCGTCGAACTCCCAGAGCTCGTTGCCGTGGCTGCGCCACCACCGCCCGTCGGTGTCGTGCCATTCGTACTGGAACCGTACGGCGATCCGGTCGCCGGTGAACGCCCAGAGCTCCTTGCGGAGCGCGTAGCCGAGTTCCTTCGCCCACTTGCGGGTCAGGAAGGCGATGATCTCATCCCGGCCGGTGACGAACTCGTCGCGGTTACGCCAGACCGAGCCGGGTGTGTAGGCGAGTGCCACGCGCCGCGGGTCGCGGGTGTTCCAGGCGTCCTCCGCGGCCTGGACCTTGGCGCGGGCGGTCTCCGAGGTGAAGGGCGGGACGGGTGGACGGGTCATGAGTACTCCCTGATCAGAGGATTATGGCCTGCACGGGGCAGGCGCGGGCCGCCTGCTCAACGGCGGGCCACGACGCGTCGGCGGGCGCGGCGTCGTACACCAGTTCGTCGTTGTCGTCGAGGGTGAACACCTCCGGGGCGGCGAACACGCACTGGGCGTGGGTCTGGCACAGGGTCATGTCGACACGGACGCGCATGGTTCTCCTTCAGCGGTAAGGGGTCTCAGGCGGGGTTGAAACGGGAGTGTCCGCCGAAGGACCACCGCTGGGGGAGACCACCGGTGATCTCGACGGCTCGCTCGACGTCGAAATCGACCAGCCGTTGCGCACCCGGTACGGCGGTCGCACGGTCAGGGTCCCAGTCGACCCGGGCCCGGCCCGTCAGATGCAGGGTCCTGCCGTTCTCCCAGTCGGGGAACAGCAGCCCGCAGCGCGGTTCGAGTTCGAGGTTGCCCAACGTCATGTACATCGAGTTGCCGACATAGTCGGGCCAGGTCAGCCGGCGGCCGCCGGTCACCGTGACGAAGCCGGGGTTACCGCCGCGATGCGACGCGTCGGCCCCCAGCCCCGCCGCGTACGTGCCGACGAAGAACGTGTCGGCCGCGGCGATCCACCGCCGCTGCCCGGCGGTGAGCTCCTCGGTGACGAGCGCTGTCCCGCGCGCCGGGAACGAGTCTTCGACATAGGTACGGGTTTGTAGGTATTTCGGGCAGTTGGAGTACACCTGCTCGGTGTGTATCAGGAGCCGGTCCCCGTGCCGGCGGCCCCGGCCGTTGACGCGCATCCGTCTCCGGGTGGCGGGCTCGATCGCGAGCATCCCCACCTGCCGCCCGGTGCCGGGAAGGCCGTCGAAGAGGCCTTCGAGGGGATCGCCGGTCCCGGGCAACCGGTCGACCGCGACGGTGCGGTCGTCGGCGGCGGTGGTGAATCCGGGCGGGCCGGTGAGCATCGTGACCCATGCCGCGCCTGTCTCGTCGGGGGCCGAGAGCACCACCAGACGCTGCAGACCGAGGAACTCCGCGGCCACCGGCGGGATGCTCGTCCCCACACCGGCGGATCCCCAGCCGTCGGCGGTCACCCCGGCGTGGCGCTGCACCACGTGTTCGCCTTGGTGGAACATGGCGATCCTCCTAGAAGAAACCGCAGGTCGGGGCACCTTGGGTAGGCGCCGGCGCGGTGTCGGCGCCGCTCGGCGCGTAGATCTCCAGGCGGATGCCGTCCGGATCGGTGAAGAACACACCGCCGGAGGACGCCCCCTCGCCGTGCGGGACGACCCCGTCGTGGACCGGCCGCACGCCGAGCTCGCGCAGGGTGGCCTCGGCACGACGGACGGCCTCGATGTCGGGCACCTGGAACGACAGGTGGTGCAGGCCGGGCCGGTCGACGGGGAAGACGCCGCCGCTCTGCTGCCACAAGGTGACCATCAGGGTTCCCTCGCGGCCGAGGAAGGCGAATCTGCGCTCGCCGTCACTCCGCTCGTCCAGGACCTCGAAGCCGAAGACCTGACGGTAGAAGGCGACGGAGCGCGTCAGGTCGGTCACGTTCAGGCCGACGTGCCCGGTTCGCAGGGCCGGTGTGCTCATGGGATGCCTCCAACTTTTCTAACGGTTCAATTCCTCTGACGCCATTAGAATATGCCGGGTGTCTCTAACGCTGTCAACCGGGATGTACCGTTAGAAGGGTGAAAGTGGCAGACCTCGTGAGCGGTGGCGCTCCGCTCCTCGGCGAACCGCCGCCCGTCGAGCTGGGCAACACCGCGTACGCCGTGAGAGGCCGTCCCAAGGACGGTCTGCGAAGCGTCGAGCACCTGGGCGCGTGGCTGCGCGACATGCGCCCGCGCCTCGCGGTCGACCTCACCGACGCCGACATCCACGGCGTGACCGACCGTGACCTGTGCCTGGCCAGGGAGCTGAGGGACGCCATCGGGGCACTCTCCGCCGCGACCGTGGACGGCCGCGACCTTGATCCGGACGCGGTCGCGACCCTCAACCGGCACGCGGGCCGGACCCCCCGCTGGCGTGAGCTGCGCACCGCTCCCGAGCCGCACACGGTGGTGCGCTTCGAGGGCCGTCCCGTCGCCGCCGTGTTCGCCGCGCTGGCCGAGGAGGCCGCCGACCTGTTCGCCGGGCCGTCGCGCCGTCAGCTTCGCGCCTGCCACGGTCCGGGCTGTGTGCTGCACTTCGTCCGCGACACCCCGCGGCGCGAGTGGTGCTCACCCGGCTGCGGCAACCGGGCGCGAGCGGCCCGGCACTACGCCAGGGTCCGGAAGGGGGACGACGACTGATCGGCGCGCGAGTGCCCTCCACGCCGCCGGTTCAGCCGAAAGTACGCCCGATCCCCGGACGATCGGCCGACTCGAATCGGGCCTTTCTTGCGATGAGTTGATACAGGCGAAAAAGTCACGATCCCCTCATGACCGAGAGCAGCGTGAGGGGCGCGAGGCCCCAGAAGATCCAGAAGGCCCGGCGGGGCTCCAGGGTCCCCGGATGGGTGGGGCCGACCGGCCTGATCGCGCTCAGCGTGATCCCGGTGGTCGCCGGTGCGCTCCGGCTGGGAGAGGTGGCGGGAGGCGCGGCGGTCACCCCCGCCAACGCGCGGTTCCTCGCGACGCCGCTCCCCGTGGTGCTGCACATCATCGGGGCGTCCGTCTACGGCATCGTGGGCGTCTTCCAGTTCGCGGGGGAGTTCCGGCGCCGGAGGCCGGGCTGGCACCGTACGGCAGGCCGGGTCCTCGTCGGGTGCGGACTCGTGGCCGCGCTCTCCGGCCTGTGGATGACCGTGTTCTACCCTCGCCCACCGGGCGACGGCGACCTCCTGGCGCTGTTCCGGCTCGTGTTCGGCACGGCGATGACGGTCTCCCTGGTGCTCGGCCTCGCCGCCGTCCTGCGGAGGGACCTTCGCCGCCACCGCGCCTGGATGATCCGCGGCTACGCGATCGGCGTGGCCGCGGGCACCCAGGCGTTCACCCAACTCCCCTGGATGCTCCTCGTCGGCCCCCTCGACGAGATCCCCAGGGCCCTGCTCGTGGGCGCCGGATGGGTCATCAACCTCGCCGTGGCCGAGTGGATCATCCGCAGGCCCTAGCCACGCTCACGCGGGGTGACGGTCAGCTCCGGACTCCGGGCGAGCAGCAGTCCCAGCGTGGCGTACCCGGCGACCAGGTGACCGGCGCCGATCCATCGTCCGACGGGCTCGCCCAGCAGCCACAGCGACGGGATGGCCACGAACGCCCAGCTCTCCGCGACCAGAGGCCACCACCGCAGCACTCCCCGCCACCGTCCGGCGAACGCGAGTTTCACCCCGATCGTGAACATGCCCAGCATCGACAGCGGCCAGAAGACGTCGAGTACGGCCAGCCATGTGGCGCCGCGCGCCTCGACGGGCAGGATCCCGTGCAGCAGCGACCACAGGCAGGCCGGGACGAGCAGCACCGTCTCGACCCTGAGCAGGATCACGGAGGCGCGCGAGGTCCCGGTCGCCCGGGTCCGCAGCTGCGCCGTGACCAGCGCGAACAGGCCGATCTGGAAGAGCAGTGCGGTCAGGTCGTTGATCCGCGAGCCCGGCCCGTCACCGTGGGGGCCGAACAGGACGTTGCTCACCACCCAGGGCAGCGTGCAGACCGTCAGCCCGAGCCCGAGGTTGCGGATCGTGTCACGGTGCCCGGCGGGCGGGGAGCCGGCGGCCCTCGTATCCATACGCCCCTGCGCATCCATCGTCGGTCGGCTCCTTTCCACGAGGGCCGCCGGTGCGCCGCCCGGCCTCCACGATCGGCGCCCTCGGCCCCGGCTGAGCAGAGCAGACCGTCCCGATCCCGGCCCTCGAAGTTCCCGATCCCGGCGGGACGGCAGTCTCGCGACAATCGGGACACTCTTGGTGAGAATGCATTTCGTGAAGAACGTGACCCCACGTGGTCCGACGGCGACACGCAGATCCCTCCTGGTGGCCGTACCGGCCGTCGCCGTCGCGCTGGCCGTCGGCGCGGTGGTTCTGGACGTCCTGAACCGGGAGGTGAAGGCACCGAGCGGCATCGACCCCGGCTGGACGTTGGCACTGACCGGCCTCGCGCAGGTGATCCCCGGTGTTCTCCTGCTCCGGCGGCTTCCCCGGCACTCGGTCGCCTGGGTGCTGACCGTCTCCGGCCTCGTCTGGGTCCTGGACGGCTTCGCCGCGGCCTGGACCACGTACGCGGTCCACGTGTCGCCGGGCACGCCGGGCGCGTCGGCCGCCCACTGGTTCTACGCCCGGTTCGGCGCGACGTTGCTGCTCGGGCTGCCGCTGCTGATCCTGGTGTTCCCCGACGGGCGCCTGCCGAAGGACAGGCTGTGGCGCCGGCTGTCCGTCGTCAGCCTCGCGCTGACCGCGCTGCTGCCGACGGTGATGATGGTGGTGCCGCAGGCCGTCCTGACGCGCTACCTCGCCACGCCGCTGCCTCCCGAGATCGCACGGCTCGCGTCCGACCCGTTCGGCGTCGACCTGCCGTACGGCTTCTGGCATCCGGCTCTGAAGATCGCCTACACCGGGATCGTGGTGAGCCTGGTGGTGCCGTTCACGGTCATGGTGCGCCGCTACCGCGCCGCCGACCCCGACCGGCGGGCCCAGATCCGCTGGCTGATGTGGGCCGCGCTGGTGGACATGTTCGTGCTGCTGCTGGGGTACATGCTGCCGCCGGAGCTCTCCGGGGCCACGCTCGGTCTCGCGATCGCGCTCACCTCCTCCGCCGTGGTGGTCGCGGTGACCAAGTACCGGCTGTACGGCATCGACCGGTTGCTCTCGGCGACGGCCCTGTACGGCATGCTCGCCGCGCTGGTGATCCTGGTCGACATCGCCGTGTTCACCGTCGTCGGCACCGTGATCGACGAACGCAACGCCGCGCTCGCCGCCCTCGTGATCGTCGCGGCGGTCTACATGCCGCTGCGGACCTGGCTGATGCGGGTGGTCCGCGTGCTGGTGCGCGGGTCGCGGGAGGACCCGTACGCGACGGTCTCGACGCTGGCGAAGCGGCTCGAACTGGCCACCGACCCGCGGGAGCAGCTGGTCGCGGTGGCACGGACGCTGGCCGAGGCGTTCCGGCTGTCCTACGTGCGGGTGGAGATCGAACGCCCGGGGGGTGAGCGCTCCGTGGTGGAGTACGGGTCACCGCGAGGGCCGTCGCTCTCACTGCCGGTCGCGTACCGCTCCGAGCTGGTCGGGCGGCTGGTGCTGTGCCGGACCGACCTGACCGAACGGGACCAGCGGCTCCTGGGCGACCTGGTACGGCAGGCGGCCGCGGCGGCACGCGCCTCTGAACTCAGCACCGACCTGCAGCGCATCCGCGCCCAGCTCGTGGTCGCCCGTGAGGAGGAACGTCGCAGGCTGCGGCGCGACCTGCACGACGGGCTGGGACCGAACCTCGGCGCGGTGGCGTTGCGGATCGAGACCGCCAGGAACCTGACCCGCACGTCACCCGGTGAGGCCGAGCGCATCCTCGACCGGACGGCCGCCGAGGTCGCCACGGTCGTGGCGGACATCCGGCGCATAGTGCACGACCTGCGTCCGCCGGCACTCGACGAGCTGGGCCTGATCCAGGCGGTCCGGCAGCAGGTGGACCGTTTCCGTCCGAGCGGCCTTGAGGTCGTCGTCACCGGCGGCGGGGCGCTCGGCGCGCTGCCCGCCGCGGTGGAGGTGGCGGCGTACCGGATCGTGTCGGAGGCGCTGACGAACGTCGTCCGGCACGCGGGCGCCTCGCGCTGCGACATCGCTCTGAGCGTGCACGAGGGGGTCCTCGACGTCCTGGTGCGCGACGACGGCGCGGGAATCGGGGCGGACGTCACAGCCGGTGTGGGGATGTCCTCGTTGCGGGAACGGGCGGCCGAACTCGGCGGCGACTGCGAGATCGCCTGCCTGGCCGACGGCGGAACGCTGGTCCGTGCGAGACTTCCGCTGGAACAGGTGGTGGAGGTGGAGGGTGTCCCATGAGCCGATCCGGGTGTTCCTCGCCGACGACCACCCGGTGTACCGCGAAGGCCTGGCGGCGCTGCTGAGCTCGATGTCCGGCATCGAGGTGGTGGGCATGGCCGGTACCGGGCTGGAGGCGGTCGAACTGGCCACGGAGACACAGCCGGACGTGGTGGTCATGGACGTCAGGATGCCGGGACTGGACGGGATCGAGGCGACCCGGCGGATCTCCGCGCACAGCCCGCACATCGCGGTGGTCGTGCTGACGATGTCGGAGGAGGACGCCACCCTGTTCGCCGCGATGCGGGCCGGGGCGCGCGGCTACCTGCTGAAGGGCGCCAACCAGGCCGAGATCGGGCGCGCGATCACCGCGGTCGCCAACGGTGAGGCGATCTTCGGTCCCGCGGTCGCGCGCCGCGTGGCGGAGTTCCTCACCAACGGGCCGACGGCGTCGGGTGATCATGTGTTCCCGCAGCTCACGCCACGCGAACGGGAGGTCCTGTCGCTGCTCGCCGCGGGAAGGTCGAACGCGCAGATCGCCTCCACGCTGTTCCTGTCGCAGAAGACCGTGCGTAACAACGTCTCGAACATCTTCGCCAAGCTGCACGTCGCCGACCGGGCCGAGGCGATCATCCGAGCCCGCGACGCCGGCCTCGGCCACTGACCTTCCCGGTTCAGAGCCTGACCCGGTGGGTCTCGTACGCCCAGATGGCGATCTCCACCCGGTTCCTGGCGCCGAGCTTGGCCATCAGGCTGGCGATGTGGGTCTTGACGGTGCTGAGCGAGATGTGAAGCTCGTCGGCGATCTCGTTGTTGGTACGTCCCCGGGCCACCGTGACGAGGATCTGCTCCTCACGCTCGGTGAGCGCCTCGACGGGACGGGCGGGCGGCGCGGCGGGCCCGGCGTGCGCGAAGGCGGTGAGCAGACGGGCGGTGACGCTCGGAGCGATGAGGGCGTCACCGGCCGCCGCGGTGTGCACGGCCTGGGAGAGCAGTTCGGCGCCGGCGTTCTTCAGCAGGAACCCCCTGGCCCCCGCGCGCAGCGCCGCGTAGACGTACTCGTCGAGGTCGAAGGTGGTGATGACCACGACGGGGATCGGGTCCTCCACGGCGGGCCCGGCGAGCATCCGGGTGGCCTCGATGCCGTTGAGCACGGGCATCCGGATGTCGAGAAGGCACACGTCAGGCCGGATCCGCCGGGCGAGGTCGACCGCCCGCCGCCCGTCCGGGGCCTCGCCGACCACCTCGATCCCCGGCTGCGCGTTGAGGATCATCGCCAGTCCGGTACGGACGATCTCCTGGTCGTCGGCGACCAGCACCCGGACGCTCACCCGGTCACCCCGGTGCGCGGTAGTACGGCGGTGACGCTCCACCCCCGGTCGGGATTGGGGCCCGCCACACAGGTCCCCCCGAGGAGGTCGGCCCGTTCGATCATGCCGGTGATCCCGTAACCGGGTGTCCCCGCGGGGCGGACGGGATCGCCGTCGTCGCTCACGTGCAGACGGACCGAGGTGTCGCCCGCGCTGATCCGGACCAGGACCCGGGTGGCGTGCCGCGCGTGCCGCCGGGCGTTGGTGACCGACTCCTGGGAGAGACGGTAGATCGCGGCCTCGACGGAAGGGGGAAGACCGGCGGTGTCCCCCTCGACCTCCACCCGGACGGACGGCCCGGACCGCCCCGGACCCTCCAGCTGGGAGAGGTCGGCGATACCGCGCCCCGGCTCCAGGTCGGCGGGTGTGTTCCGGCGCAGGACGTGAACCATGGCGCGCATCTCGGTGAGCGCCTGGGCCGCCTCGGCCTCGATCACCCGCAACGCCTCGGTTGCGGCGTCCGGCTGGGAGGCCGCCATCGCCAGTCCCGCCTGCGCCCGGATCGCCATCGCCGAGACGTGATGGGCGACGGTGTCGTGCAGATCCCGGGCCAGTTGTTCGCGTTCGAGCAGTTTGACCTGGTCGAGTTCCCGCGTCCGCGCCCTCGTCCGGTACCGGAACGCGGCTCCCACGGCGACCACCGAGAACACGACGGCGAACGCGGCGGCCGTGTCGGCGGGACCTCGGTGGTCCACGACCACCGAGAACGCGGTCTTGACGAGGATGACCGCCAACCCGACGATCGCCTCCCGCCCGGACCCCCACCGGAACAGCGCGTAGGGCAGGAGGAGCAGATAGACCATGGTGTTCGACTCGGGGGAGACCCCGCCCGTCAGCACCTGGGCCACACCCGACAGGCCGAACGCGATCACGATCATCGGCAACGGCCGGGTGCGGCGCCACAACAGGGTGGGCACCAGCCCGGCCGCGAGGCCGACCGAGACGACCCGCGAGGGCATGTCCGGCCGTACCACTCCTTCGAGCAGCGCGACCGGCAGCAACACCCCCACGAGCACCCAGTCTCGCCACACCCGTCGTGGCGCGTCGGGGGAACGGGGCTCATGCCACACGGAGCGAATAAGGCCGCGCACGAAGTCATGGTACGAGAGCCCGCACCCCCCCCATAATCAGCCCAAAGTACGAGACATTTCGCTCACCGGATTGGTAGGCGCCGAAAGCGTGCGGAGCTCTAGCGGGGACCGGGTCGTGCACGTGGTGGAGGCGGGGTCCACCACGTGGAGGAGGCGCACCGCCCCCGGCCTCCCGTACCTTCTACCCTGTTGTCCTGCTGAAAGACCGGAGAATCCAGTGGCGATCAGGTTGGTCATCGCGGACGACCAGGCGATGATCCGCACCGGGCTGCGGCTCGTCATCGAGACGGCGCCGGGCATCGAGGTCGTGGGGGAGGCGGCCGACGGCCGTCAGGTTCTCACCGTGGCCCGTCAGCTGCGGCCGGACGTCCTGCTGATGGACATCGCCATGCCGGGACTGGACGGGCTGAGCGCCGCCAGGCAACTCCTTGAGGATCCGGAACCACCCAAGATCATCATGTTGACCACCTTCAACACCGACGACAACCTGCACGCCTCACTGCGCGCGCGGGTCCACGGCTTCCTCCTCAAGAGCTCACCGGCCGAGCAGCTCATCGAGGCCGTGCGCGTGGCGGCGGCCGGAGGCGCGGTCATCGACCCCGCGGTCACCCCGCGGGTGATCGACTCGTTCGCGACCCAGCCCCAGCCGGTCCCGGCGCCCGAGCTGGCCACGCTCACCCCACGTGAGCTGGAGGTGCTGCGGCTGCTCGCGGACGGGATGTCCAACCCCGAGATAGCGCGGGACCTGCGCATCGGCGAGGTGACCGTACGAACCCACGTCGGGCACATCCTGCGCAAGCTCAGCCTGCGCGACCGCATCCACGCGGTCGTGTTCGCCTACGAGGCCGGAGTCGTACGGCCGGGCAGGGGGCGGGACGACGTGAGGGACGGGTCGTGCTGACGCGACTGCTCAACGGCCGACGTCCCACCTGGCCCGACCTGCTGCTCTCCCTCGCCGTGACCGTGGCCGGGCTGGTGGAGTCCTACGGCCGTCAGGGGGCCGGATACGGCCAGATCGAGAACCCGGTGACGATGGCGGCGGGGGCGATCGTCTCCGGGGTGCTGCTGCTCTTCCGGCGCGCGTTTCCGATGACGGCTCTCCTGATGCTGACCGTGCTCGGCTTCACCATGCAGAGGACGACGAACCCGGAGTACTACGCCGCGTGGCACTTCTACTCGACCCTGATCCTGCTGCACAGCGTGGCGAGCGCCGCCGAGCTGCGCAGCCGCCGGGGGATCGCCGGGCTGTTCTGCCTGTTGATCGCCTACGGCCACCTGCAGACCCTGAGACTGGTGGACATCCCGGAGGTCCTGATCAGCGCGATCTTCGTGGGGGTGGCGTACACCAGCGGCATCCTGCTGCGCAGGCAGATGGACCGGACGGCACGGCTGGCCCAGCACACCACCCGCCTGGAGATGGAACGTGAGGAGCGGGCCCGCTGGGCGGTGGCAGAGGAACGCGCGCGGATCGCCCGCGAACTGCACGACATCGTCTCCCACAACGTGAGCCTGATGACCCTGCACGTGGGCGGGGTACGCAGGATGCTCGGCGACGACCGGGAAAGGGAACGCGAACGCACCCTGCTGCTCGGCGTCGAACAGGCGGGCCGGGAGGCCGTCGCCGAGCTCACGCTCATGCTGGGGATGCTGCGGTCCCTGGGTGACGGCGACGTCCCCGCCCCCCAGCCCGGCCTGGACCGTCTGGACGAGCTGATCGCCCAGGTCCGGGAGGCGGGGCCGCGGATCGAGCCGCGGATCATCGGAACCCCGACGCCCCTGTCGTCGGGGTTGGACCTGTCCGCCTACCGCCTGATCCAGGAGGCGCTGACGAACGTGCTGAAACACGCGCGCGCCTCCAACGTCGACATCACCATCGCGTACGGCCCCGCCGAGCTGAGCATCCTCGTGATCAACGACGGGGCGGACCCCGCCGCCGGCGACACGGCCCGCCGTCCGCCAGAGGGCGGACACGGCCTGATCGGGATGCGGGAACGGATCGAGATGCACGGTGGCGAACTGTCCGTCGGCCCCATCCCGGGCGGGCACTACCGGGTGTTCGCGAGGTTCCCGCTCGGCGACCCGGTGGGGGTCGGCTGAACCGGCTCTCCCGACCACTCCTCGTCGCTCATGCGCAGCATCCTGAGCCCGATGACTCCGGCACCGGCGATGTAGAGCGCCCCGCCCGCGATCGTGCCGAACGGGAAGATCGGCCCCGTCAGGATGCCGGCCAGCATCGCGAAGGGAGCCCACCACGGCCCGCGCCGGGCGTAGGCCAGGGCCAGCCCGAGCAGGAGCAGGCCGACGAGCCCGACGAACCCCGGGATCTGGAACGCGTACCGGGCCCCGGGATCGGTGATCGCCTGGTCCGCGAGCGCGGCGCCCTGCGCGGCGGGCAGAGCCCTTTCGAGATACGAGTAGAAGAAGTCGCCGAGCATCAGCCCCGAGAAGTTCACGACGCCGAAGAACGCGAGCCCTCCGGCGATGTGCCCGAAGACGACGCCACGCCCCCGGATCAGGTGGACCATCCCGACGATGCCCGGGAGCAGCAGAACCCAGCTCCAGTGGAGCAGCGAGGCGCTGACCGAGACCTGCTCCGGATATCGGCCGTAGACGCCGACGGTGTCACCGCCCTGTCTGAGCGCCGGGTCGGCGACGACGGCCACCACATAGAGCAGCGGCGCGACGACCAGGCTGAGCCCGGCCACCGTTCTGCGAAAGGCGCGGGGATCCGCGAGCACCGACATTGACCTTCCCCTTCCATGAAGACCGCGACGAACAGGGCGGTCAGGTTGGGAAGGTAGGCGCGGAAACCACCGGGCGTCGTCCTTCTGAGGACCGACCGGCACTCCTCGCCCGAGCGGAGCCGTACCCACGCCCACCTCCACACGACGGCGTTCGGCTCAGTTCACGGCCGTCCACATGGGGTCCAGGAAACGCGCTCGACCTCGCGGGTGCCGGTACGACAGGTGCACATGCCGTAGGAACAGCAGGTCTCCGACCGTGTCCGCCAGAGGGCCGTCCTCGCCCGCGGCGCATAGCAGAGTGATGATGTCAACGAAGAGATCGGGGAACACCCCCACCAGACGCGGGCGCCGACCGGCGGTCGTACCGCGCACGGTACCCAAACGCCTTCTACCGCGACCCGGGAAGACGGCGGCGCGGACCACTTAGTGGAGGGCCTGTGCCAGTTCTGCGGCCCGGGAGGTGACGGCCTGGACTTCGTCGAGGGAGTGGACATGCGCATAGAGCGTGTCGAAAACCTGCTGGGACTCCTCGAAGGCCTCTGTCTGCTTACGTGTCTCCGGTGGCGCGATCACAACCTGAAGATCCACGTCCGGTGAGATGGTGCTGGTCCGGCCCAGCGAGTCGATGACTCTGGCATCCTCGCCTCGGCGAAGTCGCTCCAGGGCATAACCCCACGCCTTCACCTGGAGAGGAACATCTTCAACCTGCGCAAGCCGGAACGACCAGGTTTGCGTGAGCTGGACCACTCGACCGTTCGCGATGGCGAAGTCAACCGGGGTGTGAACTCGTGCTCCGACGTGGATCTGGACCTTTGCCCGGATGTACTCCTCCGAGATCAAAGCGGCCCGGAACGCCTCTCGGAGATCGCGATGTAGATCACGCTTAGTGACCGAGGGGTGTTTCGACGCGGACACGGGGTCGATGATGAGGTGCTCGAAGACGAACGCCAGCGCCTCTTCGGCGCTGTGAGCCAGCAGGGGCGCCGGTTCGCTGAACTGCACCACATTGCGGTGATCGCGGTGAAGCTTGAGCAGCCATTCCTCGCCCAGGGGCTCGCCGCGATCCTCCAGTAGAGCCGTGCGACTTCTGTCGATCTCCTCGTCCAGATGGATCAGTTGACTGATCGCGGTTTCCAGTGCCGCAGTACCGGCGAACTTCCGCGCACGGTCCAGGTTGCTGATCTGCCTGATCGTCCAGTCGCCTGTCACCGGATCGCCGGCGACCGCTCCGACGTTGACGAACTCACCTGTGCGTGGGTCCGGGAGACAGCGGACAATCGAGTAAACGTAACGACTCATTGGACCGACCTCCCTTCAGATCAATGCTCGCAACCTGGCGGCTGTGGTGGGCGCCCGGCGTTCCAGGAACCAGCCGAGTGCTTCCAGATCGTCGTCGCTCACTGGCCACGATGCTGGCACGCCACGCACAACCTTGACGAGAGCATCGCGACCTATTCTCTCAAGCGCGGCCGACACTTCGTCGATCGCATCAGGGTCGAGTCCACTCGGGGGGTCCGGCAACTCATTTGGCTCATCGACGCTGAGCTCCAGGTATGCACGACGGACAGTCCCGTCGTTGGGAGGCAGATAGAGACCGTGGTCGTGGCTGTAGATCGAGCGGTCGTTGCTCAGATCGTGCAGCCACTGAGGGTCTGACCCGAAACACCAGTCGTAAAGGGCGTAGACACCGACCTGACGTCTACGGTTGTCATCCTGAGTCCGGCTGGTCAGCTGTGGCCGAGTCTCGATGGCACGGTCCAGTGCGAGACAGGCGTGAGCGATCCCTGGCTGGAGCTTGCCGAACGGCATCGGCCAACCCGCGAGATCATCCGGGATGCGGATCAGACCGCTGTCACAGACAGGAGCCCCGATGAGTCGTCCCACCTGGGCGACGACGTATTCCACGGCTAGAGATCCGCGAGCATGTTCAGGACAGCCTCCCAGCGCCTTCACGAAATACCTGCGGTTGTCACTGCCGATCACGGGAAACGGGCTGGCGAACGACTGGCCCATCGCACTACCTGTCAAGGCGCGTACGGTGAGGGCGTCGAAGTCGTCGTGGCGGCCTGTGACCAGGCTCGACCACTCGCTCAAGTCGACCATTGGCCCTCCTGCCTGCCGTCCTGCCCGACCGGCAGAACCATAGAGGATCACATGTGTCTTCGTACGGGCAGCGGGAAATATCCAGGAGATTCGCCAACATGAGAGGAACCATCCTGGTCGTCCCCGAGCGCAACCTGCCTCCTCACGCGTGAGGTCGGGTTATGGGTGAACTGGGGCAGGCCCGGCCGAGTGGATGCCGGTGGCGCGGATCCCGGAGATCACCGCCTGCGGGACGTTTGGTTGTCGGGGACGTTGATGGACCTGTATGCGGCGTGGAAACGGACGGTTGGGGACACGTCTGATTGCTGTGAGAACGCCAATGTGATCGTTTCCGGGTGGGTCCGGCAGGGGACCGATGTCTGACCAAGGAAATGCCTGGATCCGGCCTCCGAACCTACGGACCGGAGTTCGCCCTGGCTCTGGCCCGGTACGCCCGTGTCGCCATCTGGGCGCCGCAGGTGCGGGCGTCGCAGTAAACCGCGGCCTGGTTGCGGGAGCGGTCGTAGTAGCCGAGTTCGCAGGGCGGGTTGCGGCACGCCTTCACCCGGCTCCACGTCCCGCGCAGGGCCAGCTCGGCGGCGGACGCGAGCACCCGGGCGAAGGCGCCCGCCGTACCTCCGGCGACCGGGCACAGCGCGGCGTCGAGGACGCCGACGACGGGACGGACCGGATACAGCTCCCCGAAGCGCCGCAGGCGGTCGACGTCCTCGTCACGGACCGGGGCGCCGGCGTGTGAGAGCAGGACGCCGATCAGGGCCTCGCGCAGTTCGCGTGCCGCGGCCAGGTCGGTCGCGGTGACGCGGACCCCGGAGTCCGCCAGCCCGGCGGCGGCCAGCCAGTCGCGGAAGGACTCGGTGTCCGCCAGGCGCTCCCGCTCACCGCGCAGCGCCCGGGTGTTGACGAAGGCCAGCACCAGTTCGGCGGCAGGGGAGGGCGTCAGCGGGCTGCCGCCCGTCGTCGCGGCGGGTGCGGCGGGCGCAACGGTGGACACAGGGGCAGCCTACGGGCTCGTCGGCAGCGGTGTAATGTCATGAGCTAAACCATTACGGTAATGACGAACGTGCGGGCTTCCGCCGTCGACAGGAGGCTCCGTGACATCGTTTCCCGACTTCGGCGTGGCCGGGCGGGTCGCCCTCGTACTCCCGGGACGGCCGCGGCACTGGCCGACCCGGAGTTCGAAGCCGACGTGATCGAGCGCATCGCGGCCCTGCACCGCATCGGAGAGCCCATGGAGGTCGCCGGGGCGGTGCTGTTCCTCGCCTCGCCGGCCGCTTCGCTGGTCACCGGGCACACGCTCGTCGTGGACGGCGGCTGGACCGTCCGCTGAACCCCGTCCTGTTCCCTCGGAAGGAGAGACACGTGGAGGGCACGCCCGATCCGGTCACCAAGAACGGTTACGAGTTGGAGTTCGAGGACGTCTTCGACGGCGATCGCCTCGACGAGAACCGATGGGTGCCCCGTTACCTGCCCCAGTGGACCACCGGTACGGCGTCCCTCGCCCGGTACCGGGTCGGCGGCGGCCTGCTGCGGCTCCTGATCGAGGAGGACCAGCCGCCGTGGTGCCCCGAGGCCGAGGGGGAACTCCGTGTCTCCTCCCTGCAGACCGGTCTCTTCGCCGGACCCGTGGGCAGCGGCGTCGGGCAGCACGGCCGCGGGCCCGGCATGGTCGTCCGCGAGGCGCAGGCCGACGTCAGGCTCTACACCCCCCGGTACGGCCTCGTCGAGATGCGGGCCAAGGCGACCGACGACCCCCGTGCCATGGTCGCGCTGTGGATGATCGGCTACGAGGACGAGCCGGAACGTTCGGCCGAGATCTGCGTCTGTGAGATCTTCGGCAGGGACGTCCGGCCGGACGGCGCGCGGATCGGCATGGGGCTGCACCCCTTCGGCGACCCGGACATCACCGACGATTTCACCGTGGAGTCCGTACCCATCGACGCCCGTGACTTCCACGTGTACGCGGCCGAGTGGACACCCGGCCGGGTGACCTTCCTCATCGACGGGGAACGCGTCAGGACCGTGCCCCAGTCGCCGCGCTACCCGATGCAGCTCATGCTCGGCATTTACGAGTTCCCCCGTACGGGCCCGGAGCCGGCACGGCCGTATCCACGGGAGTTCACGGTCGACTACGTCCGCGGCTACCGTCCCGCGGCCGGGTGAGGCGGCCGGCACATCGACTCGGCCGCTCGCTCGCCGGTCGTGAGGGCGACCGGGCGGAGCACCGGTCATCGGTCGGCACGGCCGGCCGATGACCGGCACGGCCGCTCAGCTGGCGACCATCGCGAAGAGGCCGACCAGGAACCCGGCCGCCGCCACCAGGCAGACCCGGCCCGCCACCCGCCCCACCAGCTCGTCCAGGTACCAGATCCAGAGCCCGCCACTACACAGGGCCAGCAGGAACCAGAAGAACGGCAACGACGCCGCCACCCCCAGCACGCCCCGAAGGCTGGCCCGGTCCCCACCGGCGTTGATCTGGGCGGGATAGACCGCGCTGCTCTCGGCCCACGAGAAGGCCTTGACCATCACACGGTCACCGGTGGAGGCGTAGGTGAAGACCCCCGTGCAGGCCCGCAGGCTCCTGCGGCCGCTGCCCGAGCGACACTCGGTGACCAGCAGCGTTCCGGGCTCCCCGACCAGACCGGCAGACAACGCGGCGTTCATCAGACTCGTCACCGCCTGGTACCCCAGATACCCGACCATGAGGGTCGCGGACACGGCGATGCACGCCGTCCAGAGATGAGAACCCAGAGAGTCGCGCTTGCCGTACTTCGAACGCCGTGACGACAGCCGCCTACCGGGTGTCGGTCGGCCGGAACGCCGGTACTGGCCACGCGAACGAGGTTTCCGCATGAGAGCACCATGTCGCCCCGTGCTTGCGCCCGGGTTGGAGTTCGCTGGTGCGCACGTTCGGCACAGCGGAGGCGCACGGCAAAGGCGCATGGTCGCGACTGCGGCGGGGGTCTCGAACCCGGCCCGGCAGGTCAGCCGGGAGTGACCCGGTCACGGTCCCGCACCCCCGCCTGTGGCACGCGCTGGGCGGCGGCGTACACCGGTCCGCGTACCCGCTGCATCACACCCGCAGGAGGCAGGCCGGGAATCGGATGCCGGGCCGGGTCGAACCGCATCGGCGCCGCGGAGTCCGGTAGCGGCGGGCCGGTCAGTTCCAGCAGGCCGAAGCGCCGCCAGGGCGTCAACGGACAGGCCACCACCAGGTCCAGCACCAGCGGTTCACGCTCAACCGCCAGTGCGAGCTCGTCAAGGTCGGCCCACGAGGCCCATGACGACCGCGCGACGGCGCCGAGCAACACCTTCCGGTTCCGGCCGTCGAGGGCGAACGACAGCAGCGAGCCGTACATGCCCGGCCCCCACCGCCTCGTGGGCCGCAACGCACGCCGGCCGAGGACGGTGTGTCCCGTGGTGGCCAGCAGCAGGTCGCAGACACCCTCGCCCGTGTCACCCGGCAGCCCGGCCGCGGACCAGCGGACGGCGAGGCCGAGGATGTCCGGCAGCGGCGGCGGCAGGCCGGCCGCGCGAGACAGGCGAGCCACCCCGGTCAGGGTCATGGGCTCGTCCAGGAAGGCGGCGCCCATCTGTGGAGACACGCCCCGCAAACGCAGGGTGGCGTGGAGAACGAGCCCGTCAGGGTGCAGCGGCCTCCCGTGTCGCAGTCGCGCCGCCTTCTCGGAGACGGCCGCCAACCCAGCGCCGACGGCGCGGACAACCCGGTCCTTCACGCGTCCCGCCACCTTCCGTCACCTGACCGCGCGCCGGTCACGATCGGTGTGACAGCGGCCTTCCGCGGCCTCTCTGATCCGTGCCTACCCCTCACAACCCCCTCGAAGCCGCCTCGGCCGGCACCCCGTACGCGGCCCGGCCCCTGGGACAGGGCTCCCGCCGGTCCGGCCCTCTTTTCGCGGCACGGCCACCATGGACGCCGTCCGGAAAGCAGGTTCACGACAGTTATTGGTTCTAACTTTTCCTATTGCTGCTTACTGTTAATCGTTATATGGTCTAACGGTCGCTAGTGCTGATAGCTCGACTGGTCGACCCGGTCGACGAACAGAGGAGAAGGATGTTCCGTACTCGCTCGGCCACCTCGCGAACCCCTCGCCGCCGGAGCGGCACGCGCGCCGCCCTGCTCGCGGTTCCGCTGACCGTCGCCGGTGTCCTCGGCGCCACCGCCGTGCCCGTCCAGGCCGTCACCCACGATCACGGCACCGGCCCGGCCTCGCTGACCTGCCAAGGCAGAGGTGTCGACCCGGCCGCCAAGGCCCGCTACCGGACCGAAATCCTCATCCAGGCGCCGCTCCGCACGATCTGGGATCTGCAGACCGACGTGGAAGACTGGCCCTCCTGGCAGAAGCCCGTCGCGCCCATGACCATAAAGCGTCTCGACCCGGGTCCACTGCGCGAGCGCTCACGGTTCCGGGCGACCGTTCACCTGCCCCCCAACCCCCCGTCCCCGCCCTCCACGGTGGTCATCACCTCCACCGTCCGGCAACTCCAGTACGGCAGATGCATCCGCTGGACCGGACCCGCCGACGGCGCCGGTTTCCACATCGACGGCATCCACGTCTGGAATTTCGTCAAGGTCCCCGGCGGCGTCCTCGTCCGCACCGAGGAAAGCCACACCGGCCCCCAAGCCGACCCCACCTCGGACATGGGCCTGGAAGCCTGGCTCAACGATCTCAAGACCGCCGCGGAATCCGGCTCCCACAACTGACCGGACAACAGTCGGCCCCGCTGGTTCACCTCGTGACCACCGATGCCTCCTTCATGACGCACGGATGGGTGAGGACCGGAGTCGTCCACGCTTCGGCCCCCGCCCGAGGTCGTCCCCGCAGCCCGGCGCGGGAAGCCTGAACGCCTCGCCCGGGGAGGATCGGATGTGTGTCCCACTATGGACGCTCGCTCGCTTCCCCCCATGGCCAACCTCGGCGGGCGTCGCCAGGGGCGGTTTCCAGGAGCTACGGCCGCAGGTTCTCGCACTCATCGGAGACCGGCTCCGACCCCGCTCAAAGACCGGACAGCCGAGCAGGCACTGAAAGCCGCAGAGGCGTGACAACCGGCCAGGCGAGCAGCTGATTCGGGTCCGATCCAGCGGGCGCCGAAGCGGGACCATGCAGCCGAAATATGAAGAAATGCAAGCTCCCCGCCGACGCCGATCGATGATCACCTTGAGGTGTTCTCCCACCCACCCGACCGAGGAGAGTCCCCGTGAAGATCCGCCGATTACCAGCCGCAGCTCTGCTCGCGGCGGCACTGGGCACCGCCGCCCTGGCGGGCGTCACATCCGCCACCGTGGCCAGCGCCGCACCCGCCACCCCGTCCGGTGCCGAACCCGCCGTCGCCCCGACGCTGCCGCCGGACTGGTACGAGAGAGGCCCCTTCGCCACCTTGGAGATCTGCAAGGCACGCCTGCAGAAAGAAGCCGAGAACGGCGGAATCAACGGGGCACGCGCCTGCCACTACGAGGACCGGCCGTACCAGTGGCAGGACGGCTATTACTACGCCGTCTACATTCCCTGAGCCTGACAGGCGCGCCTCGGCCACCAGCGCGGGGCACGCCGCCCACTCGGCCCTGGGCGGGGCCGTCCACAGTGCCTTCCGTGCGGCGTGGTCGTCCACACCCCGCACCACCTGAAGACCACCGGTCTGATCACGCTCGCCGACAAGGGCCGCCTCGGTGCCGGTGAGCACGTCCGCGTGCCGTACAAGGACGGGAACAGGCCCGTCTCGCAGAAGGGCTCCAACTCCACCCACGCCAGGCTTCGTGACCCCGGCGAGCGGGTGAACACGCAGCCGAAGGCCTGGCGCGTCCCGCGCTGCCGCCCTCTTCGCGCAGGTCAACTCGTCAAAGGATCATCTCGCCTCAACTTTGTGAAGCGAGACGAAAAGCTCCGTGTATGTTCCGGATCTTGGAATGGGGTGTCGCGGCCGAAGACCTCGTCAACTCACGTTTTCCGCCAGAGCGCGCTTCGTCACCATGGCCCGCAGCGAGAAGCACGATGCCTGGACGGCGAGGCAGGACATCAACCCCGTCGGTAGTTTCTGATCATGTCCGATGCCGACCTCACGCCCCTCCGCGTCACCCACCGTGTGGGGCTCTCCCGCGAGACCTCCCTCCGCATGCGCACATGGGCGAAGGCGAAGGGTTACACCGTCAGCTGGCGTGGCCGGGTCGCACAGGAGGTCATCGACGCCTTCCTCACCGCCCATCCCGAGGTTGTCGAGCAGGCGAGAACGTTCGAGATGGTCCACGCCACCGCGAGAACCCCCGGCCCGTCGCCGGAGGACTACGCGTGGGAGGGGAACAGCCGGCTCGGGGACGTCTACACGATCGTCTTCGTCCGTGGGCTCGACGAACACGAGGTGCTGCGCCGACTCGGCGCCGCGGACGAGGACATCCGGCTGATCGAAGACGGGGACCACTCCTGTCCAGAGGGACCACAGATCGTCACCGTGAGGCGAATCGGGGACTGGACCGTCGCGGTCGAGGACTGCGGCTGGCGCGGAGCACGACGAGAGACTCTGGTCGCCCTGTCACGCGACGGCGGAGAGGTCGTGACGGTGCATCGGCATGACTACGCCCGGCACCATGTCGCCTATGCCGTCGACGGCCGGCTCATCACCGACATCAACCCGGGATTTCCCATCGACAGGTGGGGTACGGACCCCGACCGGCTCAACCACCACCTCCGCGAACTGGGCATCGATCCGACCGCCGAGGACAGCGTCGACAACCCCATCCCGGCGGCCCTGGCCCTCGCCGGCCGCATCACCGGCGTCACGATCAACCCCCACCACCTTCACCGCCCCATCCTCGGCGCCACTCTCTGACCCCTGGCGGTGTCGAGACCGTTCCGCCCATGTTCCGATCTTCATGAGCCAAGGGCGTCAGCGGTAGGGATGGAGGTGGCCGGTGGATTCCATCAGAGCCGAACTCCAGGTCAGGCACTATCGGTCCGGTAGTCGAAGTACACGGTGAGGCTTGGCCAGTCGCCGTCCTCGGTGATCTCGTTGTGCATGATCACGTCGTGGACTTCGACAGCGCCCAGTTCCTCGATGGAATCTGCGACCCTACGAAGGAGCGCGGGCACATCTCCTTGCTCTGGCCCCTTCGGGTTGGCCTGGGAGAAGTGGTGCATGGTCCAGGTGCTTCGCTCGGACATCCCCGGCCTTCCTCTGATCGCTGCGCTGTACCGCAGCATAGAGAGCATGCGGTTGTTGCGAGCCTTCCCTGGTGGGGAACAGAGCCATCGGGCGGCCTTGGCATTGGTCAGGCCGGGACCGTGGTCGCCGAACTTGCCGGCGAGGGCGCTTTTGCGCATGAGGACACAGGAGATGACGCGCCGGTCGCCCGGTTCCATGCCGTAGTCCAGGGCTTCGTCGGTCCACATGATGGCCTGGGTCTGTCATCACGGATGAGGGACATAGATTCCCCGTCGATCTTGACGCTCGGCGCGAAGCGCATGGGACACAACAGTGCGCCAGGATCTGACCGAGTCGGGCCGTGGCGGTCTCAGGCGGCGGCTTCCATCGCCTGGTCGGCGAAACGGAGAAGTCCGGCGATCCGGCGGTGGCAGTCGGCCGGGTCCTGGCGTGAGAACGAGGAGCCGCTCCAGAGACCGTCGGGAGTGAGGAATCCCGGGGCGTGGTCCGTGCCCAGCGTCTCGTCGAGGTGGAGGAGGCCGCCGAGGACCCAGTCCTGGTCGTAATGGCAGTCGCGCTGCGGCAGGTACCTCTCCAGGTAGGCGGTGAGAACGCCGGCGTCCTCCGGTTGCCCGAATCGGGTGATGGCGAAGCTGTACCCCTGACCGGCGTAGACGAGGCCGCTTTCCAGGAGGAGGTCGGCCAGGATTTCACGGAACCGGGTACGCCGGTCGAGGCCGATGAGCCACGCCGCGGCGAGCCGCTCCCGCCAACCGGAGAACTCTCCCCGTCGAAGCATGCGTTCAAGGTCGGCGTCGGTGATCTGCCGAGCGTCGTGGCCCAACGAGCGGAGGAACCTGGTTCGCTCCTGGTCGGCCAGGTCGACGAAGTTGCCATGCAGAAGATCAAGGTAACGGGCGGTCTCATGCTCCGGCGCGGCGACCGCGTAGCGCTCAATGACCTCGACCGTCAGGTCGTCTGTCGGATCAGCCATGGACACATCCTGGCGTGCGAGGCAAGAGCCCGATGATCACTCGGGAGTCCTTGTGGCCGGTGACGGGAGCCGGCCGACGGAACTCATTTCCGGGAGCGCCAACGGGGTGCTTCTTTTTCGATGGCTGGAGTCCTCGCGATCGACTCCCCTTCGGCGCGGGTCGGCTCTGCACCGAGTACGGAAACCAGGTTGGCATGCACACCCCTCGCCACGCTGTTGGAGAGGGCTACACGGTCGTCCGCCCGGCCCGCATCGAGTCCTCCAGAGCGGAGGCATGCTGATCGCCGTCCGACAGGTGTGGGACAGCACCGAAGGCGACGACGCCCGGCTGTGTGCGGTCGTGACCGAACCGGTGTCGCTCATCGCCTACCGGCTGGGCCACCACGCCGGAACCGTGACCGGCCACCGCCAGGGTCTGCGCTTCCGCCCCCGCTGACGATGAGCCCGGCACCCGGCACGCCACGGCGCCCCTGTCCTCCTGGGCAGGGGCGCCGTCATGAAGTCACGCAGCCGCTACACCTGGACGCATTTCTTTGCGTCGGCGAAAACGCGCTTCCCGTCAAGTGTGCGCAATTTCGCGCAGCTATAGGTCGCGTTCCAGGAGGTGACAGTGATCACGTTGGGACCGGGCGCCGGGTCCGCGGTCCCAGTACAGTCCTCTCCGATCAGCCACAAGAAGTGGAAAAGCGGCTCCCCGCTCTCCCACCTCCCCTGAGCGCAAACGAAATTGGAGCTGGCGGAGGCGGCGGCCGGGATCGCCGCCAACGGGGAAGCGAGAACCACGGCGGCAGCAGTGACAGCGAGGCGCTTGATCAAGGACATGGGGGTGCCCTTCCACGGAGGAGGCTGGCGAGACCGTTCGGGGAGCGCCTCGAAGGTAACCCGGGAGAGCGGTCCCGCTCCCTGGCCAGAAGCGGACAACGGTGAACGTCGCGTTGACGGCCTCGACGCGACGCCGCAAAACCTCACCGGGATCCTCCGCTGCCCGTTCGGGGCGCCGTCGCCTTTCCCGTCTCTCCCGCACGAACCCCACTGTGGCCGCGACCGCAGCAGGAGCGGACACCACGAGAATCAGCCAGATCGGCTCTGAACTGTACTTCTGGTACACGGCCACGACCGAAAGCCGGCAGGAACACGGCGTGGCGCACGGCACCGTCCGCCGCCCCGGTGCCGCGGAAGGTCATCGTGGGGAGACGTCCGGCACCCGTGGTCTCCCCCAGGCGTGCGATCGCCCCTACGGATTCCACGGGGGCCGGGAAAAAGAAGAACCCCCTGCTGGGCAAGGGGTTGAAGAGTAGGGCGCCTGGGACTCGAACCCAGAACCTACGGATTAAAAGATCGCCCTCAGGCCGTTCCGGACGGTTCAATGCAGGTCAGAGGGCGTGAGTGGTCCATCTTGAACGGCTCTGAACGCCCCTGTATTGCAACCCGAAGTGCAACCCCGGTGTCCGATGGTCCAGAGCTGAGGACTGACCCGCGTGACCGTCTCCTCGTCGAGCTGACCAGCTTCGCATAAACAGGCGAACCAAACACTTTGCTGACAGACATCGGGCAGCTTACAATATCGGGGCCTTATCCATGAGATGGGCCGCGTGAGTCAACCATGGTTGCCACGCCACCGCGACTTCCCCGCGGCGAATTTGGATACTACCCAGGCGGAGCTATGTCCTGATCGACGTCGATCAAGGACTCCTGGGTAGGCAGAGCCGATAAGGGGAAACCGTGAGCGAAACCTCCCGCAGAATGCTGTTGATCTTTGTCGCCATGCTCATTGGAGTCATCGTTGGCGAGACAACAGGCATCCTCGTCGCCATCGACGAGGGAAGTGTCTCCCGGTGCTTCATTGCTGGCGGTGGTGCGTTTGCTGGAACAGTGGCACTGCTCCTAGGGGTGCTTCACGCCCTCAAGCTGTTGTAACGCAAAAGCTATAGGATACAAAATCCGCACTTCAAGATCTCCTGCTTGTGCCAAGCCGTTAGCGAATCCTCCGGAAAGTAATCCTTCCGGGGGGTTCGCTGGCAAGGCGCCTAGAACTTGATACCAAAAACCACGGATTAAAAATGGAAGGCGCTTCTTGCCCTTCGTGACGCTCTGACCTGGCGCTTCAGGTGCTGCCACACCCTCTCCGAGACTGATCGTTCCGCGCATACTCCGGATCTTGGAATCCGGCTCCTCTACTGGGCTTGGCACACTTAGGTATCGCCACCATGGTGTCAGGATGAACCCTGACCAGCCACGTTACCCGGTGGGCCGGGGCTGAGGAACGAAGCCCTGGACCTTCGATCGCCCCCAACACCCTACGGCGGCCAGCCACAGTCAGGCGATCGGGAGACCCGCATCGCTACGGCGGCATCCAAATCTGCGCCATACCGCATTAGCAGCTCGGATCTCAAGCGTCCAGATCCGTTCAACCTGGATTGCGATGGCTCGGCGGTCCATCCAGAACGGGGCGGGATGGCGGCGAACTGCAACCAAAACTGCAACTCGATGCACGGTGATCACACGTGTGGCCTGGCGCAGTGCCGAGTCGACTGGGCTGGCCCCCGGCCTGCTTCCCTTCCTCCTCGTAGCTGCCGATCCCCGAGGCCGGGTCTGGCCGGGGCAAGGGGCAGCGGAGCCGATCGCGTAGCGACGCCGTAGGCGCTCTTGAGGCGGTGGGCACGGCCGGGACTTTTGGACAGCGAGGAGGACAGAAGCTACCGGACTGCGAGTAGATACTGAGGATGAATTCCCGGGGTTAGGTCAGTTCGAGGGTCAGGCCGGTCTCGGCGAAGAAGCCGTCGATCAGATCGGGCCGATATTGCATGCGT